>JBPPMS010000165.1:0-5455 GCA_051306175.1 Mycobacterium sp. | reverse complement strand
CATCCCATGAGCGCTAAAGGCGACCTCACCAACCGGCTGGGGCACGATCTACAGTTAGGAATCGACAAGCATTCCAGGTTCTCACTGTGCTCACAAACCGGCGGCTCGGTGAACAGCCTCCGTCGATCGGACCATTACCGGTCGAAGGCTCGCTGATCGGCTCCCATTAGGTTCTCACGTTCGGCTGCACCTGCTCGCACCGCTGACCTGGATGTTCCGATCTGTCTCACGGCGGTTGCACCGGAACTTGTCTCACGAAGTGCTGCATTTCCTGCGAAGCACGCGATCAGCGTTTCATCTGGTTCGCAGGCGTCCAGTATTGCCCGCACGAATCTCGCAGGCTTTATGCCTCGATCGGCTCCACACCAATGAAGGCGCAAGATCGGCCACGTCCCGGTGGTGTCCCGGTGGCCGTCGTAGGCCCGAAGCAGCTCGATGTACCGCG
This sequence comes from Mycobacterium sp., assembly GCA_051306175.1. Classification (GTDB taxonomy): domain Bacteria; phylum Actinomycetota; class Actinomycetes; order Mycobacteriales; family Mycobacteriaceae; genus Mycobacterium. Next base: position 5,010 of record JBPPMS010000165.1, on the reverse strand, counting down.
TCTTGTTGTCACGCTCCCAGTCGTATTGCAACTCGGTGGGACCTGAACTGCCGCGAACACCACATCAGTGAGAATCCTTGTGGTGCGCCCGTTTCCGTCCGTGAATGGATGGATCCGGACGGTCTCGGCGTGCACGACGAGACCCAGTTGCCGAGGTGTCCAATCGTCGGTGTGCTCCCACCGGTACACACGGGTTAAAGCGCATTTCGCAGTCTCAACGGCAATCTGCTCCGTGTCCGAGGCGGGTGGTCGGTTCGATTTCGACGTTACAGATCTGCACGGCCTCCTCGACCCGCACTCGGGCGATCTGCTCGATGCGTCCAGCGAGCCCGTCCGGCAGGACCGGCCATAGACTCGGTGGTGAGGTGTCCTCGTCCACCCCGATCAGAATGGTTCCTCCGTCGAGAGCGGACGTGGCAATCGCTTAGGCCAGCTTCTTGTTTGCAGAATTTTCCGACTCGAGCCGACCAGCCTCAAGGCCATGCCGCGCCGCCCGCGGGCAGCGTCTCGATCCGCTAAATGTCGACCGTGCACGAGACCATCGCCGCGCGCGGCGGACGCGCAGGTCTGGCGGTGTCCCTGGTGACGAACCCGTCGGCCTGGCATGACGGGCGGCCGTCGAGCAACGACGAAGTGCTGGCGGCGGGCCGCCGATCCGCAACGCGGAAGGGCTCGTTGCTGGCCGGAGCGATCACCCCGGCTGTGACGTGTGGGCGCGCTCGGACCCGACTATCCGGTGAGGTAACGCTGGAGGGTCGGGCCGATCCAGTCGATGATCTCCTGCCGTTCCATGCTCGCCAGCGGCGGGAACGCCAATATGTATCGGCACAGCGCCATGCCGAGGACCTGAGAGGCGGCCAGGCCCGCGCGGACGGTAGCGCCCTGCGGGTCCTCGGCCATCCGTGCGATGACCGGAGCCAGCTGCGCGGCGAAGATCGTTCGCATCCGCTCCGCGACCGCTGCATTGGTAACGCCGACCCGCAGCAGGATGAGCAGGGCCTCGTCCCGCTCCCAGCGGTCGAGGAAGTGAGTGGCCACGGTGGCGCCGAGCTGGTCCCGCGGCACCTGCGCCAGGTCCGGTAGTTCCAGATCGAATTCGGCCGCGGCGGCGAACAACCGTTCCTTGTTGCCGAAGTAGCGCATCACCATCGACGGGTCTATGCAGGCGTCAGCCGCAATCGCCCGGATGGTGGCCCGTTCGTACCCGTCCGCCGCGAATCGCTCGCGGGCCGCGGCCAGGATTACCGTCTTGGTCTCGGTTGATGATCGCCTCACGCCAACAATCGTAGGCCAACAACCGTTGACAACTTTCGGCGACACGACTCGCGTTATGCCAACAGGCGTTGCCCAACACTTGTTGACAAAGGATCAGGGATGCAGACTTCGACGACAGACGTCCTGGTAGTCGGTGCCGGACCGATCGGGCTCACCACCGCCGTCGTGCTGACCCAACTCGGTCACGACGTCACCGTCGTCGACAACCAGGCCGAGGGCGCCAACACCTCACGAGCCGCCGTCGTACACCCGCACACACTCGAACTGCTCGAGCCCTACGGCGTGACACCGGACCTGGTCGCGCGCGGCGTCCACACGCCGACCTTCACCATCCGCGACCGCGACCAGCTGCTGATCGCGGTGCCGTTCAGCGAACTCCCCACCCCTTACCCCTACACGCTGATGATCTCCCAGGCCGACACCGAAGCGTTCCTGCTGGCCCGGCTCGAGGAGCTCGGCGTGAAGGTCATCCGCCCGGCCACCGTGACCGAAGTCGTGCAAGACCGCGACGGTGTCACCGCCACCTTCGCCGACGATCATCGGATGCAGGCGGGCTTCCTGGTCGGCGCCGACGGCATGCATAGTACGGTCCGCGAGCAGGCGGGCATCGCGTTCAGCGGTGGAACCTACGAAGAGTCGTTCACCCTGGCCGACGTGCGCATGTCCGGCGGCGTGCCGGCCGAAGCGGTCATCTTGTACTTCTCACCGGCGGGTCTGGTGGTGGTCGCGCCGCTGCCCGACGGGATGTACCGGATCGTGGCGACGGTGGACGAGGCCCCGCAGCACCCGGAGATCGCGTTCGTCCAACGGCTGCTGGACGAACGCGGTCCGGAGTCCCGACCCGCCGTCATCGAGGAGGTGGTGTGGGGTTCACGATTCCGTGTCCATCACCGCATCGCCGACTCGTTCCGCGACAAGCGGGTCCTGCTCGCCGGTGACGCCGCACATGTTCATTCACCTGCTGGCGGCCAAGGCATGAACCTGGGCATCGAGGATGCCGTCGCCCTCGGCGAATCCCTGTCCCGGGTGCTCTCCGGGGAATCCTCCAGCCTCCTCGACGAATACGCCGCCGCCCGTCGGCGCACCGCAGAGCGCGTCGTCTCGCTCGCGAGCAGGCTCACCGACCTGGCGACCGCTTCGTCCCGTCTTCGCCCGATCCGAAACCGCGTCATGCGCGCGGCCGGACGAGTCCCCGCCGTTCGCCGCCGTCTCGCCTGGCGACTGTCCGGCCTGGACCGCCGCTGAACTCCGCCCGACACCCATCCACCGGAAAGAACCATGAAACTCGTCAACAACCAACTTGCGGTCAAGGTCCGGCTCACCGAGCCGACCGACAACGGCTTCCTGGTGCTCGCGGCCGAGATCGGCGGCTGGGCCGGCCCCCTCGCTTTGCGGTCGCGCGCACGAAGGCGCCTACTCGCCCCGGTCGCCGCCCTGTGCGAACAGCTGGCCGCCCGTGACGAAGTCGCGGAGGCCATCGCATTCCGCGGAGTGCTACGTCCCCCCGGCGAGGGGTCGGAGATCTTGAATCGTACCGGTATCCGACCGGCCCGCTACGACCTCGTCGTGCTGGTGCGCACCACAACGGTTGAGGTGATCGATGCGGTGCGCACGGACGCGGTGTACCGCGAGATCGTGGCGGTGATCGCGGGTGCCGCCTCGCACACTCACCTGGTCGCGGCCGGGAACGCGGCCCGCATCGCTGACGTCGACCACGGCCGGGACCACTGGTTTCTGTTCAACTACTTCCACTGTGACGACGCCGAAACCGTCTACGACGTCTGGGAGTACACGGCAGGGTGGTTCCAGAACAGCGCCGCGCTACCCGACTCGACCCTGATGCGCCCGCTGGCAGGCGAACCCACCGACTACAGCGTCATCAACCACGCCAGTTGGCCGACCCTGGGCACCTTTCTCCCCAGCCTGGCTATTCCGCCCCAGTTTCCGCTCGTTCGTCCTGGCCAACTTCAAAGCCAATGACGTCGCCGCCCAACCCATCATCTATCGCCGGCTCTCCAGGCCGACCCGTTGAGCCGGCGGGCCGTCTGTCCCCGACGCGGATGAGTGCCTTGCCGGCCGGGACGATCGCCCGACGGCTGAGTCGCTTTCCGATCCGCAGCACGTCGCGGTGGACCCTATCTCCACCGCGGCAACCAGCACGTCATTGACACCGCCCGGACTGGTGGCCAGGTAGCCCTCAGCGGCGTGAGCCCGGCGCCATGAGCCAGCAGACACACCCAGCTGGCGGTGGCCATGCCGAGCACAACGATCAGGGCGAATCGCCGTTGGTAGCACCCGTCCGATCGCGCGCAGCGATTCGCGGGTGGACACGAGAAAAACGACCACGACGCTACGTCTCGTCGCGGCAGCAGAATCCGCCGCACATCCCGTCCAGCGTGTCTCAAGTTTGCTGCACAAGTGCAGCGCTGATGCAGCCCAACTTGAGAAGGTGCAGTCAAAGTTGAGAACCTACAACCGACATGTAGGTTCTCAAAGTCCTTGTCATTCACCGCGGGTCTGGCCTCGAACGACGCGGACTGTCTCAATCCGTGTCATCTGGCTTTTGTCTCAGTACCGTGTCATTTCTCGGAGAGGTGTCTGGGGGGTTCACCCCAGGAGGCCGGGCATCGCTCAGATAACCGTAAGCGCTGCCTTGCCGGCTACCTTGCGTCCGAGGAGGGCTTCGATGGCGGCGTCGAAGTTACGCCACGAATCGCGATATCCGATCTGGGCGTCCAACAGCCCCTTTTCAGCGATTTCGATGACGTACTGCAGATCCGCTCCGACGGGCCATGCCGTCATGAAAGTCTCGATTTGCTTGTGCGTCATAGTCACTGCTCAGATTCGAAGTCGATGGTCGTGGGTTGGCCAGAGGCAGCACCCACTGAGATAACCCTTCCGCCGTCTGCCAGAACCTGGCATTGTCAACTTGAATTGGCCCCGCCGTGACGGCCGTATTTGGCCCCGGCTGGAGTTGGTTGAGGTGTCTGGGACGGTTAGCCCCAGAAGATGGCGGTGGGGTCTGCGTCGAGTTCGGCGAGGAGTTCTTCGATTCGGGGTGTGGGATCGAGTAGGTCGTAGCGGTGGAACTTGAGGTTGCGGTCGCGCCAGTACAAGATCCAGGTCCTTGTGGTCGCGGTGTAACGCATACGGGCGATGGGGAAGCTGGTCCATTCCGGTCCGTAGTCCTCACGCCAGGGTGCGCGTCGTTCGAGGATCGTCAGGTGTCGGGCGGCGATGTGGCATTCGACGCGGACTTGGTGGCGGGCATGTTCGGGTACCCGCGCTGCACACCAGCGTTGCACTCGTGCGACATCGAGGTCGGGCAGGGTCATGCGGTTCACCAATCTGAGGCGCCGGCGGCGGTGTTGAGTGCGTCGAAGGCGGCGTCGAGGCGTTGTTGGCGGCGGCGGTTGGGTTCGTGGTTGGCCTCGGCGGCGACTGCCCCGATCAACTCGTCGAGTTCGGTTTCGGTGATGGCGAGATGAAGACGGTTGTCGTGTGCTCGGATAGCGAATACTGCTCTCTGGCAATCGATGTCGAGAAATGAAAGGGTGCGAAGTGCGGCGGCGATCTCGGCGTCGAGGACGATCTCGTCGACGGGTTCGACCACCGCGAGCTGTTGGCGGCGCAGATCGTAGGGAGTGGTTGCCCAGTTGCCGATGGTGCCGTCGTCGCCGCAGCGGCTGCACTGCCAACCGATTGGTGCGTCCGGCCCGGTGCAGATCACGGTGA
>JBPPMS010000164.1:0-37353 GCA_051306175.1 Mycobacterium sp. | reverse complement strand
ACCCTGTACTTCGAAGCGGAGAACGAAGACGACCTGCGCAAGGTCGGCTACTCCAAGGAACGCCGCGTTGATCCGCAGATCGTGGTCGGTCTGCTGGTCGACCGCACCGGGTTCCCGTTGGAGATCAGCTGCTTTGAGGGCAACACCGCTGAGACCACCACGATCGTGCCGATCCTGCAAGGGTTCCAGAAACGCCACGACCTGGCCGGGGTGCCGATGGTGGTCGCCGCTGATGCCGGCATGTTGTCCTGGACGAATCTGAAAGCCCTTGATACGGCAGGCTTTTCCTTCATCGTCGGCTCCCGCACTACCAAAGCCCCCGGTGATCTGGCCAGTCACTTCCGCTGGCACGGAAATGCTTTCACTGACGGGCAGGTCATCGACACCGTCACCCCGCGCCGCGGGACGACGGTGGTCAACAACACCAAGCTCAAAGCCGAACCGGTCTGGACTGCGGCAGAGCATCCGAAAGCGTGGCGGGCGATCTGGCAGTACAAGACCGCCCGGGCACGGCGTGACCAGAAAACCCTCGACGCCCAAGAAGCTCGCGCCAAAGAGGTCATCGCCGGAGAGAAGAAGGCCAAGGCCACCCGGTTCGTCACCGTCGCCGGCGATCAACGCACCCTCGATGAAGCAAGCCTGACCCGGGCGCGCGCACTGGTCGGGTTGAAAGGCTATGTCACCAACATTGACGCCGCCCAAATGCCGGCCAGCGAAGTGATCGGCAAATACCACGAACTCTGGCACGTGGAACGGTCTTTTCGGATGTCCAAGACCGACCTACGGGCACGACCGATCTTCCACCACATACGCGAGTCGATCGAAGCGCACCTGAGCATCGTGTTCACCGCCCTGGCCATCTCCCACGCCATCCAAGACAAGACCGGCCTGGCCATCGCCAACGTCGTTAAGCAACTCCGCCCGCTACGCAGCGCCACCATCACTATCAACGGCACCAGCCAGACCTTCCCGCCGCAGGTCCCCGACGCCCAAGCCGAAATCTTGGCTCATCTCGGAATCGAAACGGGGCACTAAGCAATTGTCCTAAGTCGGGTCAGATGTCTACACTCGGGCGAAATAAGCTTCTTAAGGAGGACTGGGCGCTGGACCACCCCGGCCGCATGATAAAAATCACAGTAAATCTGGCCCCCTGTTTATCCGAGGTTGCGCACAGGGAATTGGGTACGCACAACAAATTGCCAACCGAGACCGCATTGGAGCAGTGACGTTTGCTGAACTGCCGAGATCTGCTTTCGTGGGCCGATGCCGATTCCGGTCTGTTGTCACCGCACCGGGAGTTGGCGCCGGTGCGTGGTAAGCGAGATCGGATATGACGCGTTTGTGGCCCATCGAGGCAGACCCCTATTACTGGTTGACCGCCCAGCTTGCGGCACGAGGTCTGCAGCGGTTGGCTCGTCGCTTGATCGCCGCGAACATCATGGTGTTCGGCCTGATTCCCATCCTGCTGGCGTTCGGCCCCGGGCACGGACAGAATTTCCCTGGTCAAGTGGTTGCAGTCGCAGTGACTGTTTGCTGTGTGGCGATGGGGTCGCAGTGGCTGTGGCGGGTCTGGCCCAGCCGCGGCGTCTCGCGAGCCTGCGTCCTGGTCGGCGCGGCGTGCGTGTCGTTGGCCAGCATGGCCGCCGGTGACCCGCTTCTTGGTCTGCTCTTCTGCGCTTCGATCGGCACGCTGACCATCTACGTCGGACTGTTTCACTCGTTACCGATGCTTGTCGCCACATGGGTGATCTGGGCAGCCGGACTACTCGTGGTGGTGGAACGCCTGGCGGCTGTCAGCATCACTCGCGCGGTGGGCGGTACTTTGCTGATTGTCATGATTAACGCGTTCGCGGCGTTCATCACCCGGGTGCTCCTGCAGTTGGTGCGTGTCGACATTCCCGATCACCACCTAGAGCCGCTCACCGGTCTATTGACCCGCGACGGATTCTACGAGCACGTGGCAACTTTGCTGGGGGCTCGTAACAGGGAAGATGACTGCTATCTGGTGGTGGCGGTGCTCCATATCGACAGCTTCTCGATGGTGACCAGCTTGCGAGGCGCCGCCCAAGCCAACGAGGTGCTGGTTTCGCTCGCGCAACGAGTGCGTGAAACCGCACGTCGCGAGGCTCTGATCGCCTATCAGGGCGACGCCGAGTTCTTCGTGGCCGACTTGTTCATGGCCGCTGACCCCACCCCCCTCAGTGGCCGCCTGCGGCTCGCGATCTCCACTGCGCCCGGCGGGATGACCGCCAGCGTCGGGGTGGTCAGCACCCCGCTGCGCAAGCTGATCACCCAACCGCCCTACGACGTGCTCGAAGAACTGCTCGCGATCGCCACGTCGGCGATGTATGAGGCCCGAGCTGCGGGGGGAAACCAGACGCGCCATGCCATCAATCCGGCACTGAGCGTCCTCAACGACTCGGAAAGCCCGGATACGAACGCAGCCGGGCGTTGCGACACCGACGGGATGGCCTGAACGGTGGCTCCCCGCAGGGCTCACGTGTAGTGAGTGCCGATCCTCATCACTTTCGCGACGTACATGGCGGCGTCGGCGTCGGCGAGCACGTCTGCCGCATCGCGGGGGTCGTCCGCCGCGACGCTGGCGACGCCGATACTGGCGCTGACCATGACCACATGGTCGGTGTCGGCGACCAGGAGAGGGGCGGCTAAATCGGAGTGCAGGCGGGCGGCTAACTGTTCGAGCGCGGCGCGATCCGTTCGCCCGAATAGCAGGGCGACGAATTCGTCGCCGCCGAGCCTCGCGACGAAGTCCGCGGACCTGAGTGCGTTGCGCAACCGCTGCGCCACCGCCTTGATGACAGCGTCGCCTGCGCCGTGCCCACGCTCGTCGTTGATCGCCTTCATGTTGTCCAAATCGATGAACATGACCGCCGACAGGGCGCGATCACCGGTACCCAGCGCCTCTGACACCCGTGCTTCGACCTGGACGCGGTTGGGCAGACCGGTCAGGGCATCGTGGTGTGCCCTGTGATTCAGCAGCACATACTCGTTGTGCTGATCGGTGACGTCGGTGAACGACAGAAGCAGGTCCGACCGGTTCGCGTCAGTCGGATCGAGTAGGCGGCAGCTGCAGGACAGCCAGATCCGCTTACCGTCGGCAAGGTCAAGACCGAGGATCTTGTTGCGCATCGACGTTCGTGTGGTTCTGGCGACGATATCGGGCCGCTGATCGGGCGAGATCAGGTTTCCGTCGGTATCGCAGATTCGGAAACGCATCATCTGTTCGAGGTGGTCGATCAGATCGGCCGCGGGGGGCAAGCCGAGGATCCGCAACCCGGCAGGGTTAATCGTGGTGGGTCGTCCCCGGGGATCGAGGACGACGATTCCGTCCTCGAGTGTGTCGACCACGGTCTGGAAGCGCTTCTCGGCGCGACGCAGCGCCGTCTGGTCCGAACACAACAGGACGTAGCCGTTCGCCATCAGCGACACGGCCACCCTCACTTCCAGCAGCAAGCCGTCGGCGTCGCAATGGGACATGTGGGCGATCCCGCCGGCTGCGACGATCGCGGCCGGATCGGTCGGCGCGCCGACCACCTCACCAACAGGTAGGCCCAGGGCCCGCGCCGCAGGGCGCCGGTAGATGGCTTCCGCGGCCGGATTCCAGCTGGTGACGACTCCGGACAGCGTGGTGGCCACGATGGCGTCGCTCACGTGCTCCACCAGCGCCGCCTGGTAGCGGACGGCTGCATCGGCGGCCTTTTGAGCTGTCAGATCGCGGAAGATCACCTGATAGGCGGGCTTGCCGTTCCAGCTGGTCAACACCGAAACCGCCTCGGCGTCGATCGGGCGGCCGTCGATGCGCAGCATCACCGCTTCCGACGGCTCTGAGCTGTCTCCGTCGCGTCTCAGGGCGGCGATCCGGGCCAGCATCGGGCCGACCGAGCCGGGGTGCACGAAGTCGGCGATCCACCGACCCACGAGCTCCTCGGGCCTTTTTGCGCCGATATCGCGCACGCCTGCCGGGTTGACGTAGACGACACGTCCGTCAGCGTGCACACACATCGGGTAGGGGCTGTGCTCGAGAAGCAGTCGGTAGCGCTGTTCCACTGGATCGCTGGGCGTCACGCTGTCGTCACCGTTTGGGTATCCATCCGCTAGGCCAACCATTTCCGACCTCTCGTGGTCGCGATTCGCCGCGGCGTACTACTGAGCACGATCTCGAATATTACGTCTTTGTGCTGTATGACGCCCAACTCAATTCCTCTTGTGGAAATGGCCGCCCGAATACAGGTTAATCAGAGTGTGCGCCCGACACGGGGCGCCGAATTATGGAGGTAACAGGCAATGAATTCAGCACCGATGTCAATCGCAGGTATCGGATCGGTAACAGGGTACGGCTGGGGAAACCAGGCGTTATGGGATGGTTTGATCAGCGGAAAGCCAGCGGCCACGCTGGTTCCAGGATTCGGTCGCCATGGCGACGAGGACGCGTGGTTGGCCATGATCTCCGATGGTGGTGATCCCAAGGACGGGCTGAGCAGGTTCGCCCGCGCGCTGCGTGGGGCCGCCAGGGAGGCCATCGCCGATGCAGAGGCGCGAGGCTGGACGCCGGGTCGGCGGGTCGGGCTGCTACACGCGGTCGTGATCTCGGAGGTGGAGGGATGGCGCCAGTTCTACATGCAGGACGCCGCTCATCGACGTGTCAGGGACTACCTGACGCTGATGCCGTCCACTCCGGTGGCGATGCTGATGAACGAGTACGGCTTCCACGGGCCTGCCATGAACGTCTCGGCGATGTGCTCATCGGGCAACGCGGCGCTGATCACGGCCAAGATGTGGTTGGACGCCGGGTTCGTCGACGACGTCGTCTTCGTTTCGACGGACCTGTCGCTCACGCCCGAGAACGTCGAACACTTCGTCCGGCTGGGTGTCGGAGTGGTGGACACCGAACCGCTCGACGGGTGCCGACCCTTCCAGGAGGGCAGTCGCGGGTTCCCGGCAGGGGAGGCGGCCATCTCGTTCGTCCTGTCCCGGCGTGCCGAGGACCCGTATGTGGCGATGTTGGGTGGCTCGATGACCCACGACGCATTCCACCTCACCTCGGTCGACCCCGCGCGCACATATGTCGACCGTTGCGTGCGTGAGGCGCTCGAAGCCTCAGGGGTGTCCCCAAGCGACATCTCCTACCTCAATGCGCACGGTCCGGGCACTGCACAGTGCGACGCAGCCGAGGCGGGACTGGTCGACGAACTGTTCGACGGGAGGCTGGACATCTACTCGATCAAGCAGATGACGGGTCACTGCCAGGGGGCGGCGGCGGCGGTCGAGGTGGCGGCCGCGGCGTTGGGATACGACAACCTTGTCGTGCCGGCACCGCCCACCGTGGCTCCAGGGCACCCGCGACTGCTGCAGGGTCCCACAGCGATGCGGCCGGGGGCGTTGACGCTGAAGACCTCACTCGGGATGGGTGGGCACAATTCCGCAGTGGTGCTCGCTCCCGCGGCATGAGGCATGGCGGGCCGGCGAGCTGTCTCGGGCGCGCCGGCCTGCCCCTACTCACGTCGCCGGGACGCCTGGAATCCGGTCTTCCCCGAACCGCCGTCTGATGGACACCGCGACCGAGGGCCTGCGCAATCGTGAGCTGACGGTCAACACTCGCCGGTCGCGGCCCGCCCGCCGTCAATGTCAACGGTGTGTACACCAATGCGCGCCTGCGTGTCGCATTCCGACACAGGGATATTCCTTGGCGTAGCAGATGATCGGGCCCTGCTGCTTCCCATCGCCGAAGCCAACCGCGTGAATCGGGCTCACACGAGATCGACCAGCACACCCAACTGGGTGAACCGAGAGGCCGTCCGGCTCATCAGACATAACCGTGCCGGTTGCTGGACGGCCAACGGAATGTCGGGATCGACACCCGGACCGCTGGCGATCACCACACCGTGGCGCGCCCGAACTGCGCGCGCGCCGTCAGGTGTGGCCACCACGATCCCGTCCACCCGGCCGGTGTGGTCGAAGACCAAGCGCCGCAGCGGGCTTTCGCTGTGCACATGAATGCCCCGCAGGTGCGCCTGCGTGGCGAGAAACTCGCCGAGTGTCATTCTCGATGCCGTCGCGTCGATGGGGGCCACCACCGCCGCCTCGATCTGTCCGTCGTCCTCGGTGCGGGCTGGCGACATGTTCTTGGCGACGATGTCGGTGTACAGGGCGCCACTTGGCGAAGCGAGGCAGGAACCTGCCCAACTTCGCAGCGCGCTGCCGACGAACGGGGGCACCCGGTAGCCTGGGCCGGCAGCGCGGGGATCGACGGTGGCCACCCGCAACGCACGCGGATCACGCAGTCCGGCCGGTGTTTCCAGATCCTCGGTCACCGCGGTCAGATAGTCGCGCGTCTCGAACTCGGCATCGTCGACCCCTAGTCGGCTGGGTAGGTCGGCCTGGGAGTCTGCCCGGTAGGTCCCGACGTGCGCGCCGCTCCCGTCGGCCACAAACGTCTCTAGCCCCGCATCGGAGGAGACGATCGCGCTCGCCAGCATCGCGAAACCCGAGCCTACGCACACCACGTCGACGACGTCGTCCCACCGCATCGAGTCGAGGTCGTCGGGCAACGTCAGCACGGCCGTTTCGTTGACGTGGCGGCGGTTGTCTGAGGCGGACGACCTCCTGAGGTCTCCGCCGCGACGTCGGCGATGAGTGTCCAGCTGAACCGGTTTGCGACCGGCGACCGCCGGCGCGAACCGCGCGAAGTGTGGACCGCTGTGCTGGCACATTTGCTCAATCTTAAGGTGCGGCGTGGCCATCCAACTGCGAGTCGCCATCGTAACGCGAGAGCGTACTCCTCGAATGTTTTGAAGGCACGGGTGCTAGCCAGCTAGCTGACGGGCAGTCCGACGAGCGCGGCGCCGACGCCCAACAGCGCGCAGACGATGAGCGTGCGCGGAACCGACCACTTCAGCAGGAAGATCAGGAGGAATGCCACCGCCCCGATGGCGGTGGCGACGGGCTTCCAACTGGCCAGTTCAGGTAGCTGGAGCCGGATTGGGCCCCAAGCGAAGTCGTTGGTGGTGGCGAATATTGTGTGGACGGCGAAGTAGACACCGAGATTGGCGATCACGCCGACGACGGCGGCGGTGATGCCGGTCAGCGTCGCCGACAGGGCGGCGTTGTTGCGCAGGCGTTCCACATACGGCGCGCCAAGGAAGACGAACAGGAAGCAGGGCACGAACGTCACCCAGGTGGTCAGGGCCGCCGCCAGGGTGGCGGCGACCCACGGATCCAGGTTCCCCGGGTTTCGGTAGGCGCCGACGAAGGCGACAAACTGAACGACCATGATCAGCGGCCCCGGCGTGGTCTCGGCGAGTGCGAGGCCTCGCACCATCTCGTTCGGCGTCAGCCAACCGAACACCTCGACGGCCCGCTGTGCGACGTAGGCCAGCACTGCGTAGGCGCCACCGAAGGTGACCAGTGCGGCTCCGCTGAAGAACATCCCCTGGGTGGTCAACACGCTGTGCGGGCCGGTGAGCAACGCGACGGCCAGCATCGGTATGCCCCACGCCGCCGCGCCCACCACCAGGACTTTGACCGTCCGTCCCCGCGACGGCTGCACGGAGTGCAGAACGTCGTCGGAGATCAGGGGCGCTGGGCCGGTGTCGGGGCCTTCCGATTTGTCGGCTGTGTCCAATGCGGTGGGGCGGTACCGGCCCAGTAGCCATCCGATCAGCGCGGCGGCGGCGATCACCACGGGGAACGGCAGCGCGAACAGAGTCAGGGCGAGGAACGCGGCGACCGCGATCGCGACGAGAACGGGGCCGAGCAAGGCGCGTTTACCGACCCGCCACACGGCGTGGGTGACGATGGCCAGCACCGCAGGCGCGAGGCCGGTGAAGACGGCGGCCACCGCAGTGCTGTCGCCGTAGGCGACGTAGATCGCGGAGAGTGCGAAGATCGCCAGTGCGCCCGGCAGGACGAACAACACGCCTGCGGCGAGTCCCCCGCGGGTGCCGTTAAGCAGCCAGCCGGTGTAGATCGCGAGCTGCTGGGCTTCGGGCCCCGGCAGCAACATGCAGTAGTTGAGGGCGTGCAGGAAGCGCTTCTGGCCGATCCACCTCTTGTGGTCGACGAGGTGATGCTGCATCACCGCGATCTGGCCCGCGGGGCCGCCGAAGGTCTGCAGCGAGATCAGGAACCAAGCATTCAGCGCCTGTCGGAACGGCACCAGATCCGCCGGGGAAGGGGCCTCGGGCACAGCGAGGAATGTATCCGCGGCCACCGACAGATGCAACGTCAGACGGTCGCGGGGACGTCGGCGGCGTCGGTGCTGTCGAGCCCGGCTTGGACGAGTTGACCACGGTGTTGACCACCACTAGTGCGGTGGCGGCTGCCCATGGCCATGTTCAGTGCGCGCAAGGCCCCGCAGCACCGAGTGAGAGCATCGGGCCGGATGTGACGCATAGCATCTAGCTATGCATGCCGATGACCCGTCGAAGCGGACGCGCATGGGCGACGAGCAGGTTGGGCTGGTCGTCGAGATCTTCCGCATGATGGCCGACGCGACCCGCATCCAGGTGTTGTGGGCACTTGTCGACGGCGAGCTGTGTGTCAACGAGTTGGCCGAACACATCGGTAAGCCGGCGCCGTCGGTGTCCCAACACCTGGCGAAGCTGCGGATGGCCCGGCTGGTCACCACGCGTCGGGCGGGGACGACGATTTTCTACGCGATCGACAGCGAGCACGTCCGGCAACTCGTCATCGATGCGGTGTTCAACGCCGAGCATGCTGGCCCTGGCGTACCCGCCCATCACCGCGAAGCGACCGACATACCTGGCGTCAACCCAGGTAGGTGAGTGCTACGCCGCGTTAGGCTCCTCGCGGCGCGTACATGATGACGGCTACGCCGAGCAGGCAGATGGCAGCGCCGCCGATGTCAAAGCGATCGGGCCGGAATCCGTCGAATGCCATGCCCCACAATAGGGAACCCGCGACGAAGACACCGCCGTAGGCGGCCAGAATGCGGCCGAAGCTGGCGTCGGGCTGCAGGGTGGCCACGAAACCGTATGCGCCCAGCGCGATTACGCCGAGCCCAGCCCAGATCCAGCCGCGGTGCTCGCGCACTCCCTGCCAGACCAGCCACGCGCCGCCGATCTCGAAAAGTGCTGCCAGCGCGAAGAGTGGGATCGACTTGGCGACGGTCATGCGTGGTGACGGTACTGCGCTCAACGCCTCGCAGGCGACCCTAGGCTAGGTCGCACGCTGGAATTGCTCTGGTGAAGTGAGGTACCCGCAGGCGCCCGGTCGGCTCAGCGGACGGTTGAGCAGATGACAGCGCTGCGCCCCTACGACTTCGGGTTGGTGCTGGTGCCGGCCGGATTGGTACTAGCCTCGGTGCGGTGGGCAACGGTCGCACGAGGGTGCTTGTCATCGGAGGCGGGTTCGGCGGGCTCTTCTGTGCCCGCAGGTTGGGCGGTGCCGATGTCGACGTCACCTTACTGGACCGCGCGGCTTCGCACGTGTTTCAGCCGCTGCTCTACCAATGCGCCACCGGGACGCTCAGCGTCGGACAGATCAGCCGCTCGCTGCGCGAGGAACTGGCGCGGCACCGCAACGTCACCACGTTGCTCGGCGACGCGATCGACCTCGACCCCGGTGCGCGTCGCGTCACCGCCCGTCGCCCAGACGAAACCACGTTCAGCGTGGACTATGACGTGCTGGTGGTGGCCGCTGGAATGCGACAGTCGTACTTCGGTAGGGACCAGTTCGCCCAGTGGGCTCCAGGGATGAAGTCGCTGGACGATGCGCTGGCGATCCGCAGGCGCCTCTTCGGTGCCTTCGAGATCGCCGAGACGCTACCGCCGGGACCTGAGCGCGACGGCTGGCTGACGTTCGTCGTCGCGGGCGGCGGCCCCACCGGGGTGGAACTCGCAGGCCAGATCCGCGAGATGGCCACCAGGACGCTGGCCCACGAGTTCCACAGCATCGAGCCGAGCGACGCGCGGGTGCTGCTCTTCGACGGCGGCGAGCATGTGCTCGCGAGCTTCGCGCCGACGTTGGCGGTCAAGGCCACCCACATTCTGGAGAGGCTGGGTGTCGTGCTGCGGATGGGTGTGCACGTCACCGACGTCAACCGCGAGGGCGTGACCGTGTCGCCGAAGGCGGGGGGCCCGGATGAGAAGTACGCGGCGCGCACGGTGCTGTGGACAGCGGGCGTCGAGGCGGTGCCGTTCGCTCGCAGGGTGGCCGAGGTACTGGGAGCGACGACGGACCGAGCGGGACGGATCGCGGTGAACGCCGAGCTGACCGTGCCAGGGCATCCGGAGGTGTTCGTCATCGGCGACCTCGTCGGGCGCGACCACCTGCCCGGCGTGGCCGAGAACGCGATGCAGGGCGGGTTGCACGCCGCCTCCTGCGTACGCCGCGACCGCGCTGGCAAGCCGCGCCGTCCCTATCGCTACCGCGATCTCGGCTCTGCGGCCTATATCTGCCGTGGCCATGCCCTGCTGCAAGCCGGGCCCGTCAAGCTGTCCGGGGTGACCGGCTGGCTGGGTTGGGGCCTGATCCACATTGCGTTCCTGACCGGCGTGCAGAATCGCATCAGCACGGTCGCGTCGTGGTTGGGGACGCTGGCCCGCGCGGATCGCACCGACCGAACCTTCCTGTTGGGCAACGCGACCACCGTCGATCAGCCGTACACCTGGTCGAACTGTGCACTGCCAACGGGCGGTCCCGCTAGCTTGAGGGCTGCGCCGAACGAGCCCCACTAGCGCGCCCGCACCCACCACCAGGTAGTCGGCCTCGAAGGTCAACCCCACCCTGACAGCTCGCCGCACGGTTTCGGCTCAGCGGCTCGCGATCAGCGGGACCAGCTGTTCGTCGGCGCTCCACGCGCCGTGATGACCGAGCAGTCGCGCCTCGAGAGGTTCGCGCCCCGGCAGCACCAGGACGGTGCCGCCTTCGCCGACGGCGATGAGGTCTCCGATCCGGTTGGCGATGACAGCGCTCGGCGGCGTCGGCCCGAACCAGCGTTCGTCAACGGCCTGCTCACGGCTGACCACGTGGGCATCCGTCGTCAACTCGTCGGTCCACCGGGCCATCACCTCGGTGAGTGCCTCAGCACGATCGAGGTGGATGTGACGAACGCGCGGCTCACCGCAGATCAGCTGCACGTCGCGATGCAGCCGTGGCCTCGAATCGAGGTCGATGACGTTGTCCGCCTTGATCATCCCGTGATCACCGGTGATCAGCAGTGTGCAAGTGGCCGGTAGCTCCGACAACAGATCGGCGACGCAGGCGTCGATGTCGCGCAGAACGGCACGCCACTCCCGCGAGTCGGGCCCGAAGAGGTGGCCCGTCGCATCGAGGTCGGCGAAGTAGGCGTAGGCGAACCGGGACTCGGCGCCGAGGTGTCTGCCTACGTCCAGGATTCCGGTGCGAACTTCGTCGAGGTGGGCTGCCGGGTGCAGCGTGCCCGCCGCCCGAAAGGCGGCCGCGGTGAGGGCGGAGTCACGTTGGTAGGCCGGAATCACGTAGTACATCTCCACCCCGTGGGCGGCGAGGTCCTGCAGCCTTGTCGTGTTCTGCTGGACGACCTCGGGTGCGTAGCTGCCGCGGGCATCCGGACCGTTGGCGGAATCCAACCGCCAGCGCAGTGAGTTGAGTAGCCGCAGACCGCCGGCGCCTGGCATGGCGAAGCTGTAGCCAGTGATGCCGTGCTCGGCGCACGACGCACCCACCCCGAGGCTGGTGAGACTCGTGGCGGTGGTGGCGGGAAATCCACACCGCAGCGTGGTATCGACGTGGGCATTCAGCGTAGGGGCGAGGTCGCGGTGCCGCGCCAGCAGTTCGGCACCCAAGCCGTCGATCAGCAGCACTACCACGTCGCGGTTGGGTGCCAGCCCCAACGGATTCTCCGCGTCCAGGCCGAATGATGCGGCAACAGAGGGCATTACCTCGGCGAGTGTGTGCGTGACAGCAGATAGGCCTCCGGGTGGCACCGTTGATCATGGCACGACGATGTGGTGTTCGTGGCGTAGACGATTTCGGCGGCTCGGTAGGTGGTGAGCACCCGCGCGGTGACCGAGCGCGCATTCACCTACATCTACCCCCGACGTTTTCACAGGCGCGATGCGGCGTCCGCGTACCTCTAGGCCGAAGTTACGGCAGGGGGCGCCGTCACGCGGCGTTGACCAGAATCGCGTACTGCGCCGCCGCGCGCTGCAGAACGTCGTTTTCCTCGCCGCTGTACACGGCGGCGGTGTAACGGTCGAACGACAGCAGGCACGCAAAACGGATGGTGGGGCTATCGGTCCAGATAGTTTCTTTCTGCTCGTAGCAGGTGGCGCCGGGAACGCCTTCGGGAGCCCTCAAGTCGTGATCGAAGTATTCCTCAGCGTCGGCTTCATACAGCGCCGGAACCAGAGCCGCCGCAGACTCCTTGTCCGCGGCCCTCAACAGAAAACTCTCGGTCGTGAAGCTGCATCGGTCGACCCCGGCGTCTTCGAGCACCCCGCCTTCAACCGCCTGCGCGTTCACGCACGTGCCAGCAGCGTGGGGGCCGATGGTCCCGTTGGTCGCTGAGATCGCAAGCGGCTCTCCCGAGGTGAACGTTCGCGTCAGCATGGCGGCGGGATCGAGGGGCAAGGATGTCAGGCTGGCGTCCACACCTGCGATGACGTTCTGCATCAGCGGGACCTGGATGTCCAGCGTGCGTTGTATTCTGGCGGTGAATTCGTCCAGGTTCGTCAACGTGCTGCTGGATGTCACAACGGTCGTCACTAACCTGCCGCTGGCCATTGTGGCAGCGACCGAAGCCCAACCTGGTCGGTAATGGGCGATGGCGTCCGGATATCCAGGAATGTCGATGCGTTCGTTCTCGCGGCTGACCGCGAAATCGGCTGCCTCCATTTCCGTTGCGGCGCGCGCTGCCGTGTCAGGATTGGGGAAGCTGGACAACATGATTATCAGAGCATCGCCCTCCGGCGCGCGGACGACCTCCTGCAGCCGCTTCGAGTACCCCTGGACGTTATAGGCGCTGATCATGCCGTACTTCTCCATGATGGGCGCCACGATCGGTGTCGAGGTACCTGCGATCGTCGTGGCGGCCAGCTCAGGATCCGGCGTAGCGAACCCGTACATGTACGGTATTTTCGCGTCCACGGAGAATGGCAGGGCGATGCCCTCGGCCAGGCGGAATGCCTCGAGGTACCTACCCTCCTCCTCGGTGGGCGGGCCCGGGAATGCGCGCGGCTCGATGTCGTACTTTCCGACGTCGAGTTGGCTGAGGTCGCCCCCAGCTGAGGTGGCACTGTCCGTTTGCGATGCCTGCGTCGAGGTGTCGTCACCGCTGGTGAAGCGCCAGATACCGATCGCGGCCACCACCGCAACGATGAGCGCGGCAGCGATTGTTACCGGTACCCACCGACGTTTGCGGGTAGGTGGCTGCCCTGCAGGCTGTCCTTGTGGCCAGGGTTGCGACCACTGCGACTGCGGTGGATTCGTCTGTGAGAAGGGCGGGTTCGTCGGGTAGGGCTGATTCGTTGAAACCGTCGGCCGCGAGTCCGGGGGTCCAACAGGTGCCTGGACCGTGGGAGGCGCAGGCGATTGGACGGTCTTCGAGTGCACGTCGAGCGCCGCCTCGGCGGCCTGCCCGAGCTCGCCCGCGGTCGCGTAACGCTCTTCGGGTTTCTTGGCCATCCCGCACGCAATGACGTCATCGAGCCCGAACGGCACCGCGACTCGCGCAGTGGCGCGGGGTACCGGCTGCGACAGATGCGCTGCGACAACACTTGTCCGTGCACCGGCGAAGGGGGCCGACCCGGTCAGCGCTTCGTAGAGCACGCACGTCAGCGCATAGATGTCCGCCGCAGGGGTCACCTCGGTGCTCCCGCCGAATCGCTCCGGGGCCATGTACGCCCACGTGCCGAGTACGTCACCGAGCTGGGTCAATCTCTCGTCGGTGGCGGCATTGGCGATCCCGAAATCAACCAGATAGGCGAAATGGTCCGACGTGATCAAGATGTTCGCCGGCTTGACGTCGCGATGCATCACTCCTGCGGCGTGTGCGGCGTCCAGTGCCGAGCCGATCTGACGCACCACCGACACCGCCTGATCCGGCGAGAGCGGCCCCGAGCGCTTCAGCATGGTGTCCAGATCGGTGCCGTTGATGAGACGCATGTCGACGTAGAGCTGGCCGTCGATCTCGCCCGTGCCATGAATGGGAACCACGTGGGGATCTTGCAGCCGGCCCGCGGTGCGCGCTTCGCGCTGCAACCGTTGCCGGTACTCGGGATCTTGGGAGTACGTCGACGAAATCAGCTTCAAAGCGACCGTTCGGTCCATTGCGGTGTCTTCGGCTTCGTACACGCGACCCATGCCGCCGGTACCGATCAAACGTTTCAGTAGATATGGTCCGAAGTGCGTCCCGATATCTGGCGCCGTATCCGTCATAGCCGATCCCCCGTGTTGGGCCGAATTGCCGGTCGCCATAAGCGCGTGTCGCGTGCTGGTGCGTCACGCCGTCATGTGAGTATGGCTAGCAGCATCATAGACCGACGGCACGATGTTGTGGACGTGAAATTAGCACCCACCCTCTCATCGCCGTCGCAACGAAATAGCTGCCCGTCAAAGCTGTCTTTGCTGGACGCGTGCCCGCTTAGCCCTCGTCGGTGGACCGTCCCGTTTCCAGCTTGTGATAGCGCCAGCGACATGTCGATGTCCCTTACGTCAGTTGTTGCGTGATACGCACTAGTTGCGTATTAAACAACGAAGTCGCGGTTGCTGCGCAGTGAAGAACGGATTCAACCCACGTATCCGAGTCGTCTGTTGATCTGGTCGGCGGCCACGATCGTCATCGCAGCGACCTCTTGGAACCGACCGTGTTCGAGTCGATAGCTCGGCCCCGAAACGCTAAGGGCTGCGACGATATTTCCTGCACTGTCACGCACCGGTGCGGCAACGGCGTTGAGTCCGATCTCCAGCTCTTCGCAGACGTGGGTCCAGCCGTCGATCCTGGCGCGGTCCAACTCGGCGATGAGTGTCCTGGTATCTGAGATCGTGTGGGGCGTGTACGTGGGCAGCTTCTCGCCGAGGAGAGCGAGAACATCTTCGGACGTCAGTCCGGACAGCAGCACCTTACCGCTGGATGTCGCATGTGCGGGGCAGTTCTGCCCCACCCACGTTCGCAACGCGATCTCCGACGGGCCGACGGCCTCCACGATGTTCACTATCCGAACCCCGTCGAGGATGGCGACGTTGGTGGTCTCGCTGCTCTGCGCTGCCAGCCGATCGCAGATCACCTGGCTTTCCTTGGCCAGATCCATTTGTGCGCTGGTCGATCCCGCCAGTCGGACGACGGCGAAGCCCAGCCGGTACTTGCCGCGGTCGGACAGCTGCTCGACGAAACCACGCGACTCCAGCACGGCGATCAGCCGCGACACCGTGGACTTGTGCACGCCGAGCTCGGCGGCGATCTCGGTGACGCCTGCGGTGCCGAGCGTGCCGAGAATCTCCAACACCATCAGGGCCCGATCGACGGACTGCACCGCGGCGACGGATTTGTCGCGGGTGGCGGTCACTTCGAGGTCACCCATGGCTCGTCCAGTGTAGGCAGTCGTGACGGTCATTCTCCGTGCTCCCGATCGTCGAGCTTGGTCGCCACCCACTGCTGGAACTCCGCGATGTGATGCTCGGACGGGACCAGCACGCCGCCGCTACGGTACGCGCGCGAGGACATCCCCGGTTGCGTCCGCTCGCACGCGTCGAAATCCTGGACGTTGACCCGGTGGAACAGCTCGACCGACCGCTCCACGTCATGGCCCTCGTCCACCACATCGGGCAGGTAGAGCCAGTCGCACTCGACGACGGTGCGATCGGCAGCGACCGGAAACATCCGGTGGAAGATCACATGATCGGGCACCAGACTGATGAAGACGTTAGGCCGCAAGGTGATTGCGTAGTACCGACGATCCTGCTCAGCCGTGACGCCCGGTATCGCCGTCAGACCCGCACTGCCGTCGACGGTGAAACCCTGGACATCCTCGCCGAACAAGGCGCCGTGTCCGACGAAGTACTGCGCCGCGAGGCCGTTGGCGAACTCCGGTAGCACCTCGGTGAGTTCAGGATGAATGGTGCTGCAGTGGTAGCACTCCATGAAGTTCTCGACGATGAGCTTCCAGTTGGCCGCCACGTGGTAGACGACCCTGCGTCCCACCGACAACTCCGCCACCCGATAGCTGTCGATCGCTTCGGCGCTGCCGAGCCGCTCGGTCACGGCTCCGATGACGTCGTCTTGGAAAGGCGGCGGTTCGTCTGCCACACACACCCAGGCGTATCCGAGCCATTCCCGCAGTGACACGGGTATCAGCCCGTACTGGGTGCGGCTGATGCGTGCGCCGGTCTCATCGGTGAGCGTGGCCAGATTCGGTGCCGCGAATAGCTTTCCGTCCAGCCCGTAGGTCCAGGCGTGATACGGGCAGCGCAGATGGCGGCCAGCCTCGCCGGAGTCCTCGATGCAAAGCATCGCCCCGCGGTGACGGCAGATGTTGAGGAAGGCGCGCAGCGCGCCGTCCCTGCCGCGGACCAGCAGGACGCTCTCCCGGCCCACCTGCACCTTGCGGAACGCCCCCGGCGTGGCGATCTCCGCGGTGCGGGCCGCGCAGAACCACATCCGTTCGAAGATGCGGTCCTGCTCCGAAGCGAATATCGCAGGCTGGTAATAGTATTCGCCACTCAACGTGGGCAGCAGGGAACTGCCGGTGGGCTCGCCCGAGGGAGATTCGTCGATCGTTGTCATGTCCTCACCTACGGATCAACGTCATGTCGGGATCCACCACCGGTTCGGCGTGCACCGCCGCTGCGTACCTCGTGGTGAGGTACGCAACCTCGACGGCGTCACCGACCGACACCTCAGCCTGTAACCAGGCGTAGGCAATGCAACGGCCGATCGTCGCCGAATAGCCAGCGCTGGTCACATAGCCGACCACCACACCCTCGACGCTGACGGGCTCCTTGCCGAGCACCACGGCGGTGGGGTCATCGAAAACGATGCTGCGCAACATCTTCGAGGGCGGAACGGCACTGTCCAGAGCAGACTTCCCGACGAAGTCGTCCTTCTTTGCCGAGACCGCGAAGCCGACACCTGCGGCGACGGGGTGGTGCTCGGTGGTCATGTCGGCGCCCCAGGCTCGATATCCCTTCTCCAGGCGGAGGCTGTTGAAGGCGATCCGTCCCGCGGCGATCGCGCGATAGGGGCTGCCTGCCGCGAAGAGCTGGTCCCAGAGTTTGCCTCCGTGCTCGGCGGAAGTGTATATCTCCCAACCCAACTCACCGACATAGGATACCCGCATCATCGTGACGGGCACCGGTCCGATGAAGGTGCGAACGGCGGTGAAATAGCGGAACGCCTCGTGGGAGATGTCGGCGGCGCACAACGGCGCCACCAGGTCACGTGCGCGCGGCCCCCATACTCCGACGCAGCACGTGCCCCCGGTGATGTCTCGGACCGTGACACCGCCCGCCGGCAGCCGCCGGGTGATCCAGTCGATGTCCAGAGGGCCGTTGGCGCCCACCTGGAAGAGGTCGTCGTCCAACCGTGCGACAGTGAGATCGCTTCGGATACCGCCCGTTTCGTCGAGCATGAGGGTGTAGGTCACGGAACCGTTGCGCTTGTCGACGTCGTTCGTGGTCAGTCGCTGCAGGAAGGCACCCGCGCCGGGGCCGCTCACCTCGTACCGTGTCAGCGGCGTCATATCGTAGACCGCGACGTGTTCGCGCGTCCACCGGGCCTCGGCGATCGAGATCGGCGAGTAGAACTTTGTCGACCAGTCGTCTCGTTCGGGGAAAGCCACACCAGCCTCGGCCAGTTCGGCGACCAGGGGTGCGTTGGCCTCATACCAGGCCGGCCGCTCCCAGCAGGCGCCCTCATAGAAGAATGCGCCGAGTTCGGTCTGGCGCGCGTGAAACGGGCTGACGCGCAGGTCCCTTGGGTCAGACCGGTACTGGTCCGGATGGAGGATATCGTAGACCTCTACGAACGCCTGCGAACTCGTCTTGAGGATGAATTCTGGACTCTTCGCGGGTTCCTCGAAGCGGTAGAGATCGCACTCGTGGACGTCGGTCGCGGGGACGCCGTCGAGGATCCATTCGGCCATGGCCTTGGCCACCCCGGCTGAGTGCGTCACCCACACCGCCTCAGCGACCCAGAATCCGGCCAGGTCGCGGTGCTCGCCCATGATCGAGAAGCCGTCAGGCGTGAACGAGAAGATGCCGTTGAACCCTTCCTCCAACTTGGAATCACCAAGTGTCGGAAGGAGGTCCGCGCTGGCAGCCCAAGCGGGAGTGAAGTCGTCCTCGGTGAAGGGCAGCATCGACGGCATCGGCTCGCCCGAGGTGTCGGTCATCAGTGTGGCCATGTCGACGGGCATCGGCCGGTGGCCGTAGTAGCCGATACCGAGTCGGTCGCCGTACTCGCGGTAGTAGAGGTCCTTGTCCTGATGGCGCAGGATCGGCATCGTCGCGCCATACCCGGTCGCACCCGTGCGTGCGAGCTCAGCCAGCTGCCCCGTCTTGGCGAACTGGTGTGCCATCGGCACCAACGGGACCGTCAGCCCCACCCGGGTACCCAGCTGGGCTCCCCAGAAGCCGGCTGCGGACACCACGACGTCAGCGGCGAACTCCTCGCCCGCGGCGGTGCGGACTCCGGTGGCGCGGCCGTTGCGGTGCAGCACGTCGACCACCTCGTGTTGCGGGAGGAACCGGGCACCGCGCGTTCTGGCACGTTCGGCCTGTGCCGTGGCCGCGCGCAGTGCCAGCGCGAGCCCGTCGGTCGGCGTGTAGTACCCGCCGAGGATGCGGTCGGCGTCTAGTAGGGGGTAAAGCTGCTTGCACTGCTCGGGATCCACAAGTTCACCCGGGATGCCCCACGACTGCGCCCAGCCGAGCCTGCGGTGCAGATCGGTCCAGCGCGCCTGCGTGGTGGCCACTTCGAGCCCGCCGACCTGGTTGAAGGCGCCCAGGCTGACGAACTTCTCGACGGTGTAGCGCGCGAATTCGCTCATCGTCTTGGAGCCGTTGGTCTGAAACACCAGGCCGGGGGCGTGCGACGTGGAGCCACCGGTGGTGAACATCGGGCCTCTGTCGAGCACGGTGACATCGGTGCATCCACGTGCTGTCAGTTCGTCGGCCAACGACGTCCCGACGATCCCGGCGCCGATGACGACGACTTTGGGCTGAATCATGAACCCTGCTCCTGTTGCGCCTTGAGCAACTAATGCGTAATACGCAACAGTATCCGGTCCGATCGGGTTCTACGCAAGTTCTTCTCGCGCGGGTGCGCCGATTGCAGTATGCGGCGCCTGCAGCGCCGACGATCTGTTTCAGCCCAGTATCTTTCTCAGCATCGTCGGTTCGATGTTGCCCCCGGACAGGATGATCACGGTGGGGCCAGGCGGTGTCGCCTCACGGACGGACTGGGCGCGGTAGGCGGCCAACGCCACCGCTCCACTGGGTTCGGCGACCAGGTGCGCCCCGAATGCGAGTTCGCGTACGGCGCCGCGAATGTCGTCCTCGGACACGGTGATCACGTCGTCGAGGACCTTCTGGAGGTGGGCGAACGTGAGGGCCGACGGTTGCGAACGGAGTCCGTCGGCAATAGTGCGGTTGCGCCGCTCGATCGACCAAGCCACCCGGGCGCCCGAGCGCAGGCTTTCGGCGGTGTCCGCGGCCAGTTCGGGCTCCGCGCCGAGCACCGTCGCCTCGGGGCAGAGGGCTTTGATCGCGGTGCCGATTCCCGAGGCGAGCCCACCGCCGCTGACCGGGACGATGACGGTGCGCACGTCGGGCAGATCCTCGGCGATCTCGAGCCCAGCGGTGCCTTGCCCCGCGATGATGTGCGGGTGGTCGAACGGCGGGACCAACGTGCCTTCGGTGGCGTCCACCAACTCCGCCGCAACCGCCTCCCGCTGACCGGGCCCGCACAACACCACTTCTGCGCCGAGGTCACGCGTCGCCTGCACCTTGACCGCAGGCGTCTCCTGGGGCATGACGATTTGCGATCGAATGCCGAACTCGGCGGCGGCGTAGGCGACGGCCTGGGCGTGATTGCCGCTGGAGTACGCGACCACCCCTTTGGTGCGCTCGTTCGGCTCGATTTGCCCGATCGCGTTGAAGGCGCCGCGCACCTTGAACGCGCCGATGGCCTGTAGGCTCTCCACCTTGATCCAGAGCGGACGGTCCTCGTCGCCCCAGCGCGCGCGCACCAGCGGAGTGCGGAGCACGTACGGACGAATCCGTTGCGCTGCATCGCGAATGTCGTCGATGGTGACGAGTTGCATCGGCGATTATGTCAGTCGTGTCGGCTGGCAGAGGCCGAGTGGATTCCGACGGCTATGACGTTGACGGTGTGATGCGCAGCGCCACCCGCGGCTTACGGCCGCGGGTGACGATGGCCTCGATCGTCGTGATGATCGTGAACTGCAGGCCGTATTTGCTCTTGATCAAGGCTCTGGCGCGCCACACGTAATTCTTGTCGGTGAGCAACTCCGCGGTCCCGGTGACGACAGGAGCGTCACCGCGGACCTTTCCTGACCGATTGCTCGGGCTGATGGTCACCCGAGGGTCGTGACGCACCCGCTTGACCTTCCACGCATCGGCGGGCGTCCACACCACGAGGTGCTTGCCGTCGCGGGCGATCCACATGGGTGAGGCGACGGCGTCTCCGTTGCGCTTGAAGGTGGTGAGCGAGACGAACCTCTCCTCGCTCAGGTCCGGAATCTCGGTTTCACTCACCGGTCGACCATAGAGTGCATCGGTATGGTCCTGCCAGAGGCGTACCCGGAGACTGGTCGAGTATGCGGCGGGGTCGTAGCCGCACAGGATCGTGCTCGCCGACGACGTCGGGCGTACTGTGACGTCGGCTGAGCTACGCACCGCCGCCGCGTTGGCCGAGCGAGGAATCGACCCTGGATTATCCGTCGGATTGTCTGTCCGCGCCGAACGCCGTGTTGTTCTCGACGCGGCCGACCGCGCTCAGCGCGCAGAGGATCCGCGCTGAGCACCGCGCTCGGTTCGCCGCGGGCGGAATCGGTAGGGTGATGCGTCCGGCGCCGTGCAGAGCGTTCAAGCGCTCGCCCGGCCCGGGGGAAACGTCGTCGTCAGATCTGGGAGCTTTCCGTTGCCGTTGAACACCATCGCACTCGAGCTGGTTCCGCCGAACATCGAACACGGCACCGAGCGCGCGCTGGAAGACGCGCACAAGGTGCTGCGATTCTCGGCGGAGTGCGGACTGGACGGTCGGATCGGCCACGTGATGATTCCGGGCATGATCGACGAGGACGACGGTCGGCCCATCGAGATGAAGCCGAAGTTCGATGTGCTCGACTTCTGGTCGATCATCAAACCCGAGCTGCCGGAGATCCGTGGACTATGCACGCAGGTCACCCCGTTCCTGGACGAGACGACCTTGCGGGCGAGGCTGACCGAACTGGGCGCGGCGGGATTCGAAGGCATGATCTTTGTCGGCGTGCCCCGCACCATGAACGATGGCGAGGGCGGCGGCGTCGCCCCGACCGACGCGTTGTCGATCTATGACGAGTTGGTGGCCAATCGCGGAGTGATCCTGATCCCCACCCGTGCGGGAGAGCAGGGACGGTTCTCGTTCAAGTGCGATCGCGGCGCAAACTTCGCGATGACCCAGCTGCTGTACTCGGACGCGATCATTGACTTCCTGACCCGCTTCGCCACGACCACGGATCGCCGGCCCGAGGTTCTGTTGTCGTTCGGATTCGTTCCGAAGGTCGAATCGCGGGTCGGTCTCATCAACTGGCTGATCCAAGACCCGGGCAACACCGCCGTCGAACGCGAACAGGAATTCGTCAGGACGCTGGCAGCCAGCGCAGCGGCGGAGAAACGCGCACTGCTGGTCGACTTGTACAAGAGGGTTATCGACGGTGTCGCCGAACTCGGGTACCCGCTCAGCATCCACTTCGAGGCGACCTACGGTGTCTCCAAAGCTGCTTTCGACACGTTCGCCGAAATGCTCGACTACTGGTCGCCGCCTGGCCGGTAGTCCGCTCAGGCAGCCGTGGGTGCGGTGGTGGCGGCAGCCTTTGTGCGTGTGTGCAACAGGAATGTGAGCCATCGAATGTCGAGAAGCATGGTGTGGTTCGCCTTTCGCTAGGCGGTTTTGGTGAGAATGGGGAGCAGCCGGCGGCGTGCGTTCACAGCGTCGCCGAATGACTTGAGTGCCTCGGGCACCGAGCGGGCCATCGGGACGTCGTCCTGCATACCGCAGCGCCAGATGGCTTCGGCCACCTGATCGTTGGCGATGATGCACCAGTCGACTGTCTTAGTGTCACACTCGAACTGCAGGTCGCGCAGAAGCGAAATGACGTGCTGGCCGCCCGATTCGACATCGCTGAGGTCGACGATGACCGGCTTTTCTGTGAGCACGAAGCGCCGGACTCGCTGGCTGACGAGCGCGACGTTGTTGGTCTCGACTCGGCCCGAAATGGTCACGACCGTGCCCAGGTGTCGGCATTGAGCCCGGACGTGGGCGGCACCGCAATCGAGCGCCGGGTTGATCCTTGTGATGGTCATCGACAACCCCTCTCTTCTCGATATGTGGATGACGACTGCTTGTGGTTTGTTCCTATGACTCGAAAGTAGGCCCGTAACTTAAGGGGCGTTCCACCAGGGACTAACGCTTTGCTAAGAACCTGCGCGCGGCCGGCGCCCCTCGCTGAGCCGCGAGGCGAGATCCGGGCCCGCCCCTTAGGCTGAAGGGACAGCCTGTCGTGGAACCGGTTTCGGAGGCCAGCGTGCAGCACACCCAGTTGGCGTGGGCCCTCGTTGCGGTCTCCGAGGAGCACCTGACTGCATCCGAACGGTTCGACATCTATCTCGCTCTGGGCGCAGGCGACGACGACGCGGCGGTTCCGAGCCTGCTCCGGATTGCCGTGCGCAACCGGATCGCTCTGCCGAGAGACGTCGTCGCTGGACTGCACAACTGGGTCGAAGCGCACTGCGACGCCGACCCCGAGCTTCATGCTCTGCTGGCTCTTGTCGGCACAGCCGCGGATCCAGATGCACTGGTCGCGGTCAACCCGGCACGCTACCTGCCGATCAGCGGCAGGTACGCCGCCCGACGGCGACCACCCAGCATCGGCTGACTCAGTCGCCACGCTGCGGCTTGGAGTTTCGCTCCCACGGGCTGTAGTCGGCGATCAGAACCTCCTGAGGTGGACGCTGACCCTCCGGCACGTGCTGCAGGTTCACCCGCACCCGATACCAGATCGAACTCGGACCGCGCATCCCGTCGACTAGGATGTCAACGGGCTCAAGTCTTTCCGAAGCCTTGACGTTTCGTTGCCGCCAGATGTCCAGCGCGGCCAACGCCTCGTCCTTGGTCTTCGTGCGCGCGATTTCAATCAGCGGCATGCTGGATTGGCGCCTGCCGGTCGCACTCTTGGTGGCGCTTTTGGGCGCCTTCTCGGCGGGCCCGAGCCGCTCGGCGCGTTGCAGCAGCTGTTCGAGACTGCCCGCCGCGTCGTCCATCCCCTCCCACGGGTCCCCGAGCCGCCCGAAGCGGTCCGGTACCGTCGCGATGGTGAACGCCTCCGGCCTGCAGTTCGACACCTCGTCCCACCGCAGCGGGGTCGACACCCTGGCGTCAGGCGCCGCCCGAACCGAGTATGCGGATGCGACAGTGCGATCCTTCGCGTTCTGGTTGAAGTCGACGAACACGCCTTCGCGCTCCTCTTTCCACCACCGACTGGTCGCGAGGTCGGGGGCGCGGCGCTCCACTTCCCTTGCCACCGTCTCGGCGGCCAGCCGCAGCTGCGTGAACGGCCATCTCGGCTCGATGCGCGCATAGATGTGGAAACCGCGGGAGCCCGACGTCTTGGCCCACGGCGTCAGCCCGTGATCCACTAGCACATCGCGCGCCACGAGTGCGACATTGACGATCTGCTCCCACTGCACACCCGGCATCGGATCAAGGTCGACGCGCAACTCGTCGGGATGGTCCAGGTCGTCAGCCAGGACCGGATGCGGATTGAGGTCGACGCAGCCCAGGTTGACCGCCCAGGCCAGGCCTGCGGCGTCGTGCACGACGGCTTCCTTCGCCGAAGTCCCTCTCGCGTAGCGCAGCTCCGCCACGTCGACCCAGTCGGGCCGCTTCTCGGGGGCGCGCTTCTGGAAGATCGCCTCCGCCGAGATGCCCTTGACGAAGCGTTTCAGGATCATGGGTCGTCCGGCCACGCCGCGCAGCGCACCCTCGGCTACCGCGAGGTAGTAGTTGATCAGGTCGAGCTTCGTGACGCCTGCAGCGGGGAAGACGACCTTATCGGGATGGGTCACATCGACCTGACGTCCGCCGACATCCAGCGACACCGACTGGGATCCTTTTCCAGGGTCGCTTCGCCCCTGCCCGCTGGAAGCCATAGCTGTCATCGTAGGTTCTTCGCCGCACCAGAATGCCTGTCACCTAGTGTGGGTCCATGTCGATGCTGACTGACCTTCCCCTGCAGGCCGCGGCCAAAATCCAGCGGTCGGTCACCAAGTGCGTGGAGCGCGGCTCCGCGGAGCTGCACTACGCACGCAAGATGTTCGAAGCGGGAGCGCTCACGATCGAACCGCCGCAGAAGACGGCGGCGATGTTCGCGGACATCTGGCGTTGGGGCGAGTTCGGGATGATCCCCGCGCTCAACGCTCGCCGGAACCCGAATGGGATCGCGGTGATCGACGACGACGGCGAGTTCACCTTCAAAGAACTCGACGACGCCGCACACGCGGTCGCCAATGGACTGCTCGCGATGGGCGTCAAGGGCGGCGACGGGGTTGCGCTGCTGATCCGCAACCACCGCTGGTTCCTGGTCGCCCTGTACGGAGCCGCCCGCACCGGGGCCCGTCTGATCCTGCTCAACAGTGAGTTTTCCGGCCCGCAGATCAAAGAGGTCTCCGAGCGTGAGGGCGCCAAAGTCATCATCTTCGACGACGAATACACCACGGCAGTCTCGGCTGCGGAACCACCGCTGGGCAGACTGCGGGCACTCCCGACGAATCCCGACGCTGCCGATTCGTCGGCCGCCGCCTCCGGCGATAATCCGCCTCAATCGACCGATGAGACGCTGGCCGATCTGATCGACCGCTGCGCCAAAGGGCCCGCCCCGAAATCCACCAAGCACTCGAAGATCATTATCCTGACGAGCGGCACTACCGGTACCCCCAAGGGCGCCAATCGCAGCACGCCTCCGTCGCTGGCACCCATCGGCGGCGTGCTGTCGCACGTGCCGTTCAAAGCCGGGGAGTTGACGTCTCTTCCGGCGCCGATGTTCCACGCGCTGGGCTTCCTCCACGCGAACATTGCGATGATGCTGGGCTCGACGCTGGTGCTGCGCAGGCGGTTCAAGCCTGCGACCGTGCTGGAAGACCTGGAGAGACACAAGGTGACGGCCATGGTCGTCGTCCCAGTCATGTTGTCGCGCATACTCGATCAGCTAGAGAAAACCGAGCCCAAACCCGATCTGTCGAAGCTGCGCATCGTGTTCGTGTCTGGCTCGCAGCTGGGCGCGGAGCTGGCGCAGCGCGCGATGAAGGACATCGGTCCTTCTGTGTACAACCTCTACGGCTCAACGGAGATCGCGTTAGCCTCGATCGCACGCCCGCAGGACCTCAAGAAGAATCCCGCCACCGTCGGCCCCGTCGTCAAAGGCGTGACGGTCAAGCTCTACGACGACAACGACAACGAGGTACCGCCGGGCGAGGTGGGGCGGATCTTCGTCGGCAACACTTTCCCGTTCGAGGGCTACACGGGCGGCGGCCACAAGCGCATCATCGATGGCCTCTTGTCGTCGGGCGATGTGGGCTACTTCGACGAGCATGGACTGCTGTACGTCAGCGGACGCGACGACGAGATGGTTGTGTGCGGCGGCGAGAACGTGTTCCCCGCCGAGGTCGAAGATCTGATCAGCGGCCATCCCGAAGTCATCGAGGCCACCGCCCTGGGTGTCGAGGACAAGGAGTGGGGCCACCGGCTGCGCGCGTTTGTGGTCAAAGCCGAGGGCGCCAGCGTCGACGAGGACGCGATCAAGCTCTACGTCAAGGAGAACCTGGCCCGCTACAAGGTGCCGCGTGAGGTGATCTTCATGGCGGAACTGCCGCGCAATCCCACCGGAAAGATCCTGAAGCGGGAGTTGCGCGAGATCGACGTGGATTAGCAGTCCTGGCGGCCCGGCCAGCGCCGCCGCGCATCGGCTTTCCAGAACACCAGGAAGTACGAATGGTTCTTGCGCGCGTGACGCTGCCGGATCATGCGTGACAGTCCCGGCCGCCCCGACCGGGTGACGACGAAGAGGTCCTCGGCGCAGAAACCGTAACCCTGGTATTCGTTGATGATCTCGACGTGGGTGAGACGTTGGCGGTTGGCGCAGACTTCGTCCTGGCACTTGACGATGAGGATGCCTCCGTCCTTGAGCACCCGCGCGGCCTCCTTGCCCGCGTCGAAATACAGCGCCAGCACGGCCTCGTGGTACTTCGCCGATCCGTCTGCGGCAATGGCGTTGTTGCGATAGTACGTTTCGAAGTTCTGATGGCCCACGTGTGCGCCCTGGCCGGGGGTGTGCATGTACGGCGGATCCAGCACCACGACGTCGATCGACGCATCGGCGTATGGCAATGCGCGGCAATCGGTTCCGGTGGACAGGTCGGTGGCGAGCAGCTGCAGGTCCGGCCGGTTCACTTTGCGCCAGAACGCGCCGGTTCCGTACGTCACGTCGGCGACGATGGCGCCGGTGCCGGCGTAGAGATCGAGGATGGCCGGGAAGACGTCGGCGTTGATGCCGGCATAGCTCGACAACACGAGGTCGTTGGTGGCCTTGCCCTGTTGGCTGCGCCCACTGCGGACGTGGTCGGTCATGACGCACGACGTTACCCAGAAAGACGTTACCCACAAACATGCGAAAGTCCGCGCATCCTGGTCGGGATGCGCCGCCTTGTCGGAGTCGACGCGATCAGACGTAGACCGTCTCGTTGATCCAGGTGTCGCCGTCGTACTCGACGACCTCGGTGTAGCCGCCGAAGTTGGCGTCCCAGTACTCGGTCCTGCCGGTTCCTCTCGGAGGCTGCGCCGCCCGATCGGTGTTGGCCGGGTGCTCACGACTCAGAGGCGCTGGAGGTGCCGAATGTTCCGCCGAGTTCCCTACGGATCGCGGGGCAGGCCGAGCAACCGTTCGGCGATGATGTTCAGCTGCACTTCCGACGTGCCGCCGTAGATGGTCGTGGCCCGGCTGCCGAGCAGGTACTGGGACCACGTTTTCTGCAGCGTGGGCTCGGTGTCGATGACGGCATCGGTACCGAACGACGACACCGCGAACTCGGCATAGCCCTGTCCAGTACGCATCGACAGCAGCTTGGAGATCGCCGCCGACGGCATCGCGTCGCCGCCCGCCAGCGTCAACAGTGTCGAGCGCAAGTTCAGCAGCTTGGCAGCGTGGCCCTCGGCGATCAGCTGGCCCGCCCGATTCTGACCGATCTGGTCGAAGTGGCCAGCGGCGATGAACTCCACGAAACGGTCCAGGCTGGCCAGGAACGGCGGCTCGCTGCTGCCGATCGAAACACGTTCCGCCGTCAGTGTATTGCGGCTGACCTCCCAGCCCCGGTTCACCTCGCCCAGAACCAGATCGTCGGGTACGAAGACGTCGTCGATGAAGACGGTGTTGAACATCGCGTGCCCGGTGAGCTCGCGCAATGGCCTGACTTCGACGCCCTCGCTGGACATGTCCAGCAGGAAGTAGGTGATGCCATCATGTTTCGGCGCGTTGGAGTCCGTGCGTGCGAGCAGCGCGCCCCATTGCGACACCTGGGCGCCGGTGGTCCAGATCTTCTGCCCCGTGATGCGCCAGCCGCCGTCGACCTTTGTGGCCTTGGTGGTCAGGCTGGCCAGGTCGGATCCCGCCCCCGGCTCGGAAAACAGCTGGCACCAGATCATTTCGCCGCGGAAGGTGGGTGGCAGGAAGCGCTGTCGCTGCTCGTCGGTGCCGAACGCGACGATCGATGGGATGAGCCAGGCCGCGATGCCCATGGCAGGCCGCTTCACCCGCCCGCTGGCGAACTCCTGGGCGATGATGATCTGCTCGATCGGCTCTGCCGCGCGTCCCCACGGTTTCGGCAGGTGCGGCAAGACCCAACCGCCCTCGGCGATGGCGGTGGTGCGCTCGCCGCGCGGAATGGCTTTCAGTGCAGCGACTTCGGCGCGGATCTCGTCACGCAGCTTCTCGGTATCGGGATCGAGGTCGATGTCGATGCTGCGCATGCCGGTGGTGGTGGCGGTCTCGACGACCCGCTGCGGGTAGTCGGCCCGGCGGCCGAAACACGCCGCCAACAGCAGGGCCCGCCGGTAGTAGACGTTCGTGTTGTGCTCCCAGGTGAAGCCGATGCCGCCGTGCACCTGGATGCAGTCCTGGGTGCAGCGCTGCGCCGCGGCGGGGGCCAGCGTGGCCGCGACGGCGGCCGCGAACTGGACGTGTGCTTGTCCGGCCTGGGACTCGAATGCGTCGTCGAGCGCCCGCGCGGCATCCCACACCGCCGCGGTGGCGCGCTCGGTGTCGGCGATCATCTCCGAGCATTTGTGCTTGACGGCCTGGAACTGCCCGATCGGCCTGCCGAACTGCTCACGGATCTTGGCGTAGCCGGCGGCGATGTCCGTGGCCCACCGCGCGACACCGATGGCCTCGGCGGAGAGCAGCGTCGAGATCAGTGCGCGGGCGGTGTCGCGGCCGAGGTTGGTCAGCACGCGGTCGTCGCCGATTTCCACGGCGTTGGCGCGCACATGCGCGACGGGTCGTAGCGGATCGAGGGACGCGATGGGCTCGATCTCCACCTGAACGGCGTCCAGCAGCACCCATTCCTCTCCGCTGTCGATCGCGACCGGCAGCACCAGCAGCGAAGCCTGCGCCGCCGAAGGCACGGCTCTCACCTCGCCGCGGATCACCAGCGAATCACCCTGTCGGGTGGCGGTGAGGCCGGAATCCAGCGCGTAGGCGGCGATGGTGGCGCCGGATGCCAGGTCGCCGAGCAGCTTGGCTTCGGGGTCGTGAGCCGAGATCAACGCACTGGCGATGGCCGACGGCACAAACGGACCGGGAACGGCGGCGTAGCCGAACTCGGCCAGCACAATCGCCAACTCGAGGATGCCGAACCCCTGACCGCCGACCGATTCGCTGAGGTGAACACCGTGCAGACCCTGGTCGGCGGCTGCTTTCCAGTACAGCGGCGGATTCTCGAGCGGGGTTTCCAGTGCAGCGTGCAGGTGGTCGGTCGGGGCGACCTTCTGCACGAGTGAGCGCACGGAGTCGGCCAGGTCGAAATGCTCGGGGATGACTGCAATGGGCATAGGTCCGCCTTTCGCTCAAACCGGCTAACCGGTGGGTTGGGAACGAGCGTACCCAGACCCGCCGTCCCGCAGGACGGGGGTGAAGTAAGAGGTATCCTTCAGCGCCATCGCTTGTTGATCCACTTGGCGATCGTATCCGCCTGCTGGCTGCGCGCGCCTGGAGTGGTGAAGTAGTGATCCGAGTCGATCGAGCATCTGGTCTTGTCGGTGCTGGCCAGCGCGTCGTGGATGCGCTGGGCATCGGACGGGAACACGCCGGTGTCCTGCTCGGCGTTGATCACCAGGGTGGGCTCGGTGATGCGCCCGAGGTGGGGCTCGGCGCGGGTCTGCGCGCTCCGCAGGCTCCACATACCCAGCCAGCTGCGCAACGTGCATGCCGCGGCGATCCCGTGCGGAGACCGATTCGCCTTGGCGGGTACTCCCGCGTAACACAGGTTCGGCTGACGTTTCGTGGGTTCGATCGCCGGGTCGACCATACGGGGGTCGGCCCATGTCCGCATGACAGTGAACGGTCGGTCGGAGAAGCCCGCTGAACGCACCCGTTTGAGTTCGTCCTCGGCCCAGTCGGAGATCGCGTGATTACGTCCCAGCTGCGCGTGACGGTAGCGCTTGACAAAGTCGGGGGAGTAGCTCGGACCGTTCTGTGGGTCGAACAGGTCCAGCTCGGGATCGGTTGCCACAGCGTCGAACTCGTCGACTACGGACGCGTCCATCCAGGCGGTGAGTACATCGGGGCGACCGGGGTGTGCGGCCGTGGCGACATAGCCGTCGGCAGGTGGCAGATCGGTGATCCCTGCAGCGGGCCGCATCCCGTACAGCGGCAGCAGATGCTTGTCTTTCGCCTGGGCCTGGTACGCGGCCATCAACGAACCGCCGCCAGAATTCCCTAGCAGCACAACCGTTTCCACCCGCTGTACCTCGCGAAGCCAGCGCACCCCCACGCCGATGTCGACCAGCGCGTGGTCCAGCACAAAGCTGCTCTCAAACCCGCGGAACCGGGTGTTCCAACCGAGGAATCCGATACCTCGGGTCGCCATGTAGTCGGCGAGGTAGTGCTCGGAGAAGTCGATCTGATAATGGGTGGCGATCATCGCGACCTTCGGTTTGCGCCCCACACCGCGGTAATAGATGCCCTGGCACGGGTGCCCGCCCGCACCGGCGCGGCGTGCCGTCGGCGAGGCCAGCCCGACGAATTCCCGGACCACCCCCGGCGCCTTCGTCGACGTGCTCACGTCAATCCGCCCCGTCCGGCCACGTTGTCAACGACACCAGACTTCCTCCCCGCGGCTCCGCCAGCGGACCTGACACATTACCGGATCAGACCTGGATGTGATGTTAGATTCAGATTCGGCGGCTGGCCAGAGCTGAGCGGGTCGGGGCCGCGAATGAGGTGAGTGCGAGGACCGCAAAGGCAGACGTGATGATCAAGCCGCAGAACGTCAACTCGGAATTCGATTTCGGGGGAATCAACCACGTCGCGCTGGTGTGTTCCGATATGCAGCGCACGGTGGACTTCTACTCAGGGGTGCTGGGGATGCCGCTGATCAAATCGCTCGACCTGCCTGGCGGGATGGGTCAGCACTTTTTCTTCGACGCGGGCAATGGCGATTGCGTCGCCTTCTTCTGGTTCGCCGACGCACCGGACCCGGTGCCCGGCATCTCCTCGCCCGTGGCTTTGCCCGGGATCGGCGAGATCGTGAGCGCCGTCAGCACGATGAATCACCTGGCATTTCATGTCCCCGCCCAGAGGTTCGACAGTTACCGGCAGAAGCTCAAGGACAAGGGAGTGCGTGTCGGCCCCGTGCTCAACCACGACGAAAGCGCGAGCCAGGTGTCGGCCACGCTGCATCCCGGTGTCTACGTGCGCTCGTTCTATTTCCTCGATCCCGACGGGATCACGCTGGAATTCGCCTGCTGGACCAGGGAGTTCGGCGAGTCCGATCACCAGACCGCACCCAAGACCGCGGCCGACCGCAGGTCGCCGTCAGCCTCGATGCAGTCGAGGGTCGCCGAGCTGGTCGAGTAGCGCGGCCAACTGGTCGACAAGTCGTTCCGGGCTCATCGTGAACTCACCCGCGAGCCACGCGCTGATGGTCTGGGCGACGCCGCCGACGGCGAAGCGTGCGGTGGCTCTGATGCGATCGTTCTGCTTGATCTGAAACGCGTTCCCGAGGTGTTGCCCTGACAGCATCGCGAACAGCGCTCCCGACTCCTGGCGCTTGCGCACCAGCACCGGATCGGTCAGATGGGCACTGAACAGCAAACGTCCGATTCGGGCGTCGTTGACGATTGCGGCGACGATGTTGGCCATCCCTGCGCGGGTCTGCTCCTGCGGGGGAGTCGCCGCCACCGCAGCCTGGGTGGTGGTCGCGAGGTCGGTGATGATCCAGTCGAACACCGAACCGACGAAAGCGTCCTTGTCGGTGAAGCTTTCGTAGAAGTACCGGGCGGCCAGGCCGGCCCTCGCGCAGACGCCGCGCACCGTCACTGACGTCAGATCGGTACCGTTTTCGCCGACCGGGTCGCCGCCGAGGATGTCAAGCCCCGCGACCAGCAGCTTGTCGCGCCGTTTCGCGAGCCGGTCAGCGGCGTCGACACCCCGGTAGGGACGGGTGCTCGGCGGTTCGGCGATCCGGGTCTGGGCCATCTGTCCATCTTGACAGCCTCGCGCGCGTCTTGACACCGCAGCGGGGCTTCAGCGAGAATTGTGGAAACGCGCGTTAGCAGATTTGCCGACGCTGCCTCTGCGTAGTTGGAAAGGTCGTGCGATGACGCTTCGGGAGTCCGCCAGTCCCGCTTCTACATCTCGTTTATTGCCCACCGGCGACATCTACCTTCCTGCCACCGAGAGGCCCAACTGGCAACGCCGGATCTGGGCGCGGCGCAACCCCCAGTACCGCGACGGCATGATCGGCCTCGCGCTGCTGGCGGGTCCAGCCAACGTCGTCATGCAGCTGGCCCGGCCCGGCGTCGGATACGGCGTGATGGAGAGCAAAGTCGAAAGTGGCCGCATCGACCTGCATCCGATCAAGCGCGCCCGCACCACGTTCACCTACCTGGCAGTGGCCGCCCGGGGCACCGACTCGCAGAAAGCGGCGTATCGCAAAGCGGTCGACACCTCGCATGCGCAGGTGCGCTCCACCGCCGACAGCCCGGTGAAATACAACGCGTTCGACCGCAACCTCCAACTGTGGGTGGCCGCCTGCCTCTACAAGGGTGGCGTGGACATCTGGCACACGTTCATCGGCGAGATGGACGAGGCGACCGCCGATGCTCATTACCGGTCAGGCATGACCCTTGGCACCACGCTGCAGGTGCCGCCCGAGATGTGGCCCGCTGATCGCGCCGCGTTCGAGCAGTACTGGAACGAGGCACTGGACCAGGTGCATATCGACGAGGCGGTGCGGAAGTACCTGTACCGGTTGATCAGCCGCCCGCAGCTACCCCGACCGCTGGTGAAACCCGCAGGCGTCCTGTCGGTCCTGTTGACCACCGGGTTCCTGCCGCAGCGTTTTCGGGACGAGATGCAACTGCCGTGGGATGCGCGACGCCAGGCGATCTTCGATCGCATCGTCGCCGGGTTGCGGGTCGTCGTGACCGTCTCCCCGCGAATGCTGCGTGAGTTCCCGTTCAATGCGTTGATGATGGATCTCGACCGGCGGATCAGGACCGGCCGCCCCCTGGTCTAGGTCTAGGGGTTTGAGCTGATGCCGAAATACTGAGTGGTAGTGAGCCTATGAATGTTCGGGTACGTGTGCTGATCGGGTGAATTCGACGGAGTGGGTGGGTGCTCAGGTGTGCATCCGCAGACGGTGCGGCGGTTGCGGGAGGGGACGCTGGCGGGGCGGTGCGGGTGAATGAGCGCACGGTGCTGGTGTCACCGGATGTGCCCACCGCCGGCCGGTTGTCGGCCGACCCGAGGTGAGGTTGACGACGTCGCCGTGCGTGAAGCGGCGTCGCGTACCGCTGCCACAGCGGGTCTGCTGCAGCGACACGTCGAGCTCACGGCCGACACGTTGGGATTCATCTATGACGGCGGCACAGTGAGCGTTTCGCTGGTATGGCCTGGATCGGCCCGTCTCACGCTGGCCGCGCTGGTGGTGGTCGCCGTTGTGCTGATCTATCCGTGGCAGAGCAGACTGGCGGCCCGCTCAACCGACCACAGCACGTCGCCCAACACCCGTCAATCGAAGGGTGGCGGCTTGCCGAACAGGTGTGCGGCATTATCGTGCAGCACCGCGCGCCGCCAGGCGTCGTCGACGCCGTCCAGCCTGGTCACCGCCGTCACCGCCTCGGCATACCGGTATGGGATGTTCGGGAAGTCGCTGCCGAACAGGATGCGATCGCCCGTGTCGCGTAGGCGCGGCAGCAGCGACGTGGGGAACGGCGCCAACTCCTCGGCGAACGCCGTGAAGGCCATCGTGGTGTCCAGGCACACGTTCGTGAATTCGGTAGAGAGGTCCAGGAATTCGGCGTATTCTGGCATGCCCAGATGCGCGACGATCAGGGGCAGCCGCGGGTAGCGGGACAGCAGCTGACGAATGGGGTCTGGTCCTGTGAACGCGCCCGGCGAGGGACCCGATCCGCAGTGGATGACGACGGGCACGCACGCTTCCTGCACCAGGCCCCAGACCTCGTCGAGCAGAGGATCGTTCGGCGAGAACACACCCACCTGGATGTGCACCTTGAACACCTGGGTACCGCTCGCAAGTGCGGTACGGACGTACTCCGCGACGCCCGGCTCGGGGAAGAACGTCGCCGTCGGCAGACAGTCGGGGGTCTGTCGGGCGAACTGGCGGGCCCAGGCGTTGAGCCACGCCGCCATCTCGGGCTTGTGCGGATAGACCAGCGACGTGAACTGTCGAACTCCGAAGTCGCGCAACGTCTGCACGCGTGCGCGCTCGTCGAGCCGGTAGGAGATCGGCCACTCCCTGCCGATCATTGGACCCTGTGAATCGAAGTACGCCCAAACCTTGTCCAGCACTTGCTTCGGCATGAAGTGGGTGTGGACGTCGATGATCCCGGGCAGCCCGAGCGTCGTCCATATCCGCCTGACTTGA
Organism: Mycobacterium sp.; assembly: GCA_051306175.1. Lineage (GTDB taxonomy): Bacteria > Actinomycetota > Actinomycetes > Mycobacteriales > Mycobacteriaceae > Mycobacterium. The sequence continues at coordinate 2,955 of JBPPMS010000164.1, read as the reverse complement.
GCGGTCTCGTCGTCGGGATCGGTCATCCTCACAGCTTAGGAGCCGTAATGTTGGCGCTGTGTGGAAACCCGATGTCTACCTGGCATTCGCCGACCATCGCGGACGGCCGTACTACGAGTTGCTGGCTAGGGTCAACGCGACCGCGCCGCGCCGCGTGGCCGATCTGGGTTGCGGCCCAGGCAATCTCACGGTGACGTTGAAGGAGCGCTGGCCGGACGCGGTGATCGAGGCCGTCGACAGCTCACCGGAGATGGTGGCCGCGGCGCGTGAACGCGGGCTCCAGGCCCGCGAGGCCGAGTTGCAGGACTGGACGCCGGAGCCCGACACGGACGTGGCGGTGTCGAACGCCGCGTTGCATTGGGTGCCGAACCACGCCGAACTCATGGTCCGTTGGGTCAGCGAGTTGGCTCCCGGATCGTGGCTTGCGGTGCAGGTTCCGGGCAACTTCGACGCGCCGTCGCACGCCACGGTGCGCGAACTGGCGAGCAGCCAGCGCTGGGTGGATCGCCTCAGCGACCTGCCCTACCGGGTGGGCAGTATCGTCGACACCGCTGCCGGATATGCCGGTTTTCTCACCGACGCGGGATGCACCGTCGACGCGTGGGAGACCACCTACATCCACGAGCTCACCGGCGAGCACCCCGTGCTGGACTGGATCACCGGGTCGGCGTTGACGTTCGTCAAGGAGCGGCTGTCCGACGACGAGTGGCAGGAGTTCCGTGCCGAGGTGATCCCGCTGCACCGCGCCGCGTACCCGCCGCGTACCGACGGAATTACTTTCTACCCGTTCCGGCGAATATTCGTCGTGGCTCAGGTCGGCTGAGCTTTCCGGGTCGTTACCAAACTTTGCCCGATAGGCCGCAGTGCGCGATTGCCTGTCCCGACGATGTCGTAAGGTAGGCGCGTCGCGATCACAGTGTTGCCTGCGCGTCTCGCGGAAGACGCCCAGTTCGAAGCGCGGTTCCGCGGTGCCAACACTCGCCCCGAGCGCACACATTTGCACATCGCGACCTGCGAAAATGCTGTACAGAAGTGTGATCTCACGGCGCTAGTCAAGCAACGCCAGCACCTGTGCCACCAATTCGTCGATGTCGGCGTCCGTGGTGTCCAACATCAGGTCCGGGCTTTCTGGGGCTTCGTAGGGAGCTTCGACACCGGTCAGGCCCTTGAGCTCGCCCGCGCGGGCGCGCTTGTACAGGCCTTTGGGGTCGCGCTTCTCGCATTCGGTCAACGGTGTCGAGATGTAGACCTCGATGAACGGGAGCTGCGCCGCGTCGTTGAGGGCGCGGGCGATCTCGCGGTCGGAGCGCAACGGCGACACCAGTGACGCCAGCGCGACCACCCCGGCGTCGGCCAGCAGCCGCGTGAGATGGCCGACCCGACGGATGTTCTCGGCGCGGTCACCCGCGGAGAAACCGAGGTCGTCGGACAGCCCATGCCGGATATTGTCCCCGTCGAGCAGGTAGGCGACACGACCGGATTCGACAAGCGCTCGTTCGACGGCGACGGCGACCGTCGACTTGCCCGACGCAGGCAGGCCGGTGAACCAGATGGTGGCGCCCCGCTGTCCGGTCGAGCGCCAGCGGTGGTTACGGTCCAGCGCCGAGGGATGCCACCGGATGTCGTTGCGGGTCTGCTCGCCAGGCTTAACCTCGCGCGGCTCGGTGATGGTGCCCGCGCCCACAGTCTCGTTGGTCTGTTCGTCGATCAGGATGAACGCGCCCGCGTCGCGACTGACGGTGTAGGGGTCGGCGATGATGATCGACGACGTGCGCAGCGTCACGGCGCCGATATCGTTGAGCGCCAGCTCAACTGGGCGGTCCACTTCGTCGAGGGTCTCGGGATCGAGCCGGGTGTGCAATTCCTGCACCGTCGCCCTGACCGTCCGGCTGGTCTGTTTGAGGGCGACGCGGTCGCCCGCGCGCAGAGGTGTATCGGCGAACCAGCACACGGTGGCGTCGAGTTCACGGGCTAGCACCGGGTGGCTGGCATCGTCGGCACCGCTGACGAACACGTCGCCACGGCCGACGTCGATGTCGTCGGTCAGCTCGAGGGACACCGACAGCGGTGCGACGCCCGTCTCCCGCGCGTCGTCGAGGGTGTCGATCGACAGCACCGTGGACCGGGTGCCCGCTGGCAGCGAGATGACGGGATCACCGACGGTGAGTGTGCCTGCGGCCAGTCGTCCCGTGTATCGCCTGCGCAGTTCGGCGGTGGGGCGTGACACCCACTGCACGGGGAGCCGGAGCCTTGAAGCCTCGGGTTGCGGTGCCGAAAGCTCCACCCCCTCTAGGTATTCCAGCAGCGTCGGGCCCTGATACCACGGTGTGTTGTCCGAGCGGTGCACCACGTTGTCGCCGTGCTTGGCCGCAATGGGGATGACGGTCAGGTCTTCTGCGGACAGCCGCGCCGCCAGCTGGGACAACTCGGCCTGAACCTCATCGAACCGGCCCTCGTCGAAGTCGACCAGGTCTATCTTGTTCACCGTGGCGACGAAGTGTTTGATGCCAAGGAGTTTGGCGATGCGTGCGTGCCTGCGGGTCTGCCGAAGGACACCCGCGCGCGCATCGACGAGCAGGATGGCCGCGTGCGCGTTGGATGCGCCGGTGAACATGTTGCGTGTGTAGCGCTCGTGACCCGGAGTGTCAGCGAGGATGTAGCTGCGCGTTTCGGTGGAGAAGAACCGGTACGCGACGTCGATGGTGATGCCCTGCTCGCGCTCGGCGCGCAGGCCGTCGGTGAGCAGCGCGAGGTCGGTCTGAGCCATGCCGCGGTCGCGGGAGACCCGTTCGACGGCCTCGTAGGCGTCCGCGAGGATCGACTTGGTGTCGTGAAGCAGGCGCCCGACGAGCGTGGACTTGCCGTCGTCGACGGAGCCGGCGGTCGCGAAACGCAGGAGGTCCATCCCGCCCTGGGCGACGGTGTGCGGGTCGTTCACAGTGTCCGTGGTGGCCA
>JBPPMS010000163.1:0-9459 GCA_051306175.1 Mycobacterium sp. | reverse complement strand
TCCGATCGACGGAGGCTGTTCACCGAGCCGCCGGTTTGTGAGCACAGTGAGAACCTGGAATGCTTGTCGATTCCTAACTGTAGATCGTGCCCCAGCCGGTTGGTGAGGTCGCCTTTAGCGCTCATGGGATGGTCGTGCCACCGAGCACTGGTCCATGAGGTCGCCGCCGGGTGTCCTTCGGCTCGAACAGGTTTCACCACACCGACCAGGGAGGCGAGTTTGACCATTTTCGTTGGGGACGACTGGGCTGAAGACCTTCACGACATCCACCTGATGGACGCGGACGGGGCCAAGCTGGCGTCGCGTCGACTGCCCGAAGGACTGGCCGGTATCCGCGGGTTCCACGAGCTGATGGCCACGCACGCGGAGGAACCCGGCCAGGTGGTGATCGGCATCGAAACCGACCGCGGCCCGTGGGTCGAGGCGCTGAACGCGGCCGGCTACCAGGTATAGCGGTCAACCCGCTCGCCGTGGCCCGCTACCGCGACCGCTACCAGGTCTCCGGTGCGAAGTCCGATGCCGGGGACGCCAAACTGGTCGCCGACGATGTTGACCACCGGCACCTTGCCGCGCCGAGCGTTGTGCAGGTTCGCCAACCCGTTACCCAGGCCGGGTCCGAGGTGCAGCAGCGTCGCCGCAGGCTGGCCGGTGATCCGCGGGTAGCCGTCCGCCGCGCCAATCGCCACCCCCTCGAACAATCCCCGCACCGCGCGCACCTCCGGCACCGAGTCCAGCGCGGCCACGAAGTGCATCTCTGACGTGCCCGGATTGGTGAAGCAGGTGGTCGCGCCGCTGCCGACGAGCGTGGACAGCAACGCCTTCGCACCGATCATCGCTGGCGGAGTCGCATCAGTCGAAGGGCACACCGGGGTTGAGCACCCCGACCGGGTCGAACGCGGTCTTGATCCGCCGCATCAGCGCGATCTTGGCGGGATCCTCCAACTCGAGGAAATACCGTTTCTTCTCGGTGCCGATCCCGTGCTCGCCGGAGATCGCTCCGCCGAGCGCCAGCCCGGCGGTGAAGACCGCCTTCAACGTCTGGTACCGCTTCTCGAAATCGGCCTGGAAAACCACCATGTGCACGTTGCCGTCGCCGGCGTGCCCGCAGCCGAGGACGGAGGAACCGGTCTCCTGGGCGACCTGAGCGATCGCGGTCAAGTAGTCGGCGATCTGCGCCCGCGGCACCACCATATCGATGATGTCGTGCGCGCCCGCCGCCTTCGCGGCGAAGAACCCCTTCTCCCGGGCCTGGATCAGGGCCGCGCCCGCGTGCCCGCCCAGCACGTAGACGTCCGCCGCACCGAGCTCGCCGAGCAGCGTCGCCGCCTCGGCGACGTCCTCGTCTAGCCGGTCGGTGGTCCGCGACTCCAGCACCACCACCAGGTAGGCCTTGCAGGTGTCCTTCACCTGCTGCGCCACCCCGAGGTCTAGTTGCGCCGAGTCGGTGATCATGGCCATTAAAACCTGGTCTATGTACTCCAGGATTAGCGGCCCAACCCCGCTCTGCACGATCTTCGGTACGGCGGCGGTGACCTGCTCCAGCGCGGTGAACGGGGCGAGCAGCGTGGCCGAGTGGGGCAGCCTGGGCTGCAGCTTCAGCGTCGCCTCGGTGACCAGGGCCAGCGACCCCTCCGAACCGACGATGAGCTGGGTGAGGTCGTAGCCAGTGGAGGTCTTGACGAACTTGCCACCCGAGCGGATCACCTCGCCGGTGCCGAGCACCGCCTCAACGGCCAGCACGTGGTGCCGGGTGACGCCGTACTTGACCGCGCGCATCCCGCCTGCGTTGGTCCCGACATTGCCGCCCAGGCTGCCGGACAGCTCGCCGGGGAAGACCGGGTAGACCAGGCCGTGCTCAGCGGTCGCCTTGTCCAGCTCGTCCAGCGTGACGCCCGGCTGGACCACGGCGACCTGGTTCGCGGTGTCGATCTCCAGGATTGCGTTCATCAGCTCGAAGGAGACCAGGATCCCGCCCGCCCGCGGGTTGGCCGCGCCGGACAGCCCGGTGCCGCTGCCCCGCGCGGTGACCGGCGTCCCGAGCTCGGCGGCCAGCTTGATTATCGCCGACACCTCGGCGGCGGTCCGGGGCAGGACCACGGCGTCGGGGCGGTGCGGCTGCGCGGTCAGCGCCTCGTCGTGGCCGTACTCCTCGCCGATCGCGTCACCGCTGCGCACCCTGGCCCGTTCAAGCACGCCGACGAGCCGGTCGACCAGATCGCTCACACCAGTGTCGCGGCTTGACAGAAGTCTGTCCTCGTCAACCTTCGCCATCGGGCAAGTTTCCCACTTATTGACCACGCAACTTTGAGTAATCGACAACTCGAACTCCTGCTACTTCGCGGAACCCATCCCGGCGCAAGTTCCATGTCGGCAAATTCATCCTGCAGACCTTCGAATTCGACGGCGCACCGGACATGGTGAACATCGAGTTCATGTGGTTCGAGGACCTCGGCGGCGGCCGCAGCCGGTCGATCTGTCTCAACACCGAGGCGCGCGACGCGCTGCTGTCGTCGGGCACGGAAGGTGGCATGAGCGAGGGCTACGAGAAGCTCGATGCGCTGCTGAAGAGCGTCTGATGGACTGGACGCTCGAGGTGGTGGCGGTCCCGGTCGGCGACATCGACCGGGCGATCGCCTTCTACCGCGATTAACTCGCCTTCAACCTCGACCATCACACCCACGCGCCGGGGATGAACTTCGCGCAACTGACCCCGCGCGGGTCGGGATGTTCGATCGTCGTAGGCGACCTGCCCGGCGGTCCTGCCATGGCGCCAGGCTCGCTCAAGGGCCTGCAGCGTGTCGCCCACTGCGCCCGAATAGAGCTACTCGAATGGGAGTCGCCGCCGGCGAAATCGAGGTGATCGACGGCCGGATCTGCGCGGTGGTCGGTGGGTCGTCGATCTGGTTGCCTCCGAAAATGCAAGGCGCGTCTACGAACTGGCGTGACCCGCCGCGAACCCTTGACAACATACAACCAGATGGTTGTATGTTGGTCGGGGTGATCGAGCAGGACGAGGACCGCGCCGATGTGCTGTTCCATGCGCTCGCCGACCGCACCCGTCGCGACATCATGCGCCGGGTGCTCGCCGGTGAGTATTCGGTCTCGACGCTCGCGGCGAACTACGACATGAGCTTCGCCGCGGTGCAGAAGCACGTCGCCGTGCTGGACAGGGCAGGCCTGATCAGCAAGCGACGCGCCGGCCGGCAGCAGCTGGCCAGTGGGGACGTGACGGCGGTGCGGTCAGTGGCGTCCCTGCTCACCGAGCTCGAGCAGATCTGGCGCGGACGCATCACCCGCATCGATGAGCTGATCGCAGCCGATTCATTGACCCCCGACCAGGAGGAAAAACCATGCCCGTGACCGATGTCCACCACGACCTGGAGAACGCGACATTGACCATCATCGCCGACTTCGCTGCGCCCGTGCAGCGGGTGTGGCAGGTCTACGCCGACCCCCGTCAGCTGGAGAAAGTGTGGGGTCCACCGGAATGCCCCGCGACCGTCGTCGACCACGATCTGCGCCCGGGTGGGCGGATGACGTACTTCATGACCGGCCCCGACGGCGACAAGCATGCCGGCTACTGGGACATCAAGACGGTCGACGAGCCCACCGGGTTCTCGTTCGACGACGGATTCGCCGATCTGGATTTCACTCCGAATCCAGACCTGCCGGTCTCGGCGAACGTCTTCACCTTCGCCGACCACGACCGCGGCACGCGGTCGACATTCGTGAGCACCTATGCGTCCGCGGAGGCCCTGCAGCAGGTCTTGGACATGGGTGTGGTCGAAGGCGCCTCGTCCGCGATCAACCAGATCGACGCGCTGCTGACCTCTTAGCTAGCTTAGTTGCCTGGCCGCAACGTCTTCAGTGCGCCAGCCCAGTCGACTAGTTCGTCGAGCATGCGTCCCAGTACGTCCTCGCGATGAGGTCCCGGGGTGAATTGTCCGGGCTTGGAGGGATCGTCGATGGCGAAATCAGTGAACAGACCGAGTGCCACTTGGCTGCGAACCGCCGCCACTTTGACCTCGGCCATGACGAGGCGCGCGTGTTCGACTGCGCGCGTGCCGCCATCGATGCCGTACCCGACGAAGCCGACGGCCTTATCGTTCCACTCTGCGAACAGGAAGTCGACCGCGTTCTTCAGCGAGGCGGGCATGGAGTGGTTGTATTCCGGGGTGACGATGACGAAGCCGTCCAGGCCGGCGATCGTCTGCGCCCACCGTTTGGTGTGTTCATGTTTATAGCCGCCGATGGCGGCAGGAACTGGTTCGTCGAGAAGCGGCAAATCGAAGTCCTTGACGTCCAGTGGAACCACTGTAACCGCACGCTGCGCGAGCTTCGCTTCAGCCTGTCGGACGACCCAGTCCGCGACCATCGGTCCACGTCGGTTGGGCCGAGTGCTGGCGGTGATGATTCCTAGACGCAATGCAGCTGGCTTCAGGTCGGCGTGCATCGTCGGTCACCTCGATTTCGTCGCGGTCCACTTAGTACAACGACCATTGTAGGTCATCAGCTACAATGGTCGTTGTACCACCGAGATGAGGAGCGATCAGTGACGGCAAGGCTTGGCGTCGACGACGGGTCCGCAACGGCGGCTGGAGTGACGGTGCTCGTGGAGTTCTCCGTTGACGGAACCCCCGAGGAGACGCAGAACCTGGCCGTCCGTGTGGCCGGTGCGATCGGGGAGACGATCAGCGGGCGAGCGGGATTCGAGTCGGCAGCGCTGATGGTCAGCACCGATGGACGGCGCATGGTCAATGTCGCACAGTGGGCCTCGGAAGACGCGTGGCGCGCGGCGACCGATGACTCCGACGGGCGGCATCCGCCCACGGACCGCGCTGCCGATCGCGACTGGTTGTCCCGACGCAGCGACGACGAACCGGTGGCGAAATTGCTGAGCGAAGGTGGAGCCACACTCGACCGCGTGGCGGTGTTCCGCCAGGTTGTCGTGGTTGATCGGCGCTCCACTTCGCCTGCTCCGCCACCGACGTCAACTGACGCCGGACGTCCTGTCCTGCATCGAGACGACGCCGAAGCCCATGCGGCCGTGCAGCATCTCGTCAGCCGGCTTCAGGACGGGCTCGACGCTGCCGACGCCGACGTCTATGACGAGACCTTCGCAGCCGACGTCCTGTGGGGCACACCGCGGGGCGACGTTGTCGATGGGGTCGACGTGCTGCTACCCATCCATCGACGGTTGATGGCCGCACGGACTGCGCCGGCGTCGAGGTTCGAGCTGGTGTCGTGGCGAAGTCCGGCCCCGGGAGTCGCTGTCGCCCAGATTCGGCGGCGAGCGGATGCAGGTGCGGAATTCTCCGAGGTCGCGGTTTATACCCTCGTACGCCACGGCCAAAGATGGTGGGTGAGCGCCGCCCAGAACACCCCGGTCCTCGACGAGGACGCCGGGGCGCGTCGGAACGGGTGAACCGCGACGCACGGGTGTGTGCCATCATCCACCGGTGACCGGGTCCCGGGCAGACAAGCAACGAGACGTGCTCGTGGGAGCGCTCAAAGTGTTCGCCCGCGACGGCTTTTCACGCGCGAGCATCGATTCCATTGCTGCGGAAGCGGGGGTGTCGACACGGACGATCTACAACCACTACGCGGACAAGGCGGAGCTGTTTCACACCGTCATCGTTGCCAGTGCCGACCGCACAGCGCGTCACCAGATCGACATCGTCCGCCGCCGACTCGGCACCGTGACCGACATCGACGCAGCGCTCGTCGACTTCGGGACAGTGTGGGCCAGACCCGACCCTGACACCGCACTTCATTTCGCGTTGGTGCGGCAAGTGCGGGCAGATATCGACCACATTCCGATCGAAACCATCGAGGCATGGCAGCGGACCGGTCCGCGCCAGGTGAAAACTGAAATCGCTCAGCATTTGCGGCGTTGGAGCGATTTAGGGCTCATCGCCATTCCGACGGGCCGACAGGCCGCAGAGTTGGCGGCCGCCCAACTTATCGCCCTCACCGCCGGGGTGGCCGACCGCCCCGTCAAGCCGCTTGGCGATGCCGAGCTCCTACGGGTCGTGAAATCAGGCGTACGGGTGTTCCTGGCCGCTTATCCGCCCCCTCGTTGACATGTCGCACAGGCGACACGTTCGTTCCCCGGTCGTTTTGCGCGTGTCGGCTGGTCGAATATGCCTGTGTCGGTATGGCCTTGCGGCGGCGGACGACTCATCAGCTGCTACCAGTCTCCCCGGACTGTCTCCTCCCCGGACTGTCTCGTTGTAGAGAAACCGAAAGTCAATCAGTTCGTGTCTCGCTTCGACGGCCTCCGAACTAGGCGGTAGGTCACCAGCCGGCCGTCTTGGTGCACGGTCAGCTCACCGGCGTCCTGAAAGCCAAGCGTCGGGTAAGTCGCATACTGCGCTCGTTCCAGCTTTGAAACGACCGCGCGCAACGTGACGCCCGGGTTGCGCACGGCGAGGTACCCGAGCACTGCCCCGCCGAACCGAGCGCCATTCCCACGCCCGACCAATTTTGGATTCATGCCCATCCCGACATCGAGAGTTGCTGATTCCTCATTCATCCCAGCAACTCGTGCCTCAACGCCAGTGCAGAAGAAGCCAACCAGGTCATCGCAGTTCACAACAACGTAGTAGCTGGCGAGATTATCGAGGAGAGGCTGAGACGCGCAGAGATCGTAAACCGACCAGGCTCCGTCGTATCGCCATTCGGCCACATCGGCGGCTTCATCCGCGGACATCGGACGCACCTTCACCTCACGCCAGAGATCAACCATACTTCAACGCTAGCCCTCTTCTCCCATCAGGTGGCTTACGTCCTCACCTTCCCCAACAACACAACCGACGCCGTGGTGCATCTGGTGACTTCAGCGGTGATGGTCGCGGTGGCCGCCATCCAGATCCGGATCGACGGTGGCTGGCGCAATTCACTCGCCGACCTTCGCCGGAGGCATCCGGTCAGCTGAGCATCGAATCGATTCCGTGCGATTATGTTGTCATTCTGTTGCGGTATCGATGCGCACATTGGAGAATTGGCGTCCGTTCGCGTACGGCCTCAGGGTTCTCACCTGACGACGAGCGGTCCATAAACGTCGAGCTCACCGAGTCTGGCATCGCGCCGCGCGACGGGAGTCGGCCATTCCGCCGGCCGTGGTCGCCCGCCTCGGCGGTGATGTGAGCGAACTCGAAGACCTCCACCGCGCGCTTCACCCGCATCGACACCGCCGCCCAAGCGGCAGGCGCACTCGACCTCTGACCACCCACCACGCCCAGGAGCCACCATGGCCGACGCCCGACAGTCGTTCTTCCAGCGCATCGCCTACGCTTACCGCCGACGACTGCCCGCGTCGATGAGCCGTTGGGTCCGCCGAGGGCCTCGCGGGGCACGGGCGCCGTCCGCAGGCACATGATCCGCATGGCGATTCCGCCGCTGCTGGTGCTCGCCCCGTTCTGGCTCCAGCCCACGTCCGTCTACGTGGTGTGGCGCCGTCACCCGTTGGCCAGCACAACCTCGATCCCAAGCTGGTCGACGTGATCCAGCGCCAGCGGGACACCCCGCCGGGTTCCTCAAGCCGATTCCCGTCTCACCGAAGCCGGCGAATGCCTGCAGCGCATAGGCGACCACCCCGTATGTGGGCGAGCAGGATCAGCCTGATGAGGACGGCGGCGAGGCCGGAGGGCGACAACCAGGCCAGCGATGGTGTGGCGGCCTGCGCGCCGGCGCTTCCGGCGGACACCCGGATCAGCGCGATGAGCTGACGACGACGAGTACGCCGAGCTGGATGATCAAGACAGTCTGTAGCCGCTTGGACACCACGATGCCGCGGGCGCTGATCACCGTCATGGTGACGATGAAGAACGAACCGAGCCCGACTTGCGCAATTTGGTTCTGTGCCAACGAGTCCAACCCGACGAAACGCATCAAGTAGATCGCCGCGATCTGGTGACGTTGGCCCGTGAGATGATCGCCGCGCAGCAAGGCCCCAACCACCGATCCAACCGATCTTGCAGGCCCTTGTCGGTAATGGCCTGAACCGGAGGTTCGGTGAGTGCCATGCGGCGGGAATACGGTCGTATCCAGCACCCCGCGTCTTCTGCGAAAGGAAGGTTCCGCGGCTGTGCTGCGACATAGACTCCCGTGCACGCGCAGGTGGACTGATGAGTTCGAGGCGCTCCGGCCACAGCTGCTTGTAGTGGCCTACCGGCTCACCGGCACGGTGGTCGACGCCGAGGACGTCCTACAGGACGCCTGGCTGCGGTGGCAATCCGCGGGTGAACGTAGCGAAATCGCCGAACTCAGGCCGCGTTGGCCGCCGGGGACATGAAGGCCGTTGGGTTGTCGTCATGTCAGTGAGACGGGACAGCCGGCCCGAACGTGACACGGACCCGCGGAGGGTGTCGGAACCGGTTGGTCACCGGCGCTGCGGGTATCCGGGACCACCCGGAGGGTGGCACTGGACCGCACGCAGGCATCACGACCGATACCAAGGGCCGCGGGCAGACGATGACCCACGACTACAAGCGCTATCGACTGGAATCACCGTGGTTCCGCCGCCTTGAGATGTCAGATACCACCACCGAACACCCGTCCGCCGGTCAACTGGCCGATCAGGCCTCGCACGCCATCCACGAGCTCAACCACCGCGCTCAGCCGAGCGGCGACGACCTCGTCTTCCAGCCGACATCGCCGCGATCGTCGCCACCCTGGCACACATGACCGGCATGCTCCCGCAACTGCTCGCCCAACTCACCGCCTGGCTCACACACCAGCACCGAGACCGCAGGCTGACCCTGGACTCACTCGAAGCGCGGCCCGGCCTCGCCCCGGTGATGCACGCCCTGACCGACAGCCTGCAACACGCCATCAGGTACGCCCAGCACACCGGTTGGCGCATGCCGCGGCGCGGTCATGCCGGCCGTAGTGTCGCGCAGCCGTTCGTGGGCATCTCGGTACTTCTCGGTGGGACGTAGCCACCAACGTGCGCGGCGTTCGTCGTGGAGTTCTATGCTGAGGTCATTGAGGCGCTGAGTCAGCGAGCGCGACGTCTGGACCTCATGCCCGCTCAGTGGTTGAGATGAGCAAGCTTTTCCGGATTGCCGATCGCGCGGATGGCGCGGACGAGGTGGCCGTCGGTTTGCAGGTCGATGACCGCCATCACCTGAGCGCGCAGTGACACGATGACGCCGGGCTGGCCGTTGACGTCGGCGACGCGGAAGTCCGCACCCGCCCCAAAGAGCGAATTGGCCAGCACGATCGACACGAGTCCGGCGCCGACCCGGGCGCTTTGCGGTGCACCCGCGATGCGGCCGCCGGAGTCGAACTCGCCGACGACATCGGGGGCCAACACCGCGGCGAGGTTGGCGATATCGCCGCCGGCGCAGGCCGCCGCGAACCGTTCGGCCACCGACTGGGCCTGTGCGGGCGTGACGTCGAAGCGCGGCTCGGGATCGTCGCGGATTGCGGCGCGGGCACGGCTGGCAAGCTTGC
>JBPPMS010000162.1:0-12851 GCA_051306175.1 Mycobacterium sp. | reverse complement strand
GCTCGGCGCGTATCTGGTGGTGAACGTCAGCTCGCCGAACACGCCCGGCCTGCGGGATCTCCAGGCCGTCGCGTCGCTGCGCCCCATCCTGGTCGCCAACGCGGGCATGCAGGCGACGCAGGATCTCCAGCGCCCGAGCGGCCACCGGCGGACCGGACACTCCGCCACTGCCCAGCTCGTCGACGCCGGGGGTGGTCAGACCGGCCCGCGAAATCGTGGTGTTGGTGGCGACTATCCCCGCCAACCCGAGCTCCACCGCCAGATCCGCGACCGCGTCCACGTCGGCGTCGGACAGGTCAGGAGCGATCTTCACCAGCACCGGGGTGGACGTCTCGGCCTGCACCGCGACCAGGATGGGGCGCAGCGACGCGACGGCCTGGAGATCCCGCAGGCCGGGCGTGTTCGGCGAGCTGACGTTCACCACCAGATACGCGCCGAGCGGCCCGACCAGCCGGGCGCTGGTGCGGTAGTCGTCGACCGCGCGTTCGGGTGGCGTCAGCTTGGTCTTGCCGATGTTCACCCCGATCGGGACATCAGGCAGATGCCTGGTCAGCCGTACCGCGAGAGCGCCCGCGCCGTGGTTGTTGAAGCCAAGGCGGTTGAGGATCGCCCGGTCAGCGGCGAGCCGGAACATCCTCGGCCGCGGATTGCCGGGTTGAGCTTCCGCGGTGACGGTGCCCACTTCGGCGTAGCCGAACCCGAGCGCGCCCCAGGCGTCCAGCCCGGCGCCGTTCTTGTCAAAGCCCGCGGCCAGGCCCATCGGGCCGGGAAAGCGCACCCCGAACACCGTGCTGGCCAAGACCGGATCCGACGGCGCCAACTGCGCGCGAAGCCGGCGCCGCAGCGGCGGCGTCATCGTAGCTCCGCGCAGGATTGCGAAGACCCAGGTGTGGATGCGTTCGGGCGGGACGGCGAACAGCAGCCGTCGCACACCGGCATAGAGCATCACGATTCCCTGGCGTCGGGAATGGCTGGGGCGCGATAGTCGGAGCTACGGATCTTCTTGCGCCGCAGCAGAACCCGTCGACTGCCGTCGGTGTACAGCCGCACTCTGCTCAATTCCCAACCCCGGTACTCGGCTTCGATCGACAGTCGGGTGGATGCACTCACCCGGGTCACGTCGGGGGGCAGTCGGAGCGGAATCCACTCGTAGTCGTCGGACAGTTCGGCTTCCCAGCCCGGCGGCAGCTTCGCCCAGCGGGGCGAAGTCACTGCGGGCCCGCCGCGTCCTCGATGACCTGGACACCCGCACCAGACGCAGACACCACGTACAATGTGTTGGTGGCGTCGTCGAAGGCCAGCGAATTCGGTTGCTGCACGGTGGGGTAACGCACCTTCTCCACGGGTATTCCTGTGTCCAGATCGTAACCAACGACGACGTTGTCCGCGGTCTGGGACACCCAGGTCAGGTCCGAGGAGCCCACCAGCCCGTACGGCGCGTTCCGGACCGGGTATCGCTGACGCATGATCAGGGGATCGGTGCCGAACACCATCAGTTCGTCGCCGCGGGTGTCGACCACCAGCACGCGTCCGTGGGGGTCGACGGCCATCGTGGTGGCACCCTCTCCGGCGCGCAGTGCAAGCTCCGTTTGGGTTCCCGCGCTGTCGATGGTGGTCACCGAGGTCTGTCCACGGTCCAGTACGACTGCAGTATCGCCTTGCGTGACAAGCACATCCACCCTGGCGAACACCTTCACCGAGGCGACCACAGAGGTGGGGGAGTCCAACGTGTAGACGGCGCCGTCCGCACTGCCGAGGACGAGGTTACCGTCGCCGCGCCGCGCGATCGCGGTGAAGTCTGTGTCTGCTTGGCCGTCGACGCCGACGCGGTCCACGGAACCGTCGGTCAGACCCACCCGGAAGTACCCGCCGCGGGTCGCCAGGAAGGCAGTGCCGTTGCCGTCCCCGGCCAACGCCGTGGCAGCACCGGGAAGCGCGATCGTGCGCGTCCACCCGGATCGCGCCACGAGGGTCAGCGCCGCCGTCGGGCCCGACGTCAACACCGCGAGGGCACCTGCGGCGGGATCGAAGACCGCCGACGCAGCCGGACCCAACGGACGGATCACGCCCGCGGACTCGCCCGACACAGCCGGAGAAACAGCCGCGGTGGCGGGCTCGATCGTGGGCGGCGGGTCGTCGGCGGCCTCTGATGAGCAACCCGAGGCGACGATCGTTGCCGCATAGAGCAAAATCGCTCCGACGCGACGAGCACGTGCAAGCGTGGCGGGCTGCGGCAAAGGGAGTCTTTCGGCGTCGCAGGGGTGAACGGACGAGGGCAAGTCTAGGTCAAGGCCGAACGCCCCAAGTCCGGCCCGATCAGGGTCGGGACGGCGCGACGAAGGTCACCGCTCGCTGTATGTTGGCTAAATGTCGCTTGCCGTGGACCGTGACTTTCCGGGATTGGCGTTCGAGGACATCTCCACGGGCGTGTTCGCCAGTGGTTTCGGGCAGGTCGGCGACGGCCGCAGCTTCTCGTTTCGGATCGAACGGGCAACCCTGCTGGTCGAGGTGTACAGGCCACGCCTGACGAGCCCGGTACCGCAGGCCGAGGACGTGGTGGCCATCGCGGAGCGGTCCCTGGTCGAGATCGACGTCAACGACGAACGCACGCTGCGCGCGGTGGTCCGCGACGCGATCAGCGAAGCTGTGCCGGTGCCACGCCCGCCCCGCTGACATCCCGGTCGGTGCGCCCCGCCGTCGCGTCACCGGTACGGTCGTCCGCGTGGATGCCTCGGCCATGTCATGGGCGCAAGTGGTCGTACTGGCGATTCTGCAGGGCCTGACTGAGTTCCTCCCCGTTTCGTCCTCGGGGCATCTGGCGATCGCGTCCCGCCTGTTCTTCGGGGGTGACGCGGGAGCGTCGTTCACCGCGGTCACGCAGCTCGGCACCGAGGTGGCCGTGCTCGGGTATTTCGCCCGCGACATCGGACGCATTCTCACCGCCTGGTTCGGCGGGCTGTGCGACGCCGCACGCCGGACGGCCGACTACTGGCTGGGCTGGTGGGTGATTCTCGGCACCATCCCGATCTGTGTGCTGGGACTGGTGTTCAAAGACCAAATTCGCGGCGGCGTCCGGAACCTGTGGATCGTGGCGACGGCGCTGATCGTGTTCTCCGCGGTCATCGCGGCAGCGGAGTACTACGGCAAGCAGACCCGCAAGGTCGAGGACCTCACCTGGAAGGACAGCCTGATCGTAGGTGTCGCGCAGTGCCTGGCGCTCGTGCCTGGGGTGTCTCGTTCGGGTGCCACAATCAGCGCGGGAATGTTTCTTGGCCAAGACCGTGAGCTGGCCGCGAGATTCGGTTTCCTGCTTGCTATCCCGGCCGTGTTCGCGTCCGGGCTGTTCTCCGTTCCCGACGCGTTCGCACCCGTCACCGAGGGGATGAGCGCCACCGGTCCACAGCTCCTGGTGGCGATTGCGATCGCCTTCGTCGTCGGATTAGCCGCCGTTGCCTGGTTCCTGCGTTTCCTGGTCCGGCACAGCATGTACTGGTTCGTCGGCTACCGGGTGGTGCTCGGGGCGCTCGTGCTGGTGTTGCTCGGCACTGGGACACTGGTGGCGACATGACCGTAATTCTGCTTCGGCACGGCCGCTCCACCTCGAACACTGCCCACACCCTGGCGGGCCGCTCCGAGGGCGTCGATCTCGACGACAAGGGCCGCGAACAGGCTGCCGCGGTGGTGGAACGTATCGGCACCCTGCCGATCAAGGCCCTCGTGCGCTCGCCGCTGCTGCGCTGCGAAAACACCGTCGCGCCGCTGGCAGCCGCGCTGGGGTTGGTGCCTGCTGTCGATGAGCGTCTCATCGAGGTCGATTACGGCCAATGGACCGGCCGCAAGATTTCTGAGCTGTTCAAGGAGCCACTGTGGGGTGTCGTTCAGCAACAACCGAGCGCCGCGATCTTTCCCCACGGTGAGGGACTGGCTCAGGTTCAGGCGCGGGCGGTTTCCGGTGTCCGCGAACACGACCGCCGGTTGGCCGACGAGCATGGCAACGACGTTCTCTGGGTGGCATGCACCCACGGCGACGTGATCAAAGCAGTCTTGGCCGATGCCCTGGGCCTGCACCTGGACGGGTTTCAGCGGATCACGGCTGATCCAGCGTCGATGAGTGTGATCCGCTACACACCTATGCGCCCATTCGTGGTGCATATCAACCACACTGGCGCCGCGCTGGCGGCCGCACTTTCGGCGCCACCCACGCCGCCAACCGACGGCGAAGCTGCACCGCCACCCGCGGGCGACGCGGTCGTCGGCGGCTCCACCGACTAGATTTCCGCCGCAGCCGGTATTTTGGATGTGTCATGGCCCGCGCAATTCACGTCTTCCGCACCCCCGACCGATTCGTCGCGGGGACCGTCGGGCAGCCAGGAAACCGAATCTTCTATCTGCAGGCTGTCCACGACACCCGGGTGATCTCGGTGATGCTGGAGAAGCAGCAGGTCGCGGTGCTCGCTGAGCGGATCGCCGCACTGCTGCTCGAGGTCAATCGCCGGTTCGGGACGCCGATTCCGCCGGAATCCACCGGCGTCGACGACATCAGCCCCCTGGTGATGCCGGTGGCCGCCGAGTTCCGGGTCGGCACGATGGGACTCGGGTGGGATTCGGAAGCCCAGACCGTCGTCGTCGAACTGTTGGCGGTGTCGGAGACCGAGTTCGACGCGTCGGTGGTGCTTGACGACGCCGAAGAGGGCCCCGACGCCGTCCGGGTGTTCTTGACCCCGGAGTCGGCTCGGCAGTTCGCCAACAGGTCCAACCAGGTGATTTCGGCAGGTCGCCCGCCATGCCCACTGTGTGACGAGGCACTGGATCCCGAAGGTCACATCTGCGTGCGCACCAATGGATATCGCCGCGGCGCATTGTCTGGGTCAGACGATGACGCCGAATCCTGAGGATGGGATGCGGGCTGCGCTCCGCGACGGTGCACTGACCGTCCTGGGGCGAATCCGTTCTGCCAGCAACGCGACGTTCTTGTGTGAAGCACCCCTTCCGGGGGCGATCGGAGACATGGAAGCGGCAACCGTCCACTGCGTGTACAAACCCGTGGCGGGGGAGCAGCCGCTGTGGGATTTTCCCGATGGCACCCTGGCAGGTCGTGAGTTGAGCACCTATCTGGTGTCGACGGCGCTCGGCTGGGACGTGGTGCCCTACACCGTTATTCGGGACGGTCCCGCCGGACCCGGCATGGTCCAGCTGTGGGTGGACCAGCCGGGCGACGCGGTGGACTCCAGCCCGCCCGCCGAGCCTGACCTGGTCGATTTATGCCCCGTCGGCCAGTTGCCGACGGGATTTCTGCCGGTGCTGCAGGCCTACGACTATGCGGGCGACGAGGTGCTGCTGATGCACGCCGACGACGCCCGACTACGTCGCATGGCGGTGTTCGACGTGCTGGTCAACAACGCCGACCGCAAGGGCGGCCACATCCTGGCGGGTGTAGACGGCTGTGTGTACGGCGTCGACCACGGCCTGTGCCTGCACACCGAGGACAAGTTGCGCACCGTGCTGTGGGGCTGGGCGGGTAAGCCCGTCGACGACGACACGCTGGAGCCGGTGGCCACCCTGGCGCAGCAGCTGCGCGGCGACGCCGAGCTGGCCGATCAGCTGGCTGGTCTTATCACCCCGGCCGAGGTCTCGGCGTTGCGCACGCGAGCAACCGAACTGCTCGACTGCCCGGTGATGCCAAGCCCGGACCGTCGTCGGCGGATTCCCTGGCCCGCGTTCTAGCGGGTGTGACCGTCTCCGCGGCGAGTCCCGGTTTACACGACGGCGCAACTGGCTAATCTGAATGCCATGAGAAGCGGTGGGTTACTGGCCGGCCGCTACGATCTTCGCGGGGTCCTCGGCCGCGGTGGCATGGCCGAAGTCCGAGACGGCTGGGACGTCTGCCTGAACCGCGAGGTCGCCGTCAAGCTGCTGCACCCGAGTCTGCGAGCCGAGCGGGCCGCCCGACACCGTTTCCACGACGAGGCGCGCTGCGTTGCCAGCCTGACTCACCCCAACCTCGTGGCTGTGCTGGATTTCGGCGAGGACAACGGCGTGCCCTACATCGCGATGGAACGACTACCAGGCGATTCACTGGCCGACTGGATATCGCGCGGACCGCTACCCGCCGATTGGCTGCGTTCGGTGCTCGACGACGTCCTGTCGGCGCTCAGTGTTGCTCACCGCGCCGGTCTGCTGCACCGAGACATCAAGCCCGGCAACATCCTGATAGCGCAGAACGGCGCGGCGAAGGTTGCCGACTTCGGTGTCGCCAAAGCGCACGGTGCGGTCGCGCACACGGCCGCCGGGCTGGTGATGGGGACCATGGCCTACCTCAGTCCCCAACGGGTTGCGGGTGCGGCCGCGACGGAATCCGACGATCTCTACGCAGCCGGAGTCACGGCGTACGAGGCCCTCGTCGGCCACCGGATCTTCGCCCAGGACAACCCGGCCGCGATGGCGCGTGCCATCACGGAGCAGCCCCCAGCGCCGCTTAGCGTGGTGCGGCCCGATATCGACCGCGCGCTGGCGACGACGGTCGACTGCGCGATGGCCCGCGATCCCGCACATCGATTCGCCTACGCCGATCAGATGCGGGATGCACTGCGTGGCATCCCGCCCCGGACCGTCCCGTTGGCCAATCCCCTACCGACGCAGGCCACGGCCGTCGTCGCCGCGGCGCCTCCGCGACGGAGCCGACGGTCACGGCTGGTATTCGCCGGCATGGCGGTGCCTGCCGGTGTGGCGTTGACCGCCTTGGCCCTCGCGCTGAATCCTCCGTCGACGCAGCAGCCGACGGAGTCCGTCAGCACTAGCATTCCGGCATCGGTGGCCCCGGCAGAGACGCCCGTGCCGTCGACTCCCGCCGCCGTGCGGCCCCCGGTCGACGATGCAGGCGGGCAAGGCAACGGCCACCGACCCGGCAACGGCCACCGACCCGGTGACCAGGATCGACCAGGCAACGACGATCGACCGGGAAACGGGCCTCGCGACGATAACCCCGCAAACGGCAACGGCAACGGACCCGGCGACGACGACTGACCTGTCAGCCGTGCGGTTCCCAGGTCAGGATCGCGCCGTCGGCTTCCAGGCTCATGTGCAGTCGGTCGTCGGCGAGCACATAGCCGCGGACGAACGGCAGGTACGACGACACCTGCTGATCCACCGACGGCTGGGGGCAACTCATCATCGTCAGTGCTATCGGACCGAACGTGAGGGTCCCGGTGCCGTCGGTGCCGCTCGGTGCTGCTTCCCACGCGCCCGATCCGTGGTTGCAGTCGATCTGGAACGCCGCCTGCCCGCCCTCGGCGAAGGACACGGTGTAGCTCGCCGGATCGTCGACTCCGGTGCTGCCCTGGTGGTCGGCCATGGATTCGATGGTGACGAGCTGCCACGACGTGCCGTCGAGGGTCGGAGTCTCCAGTTCCGTAGTGCAGCCGGAGAGAGCCGCGGTGGCGAGCATCACTGCGGCAGCGACATGTGGCATGCAGGCGACTCGGTGCGTTGGTGTCTTGATCTCGACCACTGGCCCTCCAGCTCAGAAGCTCTCACGAGCCCATGACACGTTCCAGAGCACATCGTGTCACTTCGTCACCACCCAGGGGCGTCCGACCCGTGCAACGCAGTTCGGTGATACTGATCGGATGAGCGTGACCGATGCGGCGCTGGCCGCCGAACTGGCCGAGGAGGCCGGACGGCTACTGGTCGCGGTCCGTGACGAAGTCGGATTCGACTATCCCTGGGACCTCGGTGACGAAGGGGACCGTCGTGCCAACACGCTGATCCTGCGCGGGCTACGCGCCGCTCGGCCCGATGACGTGGTGCTCAGCGAGGAGGCGCATGACGATCTGGTGCGCCTTCGGTCGAACCGGGTGTGGATCGTCGATCCCCTGGACGGCACCCACGAGTACTCGCTGCCGAATCGAGCCGATTGGGCGGTCCACATCGCGCTGTGGCAGCGGGGCGCAGGTCCCGAGGGCGGCCTGACCGACGGAGCGGTGGCGCTGCCCGCTCGCGGGGAGGTCTACCGGACCGACGCCGTGCCGCCGCCGCGCCCCCCGCGCCCCGGCCCGATCCGCGTCACCGCGAGTTCGAATCGCCCGCCGCGCGTGCTGTACGGGATGCGCGACCAGCTGGACATCGAGATGGTCCGCATCGGATCCGCGGGTGCCAAAGCGATGTCGGTGGTACGCGGTGACGTCGACGCCTACCTGCACGCGGGCGGTCAGTACGAATGGGATTCCGCGGCACCGGCGGCGGTGGTGCGGGCGGCAGGTCTGCACGCGTCGCGGATCGACGGATCGCCTCTGCTCTACAACCGGCCCAACCCGTATCTGCCCGACCTGCTCATGTGCCGTCCCGAGCTGGCCGAAACGCTACTGGGTGCGATCCGGTTGGCCAGCTGACGCGGGGGCTTCGACATCGACGCCTTAGAGTCTTAAGCATGCAATCGTGGTCGGCGGAGCCAGTTCCCGCGCTGCCCGGTACAGGCCCCCAGCTCAGGCTCTACGACAGTGCAGACCGTCAGGTGCGGCCGGTGTCCTCGGGCGCCACGGCCACCATGTACGTCTGCGGCATCACTCCGTATGACGCCACCCACCTGGGGCACGCCGCCACCTATCTCACGTTCGACCTGGTACACAGGCTGTGGCTGGATGCCGGGCACGATGTCGCCTACGTACAGAACGTCACCGACGTCGACGACCCTCTGTTCGAGCGGGCCGCGCGCGATGGAATCAACTGGCGGGAGCTCGGTGACCGCGAGACTCAGCTGTTCCGCGAGGACATGGCAGCGCTCCGGGTACTGCCGCCGCGCGATTACATCGGCGCCACCGAGGCCATCGCCGAGGTCGTCGAGCTGGTCGAGAAGATGTTGGCCTCGGGCGCGGCGTACGTCGTCGATGATCCCGAGTACCCCGACGTGTACTTCCGGGCGGACGCCACGGCCCAGTTCGGCTATGAATCCGGCTACGACCGAGACACGATGCTCACCCTGTTCTCCGAGCGTGGCGGCGACCCGGACCGGGTCGGGAAGACGGATCCGTTGGACGCTCTCATGTGGCGCGCGCAGCGGCCAGATGAGCCGAGCTGGCCGTCGCCCTTCGGACCGGGCCGACCGGGCTGGCACATCGAGTGCGCGGCAATCGCGTTGAGTCGCATCGGAACCGAGCTCGACATCCAGGGAGGCGGGTCCGACCTGATCTTCCCGCACCATGAGTACTCCGCCGCGCACGCCGAATCGGTGACGGGGGAGCGCCGATTTGCCCGGCACTATGTGCATGCGGGCATGATCGGGTGGGACGGCCACAAGATGAGCAAGAGCCGGGGCAACCTGGTGCTGGTCTCACGGCTGCGTGCCGATGGTGTTGATCCGTCGGCGATCAGGTTGTCGCTGTTCGCCGGCCACTACCGCGAGGACCGGTTCTGGAGCGACGCCCTGCTGTCCGATGCTCAGGACCGGCTGAGGCGGTGGCGGTCTGCGGTCATTCTGGAGGCCGCACCGCCGGCCGGCGACGTGGTCGCCCGGGTGCGCCAGTATTTGGCAGACGATCTTGACACACCCAAAGCTCTTGCCGCTTTTGATGGTTGGACCACCGACGCGCTGGAGTACGGTGGGACCGACGCAGCAGCGCCCGCCCTGGTCGCCACGGCGGTCGATGCGTTGCTCGGCGTGAAGCTGTAGGAGTACCTTTCCCGCCTATGGGATCCGTGTACAGCAAGGTCGTCTTCATCACCGGTGGCGCGCGGGGAATCGGTGCCGACCTGGCCCGTAGCCTGGTCGCCAAGGGCGCCTACCTGGTGCTCACCGACATCGACGCCGAACCGTTGGCCGCGATCGCCGCCGAACTCGGTGGGGAAAGCAGGGTGCTTACCGCGATCGCCGACGTGCGCGACCTGCCCGCGATGCAGGCTGCGGCGGATCGCGCGGTTGAACAGTTCGGCGGCATCGACATCGTGGTCGCCAACGCGGGCATCGCCAGCCTCGGCTCGGTGGCCGAAGTCGATCCCGAGTCGTTTCAGCGGGTGATGGACGTCAACGTCGTCGGTGTCTTCAAGACGGTCAGGGCCACCTTAGCCGCGGTGACGAAGCGGCGCGGCTACGTCCTGATTGTGTCGTCGTTCGCGGCGTTCGCGGCGTGCCCCGGACTCTCCGCCTATCAGGCCTCGAAAGCGGGCGTCGAGCATTTCGCCAACACGCTTCGACTCGAGGTGGCCCACCACGGCGTCGACGTCGGCTGTGCCCACATGTCGTGGATCGACACCGACCTGGTGCAGGAGGCCAAGGCCGACCTGCCCGCGTTCCTCGAGTTCATCGCCGCGATGCCCGGTCCGATCAAGAAGACGACCTCGGTAGACGAATGTGTCACCGCGTTCGTCACGGGCATCGAAGGACGCAAGAAACGGATCTACTGCCCCGACTGGGTGCGGCTGTTCCGATGGATCCGCCCGCTGCTGGCCATGCCTATCGGCGAGCTCGATGTGCGGCGCGTCACCCCGAGACTGTTACCGCAGATGGACGGCGAAGCCAAGGCGCTCGGTCGTTCGATCAGCGCGCGGACCAACGCCCTGGAGACGCGATGACAAACACCGACGACACCAGGGCCACTGTGAAAAATGTCTACATCTACGGGTTTCCGATGGTCGACAACTACCGCGTGCTGCACGGCAACTTCGTCGATGAGCACAACCCGGAGCACAAGGGCGACTGGAACGTGATCCACAACACCGCGCCGGCTAGCTAGCTGCTAGCTAGCCGCGAAAGCCGGGGCCGCGGCGGCGCAGGTACCGCTCGAACTCAGCCGCGAGCGCGTCGCCGTCGATTTTGCCGAGCGCCTCGTTCATGTCGACCTCGGCGTCGCCGCGCTGTTCCAGCGATGCCACATACTCGGCGATCTCTTCGTCTTCTGCGGTCATCTCCGTGACGGCCTCTTCCCACTCCTCGGCCTGCACCGGCAGGTCGGCGAGCGGTACCTCGATGTCGAGGACGTCTTCGACGCGCCGCAGCAGCGCCACCGTGGCCTTGGGGTTGGGCGGCTGCGAGACGTAGTGCGGTACCGCCGCCCAGAATGTCACGGCAGGGATGCCCGCCGCCACGCACGCGTCCTGGAAGACGCCTGCGATGCCCGTGGGGCCCTCGTAGCGGGTCTCCTCAAGACCGAAGAACTTAGCCGAATCCGGCGAGTAGGCGGCGCCAGACACCGGCACGGGGCGCGTGTGCGGTGTGTCGGCGAGCAGCGCGCCCAGGATGACGACTGTGTCGACGTTCAGCTTGTCGGCGATCGCCAGCAGCTCTGAGCAGAATGTGCGCCACCGCATATTGGGTTCGACGCCGTGCATCAGCACGATGTCGCGATCGCCGCCCGGCGGACGGCAGTGCGAGATCCGCATGGATGGCCACACCAGCTCTCGGGTGACGCCGTCGATCTGGCGGATCACCGGCCGGTTTACCTGGTAGTCGTAGTACGCCTCGTCGTCTATCTCGACGATGGTCTCGGCTTCCCAGATGGCGTCCAGGTGCTCGAGTGCGTCACTGGCCGCGTCGCCTGCGTCATTCCAGCCCTCGAACGCCGCAACGATGATCGTGTTGCGGAGTTCGGGCAGGTCCGGGCCATTTCGGCCACTCACATCCGACGGGCTCACCTTCTCAGCGTAAGGCCTCGCTGGCACTGGCGAGCCACGTCGTCGCGGGTCGTGCGCGAAAGTTAATGTGGCTGCTGCGTGAACAACCACTTGGGCTGCAGCGAGATACTCCGGGAGAACCGTCCCGGCGCGGTCGAGGCGAAACACGTTCGGCCGCAATCTGGTTAACCTTGATGACTACGACATTGCCGATATGACCCGTGGGTCGGGGTCGCGGCGACGAGATGGGCGTCCAGACGTCGAGCGGGTAACGACGTAGACTTTCCTGGTCGAGAGGCGTTGCAACGGGTTCCGGGTCCTGCCGGTTTCCGCCACGCTCGGCAGAGTTAAGGACGCCTTCCGCTAATGGAAGGAGGGCACATGCGCGCCGCTGAGCCGAATATCCCCGAGCCGAATATCCCCGAGCCGAATATCCGCCCCGACTGCACCGACGAACTGACGGCAGCTCTGCGCCGGCGCATCATGGTGATCGACGGCGCGATGGGCACGGCGATCCAGCGGGACCGGCCCGACGAGCACGGTTACCGCGGCGAGCGGTTCATCGAATGGCCGACGGCGTTGCAGGGCAACAACGATCTGCTCACCCTGACCCAGCCGCAGATCATCTCCGGAATCCATCGCGAGTACCTGGAGGCGGGCGCGGACATCCTGGAGACCAACACGTTCAACGCGAACGCGGTCTCGCTGTCGGACTACGACATGCACGAGTTCGCCTACGAGCTGAACTACGCAGGCGCTGCCCTGGCACGCAAGGCCGCCGACGAGTTCAGCACCCCGTCCAAGCCCCGCTATGTCGCAGGGGCGCTGGGGCCCACGACGCGGACCGCGTCGATCTCGCCGGACGTCAACGACCCCGGAGCCCGCAACGTCTCCTACGACCAGCTGGTTGCCGCCTACCTCGAAGCCGCCAACGGCCTGGTCGACGGTGGTGCAGACCTCCTCATCGTCGAAACGATCTTCGACTCGCTGAACTCGAAAGCTGCGGTGTTTGCCCTCGAGACCCTGTTCGAGGAGCGCGGACGTCGCTGGCCGGTGATCATCTCGGGCACCATCACCGACGCTTCCGGGCGGACGTTGTCCGGTCAGGTCACCGAAGCCTTCTGGAACGCGATCCGGCACGCGAAGCCGCTCGCGGTCGGCCTCAACTGCGCGCTGGGCGCGCCGGAGATGAGGCCCTACATCGCCGAGGTGGCGCGGATCGCGGACACCTTCGTGTCCTGCTACCCGAA
>JBPPMS010000161.1:0-6083 GCA_051306175.1 Mycobacterium sp. | reverse complement strand
GTACTACATGCTGGCCGTCGAGTGGGCCATCACCACCGTCCTGTTGCTGACCGCGCGGACCGTGGCCCGCCGCGTCGACCAGGCGCGGGCCGACAACCACGATGCCGCACTGCGCGACGCCATCGCCGCCGCGGTGCGCGATCACGAACTCGAACACATGGCCCTTGTCCACGACACCGCTGCCTCCACGCTGCACCTGGTCGGCGAGGGAGCCGAGGTCTCCCCCGAACGCATCGCCGCGCAGGCGAGCCGTGACCTGGCGCTGCTCGCCGGGGAACCGATCGGGCTCGGCGCCACATCGGCCACCGATGTCGCCGCCGCCCTCAGCAGCGAGGCCGAGCACTCGACCACCCCGGTCACGCTGACTGGGCTGACCCGGCTCGTCCTCGACGGCCGCACCGCGAACGCCATCGTCGCGGTGGTGCGCGAAGCGATCAACAACGCCAACCGCCATGCCCGGGCGACATGCATCGTCATCGACGTCTCACCGTCCACGGTGACCGTCACCGACGACGGCGTCGGGTTCGACCCCATCACGACCACACTCGGCCACGGTGTCGCCGAATCGATCGTCGGACGGATGCGGCGGGCCAACGGCACCGCATCGGTGCGCTCGTCCCCCGGCGGCGGCACGGTCGTCACCGTCAACTGGCATCAGCTGCAGAGCGCCACCCTGAGCGCCCCCGGCGCCGACGATGTCGATCAGCTGACCGAGCGCATCTTCGTCCGCTTCGGCCTGGGCATCGTGGCGTTCGCCTTGGTGCAGCTGGCTCTCGCGGTGCCGTACGCCGCCGCCGCGACCGACCACCCGGCAGCGCAGTTCGGACTGGGCGGCCTCGCCGCGCTGGTGGCGCTGGCGGGCCTGCCCCGGGTGTTGGACCGGGGCCCGAATCTGACCGTCCCGGCGCTCATCCTGATGGCGTGCGTGGTCTTCGCGCAGGCCAAACTGCTCCCCGACAACATGCTGGGCGGCCCGGCGCAGTGGCCGCTGCTGGCGACCTCACTGTGCGTGCTGCCCTACCTGCTCCGGTTGCGGCCGGCGATCGCCGCGGGGGTCATGATCTCGTTCTGGCTGGGCACCGCGATCCTGAATTTCGTGAACTACACGGGCATGGTCACCGCCTACAACCTGGCGCTCTACACCGCAGGCGTCTTTGTCGTGCAGATCTTCGTGCTGACGTTCCCGGCTCTGCTGCGGGACGCGAATGACACTGCGGCAGAAGAGATCCGGGATCGGTGGGCCAATGATGCCCAGCGCCGGATTGCCGAGGCACTGCACGACGACTACGTGCGGCGCACCTCCCGACTGATCCGCGGGGTGTTCCCGCTGCTGCAGACCCTGAGCACCGGCTCCGTGGACGCCGACATCCGCTGGCGGTGCCGCATCGAATCACGCCGCCTGCGGCTCTACATCTTTCAGACCCGCACGTTCGGCCATCCGCTGGTTGCCGACCTGCGGCCGGCCATCGAGGACGCCGACGGTCGCGGAGTGGTGGTATCGCTGAACGCCGACAACGACCTGCCACGGCTGGACCGCGAGCAGCGCCGCAAACTGCTCGAACCCATCGAGGCGGCACTCGGCCGCGCCATCGCGCAGGCCCGGGTGGGACTGACGGTGGTTCCCGGTGAACTCATCGCCAGCATCATCTGCGATGACGATGGAGCGGGAATCGACCCGAGGCCCGGAACTCCAGAAGAGCCCCGCATCGAGGTCACCGAGATCGGGGACACGGTGTGGATCAGTGTGCATCACGAATTGCCGGATGGCGCCGTAACTGTCGAGGAATGCGCCGGCATCGCTTAAAATCTACCCCCACGACAATTCCGTTAGCCAAAATGGCACGTACGTGTGCAAGAACAGTTTGCTGGGGGTAAAGTCACATGTATTGGGATGCGCTGGACGTCCGCTGGTGGCCCCGTCGACGTCGGGTGAACGCATGATTAGAGCCGTGGATCGCGAGCCCGACAACGCCACTGACGCCATCACCGTTGCACTGATCGATGATCATGACGTCATCCACGCGGGTGTCCGCGCCTGGTTTGCCGATCGCACACCGCCGATCAACCTGGTCGCCGATTACCCGAACCCGTCCACCTTCCTGGCCGACCACCCCAAGGGCGGCGAGGATATCGAGGTGGTGATGTTCGATCTGCAGTACGAACGTTTCCAGCCCGAGTTCGAGACCCTGCGGCAGGTGTGCGAGGCAGGTCACCGGGTCATCGTGTACTCGCATATGGCCACCGATGAGGTGATCCTGTCCAGCCTCGACGCCGGCGCCACCACCTTCCTGGCCAAGGGCGAGGACAAGCAGCATCTGTTCGACGCGGTGTACGCCGCGCATGCCAACACGCCGTACGTCGGGCCGCGGATGGCCAAGGCGTTGTTCAACGACCGCACGGTGGGCAGGCCTGGTCTGAGCACTCGTGAACGGGAGGTGCTGATCGCCTGGTTCCAAACGGAGAACAAGGAATTCGTCGCCAAACGGTTATTCATCGAACCGTCGACGGTGCGCACTCATCTGCAGCGGGCCCGGGCGAAGTACGCCGCCGTCGGCCGTCCGGCCCCCACCAAGGCGGCGTTGATCGCCCGTGCGGTGCAGGACGGGATCCTCAGCATCGAGGATCTCTAGCGAGTTCGTCTCGCGCGAGCGCCGAAATTGTCGATAACGTACCCCTGTGCTGTCAATTGCTGTCATCGACGACCACGACGTCATCCACAGCGGCGTGAAGGCCTGGTGCGCGGCGGCGAATCCGCAAATCGCCGTCACAGATTCCTTTTTCGACTCCGAATCGTTTGTGGCCGCGTATCCCTCCCCCTCGGAGGAAGTGCAGGTCGTCGTCGTAGATCTCGAACTCACGAGCCGTAAGCCCGACTTCGACGCGCTGAACCAGATTATCCAAGGCGGACATCGTGTGGTGGTGTACTCCCATCTCGAGCACAACGAGATAATTCTGCGGTGCCTCGATCTCGGGGCCGTGACCTACCTCGTGAAGTCCGAGGGCAAGCGTCATTTGATGGAGGCCGTGCAGGCAGCCGGATCCGACACCCCATATATCGGGCCACGGATGGCCGGCGCTCTACACAGTGACAACACCCTCGGGCGTCCCGCTCTGGCCACCCGGGAAAAAGAGGTGTTGGTTGCCTGGTTCCAGACCGAGAGCAAGGAACTGGTCGGCAGCCGCCTGTTCATTTCCCCGGCGACGGTCCGTACGCATCTGCAGCGAATCCGGGTGAAGTATGCCGCTGTCGGTCGGCCTGCTCCCACGAAGGCAGCACTCGTCGCACGTGCCATGCAGGACGGGATGATCAGCATCGACGATCTGTGATCGAAACCACGGCGCGGATCGCCAAAGTCACCCAAAAGGGGGACAGCGCAATGGTGTTGTCCGGGTTAATGTCCCGGCCATGACGGAACCGGGTCGGCACCAGTTTCTTTGACACACAACGCCCCCGCCGCCGATTCCACCCGGGCATCCGCCCGGAGGCACATCATTCGGCGCGCTGGTACGGCAACGTTCCTGATGCGGCACGCGGCGAACCTACTGGTCGCACTGACGATGGCGGCGGATCCGCTCGACATCGCGACACCGGCGGGCAGTCTGTTGTTGTCCGCAGTCGGCGTGTGGTCGACCTACCGGCTGATCACCCGGTCCCCCTCCGCCGTCCTGACCGGCGTCGACTTCGCGTTCACCGTCGCGGTCTGCCTCGCGGTCTCACTCCTGGTCTCCGGAACGGACTTCCATCGCTCCAACTGCGCCCCCATCGCCGTGGCGGGCACCGCAGTTGTCGCCTTCACCGTGTCCCTGCCCGCGCGGGCCTCGCTGCCGATGACAATCACGATCGCAGCCGCCTACGCATTCGGTTCGGCACAGGTCGTCGGGTGGTCGCATATCCACGAGATCTTCAACCTGTACTACTTCGCGCTGCAATGGGCGGCGTCCTACGTCATGCGATTCGTCGTGCTGCGCGTGGCCGGTGCGGTCGACTCCGCGCGGGAATCTCGTGAAGCAGCCGAGGTCACCGAGACGGTGAACGCCAAGGTGCGTGAATACGACCGCGAACAGACCCGCCTACTGCATGACACCGTCGCCTCCACGCTGATGCTGGCAGGGCAGAACATCGCCGCAGATCGACTTGCCACCCGAGCCCGACGTGACCTCGGCGTACTCGCTCGCGAACCGTTGGACATGCACGACGCATCTACCGAACTCGTGGCAGCCCTGCGGGAACTCGCCTCACACAACTCCGTCGAGGTTCGCTTCAGCGGCAGTCCAGAGATCTGGGTCGACGGTGATGTCGGCGCCGCGGTGATCGCGGCCAGCCGCGAAGCACTGACCAATGTCGACCGGCACGCTCATGCAGGCCTGATCTCCGTCGATGTCACCGACCAGCGAGTGACCATCGCCGACGACGGGATCGGCTTCGACCCGAAGCAACGCACTCGCGGTTTCGGACTGTCGGCGTCCCTACAGGGCCGGATGAACCAACTCGGCGGCCGGGCGGTCATCACGTCTCGTCCCGGCGGGGGAACCACGGTCGAACTCGGCTGGGCGACAACCGAGTTGGCGACTTTTCGCGACCCCGACCGCCTGATCGCACGAACACAGCGTCGTTTCGTCTACGTCATGACGACCTATGCGGTGCTGAATGTACTCGTGACGGCGCCCTTTTCAGTGGGTGACGCAACGGTGCAGGGCGGGCTTGCAATCGCCGCGATCGCCTGCGCGGTCAGCGTCCTACCCGGCTTGCTCAACCGATGGACACCATCGGCCTCGGTTGGCATAGCCGGGTTGATGGTGGTCGCGGTCGCACAGACGATGTCGATACCGGCCAACCTGATCGGCAGCCAAGCACACTGGGCGCAAGGTGCGATCGGCTGGTGCCTACTGCCGCTGCTACTGAAGATGCCCTCTTCTCGCGCGATGACCTTCCTCGTGGTCTTTTGGTTCACGCCCGCTGTGGTCGGGTTCCTGCGCAGCCCGTCCATGCATGATCTCGCCAACATCGGCCTGGGTACTGCGAGCATCCTGACCGTGCAGTTGTGCGTGTATCTCATCTATACGTTGCTTGCCGATGCCGCGACCGCAGCACATATCGAGACAGCACAGCGTGTCGAACTCCTTGCCAGAGAACGGGTAGCGCATGCTCTTGCCGCTGAGTACAACCGACGCTATGCCCAGCTGATCGCCAACGTCGTTCCACTCCTGGAGGAGCTTGCGGCATCGCGGCCCACGGATGAATCCTTCAGGCGGCGAGCACGCGTGGAGTGCCAACGGATGCGCGCGCTGTTCGACCAGTCCGCAAACTTCGATCATCCTTTGCTGCAACGACTTCGGCCCGCGATCGACTTTGCCGAGGCGCGCCATATCGACGTGTCCGTGCATATCGATGGCCTGGTTCCCGAACTCGATCAGGCGACCGTCAGGCGAGTCGCCGACATACTCGAGTGCGCGCTGCAGGAGTCGACGACCTCGGCGCGGATCGCGCTCAGCAGCGATGCCGAGGGGTTGACCGCCAGCATCGTCTGCCAGGACCTGGATGACCCCGGCTCGCTTCGTACTCACCCGTCGCTGATTTCCGACGATCTGGAGCTGACTCTCACCGATACCGTCGCCTGGTTGACTTTGCGGTGTGCGACGGCCGAGACACGCACAACAGTGGCGAAGGCGATAGATGAAGCGACCGGTACGCGCATTTCGGCGTAGTAAGCGAAAACGAAAGCGGCGCCCACCCTTTCGGGTGAGCGCCGCTCTCGTTCAATGCTTACTTACTTGATCACCTTGGTGACACGGCCGGCGCCGACGGTACGTCCACCCTCACGGATGGCGAACCGCAGACCCTCGTCCATGGCGACAGGCTGGATCAGCTTGACGGAGATGTCGGTGTTGTCACCGGGCATCACCATCTCGGTGCCCTCGGGCAGAGTCACCACGCCGGTCACGTCCGTGGTACGGAAGTAGAACTGCGGGCGGTAGTTGTTGAAGAACGGCGTGTGACGGCCACCCTCGTCCTTCGACAGGATGTAGACGCTGCCGTCGAACTCGGTGTGCGGGGTGGTGGTGCCGGGCTTCACGACGACCTG
>JBPPMS010000160.1:0-11228 GCA_051306175.1 Mycobacterium sp. | reverse complement strand
GACTTTCCACGGTCCGGCAGGACAGGAACAGGCGGTCGGCGATCTCGGCGTTGGTCATCCCTAACGCCAGGAGTGCCAGGACTTCGCATTCGCGGGCAGACAGGTCGCCGACACGTCCGCTCCACGATTCGGATGGACGGCGAACGGGCGAGCAGCCCGCGACGAAGCCCGGGTCCGTCATCACCTGACGTACCGCCGCGGTGAGTTCGTCTTCGAGGCACTCTTTGGTGACGTAGCCGCGGGCGCCTTGCGCACGAGCCTTCTCGACGTAGCCGCGGGCGCCGTACATGCTGAGCATGACCACCTGGGTTTCGGGACACACCTCGGCGACCTGTCTCACCAGATCGAGGCCGCTGCAGTCCGACAGCCGGATGTCCACAATCGCGACATCGGGCCGGTGGTCCTCGACGGCGATGAGCAGCTCTCTGCCGGTCGCCACCGAATCCAGCAGCACCAGGTCCTCGGTACACGCGAAGATGCGCCGGATCCCTGAGCGGACAATCCCATGATCGTCACAGACCACTACGCCAATCATGTGTCTACCGGCACCTCCACCATCACTGTCGTTCCGCCACCCACGCGCGACACCACGTCCAGTCGGCCACCGACCAGCCGCGCGCGCTCCCTCATGCCCAACAGTCCAAGCGAGGAGCGGCTGTGTGCCTGGTCGGTGTCGAATCCGCCGCCGTAGTCCTCCACGACGGCCCGTAATCCGACCGCCGACCGGACCAGCAGTACGCTCGCCTCCCGGGCCCCGCTATGTCGTCCCACGTTCGTGAGGGCCTCTTGAACAATTCTGAACAACGCCGTCTCGGCCCTCGGCGAGACTGTTCTCTCGTCACACCGCACAGTGAGGTCGATCCGGATCCGGAACATCCGCTCGCAGTCCTCGACCAACTGCTCGATGCAGCCCGCTACACCCAGGTCCTCCAGGGCCTCAGGCCTCAGCGACCAGGCCACCGTGCGTACGGTTCGGATCCCCTCGCGAGCGATGTCACGCAGGCGGGACACGGCAGCGGCGTCAATTCCGCCCACGGCGTTTGTGGGCCTGCCAAGGCCTTCAAGAATGCCGCTGAATACGTGGCCAAGGTCGTCGTGCAAGTCTCGGGCGATACGCGCACGTTCAGCTTCCTGGACCTCGACCATCTGCTCTGCGACCCGACTACGCAGTTTCTGGCGCTCAAGCAGCGCGCCGGCGAGGGCAGCCAGCACCTCGACTGCCGGCACGTGGTCGCAGGCCTCTCCGAAGGGAAAGCTGACCGCGAGGATGTGTTCGTCGCTGCCCAGCACTGTGATTGGAGCCAAAAATCTCTCGACGGCTTCCGATCCACATTCCGGGCCGGCTTCGGGCAGCACCTGCACGTCCAGTGCCGGGGTAGCGGCGTACACCGCTCGCCGAAGCTCCTCCAAGATGGACCCTGCTGTCTCGAGTCCGGCGAACCGACGTGCCGCGGCGATGAGCACTCCGTGGCGGCCGGCCTTTGCGGGGCCCGCGACGACAGGTGTGGACAGACATTCGACGAAGCCGCGGTCCACCCTGATGCCCGATTTCGCCGGGATGCCGGTGATGGAATGGCTGGGCGCAGCTCCGTCAGTACCGAACGCCATCTGGAGGACGGCTTGGCAGGCGAGGAACTCGCCGTGGGCGGCGAGCCTCCGCGCACTGCGCGTCGCCGCCCACAGCTGGATCCGAGCCCGGTAGATCCGACCATGGGCGAGTGATACGAGAGCGCACTCGCGCAGCACCGCCGGACGCTGCGCGCTGAACACCGCTGCGGTAACCAACGCAGCGAAGAGGCTGCGCCGCAGGGCTTTTCGATCCCGCCGCCGCATCCTAGCGGACCAGCTCGGCCGAGCGTCGCGCGCAAGACGCTGGGCCTGAACCTGCCCCGTCCACAGTGGCGCGACGAAGTGGTTACGGATCCGGGCACGTCGACGCTCACGCTGGGCCGCCTCGAACTCCGCCACCGCGGCATCCGCACGGTCGAGATGTAGCAGGCGCCAACCCATTGCCGCCCGAAGCAGGGCACGGGTATGGGCATCTGGCTCAGCGCTACTCTCAAGCTCGCGAGCCAAGGCATCAGCGCCGACACCCGCCGGCATGCATCGCACCCACAACGCCAGCGAGGTGCCCGCCCCGATGCGGTCACCGATCAATCGGCTTTCCCAGAATGCGTCACGGGCCAGTGCACCGGCTTCGCTCAATTGCCCCGAGTGGTAGAGGCACAGGCTCTTCTGCCACGTCGCCGCGATCTGCTCCCATCGGTCGCCCAGCACGCCGAACGCCGCGATCGCGGCATCGAACTCGGCGCTGGCCTCATCGAACCGGCTTGCCGCGAGCAGCACGAATCCGCGGAAATGGCGCGATTGCGCGATTCCCCATTTGTCGTGCAGGGCACGACGCATCCGCAGTGAGCGGTCGACCAGCTGTAATGCGATCGGCGCGAAGAGAGGAGCCAATCCGGCCAAGCACGCCCCGCTCCCTGAGTAGGCCTGCGAGAGTTGCTGGACGCTCCCGCTGGCCTGAGCGAACCGCAGCGCCCGCAGCATGCCCCACAGATTCCACGCGGGGCTGCTGGAGAACCACGACTGGTAGCACAACCGGTTATAGAGCCGAGCGGCCAGCGCTGCACGCTCGGATCGCTGGGGAGGTCCGGAGATCGCGGCGAGCGCCACCAGCCCACACCACCGGACGAACTCCACAGCGGCGCACACCAAAGTCATTGCGGCCGAGGCCGGGTGGCGCAGTTCAAGCGCCGACACCGCGCGCGCCGTCCAGAGGTGAGCGTCGTCGAGCTGACCCTTCTTGAACGATAGCTCGCCCCGGG
Source organism: Mycobacterium sp. (assembly GCA_051306175.1). Classification (GTDB taxonomy): domain Bacteria; phylum Actinomycetota; class Actinomycetes; order Mycobacteriales; family Mycobacteriaceae; genus Mycobacterium. The sequence goes on along the minus strand of JBPPMS010000160.1, from coordinate 8,400 downwards.
CGATCGCCACCCGTCCGCGGTCGATGGGGTCGAGGCCCCCCGCAGCCTCATACGCGAGGTCGAGGTGCTCGGCCGCGGCGTCGTAACTGCCTTGGAGCATGTACAAGGTGCCAAGGCCCTCGCATACGCGAAACCGGTCGCGGTCTGTCGCTTCCGGATCCCCTTCCAGCCCAGCGCGGCCGATCAGGAGGTAAGTCTCTGCGACATCGAGTGCATGCTGACGCAGGGCGGCCTCCCCCGCCCGCAACGCATGAGGCAGCGCCTGCGTCGAGGCGCCCGACTTGTGCAGGTGGTAGGCCAAGGCATGGTCATCGGCCGATTGACGCCACCGCAGGGCGCTGGCCGCCCGGCGATGCGCCGACCGAACTTCATGCGCGCCCATGAACTGAAGGACGGCGTCTCGGGTGGCGTCGTTGGCCACCTCAGCGATCCGTAACTCGTCCGTAGGCCTGCCGATGAAACCACGTTGTGCGCACTCTTCCACTGCGGCCTCGACCGTCCCAAGCTCGAGATCGAGCGCCTCTGCCAGCAACGTGGTCGCGATCCTCCCGCCGAAGACGGCTGTCTGTTCCAACGCGCTGCGGGTGCGCGGTGTCAGCTGCGCAAGTCTGGTCAGTAGGAACGCCTTCGACTGGATGTCCGGCCAAGACTCAGGCCGGGCGATGGGCGCAAGGAGCCGCAGATTGTCCTCGCGGACCGTCCACCGGCCAGCTGAGTCGACCAGGACCTCGGATTCGATCAGCGCACGAAGCGTGGACATCATGTAGTACGGGTTTCCGCAACACTGTTCGAGGACGTAGTCGACGGCGACTGGGGGAACGGGCCGCGCTGCGGCTGCGACGATCAGATCGCGGGACTCGTCAGCGTCCATGCCGCCGAGCTCGATCGATACCACGCTCACCTGGTCCCACGACCTGACCTGGCGCCAAGCCTCGGGCCGAAAAGCGCACAGCACGGTCAGGTGCCCTGCGGCTTCGGTCTCAGACCGCTGCACGGACCGGGCGATCGCCCCCAGTAGCCGCCAGCTCAGCTCGTCGGCCGACTGGCAGTCGTCCAGGATGAGCAATCCCGGTTGGGTCGCGGTGAACAGGTCGCCAAGGATTTCAGCGATGACGGTCAGCGCGCCGGTCACGTCCGGTCCCGGCATCACGACGTCCGCCGGCGACCCGCCGAGCGCCCGCGCGAATTGAGGTACCAATCCGACTACCGACCCAATCAGCCCGCCATGGACCCTGGCGATCTCGGCTGCGACGTCGGATCGGGCACGAAGGAGATCCGCCAAGTCATCGAACACCGTGCCGAAAAGGCCGAGCGGCCGCTGGGGGCCGTGACTGGGAGTCGTTCCACGCAGCACGGTGATCCCGGCGACCCCTGCGCCCGCAGCCACCGCGTCGAGCAGCATGCTCTTGCCCACGCCAGCAGGACCACTGAGGCCGACACAGGTGCCGCGACCCTTCCCCGCGGCCATGGCCTGCCGCTGCAGAACCGCCAGCTCCGAGCGTCGGCCAATGAGCCCTGGCTCAGTGAGCCATCTGCCGGGCGGGACAGCCGATGACCCGCCTACGGCTGGCTCTATGGTGCGCAGCCCAAGGGACACCGTGCTAGCCGAATCTTATGACGCCGCGGATGTTCTTTCCGTCGTGCATGTCCTGGTAGCCCTGAGCGACTTCGTCGAGTGTGTATGTCCTAGTGATCAGCTCATCGAGTTTCAGTACACCCGACCGGTAGAGCTCCACCTGTCGCAAGACGTCCCAGTTTGCATTGGACTCACCGAATAGCGAGCCCTGAATCCGCTTTTGGAACAAGGCGATATCCGCCAAAGAGACCGGCAATAGTCTGGTTTCGGCCATGTTCCCCAAGGCCGTGATCACCACCGTGCCTCCCTTGCGGATCGACGCCATCGCCTCTCCGGCGTGGTCCGGCTGGATAACACCCACAGTGACAATGGTCTGGTCAGCGCCTTGACCGTTGGTGAACTCCCTGGCGAGTTCGGTGGCCTCCGCCATCGACTCGACGGCGTCTGTGGCGCCCAACTCCTGGGCCTTGGCGCGCTTGAAGGGGACCGGGTCGACGGCGATGATGTGCGATGCCCCAGCGTGTGCCGCACCTTGCACGGCGTTAATACCCACTCCGCCCACGCCCATCACGATCGTGGTGTGGCCGGGCTCGACCCCGCCGGAATTGACCGCTGCGCCCCAACCCGTGCCCACGGAGCAGCCCAGCAGGCACAGGGCCTCCAACGGGACGTCCTGGGGCACCTTCACCACGGAGTCGACGGCGACGGTTGTGGTCTCGCAGAAGGTCGAGATGCCCAGCATCTGCCCAACGGGCTGACCGGACTCGGTCATCTTCAGCCGGAAGCTCGTCGGATCGTCCCATCGGGCACCGGTCATCAACCCCGCGCCAAGGTCGCACAGATTCTGCTGACCTGTCGCGCACCATCGGCAGTGCCCGCAGGACGGCAAGAAGGAAAAGATGACGTGGTCGCCCTCTTTGATGCCCTTGTTGTTCCTGGTCGCGCCGGTGACGATCCCGGCCCCCTCATGGCCACCGGCGAACGGGTAGATTCCCGGCCGCATGTCTCCGGTGGCGACGTGGTCGTCGGAGTGACACATGCCGGAGGCCACCAGCTTGACCTGTATCTCACCGTCGCGCGGGTCGTCCACGTCCAGGTCCACGACCTCGTATTTGCCCGGCGCCTCCCGAATGATTGCTCCGCGGGTACGCATTAGTTCTCCGTACGCCAGGCGTCGCCCCGGGGTGGCTGAAGGAAACTTTCCTGACCGTCGTCGAGCAGGGAGTCGAGCAGGGAGTCGAGCAGGGAGTCGAGCAGAAAGTCGAGCCGCGAATGGTACGCCACAGGCATTTGTCTCCTTTGACCAGCACACGCAGGTGAGCCGGCTCACCCACTGGCGTTCGATGTGAAATAGATCATACAGAATGTAGACGTTTGATCTCAAAATAGTCAAGCACCATAACTAGATGGTGAGCTCGGCCCGCCCGGTCTTGCAACGGTCGCCTGCACCGTGCCGGGACCGGGCCGTGGGGCCGAACGAACCGCTGGCCGGCGTGTTTCCGCGGCAGTTGGGTGCAGTCCGTTCGATTATTTCTGTACTGCCGCGAGTGGGTCGGCGTTGCGGATCGACTTGTCACCGGGGACGGGATCGGTCGAGTCCACGTTTGCGTTCGGCGGTGTCTGGACGCCATCGCGCGTGCGTTGCGCTGGCCGTTCAACGCGGTCGGTGACTGGCACCGGAGGGGCAGATTCGACCGAGCTCCGCAGCCGGTCCAGCAGCTGCGCCAGCTGGCGTAATTCCTCGCTGGCCAAACCGCTGGTCAGGGTGCTGATGTAGCGCCAGTGGTGCGGGAGGAAATCCCCGAGCAACCTTTCGGCGGACGAGGTGATCTCGACCAGGAACGAACGCCGGTCGCGAGGGTTGAGCACCCGCTGCACCAGCGTGCGCCGCTCTAGGGTGTCGATCAAACCAGTGAGGTTGGCGCGCCGAACCGACAGCAACTCGGCCAGCTCGCCCATCGTGACCGGCGCTTGCACCCGGTGCAACACGCTGAGCGCCTGGAATTGGCCCAAGTTGAGTTCGTAGGGTGCCAGCTCCGCCGCGTGCGTGCGGTCTATCGCCGCGACCGCCCGGTACAGCAGCATCATCACGGTGAGCGAGTCCGGGTCGAGATCACCGCCAGCCTCACGCGCGCTGCGAACGACTTGCTCGGGCACTGACAACGCCGCACGCCCGACGGCGGGTCGATCGGCGGGCTGCATGCTCACCTGCGCTCCCTCGTGCTCGTGCCGAGGCTCTATCTTCGTCGTGATTCTACCACTGAAAGCTTGTTGACCTAGAAATTTATATACCTGTACTATCTGGGTGCTGGGCGTTAAGGGAGCCGAAGGTCGCAGCACGGATCTGCAATATCGATCGTGAACCCATCGCCGAGGAGTGAGCCGCGACCGGTCACGGATCACGCGGCTCGTTTAACCAGCCATTGTCAGGCCGCCGCTGACGCTGATGACCTGACCGGTGATGAACGACGCGGCCTCGGAGGCGAAGAACACAATCGGCGCTGCGACCTCCTCCGGGCGCGCAAGCCGCCGAAACGGAATCGCCTTGATCAATGCCTCTTTCAGCTTGTCGGCCTGGGCGTGAAACAACGGGGTATCGGTGGGACCCGGGCACACGCAGTTGACGTTGATCCCATGCCTGGCCATCTCGCGAGCTAGAGACTTGGTGAGCGCGATGACGCCGCCCTTGGCGCCAGCATAGATGCTTTCTCCCGAGCTGCCCACCCGCCCGGCGTCGCTGGCGACGTTGACCACCCAGCCGCCGTTTCCGGCCTCTGCCATCGCCGGCAGGAATGCGCTGCACATGTGCACTGGGCCGAGATAGTTGATGGCCACCACCTTTTCGGCGAATTCTGTGGTGGCGTTGAGGAAGCCGTCGGTGCGGTCCCATCCAGCAGCATTCACGAGAACGTTCGGAATACCGACCTCGGAATGTACTCGCTCACGCAATTGATCCACTGTTTTGCGATCCGCGATATCGACACTCATCGCGAATACTGAGTCAGGAAAATATGCTGACGTGCGGTTTGCCGCGTCCAGATCGAGATCAGCCGCGACCACCCTATCGCCCTGTTGCGCGAAAGCCAGTGCGGCGGCCTTGCCGATTCCGGATCCGGCGCCGGTAACGACGACGATGTTGTCTGTCACGTTCGAGTCCTCATTCCTTGGCGAACTTGGCGAAATCAGGACTGCGCGTAGGGACGACCCACGAGTACCACATCTCCCGGGCGCGCTTCTCGCCGACGACCCGCGCATTGATGGTCACGACTGCCGTTCGTTCCTCGACCTCGTCTCGGATGTCCTCGTACGCCTCGGTCACTGCCGCTCTCCTCTGATTCCATTCTCACCAACGAGTGTCCGCACCGTGAGTCGATATTCACATCTGCTGAACGTAGGTCGATCGCGGTCCGGCGTCAACACTCGATGGCGTGCGGACACCGGCTGAATTCGGTGCGGGCCGATCTCCAGCTCCACTCGGCTTGTGAGCAGGTGTTAACGTTGTTACAGACCCAGTATGGGGTCTTCAGGTGCTGCACAAAGCCAGCGTCGAGTACGAAGGAAGTAGCGATGAGTAAAGCGGTCGTCGCCGGACGTACTCGGGTCGGCGGCGAACGTCGGGAGCGGATTCTCGCCTCTGCAGCGGAGTTGATCGCCGAGCGGGGTTACCACGCTGTGTCGATGGCCGACATCGGGGTTGCAGCAGGGGTCGTCGGGCCGGCCATATACCGCCATTTCGACAGTAAGGGCGGCTTACTAGCGGCCCTATTCGAACGAGTGGTGGACAGCCTACTGCAGCGTGCGACGACGATCGTCGAGCAATCTCGCGACGAGGCGGAGGCGTTGACCGAGCTGGTGTGCGACCAAGTCGCCTTGGTAATGGATCAACGCGAACTGGCCGTAGTGTATTACCGCGAGGTGCACAATCTGCCCAACCGGCAGCAGAGCCGGTTACGCCGAAAGCAGCGGCTCTATCTAGAAGAGTGGGTGCACCTCGTCGGCGAGTTGCGCCCGGAGGTCGCCGAAATTGAGCTTCGCGCGATGGTTCACGGCGCGATCGGCGCCATCCAGTCGATCTTGCAGTACCGCGGCACTGGTCTCGCCCCGGAACGGACTTCTGCGGTGCTCGCTGCAATGGGTCACGCGGTGCTTGGCGTCCCCGCCACGAGTTACCAATCGGGCGACGCGGCCGCCGAGCTATGACCGTCCTAGCCGTGGCCCGCTACACAGTTATTCCTACACGGTTAGGCGAATTCTCGGCGTGCGAGCCATACTTGAACCCGCGCAGCTGGGCCTACCCGACGGCCTTGGGGGCAGCGGCCGCGGCGAACGGGGGCGAACCCACGGATTCTCACCCAACTAGCGCACCGGCGTAGCTCTCATGGCTACGCCGAGACGGGTGGACTTCGGGTCAGAGCGAGCGAGCAATGATCTCCTTCATGATCTCATTCGTCCCGCCGTAGATCTTCTGAACGCGAGCGTCGGCCCACATCCTGCCGATGGGATATTCGGTCATATAGCCGTATCCGCCGTGTAGTTGCAAGCAGTCATCGAGTGCCGCCATGGCGCGCTCGGTAGTCCACCACTTCGCCATGGCGACTGTGGGGATGTCGAGTTCGCCGCGCAGGTGGCGGGCGATGCAGTCGTCGATGAAAACGCGGCTGATGTGGGCGTCGGTGGCGACCTCGGCGAGTTTGAACTTGGTGTTCTGGAAGGCGAAGACCGGCTTGCCGAAAGCATGCCGATCCTTGGTGTACTCCACGGTGAACTCGAGCGCCGTTTCTACTACAGTCACTGCGCCGAGCGCGAGGATCAACCGCTCCTGGGGCAGTTGCTGCATCAACTGAATGAATCCCTGGCCTTCGGTTGTACCGAGGAGGTTCGCAACGGGGATGTGCACGTCTTCAAAGTAGAGCTCGGAGGTGTCCTGACCGCGTTGACCGACCTTGTCCAACACTCGACCCCGACGAAAGCCCGGTCGGTCGCCTTCGACCAACACCAACGAGATTCCGTTCGCGCCGGCGGTCGGGTCGGTCTTGGCAACGACGACGATCAAGTCGGCCTGAGACCCATTGGTGATGAAGGTTTTGGACCCGTTCACCACGTATTCGTCCCCGACGCGTACCGCCTTGGTCGTGACTGACTGCAGGTCGGATCCCGTGCCGGGCTCCGTCATCGCGATCGCCCCCACCATCTCACCGGTCGCCAGTCGAGGCAGGAAGCGCTCTTTCTGCTCGTCGGTGCCGTACTCGAGCAAGTAGTGAGCCACGATTCCACTGTGCAGCGGCGCGCCCCATGCCGAATCGCCGACGCGGGCCTGTTCCTCGATCAAGACCGCCTCATGAGCGAACGTTCCCCCACCGCCGCCGTACTGCTCGGGGATCGACATGCACAGCAATCCCAGCTCGCCCGCCCGAGTCCACAGATCCCGATCAACGTGGTGCTGCTCGATGAAGCGGTCGGTGTGCGGCGCGACCTCCTTCTCGCAGAACGCACGCGCCAAGTCGCGCAGCGCATCGAGGTCGTCGTCCATCCAGCTAGAGCGTTTGGCGGCCATTCGAATGTCCTCACTGTGTCTGCTTGCGCACCGATCCCGGAGTGGTCTCGCTTTCACGCTATGGGTACATGGTGTACCACGAAGCGAACGCTGGGTACAACTCGTATCCAGAACATGCAGGCACGCTCAGCGCTACGGTGAGCTTCGTGAAGGGAAAGCAGTGGGTGGACACCACAGCGGTACGTCGCGCAACCAGCAGGGTGCCGGGCCGTGAGCTACGTCGCGGACAGATCATCGAAGCCGCCCTCAGCGCGATAGAGGAAAACGGCCCCCACGCACTTACGGGCCAAATCGCGGACAAGGCGGGTGTGGGTCGCACCCACTTCTACCGCCACTTCGCGAGTAAGGAAGAACTCGATCTGGCCGTCGCGCGCTACGTCCACCACGAACTCACCGCCAAGATTCGCCTCACTCTGGACGTGAAGGGATCGCCGCTAGACGTGATTCGCGCACCGGTGAGTCAGCACGTCATGTGGGCTGATGAACATCCGAACCTGTATCGGTTTCTGGTAAACCGAGACTACCGGCGCAGCACCGAGAAAGCGACGCCGGGCAGTAGCGCGTTCGCCTCCGAACTCGCAGTCGCGGGCGCCCGCTACTTTCCTCGCTACGGGGACGACTGCAACGCTGCCGACCGTAACGTCGCCGCCATCATGGGCCTTATCGACGCATCGGTCCTGTGGTGGCTGGACCATCGAGATTCCACTCGCGACGAACTCGTCATCCGGTTGACGCGGCAAACGTGGCTGATCATCGATGACAGGCTGCACGAACTGGGAACCCAACTCGATCCCCACGTCCCACTGAGCGAACCCTCGATCTCATCACGCCCAACTCGAACCTCGTCGTGCTGACCCGTCCCATCTTCGACGCAGCGTCATCGATGTGCGCGTTGGCGCCGCTCACCAAGGCCACGCATCAACGCGAAAGCCTTCAACCCGAGCGACGGCGCGGCGTCACAAGAGCGGGCAACGACGCCACGCCACCGAGGAACTACCCGGAATATCTGGCGACTGTCCAGTAACTCGAGCCCTGCGCGGGCCACGTCCGCAGCGTCCATCGGACTGGGTCCGGCGAACAACAGTGCCGCGCCCGGATCGGCAACTCGATCGTTGACCATTTTTGTACTTACCACGTCAGGGCACAGCGCACGTGCGCGGATGGGCAGACCCGCATGGGTGAGGTCACCCTGCAAAGAGGTGGTGAACGACAGAACGGCCGCTTTGGTGGCCCCGTACATCGCGAGTCCGGGGACGGGCGCCAGTGCCGA
>JBPPMS010000159.1:0-28476 GCA_051306175.1 Mycobacterium sp. | reverse complement strand
CGATCCGAGGGCACCGACCGGCGTCCCTGACGTGGTCCTCACGGGCCACGATCCGACCTCTCGGGGTGCCGAATACCGTGCCAAAGCCCGCTAGCCCACACTCCTGAAAGAGGCCACCATGACCACAGCAGAGGTCGCCTGGGCGGAGGCGATGAGATTCGAGAACCGCCACGACCCGTATCGGTTTTTCGACCAACTCCGGGAGACACCTGTCGTCCGGGTAGCCGAGCGCACCTACGTCGTCACCGGATACCGCGAGCTGATGGCACTGGCCCACGATCCGCGGATCAGTTCTGACATGTCGCGCAGCCCGCTGGGAGCGCAACCGGCTGCCGGGGCGGCGCCGGCGGCAGGCGCGGAAGGCATTGAGGCGTACGGCAAGGCGAAGACGATCATCCTGTCCGATCCTGCCGACCACGACCGGGCGCGACGTCAGGTGATGCGCCACTTCGCTCCACCGCACTCACCCGATGTCATTCCTTCGATGGAGCCCAGCATTCAGCGGCTTTGTGACGAGCTGCTCGACGGGGTCAGGGCCGAGGGCGGCAACACCTTCGACGTCGTCGACGACTACGCCTACCCGGTTCCCGTGGCGGTGATCTGCCAGGTGCTCGGCATTCCACTCCAGGACGAGCCCACGTTCCACGCTTGGATCGCTGACTTCATGGCAGGACTCGATCTCGGCCCGGAAGCGGTCACCGAAGAGGGGCGGGCGCGAGCCGCCAAAGGCAAGCAGAGCACTGCCGAACTCCAGCAGTACCTGGCCGATCTGATCCAGGGTTACCTCAAGGAATCTGGCGATGGCCTGCTGTCGAAACTGGTGAACGACGACGGGCCCGACGGGCCGATGTCGCCGAAAGAGGCCGCCGCGAACGCGCTGCTGTTGCTGGTCGCCGGTCACGACTCGACGGTCAACACCATCGCGCACTGCGTGCTCTTGCTGCTGCGCAACCCCGAGTCGATCGATCTGCTGCGCGAGCGGCCCGAACTGATCCCGAAGGCGATCGAAGAGGTCCAGCGCCTGCAGTCGGCGGTGCAGTTCTTCCCGAGCAGAAGCGCCACCGCCGACATCGAGATCGCAGGGACCGTGATCCCGGCGGGCTCGGCGGTGCACCTGATGTACGGCGCCGCGAACCGTGACCCAAAGATGTTCCCCGAACCCCACACGTTCGACCCCCAGCGCAAGAACAACCAGCACTTCGGTTGGGGCAGCGGGATTCACACCTGCATGGGTGGACCGCGGGCCCGCCTGGAGGTGAACCTCGCGCTGGAGACCTTCCTCGGCCGGGTGGAGAATCCGCGACTGGTGGTCGATCCGCCGCCCTATCGGCCGAGCCAGGTGTTCCGCGGGCCTCGGCATCTTGAAGTCTCCTTCGACCGGATCACCGGGTGACGGCCTTTCAGTTCGTGCAATGGAAGCCTTCCAGTTCGTGCAATGGAAACAGCCAGGCCAACGTCGGGACGTGCCCGTGCCGGAACCGGGGGCCGACGAGGCCCTGATCTCGGGGGACGGAGCGGTCACCCGGGCTTCGTTGTGAGCGAGACTCGCAGAGTTTGCGTTACCTGCTCCTGGTGGTGCCGTCCAGCGACTAGCCTTGGCCCCCGTGCGGCACTACTACAGCGCAGAGGTAATCCGCGCCGCCGAGGCGCCGTTGCTGGCCAGCCTGCCTGACGGTGTGCTGATGCGCCGCGCCGCGTACGGGCTGGCGAACGCGATCGCCGCCGAGCTCAAGCGCCGCACCGGCGCGCTGGCGGGACGCCGGATCTGCGCGGTGGTCGGTTCCGGCGACAACGGCGGCGACGCGCTGTGGGCCGCGGCGTTCCTGCGCCGGCGCGGCGTCGCCGCCGACGCCGTCCTGCTCACACCTGACCGCACCCACTCCGAGGGACGTGCCGCATTTCTCACTGCGGGTGGGCGCGTCGTGGAGAAGATCGGTCCCAGAACTGATGTCGTCCTCGACGGAGTGGTCGGAATTTCGGGGTCGGGCCCGTTGCGGCCGGACGCTGCGGCGATCTTCGACGGCCTCCGGATTCCCGTCGTCGCGGTCGACATCCCCAGCGGAGTCGACGTCCACACCGGAGCAACCGATGGTCCCCACGTCGACGCCGCGCTCACCGTGACCTTCGGTGGACTCAAGCCGGTGCATGCGCTCGCCGACTGCGGGCGTGTCGAACTCGTCGACATCGGCCTGAACCTGCCTGTCACCGACGTGCTCGGGTTCGACGCCGACGATGTGGCCACTCGGTGGCCCGTACCCGGCCCCTTAGACGATAAGTACAGCCAGGGTGTCACCGGGATCCTCGCGGGCTCGGCGACCTACCCCGGCGCTGCGATCCTGTGTACCGGCGCCGCGGTCGCCGCCACGTCCGGAATGGTCCGCTATGCGGGAACCGCTGCCGCCGAGGTGGTTTCGCACTGGCCCGAAGTCATCGCCACGTCGTCGGCGGCCACCGCAGGCCGCGTGCAGTCCTGGGTGGTGGGACCTGGCCTCGGCACCGACGAAACCGGTGCCGCGGCATTGCGCTTCGCGCTCGAGACCGACCTTCCGGTGCTCGTCGACGCCGACGGCCTGACCATCCTGGCCGCCCACCCCGAACTTGTCGGGGGCCGCACCGCCACGACCGTGCTGACACCACATGCAGGCGAATATCAGCGGCTGGCGGGCAGCCCGCCAGGGGACGATCGCGTCGGCGCCGCCCGAAAGCTTGCCGACGCCCTCGGCGCCACCGTGCTCCTCAAGGGCAATGTCACCGTCATCGCCACCCCCGGCGGGCCCGCCTACGTGCACCCCGCGGGCCAGTCCTGGGCTGCCACAGCGGGTTCCGGTGACGTGCTGTCCGGCGTGATCGGCGCGTTGCTGGCCGCCGGACTGCCCGCCGGCGAAGCGGCGGCCGCAGCGGCCTTCGTGCATGCCCGCGCGGCGGGCCTGTCGGCCGCTGACCCCGGCCCAGGCCCCGCGCCCACGTCCGCGTCCCACATCCTGGCCCACCTCCGGGCCGCCGTCGCGTCGCTGTCACTTCAGGAGTCGCTGTCACTTCAGGAGTCGCTGTCACTTCAGGAAAGGCCGTCATGACCCGCCCGCACACCACGTCGTCCATCAGCCCCGCCTATACCGGCCGGCTGTCGACCTCGCCGGTCCCGTCGCTGCGCCTTCCCGACGATGCGATGGAACCCACCGCTGCCTACCGCTTCATCCACGACGAGCTGATGCTCGACGGCAGCTCACGGCTCAACCTGGCCACGTTCGTCACGACGTGGATGGACCCCGAGGCCGAAAAGCTGATGGCCGAGACATTCGACAAGAACATGATCGACAAGGACGAGTACCCCGCCACCGCCGCGATCGAGCAGCGTTGTGTGTCGATGGTCGCCGACCTGTTCCACGCCGAGAACCTGCGCGACGACGACCCCAACGCCGCCACCGGGGTGTCGACCATCGGGTCCAGCGAGGCCGTCATGCTCGCCGGTCTGGCGCTCAAGTGGCGCTGGCGCCAGAAGGTCGGCGGCCCCAACGGGAACGCGTGGCGCCGGCGCACCCCCAACCTGGTGCTGGGCTCCAATGTCCAGGTGGTGTGGGAGAAGTTCTGCCGTTACTTCGACGTCGAACCTAGGTACCTGCCGGTCGAGGAGGGCCGCTACGTCATCACCGCGGAGCAGGTGCTGGACGCGGTCGACGAGGACACCATCGGCGTGGTGGGGATCCTCGGCACGACCTTCACCGGCGAACTGGAGCCAATCGCCGAGATCTGCGCCGCGCTGGACCAGTTGGCCGCCGACGGGGGAGTCGACGTCCCAGTGCACGTCGACGCGGCCAGCGGCGGTTTCGTCGTCCCGTTCCTGCATCCCGACCTCGAATGGGACTTCCGGCTGCCGCGGGTGGCGTCGATCAACGTCAGCGGCCACAAGTATGGGCTCACCTATCCGGGTCTGGGCTTCGTCGTGTGGCGCAACCGCGACGGCCTGCCCGACGAACTGGTGTTCCGCGTCAACTACCTGGGCGGCGACATGCCCACGTTCACGCTGAACTTCTCCCGGCCGGGTAACCAGGTGGTGGGTCAGTATTACAACTTCCTGCGACTCGGGCGCGCCGGTTACACGCAAGTGATGCAGTGCCTGTCGAACACCGCCCGCTGGCTGGGCGATCAGCTGGCCGCGAGCGAACACTTCGAGATCATCACCGACGGTTCGGCCATCCCCGTGATCAGCTTCAAACTGGCGGGAAACCCCGGATACACCGAGTTCGACGTATCCCAGGCGCTGCGCGCGTTCGGCTGGCAGGTGCCCGCGTACACGATGCCGGACAACGCCACCGACGTCGCCGTGCTGCGCATCGTGGTGCGCGAAGGCTTCTCCGCCGACCTGGCCCGGCTACTGTACGACGATATGGTGACCGCCCTGGCCAGCCTGGGCAAACTCAAGCCGGGTGGCCACTTCGACACCGTGCAGCCGTTCGCGCACTGAGGGGCGGTCGTCGATCGGACCGTGCCACCGGGCTCGTCGATGACCGGCTCCGCCTCATCCGAACCTGTCCACGCGCACCATGCCGGGGCGACTGCGTTGCTGAGGGCTCAGCTGCCGGAGTACTTCGGGTCCAGTGTCGTCACCCTGGCCGCGGTATACACGGGTACCGCGCTGGCGGAGCCCACCCGGCTCGAGTGAAGCAGCTTCTTGCCCGCTTGCAGCTGGTGAGCTTGGAGCTGCCGGCGGAAGCTGCAGTGCTTGAGCGCTCGCGGTCAGATTGACCCGTGAGCTGGCATCGATAGTCCCCGGACCGGGGGGTGTGGTTCGCGCCGAAACGCCGGTTGTCAGGCCAGCCCGGGCGGCTCCGCGCTGTTCTGGGACAATCGACGGCGGAACCATGACTATTCATCCGACATCCCTGACCGCAGCGGGCACTTCAGCCACCCCCGAAGCGGTGGTTGACCTCGGCGCCATCGCGCACAACGTGCGGCTGTTGCGTGAGCACGCACGCTGCGCGCAGGTGATGGCTGTCGTGAAGGCCGACGGGTACGGGCACGGCGCCACCGCGGTGGCGCGCACTGCGCTGGCGGCTGGCGCGGCCGAGATCGGGGTGGCCACACTCGCTGAAGCGCTGGCCCTGCGCGGTGACGGTTTCACCGGTCCGGTGTTGTCGTGGTTGCATCCCCCGGGCACCGATTTCGCGCCCGCACTCGACGCCGACGTCCAGATCGGGGTGTCCACGCCGCGTCAGCTACACGACCTGCTCGATGGGGTCCGCAGCACCGGCACTGCCGCGTCGGTGACCGTGAAGGTCGACACCGGACTCAACCGCAACGGTGTCAGCATGGCCGACTTCCCGGCGCTGTTGGAGCGGCTCGCGACCGCGCGTGCAGACGGCGCGATCCGATTGCGCGGCATCATGTCCCATCTGGCTCAGGCCGACGTGCCCGAGCATCCCACCAACGACGAGCAGTCACGACGGTTCTCGGACGTGATCAGCCGAGCGGCGCGGCGCGGCGTCCACTTCGAGGTGGCGCACCTGTCCAACTCGCCCGCCACGATGACCCGGCCTGATCTCCACTACGACATCGTGCGGCCCGGTATCGCCGTCTACGGCCTCAGCCCGGTGCCCGATCGCGGTGATCTGGGTCTGATTCCCGCGATGACGCTGAAATGCCCGGTGGCGATGGTGAAGTCGTTGCAGGCCGGCGAAGGGGTGTCCTACGGGCACACGTGGGTGGCCGAGCGCGACACCACCGTCGCGCTGCTGCCAATCGGTTATGCCGACGGCGTGTTCCGCGGCCTCAGCGGGCGCCTGGATGTACTGATCAACGGGCGCCTTCGCCGTGGCGTGGGCCGGATCTGCATGGATCAGTTCGTAGTAGACCTCGGGCCCGGCGCCTCGGGAGTGTCAGAAGGCGACGAGGCGATCCTATTCGGGCCGGGCACCCAGGGCGAACCGAAAGCCCAGATCTGGGCCGACACCCTGAACACCATCCACTACGAGGTGGTCACCAGTCCGAGGGGCCGCGTCAGGCGCAGCTACGTGGGGGCCGAGAAGCTTTGAGCGACAACAAGAGCGGTCGCGGTTTCGGCCGCAGGAATGCTGGCTGGCTGGCCGGTGCGGCGGGCCTGGCCGCGGTGGGAGCCGTCGCCGGCACAACTGTGGCGCGTTCGGTCGGTCGCCGCGTCGTGGTCGAAGATCCTTACGCCGGAGAGGATTTCGAAGTGCTCGACGCCGACCGCGGCGGTGTCGTCACCACCCACGACGGCGTCGATCTCGCCGTCCGCGAAGTGGGGCCCGCCGACGCACCGTTGACGGTCGTGTTCTGCCACGGCTTCTGTCTCCAGATGGGCTCGTTCCATTTCCAGCGGATCCGCCTGGCCGAGCAGTGGGGTCCTCAGGTGCGGATGGTGTTCTACGACCAACGCGGCCATGGCCGTTCGTCGGAAGCCGCTTCGGAGTCCTACACCGTGTCCCAGCTGGCCGACGACCTGGATACGGTCCTGGCGGTGATGGCCCCGCGCGGGCCCGTGGTGCTGGTCGGCCACTCCATGGGCGGCATGACCGTCCTGGCCCACGCGCGCAGCTACCCGGATCGGTACCGCAAGCGGATTGTCGGAGTAGCGTTGATAGCCTCCGCGGCAGAAGGGATTTCGGAGACACCGATCGGTCAGACTCTGAAGAATCCGGCGCTCAACGCTGCGAGGTCGTTGGCTCATTACGCACCTGCGGTAATCAGACGTGGGCGCGGGGCGGCGCGCTCGATACTTCATCCGATCCTGCAGGCGGCGTCGTTCGGCGACGAAAAGGTGAGCCCCACCGTTGTGGCGTACTCCGAGAAGATGATGCACGACACGCCGGTCGGCGCACTGGTGGGCTTCCTGCGCGCGCTCGAACTGCACGACGAGACCGCGGCCCTACCGGTTCTGGCGGCGGTGCCCACCCTGATCGTCTGCGGCGAGCAAGACCTGCTGACCCCGCCGGAGAGCTCCGAACGGATGGCGGCCGAACTGCCCGATTCCGAGCTGGTGTTGGTCGACGGCGCCGGACATCTGGTGCAACTGGAACAGCCCGAGATCGTCAACGACGCTCTGGTGCGTCTGGTCGACCGTGCCATGCCGTCCAAGCTCGTCGCGCTCACCCGGCGATTTCGGCAACGGACCAAACCCCGTGGCTGACAGCGACGGCCACGCCACCCTGAACACCGTGCACCACACCATCGCTCTGGGAGTGCAGCTAGGCGGGCAACTCCGCGCGGGTGACGTAGTCGTTCTCTCCGGGCCGCTCGGGGCGGGAAAGACGGTGTTGGCCAGGGGGATCGCGCAAGCCATGGATGTCGACGGACCGGTCACGTCTCCGACCTTTGTGCTCGCCAGGCTGCATCGGGCGCGCCAGCCCGACGCGCCTGCGCTGGTGCATGTCGACGTCTACCGGCTGTTGGAGGCCACCGGCGCCGACCTGTTGGCCGAACTGGATTCGCTCGACCTGGACACCGACCTGGAAAGCGCCGTCGTCGTCGTGGAGTGGGGCGAGGGTCTCGCCGAGCGCCTGTCGGACCGGCATCTCGACATCCGACTAGAGCGGACGTCGGATTCGGACGTGCGGACGGCTACGTGGCAGTGGGTGACGCCATGAATGTTCTCGCGATCGACACCGCCACCGCCGCAGTGACGGCAGGGGTGGTCCGAAACGGTGTGCTGCTCGCCGAACGCGTCACCGTCGACGCGCGGGCGCACGCGGAAACGTTGACGCCCAACGTCATCGAGGCCGTCGCAGCGGCGGGCCTTTCGATGGCGGAGCTGGACGCCGTGGTCGTCGGCTGCGGCCCCGGCCCGTTCACCGGGCTGCGGGTGGGGATGGCGACCGCTGCCGCGTACGGGCACGCGCTCGGCATCCCGGTGCGCGGGGTGTGCAGCCTCGACGCGATGGGTGTGCGGACCGTCCAGGAAGTGCTCGTGGTGACCGATGCACGGCGCAAGGAGGTGTACTGGGCCCGCTACCGTGACGGCCGACGGATCGACGGCCCCGCGGTGTGCGCGGCCGCCGATGTGGCGCTCGGCGCCGTCGCTGCCGTGGCGGGCTCACCTGAGCAGACGGCGCTGTTCGATCTGCCGAGGATCGATATCAGCTACCCGTCTTCGACGGGACTCGTTGCCGCCGTTACTGATTGGGGACATGAGCCGGAACCGTTGATCCCGTTGTACCTGCGCAGGCCGGATGCCAAGTCGCTGGCCGAACGAGCGGCGGCGAAGCGGTGACTCTCGTGCTGGAGGAGTTGACCCGCGACGATGCACCGCGGTGCGCCGAGTTGGAGACGCTGCTGTTCGACGGCGACGACCCCTGGCCTGCTTCTGCGTTCACCTCGGCGTTGAGGTCGAAGGACAACCACTACGTGGTGGCGCGCGACGGCGATACCGTCGTCGGTTACGCCGGCATCGCCCGGCTGGGCAACAGTCCGCCGTTCGAGTACGAGGTGCACACCATCGGGGTCGATCCGGATCACATGTGCCGCGGCATCGGCTGGCGGCTGTTGATTGATTTGCTGGAGTTCGCCGCCGGCGGCACCGTGTTCTTGGAGGTCCGCACCGACAACGGGCCCGCGATCGCGATGTACGCCAAGGCCGGGTTCGTGACCGTCGGGTTGCGCAAGCGCTACTACCGGGTCAGCGGCGCCGACGCCTACACAATGCGCCGCGACCCGCCGGCTACAGAGGAGGCTCAGTGATATCAGCCGAGGGGACCGTCATCCTGGCCATCGAAAGTTCGTGTGACGAAACGGGAGTCGGCATCGCGCGCCTCGGCGCCGACGGCTCGGTGACGCTGCTCGCCGACGAGCTGGCGTCCAGCGTCGACGAACACGCCCGGTTCGGCGGAGTGGTCCCCGAGATCGCGTCGCGTGCGCACCTGGAGGCGCTGCAGCCGACGATGCGTCGCGCTCTGGCCACAGCCGACATCGAGAGGCCCGATATCGTCGCCGCCACCCCCACCAACAACGCGCCCGCCAGCCCGGGCCCGATGGTGGCGGCTGCCAAGGCGTACGCGGCGGCCTGGGGCGTGCCGTTCTATGCCGTCAACCATCTCGGTGGCCACCTGGCGGCCGACGTCTACGACCACGGCCCGCTGCCGGAGTGCATCGGACTGCTGGTGTCCGGTGGGCATACGCATCTACTGCACGTCCGATCGCTTTCCGAACCGATCGTCGAACTGGGCAGCACCGTCGATGACGCCGCCGGGGAGGCATACGACAAGGTGGCCCGATTGCTGGGGCTCGGCTACCCCGGCGGGAAGCCGCTCGACGACCTGGCCCGCACCGGCGACCGCTACGCGATCGTCTTTCCCCGCGGGATGACCGGTCCGAGGGACGCCCCGTACGCATTCAGCTTCTCGGGGCTCAAGACCGCCGTCGCACGGTACGTCGAGAGTCACCCCGAGGCGTCGACCGCTGACGTCGCGGCCGGTTTCCAGGAGGCGGTTGCCGACGTGCTGACCCGCAAGGCTGTCCGTGCCGCCACCGATCTGGGTGTGTCGACGCTGCTGATCGCCGGGGGAGTGGCGGCCAACTCACGCCTGCGCGAACTGGCCGTGCAGCGGTGCGCCGCCGCAGGTCTGACGCTGCGGGTGCCGCGGCCGCGGCTGTGCACCGACAACGGGGCGATGATCGCCTCGTTCGCCGCACACCTGGTGGCCGCCGGCGCGAGCCCGTCGCTGCTCGGTGTGGCCAGTGACCCCGGCCTTCCAGTGCTGCACGGTCAGGTGGCTTAGCATGAACCAGACTATCGAGTGGCGGGCACGCTGTGCACGTCAACAACGGCCGGCCAGGTGTGCCGGTGCCGGTTACCCACCCCACCTTCTTGAGTGCTAGCACTCGCATGTATAGAGTGCTAGGTGGCAAGCGCTCAGTCCCTAGTGCCGGCACCCGCGACGACGGTGCGAGGGCTCGGACGCGTGCCGAACACCTGAATTCCAATGCGGACCGGGTATGGCCCGGTCCCGAAAAAAGTGGAGGGCTCCATCGTGGCGAGCGTGAACATCAAGCCACTCGAGGACAAGATCCTCGTTCAGGCCAACGAGGCCGAGACCACGACCGCTTCTGGTCTGGTCATCCCTGACACCGCCAAGGAGAAGCCGCAGGAAGGCACCGTCGTCGCAGTAGGCCCCGGCCGCTGGGACGAGGATGGCGAAAAGCGGATCCCCCTTGACGTATCCGAGGGAGACGTCGTCATCTACAGCAAGTACGGCGGCACTGAGATCAAGTACAACAACGAGGAGTACCTGATCCTGTCGGCGCGCGACGTGCTGGCTGTCGTCTCCAAGTAATCGTCTGTGTCCGCCCCGGAGATCCCCCGCATGCGTGCGGGTGATGTCCGGGGCGGCACGCGTGAAGGGGAAAAGCTATGAGTAAACAGATCGAATTCAACGAAACCGCGCGTCGCGCCATGGAAGCCGGCGTCGATAAGCTCGCCAACGCGGTCAAGGTGACGCTGGGGCCCCGCGGCAGGCACGTCGTGCTCGCCAAGTCCTTCGGTGGACCTACCGTGACCAACGACGGTGTCACCATCGCCCGCGAGATCGACCTCGAAGATCCGTTCGAGAACCTCGGTGCCCAGCTGGTGAAGTCGGTGGCCACCAAGACCAACGACGTCGCAGGTGACGGCACCACCACCGCAACGGTGCTCGCGCAGGCAATCATCAAGGGCGGCCTGCGCAACGTGGCCGCCGGCGCCAACCCGATCGCACTCGGGTCGGGCATCAGCAAGGCCGCCGACGCGGTCTCCGAGGCACTTCTGGCCGGGGCCACCCCGGTGTCGGACAAGAAAGCCATCGCCCAGGTGGCGACGGTCTCCTCGCGTGACGAAGAAGTGGGCGAGCTGGTCGGCGAGGCGATGACCGTCGTCGGCGTCGACGGCGTGGTGTCGGTCGAGGAGTCCTCGACGCTGAACACCGAGCTTGAAGTCACCGACGGCGTCCAGTTCGACAAGGGCTTCCTGTCGGCGTATTTCGTCACCGATTTCGACAGCCAGGAAGCGGTGTTCGAGGATCCGCTGATCCTGCTGCACCGCGACAAGGTCAGCTCGCTGCCGGATCTGCTGCCGCTGCTGGAGAAGGTCGCCGAATCGGGCAAGGCGCTGGTCATCATCGCCGAGGACGTCGAGGGCGAGGCGCTGTCCACCCTGGTGGTCAACGCGATCCGCAAGACGCTCAAGGCCGTCGCCGTCAAGGCGCCGTTCTTCGGTGACCGGCGCAAGGCGTTCCTGGACGATCTTGCGGTAGTCACCGGCGCCCAGGTGGTCAACCCCGATGTCGGGCTACTCCTTCGTGAGGCCGGCCTCGAGGTGCTGGGCTCGGCCCGTCGCGTCGTCGTCAGCAAGGACAACACCGTCATCGTCGACGGCGCAGGCAGCGAGCAGGCGGTCGCTGACCGTGCCAAGCAGTTGCGTGCCGAGATCGAGGCCACCGATTCCGACTGGGATCGCGAGAAGCTCGAAGAGCGGCTGGCGAAGCTGGCCGGTGGCGTCGCGGTGATCAAGGTCGGTGCTGCCACCGAGACCGCGCTCAAGGAGCGCAAGCATCGCGTCGAGGACGCGGTGTCGGCGGCTAAGGCCGCGGTCGAAGAGGGCATCGTCACCGGCGGTGGCGCGGCGCTGGTTCAGGCCAGGTCCGCACTCAAGCCGCTGCTGGAGACGCTGTCGGGTGACGAGGCGCTGGGCGTCGACGTGTTCTCGGCTGCGCTGTCGGCTCCGCTGTTCTGGATCGCCGCAAACGCGGGCCTCGACGGTGCCGTCGTGGTCAACAAGGTCAGCGAGCTGCCTGCAGGGCACGGCTTCAACGCCGCCACCCTGGAGTACGGCGACCTGATCGCCGACGGTGTCATCGACCCCGTCAAGGTGACCCGCTCAGCCATCCTCAACGCCGCCTCGGTGGCGCGGATGCTGCTGACCACCGAGACCGCTGTTGTCGAGCGTGTCAGCCAGGACGAGGACGACCACGGTCACGGCCACGGCCACTCGCACTAAGAACGTCTAGACGAAAGCACCCCCGGCCTTTGGGTCGGGGGTGCTTTCGTCCTGCGGCGAAAGCACCGCTGCGGGCAAGGTGCGGGCCTACATCGCCGCCTACGTGGACTACGTGATGGCGAACCGCGCCTTGTTGCAGGCATTGGCGGAAATCTCCTCTGGGTACCCCTCCCGCGAGGGACTTCGACTGGATCAACTGGGCGTAGCGCCGGAAGTCGCGGCCGGGTTGGCGAAGGTCGACCTCGACACGATTCGCACTGCAGGGCTCGGCGATGACGAGTTGGCGGGCCTCAGCGCACGGTCGGTGGACACCACCATTCCGGTGGCGATCGACAAGGCACTGCACGGTCCGGCGGTCAGGGTGCGCGCAGCCGTGCCAGCAGGGCGACGAACGAAATCGGACCGACTCCAACTCCACCGCACCACCCGACTCGACGTCACTCAACCACGAATGGCCGCTGACCAACTATGGGAAATGCCCTGCTGGCCGGCGCCATCGTCCTGGCCGGGGGAGCCATCGGCGCTGGTGTCGGCGATGGCATGACCGGTGAGCATCGAGCGGAATGCCCACTGGCGCAAGCGGTCAGTGTTACCGTCCCGAGGACAGCTGCGACGGTAAGTGAGGTTGACGCGATGGACGAACCGCTGCTGTTGCAAGACCGCGATCATCGCGGCGTCGTCACGCTAACCCTGAACCGCCCGAAGACTTTCAACGCGCTGTCTGAGGCGATGCTGGTAGCACTCGGCGAGGCCGTTGGCACCCTCGCCGACGACGAGAGTGTGCGCGTGATCGTGCTCGGGGCGGCGGGCAAGGCCTTTTGCGCTGGCCACGACTTGAAGGAAATGCGCGCCGAGCCTTCGCTCGAGTACTACCAGCGCCTCTTCGCGCAGTGCACAGCCGTGATGCTCGCTATCCAGCGGCTGCCGGTGCCGGTGATCGCGCGTGTCCACGGCCTCGCGACCGCAGCGGGATGTCAGCTGGTGGCGATGTGCGATCTGGCGGTCGCGAGCGAGGACGCACGCTTCGCGGTCAGCGGAGTCAATGTCGGACTGTTCTGTGCGACACCAGGAGTGGCACTGGCGCGCAATCTGCCACGAAAAGCCGCCTTCGAGATGCTTGTCACCGGCGATTTCGTCGCTGCGGAGGAGGCCCGCGTGTTGGGGCTGGTCAACCGAGTTTCGGCGCCGGAGGCTCTGGACGACGAAGTCGAGACGTTGGTGGCGAGCGTGGTGGCGAAGCCGGCCGTCGCCATCGCCATGGGGAAGACTCTGTTCTACCGCCAGATCGAAGTCGGCATCGAGTCGGCCTATGAGGACGCCTGCGTGACGATGGCGTGCAACATGATGGACCCGGGTGCGCTTGAGGGCGTCAAGGCCTTCATCGAGAAGCGCCCGCCCAGCTGGGCGGCGGCGCAGGCGCCAACGACTCAGCCTCCGGTTGGCCTGGCTGGTCCACGCGACCGCGAACATGGTTAGCGCGGCGAGGCAAAGCTGACGGGCACTCGCACCAGCTGTGGGCTGGTATCCAGACCTCTCCGGCGCCTGGCCTGATCCTGATGTGCCCGACCCTGATGTGCCCGCGCTAAACCGACTGGTCAAACAGGTCAAACGAGTCGGCTGCGGCTTCCGGAACCCGCAGAAATCCGCCCGCCGGATACGCTTGCACTGCACCCGCAAACAGCGGGCCGCAACCCAGACTTCATGCTGGTTGCCCGGCCAAAAATCGAAGAGCCGTTTAGTTGGTACTTTGCCGGACAGAGTGTCTCCAATGCAGGCTCGACAATGGTGCCGGTGGCCTGCGCAGCCCACGGTGGTTCCTGCGAGTCGACTGCATGAGGCCAACGCCGTCGTCGGGTCTGCGTAGGGTCTGCGTACGCCTTCACCGTTCTTGGCCCTGCCGCCGCAGGCCTGCTCGTATCGTCCGTCGGGCCAAGCTGGGCGATCGCCTTCGATTCTGTCACGTGGGCCGCCGTCCTTTTTTGCATGAGAAAAGTGACGTTGACGCCGGCAGATTCGGCGACTGATCGCCATGGCTGAAGGTGCCGTGGCAAGGATTCACCGCGCCACAAGAAATGACGGTGTACGCCTGTGGATTCCGGCCCCATGTCAGGGATCCGGGGCTACTGGAATCCAGCTTGATGCGACCGGCCGTAACGCTTCTCGGTAAGGACGCATACCCGGGTGTGTGGGATAAGGCGGCAGCGTTGCTGCATTCGCTGGTCACCAACCAGGCTCTCGCGGACGGGAACAAGCGCACAGGGTGGGCTGCATGCTGGCTGCTGCTCGGGCTCAACGGGCACCGGCTCTCGGCCGCCCTCGACGTCGATGCCGCTGAGGAATTCGTGCTGGCGATCGCCGCCAACAAGCTGACCTGGGAACAGATCTCCGCGCAACTGGCAAACTTCGCGGAGCTGTGACTAGTGAAATCCGCCAACCTACGGCGTGTCATACCCGGGAAAGCTGACCCAGATGGTCACTGAAACTCTTGAATACGTTCTGGCGGAAGGTTCTTCGCCTGATCGCCGCTTCGATACCAGTTATGTGCGACACGCGATCAGTTGGCGACGCGATCAGGCGCAAAGCTCCCCAAATCCACGGACTTGGGGAGCGTCTGCGTCTGTTCGACAGTCGGTCAGGCGGTGCGGCGGATACCGCGTTTGAGGAGCAGTTCACGCTCGGACTCGGAAAGTCCTCCCCAGATGCCATAGGGCTCGCCCACAGCGAGTGCGTGGGCACGGCACTGGGCGATCACAGGGCAACGGCGGCACATCTCCTTGGCGCGCATTTCACGCTGGGCGCGAGCCCTGCCACGCTCGCCGTCGGGGTGGAAGAACATCGAGGAATCGACGCCTCGGCAAAGGCCCTGCATCTGCCAATCCCAGATGTCGGCGTTGGGGCCTGGGAGTTGCTGCGGCTGTGGCATTGGAAAACCCCTCTCTCCGCGGTTACTTCAAACCGCGTGAGTTGTGGAACCGATCCGAGCACAGTCGCCGATGACTACTCGTGCACACAAAGTAGAAGGGCTCAGGAATTGACGTCAATAGCCGAGCGCTGTGCTCAACCCCATATTCGGGGGTAGAGAATTTACATCACGTTCATCAGTCAGACGCCGCGGCAATGATCCCGGTGCTAAAGGACGGCTGATCCGCGCCCCAAGTGAGGACGTTTCCGCACGTGAGCCACGGTAACGTCGCGATCTCGATTTCTCCCCGCAGGGAGCGAGTTGATCTGGCTGTAACATCAACATCACAAACTGTTAACTGACGGCCGCGCAATTTGATGGCACAAAATGTGCCGACCGGCCGCAGATACGGCGGTCGACGTTGCTAGCGTCGGTGTCGCGATGGTGCAGACGGCAGGAGACCACACGACGAGCCGGGCTCGCGACGCTCAGTTGGCCGAAGCCGCCTTCGGCCAGGATCCCGGTCGTTGGCCCCTGCCGAACCCTGACACGTCCCGCGGACTGTGGTTACGGGCCGTCGCGGCAGGCGGTCAGGGCCGGTATGCGATGGCGAGCGCCGACCTGCGCACGCTGCGTCGTCGAGCATCCGACCGGGCGAGCGAAGCGACGGGGGATGGATGCCAGCAGCTGGCGTCCCTGGTGCACAGCACCGCAGGATCGTTCCTGCGGCAGCTGGGCTGGCACGACGCGGCACGGGCCCGTGACGGCCAGGCATGGGCGCTGGCCGCCCCTTCCCTCCTCGCGGGCCACGTCGACGCCGAAGCGGGCGTCGACGCGCTCGTCGGCCTCGCAGCCGATGCGCTCGGCGTGGGCCGCTTCGCGGCGTCGCACGCGTTGCTCTGCCGCGCACACCTGCTTCTGGACCGCGCTGATCCAGCGACGGTGCCCGATCGCCTGCCGCTGCGGCTCGCGTGGGTCTCGGCTGAGCTGGCCATGGTCAGCGGTGACGCTTCCGGCGCCATGCGACACGCCCGTCACGCCACCGAATTGGCAGGGCGCACCGGGGTCGGGACCCGGCATCGCGTCAAGACGGCGATGGTGCTGGCCGCAGCGCACTGCAGCGTCTGCCAAGTCGATGCCGCGCGAAGCGTCGCCGACGACGCGCTGGCGTCGGCGCAACAGTCTCGCCTCGCACCACTAGGTTGGGCGCTGGCCGGCCTGTTGGCCGATATCGGAAGCGAAACACTATCCCGCGATGACCTGTTCGCCGTTAGGGATGCCTATGCGGAAGTGGTACGCGCGGCCGGTGGTAGGTGGCGGAACCGCTGAACTTCGCCACGGCGTCCCAGGTCGTTATTGTCTAGCTGAGCCACCTGCCGGGATGGGTCCGGTACGTAACGTTGGAGAAACCGCCGCCGATGACATTTTCGGGAGAACGTCTCGATGCTGTCGTTGCTGAGGCAGTGGCCGGTGACCGTGACGCACTCCGCGAAGTGCTGGAGACTATTCGGCCGATCGTCGTTCGATACTGCCGAGCGCGCGTGGGGGCGGGCGAGCGGAGCGGTCTCTCCGCAGACGATGTGGCTCAGGAGGTGTGCTTGGCCGCCATGGCGGCGCTGCCGCGCTACCAAGATCAGGGACGTCCGTTCCTGGCCTTTGTGTACGGCATCGCGGCGCACAAGGTGGCCGACGCACATCGTGCGGCGGCTCGGAACAGGGCTGAGCCGACAGAAATCCTGCCGGAAGGGCTCTCGACCGACGCAGGCCCAGAACAGTTGGCCATGGATTCCGATTCGGCCGCACGCATGGCCCAGTTGCTTGAGGTGCTGCCCATCAAACAGCGCGAGATCCTCATCATGCGGGTGGTCGTCGGCCTGTCGGCCGAGGAGACGGCAGCCGCGGTCGGCAGTACCCCCGGGGCGGTGCGGGTGGCCCAGCATCGGGCGCTGGCACGGCTAAAGACCGAGATCATCGCTGCGGGGCGCGATTATGCCTGACTACGGACCCCCGAATTATCAGGATCCCGGGCGCGGCGCGCATTTCGAACCGAGCAACGGCGACGTGTCGCTGGACGCATTAGCACGCAGCGACCGGTTCCTGGACGCGCTCGCGGGAGATCATCCGCTACCCGCCATGGGGCGTGCCGATTATGAGCTCGCCTCGCTGCTGGCCGGCTGGCGTGACGAGACGCGCTATCCCGAGCTCACCGACCTCGTCACCGATCGGCAGGCCACGCAGGCCCTGCGTCGGGGTATGTCCGAGCGTCGCGGACGCCGCGGCCTGGCCGTCGTCGGATCCGTTGCGGCGGCGATGCTCGCCATCGGCGGGTTCGGCACGCTGACCTACAACGCGCAGCCTGGCGATGCCCTATACCCGATGCGTACGGCCTTGTTCGGCGAGCCGGCAGCGGTGCGCGACGACCAAGTGGCGCTGGCTGCCCAGACCGAAATGCAACAGGTCCAACAACTGATCGCCAATGGCAAATGGGAGCAGGCCGCCCAGCAGCTCACCTCCATCAGCAGCCAGGTCGAGACCGTCGAGGACGAGACACTCCAACAGGAGTTGATCAACCAGTGGAGCCAGCTGAACATCCAGGTCGAGACCCGCGACCCGACCGCGACGGTGCCCGGGTTGCCACCGTTGGTCCTCCCGGATCAGACGCTCCCGCTGACGGAGCTGCCCGGCGAGTCGTCGGAGACCTCCGCAGCGTCCACTACGGCGGAGACCTCCGCAGCGTCCACTACGGCGGAGTCCACTACGGCGGAGTCCACTACGGCGGGCCCTGCCGCCCCGCCGTCGAGCGAGACGTCGACCGAGACATCGGTCCCGGTGACGACGACGGTCGAGGCGAGCACCCCGACGCCCACCAGCGAAACCGCGCCGCCGCCGGCCTCACCGCCGCCGACGTCGCAGGCGCAGACAACCGTGGTTCCGCCCGCGCCCAGTACTCCGGTGTCCGCCGAGCCCCCGCCACCCGTGACGAGCACATTTCTACTACCGACCACCACGACCACCACGCCGCCGCAGGTTGAGGTGCCGACACAGAGCGTGCCCGAGCCTGCCATCGAGCAGACGACGGACGCCGTGGAGATACCGGAAGCGCCAGAGCCCGCGGTCAGCGGCGGAGATTCGGAGTCGACGCGATAGCGCGAACTACGCTGTCCGAGAAATCAAGCGAACCGCTCAGCGATATCCGTCGGACTCGGAGGTGGCTTCGTTGAGGGAGGCGTCGGCGTAGCCGCGGCAGTAGTCCCAGGTGACGTAGGCGTCTGGTTCGGGATCGTAGGCCGGTTCGTGCGGCCGAACAGTGCCGTCGATCAGCAGCTGCAACAGGTTGGCCCGCAGCATGTCCCAGTCGTGGTAGTGGTCCTGCTGGCATTCGTCACAGCACACCACGAGGCCGCGAATTCCTTTGTGCGCCAACAGTGCCTCGTACACGGCCAGGTCGGCGAGGTCGGCCTCCACAGCGGTGCGTTCCTGGGGATCCAGGGGCTGACCGGGCTCGATCGCGTCCAACGCCGCCGACGGGTCGCGCGGGTCGTCGGCGAAGGGATCGGGCGGCAAACCCGGAGGAAGGTGGTCGCGCACTCCTACAGCCTACGCAGCCAGGCCGGGATCGCGCCAGCCGTTCCCGGCGGCCCGGCGGCACCGGAAACACCCGCGGAGCCGATACGATGGTTCTTTATCGCGGTGTCTCGCACCTGCTCCTATGGAGGCCCACCACCATGTCGCAATCTGCCGGCACATCTCCCGTGGTCGCGCAGGCCGCCATCCGCATCGCCACGGGCGGCGACGATCCGAATAAGATCGCGATGCTGGGACTGACCTTCGACGACGTTCTCCTGCTGCCCGCCGCGTCGGATGTGGTGCCTGCGGCGGCCGACACGTCCAGCCAGCTCACGCGCAAGGTCCGGTTGCGGGTGCCGTTGGTGTCGTCGGCCATGGACACCGTGACCGAGGCCCGGATGGCGATCGCGATGGCGCGTGCGGGCGGACTCGGGGTGCTGCACCGCAACCTGCCGGTCGCCGAGCAGGCCGGCCAGGTCGAGACGGTGAAGCGGTCCGAGGCCGGCATGGTGACCGACCCCGTGACGTGCTCACCGGACAACACGCTGGCTCAGGTCGACGCGATGTGCGCGCGGTTCCGCATCTCCGGTCTGCCGGTGGTCGATAAGGATGGACAGCTCGTCGGGATTATTACCAACCGCGACATGCGCTTCGAGGTCGATCAGAACAAGCCCGTCTCGCAGGTGATGACCAAGGCCCCGCTGATCACTGCGCGCGAAGGCGTCACCGCCGACGCGGCGCTGGGGCTCCTGCGTCGGCACAAGATCGAGAAGCTTCCGATCGTCGACGGGCACGGCAGGCTGACCGGCCTCATCACCGTCAAGGACTTCGTCAAGACCGAGCAGCATCCGTTGGCCACCAAGGACAGTGACGGGCGGCTGCTGGTCGCCGCGGCCGTCGGCGTCGGCGATGACGCCTGGGTGCGCGCCATGACGCTGGCCGACGCCGGAGTCGACGTGCTGATCGTCGATACGGCGCACGCGCACAACCGACTGGTGCTCGATATGGTCGGCAAGCTCAAGGCGGAAGTGGGCGACCGCCTCGAAGTGGTCGGCGGCAACGTCGCCACCCGCGCGGCGGCAGCGGCGCTGGTGGAAGCGGGCGCGGACGCGGTCAAGGTGGGCGTCGGGCCCGGATCGATCTGCACCACCCGGGTGGTGGCCGGTGTCGGAGCGCCGCAGATCACCGCGATCCTCGAAGCCACCGCCGCCTGCAGGCCCGCCGGTGTGCCGGTGATCGCCGACGGCGGCCTCCAGTACTCGGGCGATATCGCAAAAGCGTTGGCGGCCGGGGCATCCACGGCCATGCTCGGTTCGCTGCTCGCAGGCACCGCCGAAGCGCCGGGCGATCTGATCTTCGTCAACGGCAAGCAGTTCAAGAGTTACCGCGGCATGGGCTCCCTCGGTGCGATGCAGGGGCGGTCGAACAGTGGAAACGGGGCGGGCGCCCGGGTCTCGTACTCGAAGGACCGTTACTTCCAGGACGACGTGCTCTCGGAGGACAAGCTGGTGCCCGAGGGCATCGAGGGCAGGGTGCCGTTCCGCGGCCCGCTGTCGACGGTAATCCACCAGCTCACCGGCGGGCTGCGCGCCGCCATGGGCTACACCGGAGCGGCCACCATCGAAGCGCTGCACGATGCGCAGTTCGTGCAGATCACCGCTGCGGGCCTCAAAGAGAGCCATCCGCATGACATCACGATGACCGTCGAAGCGCCCAACTACTCTGCACGATGAACGACACAGCCCGCCAGGGGGATCCAGCACATGCGTGACATGGTCGAGATCGGCATGGGCCGAACCGCCCGCCGCACTTACGAACTCGCCGGTATCAACATCGTGCCGTCGCGGCGTACCCGCTCGTCGAAAGACGTGTCCACCGCCTGGCAGCTCGACGCCTACCGGTTCGACATCCCCGTCCTCGCGCATCCGACCGACGCGCTGGTGTCGCCGGAGTTCGCGATCGAGCTGGGGAGGTTAGGCGGCCTCGGAGTGCTCAACGGCGAAGGCCTCATCGGCCGGCACGCCGACGTCGATTCCAAGATCGCTCAGGTGGTCGAGGCCGCAGGCAAGGCAGAGCCCTCGACTGGACCGCAAACGGCGATCCGGCTGCTGCAGCAGCTGCACGCCGCGCCGCTCGATCCCGAGCTGTTGGGCGCGGCTGTCGCGCGTATTCGCGACGCTGGGGTGACGACGGCGGTGCGGGTCAGTCCCCAGAATGCGCAGGCGCTCACGCCTGCCCTCGTGGCGGCGGGCGTCGATCTGCTGGTGATCCAGGGCACCATCATCTCCGCCGAGCGCGTCGCCAACGACGGCGAGCCGCTGAATCTGAAAACGTTCATCTCCGAGCTCGACATCCCTGTGGTCGCGGGCGGCGTCCTCGACCATCGCACCGCGCTGCACCTGATGCGCACCGGTGCCGCGGGCGTGATCGTCGGCTACGGCTCCACCCGGGGCATCACCACCAGCGACGAGGTCCTGGGCATCAGCGTCCCGATGGCTACCGCGATCGCCGATGCCGCCGCGGCCCGTCGGGAGTACCTCGACGAGACGGGCGGCCGGTACGTGCACGTGCTTGCCGACGGCGATATCCACACCTCAGGCGAGCTGGCCAAGGCGATCGCGTGCGGCGCCGACGCGGTGGTTCTCGGGACGCCGTTGGCCGCCGCTGCCGAAGCGCTGGGCGACGGCTGGTTCTGGCCTGCGGCCGCCGCCCACCCGTCGTTACCGCGTGGTGCGTTGTTGCAGATCGCTCAGGGCGAGCGACTACCGTTGCAGCAGGTGCTCGCTGGCCCGTCCGACGATCCGTTCGGCTCGTTGAACCTGGTCGGCGGCCTACGGCGGTCGATGGCGAAGGCAGGCTACTGCGATCTCAAGGAGTTCCAGAAGGTCGGTCTGACGGTCGGCGCGTGACGGGCGTTGCTGACAAGTTAGGCATTCCTGTCTAGAAGTTACCGCGCAGTAACGTCATACTGGTCACATGCAGCCTGACTTCGACGTCGTGATCATCGGTTCGGGTTTCGGGGGCAGTGTGACTGCGCTGCGCCTGACCGAAAAGGGTTACCGCGTCGGTGTATTGGAAGCGGGGCGGCGCTTCGCTGACGAGGACTTCGCGAAGACTTCGTGGAACCTGCGGAAGTTCCTGTGGATGCCGAAACTCGGCATGTATGGCATCCAGCGCATCCACCTGCTGCGCGACGTCATGATCCTGGCGGGCGCGGGCGTGGGCGGCGGGTCCCTCAACTACGCCAACACCCTCTACGTGCCGTCGGACCCGTTCTTTCTCGACCCGCAGTGGCGTCACATCACCGACTGGCGCGCCGAGCTGATGCCCCATTACGACCAAGCCCAGCGCATGCTCGGCGTGATCACCAACCCGACGTTCACCGATGCCGACCGGATCATGAAGGAAGTGGCCGACGACATGGGCTGTGGCGACACGTTCGTGCCCACTCCCGTCGGCGTCTTCTTCGGACCCGACGGCACCAAGGCGCCGGGCCGCCGCGTCGCCGACCCGTACTTCGGCGGAGCAGGTCCGCAGCGCACTGGCTGCATCGAGTGCGGCTCGTGCATGACAGGTTGCCGCTACGGCGCCAAGAACACCCTGGTGAAGAACTACCTCGGTCTCGCGGAATCCGCTGGCGCACAGGTGCTCCCGATGACGACGGTGACGGGCTTCGAGCAGCGCCCCGACGGCAGGTGGGACGTGCACACCGCCCGCACCGGTGCGCTGCTGCGACGCAAGCGCACGACGTACACCGCCGCCCACGTGGTGCTGGCCGCTGGCACGTTCGGCACGCAGAAATTGCTCTTCACTATGCGCGATAAGGGGAAACTGCCCGAGCTGTCGGATCGGCTCGGTGTGCTGACACGCACCAATTCCGAGTCGATTGTCGGAGCGGGAAGGCTCGCCATCAGTGACGATCTGGACCTCACCCACGGCGTGGCTATCACGTCGTCGATCCATCCGACTGCGGATACCCACGTCGAACCAGTGCGCTACGGCAAGGGGTCCAACGCGATGGGGCTCCTACAGACGTTGATGACCGACGGCGCCGGACCGCTCGGCACCGACACCCCGCGGTGGCGCCAACTGCTCGACACGGCGGGCGAGGACCCGAAGGGTGCCCTGCGCCTTCTGAATCCGAGTCGGTGGAGCGAGCGCACGATGATCGCGCTCGTCATGCAGAATCTCGACAACTCGATCACGACGTTCACCAAGCGGACGAAGCTCGGCATTCGGCGGATGACCAGCAAACAGGGCCACGGCGAGCCCAATCCGACGTGGATCCCGGTGGGCAACGAGGTGACCCGGCGGATCGCGAAGAAGATCGACGGGGTGGCCGGCGGCACCTGGGGTGAGCTGTTCAACATCCCGCTGACGGCGCACTTCCTCGGCGGCGCCGCCATCTCCGACAGCCCGGCGACCGGTGTCATCGACCCCTACCACCGCGTCTACAACTATCCGACGCTGTCGGTGGTCGACGGTGCGTCGATTTCGGCGAACCTCGGTGTGAACCCGTCCCTGAGCATCACCGCCCAGGCCGAGCGTGCAGCGTCGTTGTGGCCCAACAAGGGTCAGGACGACCTGCGTCCTCCGCAGGGACAGCCGTACCGGCGTCTGGCCGCCATCGCCCCCAAGCATCCGGTGGTGCCTGCCGAAGCGCCGGGCGCGCTTCGGCAGCTGCCGATCGTCGAGGCGAAGTCCACCGCGTGAGGCGGGTCGTTCAGAAGGCCTCCACCGACACTTCGACCTCTTCGCCTGCGATGCCCCACATCACCAGCTTGACCGTCTCGGTGTCCGGCGCGTAGAAGTACTGGCCGTCTGAGTACGTGCCTCTGGCCAATTCGCCCGACGCGCCGACCACGCGCCACGACTCCTCGGCGGCGGTGTCGGCGTAGGTATACACACCGACAGCGTCGCCGCTCTGCACCGGGATGTCCAGCACCGCAACGCCGATCCCCGCCAGGCTGCCCTGGCCCTTCCGGAGGGTCACGGTGGCGTAGTCGCCCGGTTCGACCGTCTCGGATGCCTCCAGCCGAAGCGCCGGCGTGGTGGCGTCGAACCCCTCGTAGAGGGCGATGGCAACTTCTTCGCTGGACGCGCTGCCGATGACATCGGCGATGCTGCCCACATACGTGTCGACAGGGTCGACGTGCCAGCCGGCGCCGTCCTGCACGGCGATGATCCCGGTCTTGCGCGGACTGAACAGGGAAGCGGCGAAAGGGTTGATGCCGATCTGATCGCAGCTGGTGTCGCCGTCGACGGTGACGCAGTCGTCGTGGAATCGGACGGATTCCACGTCGCCGCTGTCGGTCACACGCTCGATCTGGAGGTTCTCGATCGTCACCTTCGTCGAGTCGCCCGTGCTCTCGGCGCTGAATTTCGGCGTCCCGACGAGCTCGACGTCCTGCTTGTCCAACTCCGAGAACAACGCCTCGTAGGTCATCAACAGCCTGCCGTAGTTGGGCGACAGCGCCCTGGCCACCGGCTCGATGTCGCCGCTGTTCAGCGTCGAAACCAGTCCTTCGGTGAAACCCAGCGCGGCGGCCTCGGGCGACTCGAAGGACTCTGTCTCCGTTGCCCTTTGGCTTCTGGGTGCGTCATCGCGCAACAGTGCGATCCGGTCGACGACGCTGTAGACCAGGCTGACGAACCAGGCGTCGTCGTCCCGGACGGTCATGATCGAGGGATAGACCGCGTCACCGGATTCCGACGAGGCAACCATCTCGTCGTCCGCATGCCAGGTCTCCGACATCTGATCGTCGTCGGTAAATAGACCTTCCAGACCGTCGTCGGCCGCCTCCGGGTCGAACGCCACCGTGACGCTGCCGTCGGTGACCGCCACCCGCGCAAGGTCGTCGCCGATCCGCTCGACGCTGGTGTGGACGTCGTCGGTCGCGACCTCCAACCCCTGCAGCACAGCGGTTCTCTCGTCATCTTCCTGGTAGTCGGCGTCCATGGCCGTGTCCTCGGCGCTGTCCAGCAGTCGGATGGTCTCCTGCCGCTCCGGTGGGTACAGGAGGTTCGCCGCGGCGAACGGATCTTCCTGTTCCACGGCCGCCAGAAAGTTCAGCACCGCGGCCTCGGGCGTTTCGGCTCCACCTTCGCCACCGGGGCTCAGCGCCACGGCGGCGATGCCGCTGGCGAGCAACACCACGATCGCGGCGATCGTGCCGCCGATCCACCACTTCCTGGACCGGCGCGGTTCGGCGCCCGGCGGCACCGCTCCGGGCCAGTGCGGTGGCTGCTCGGGTTGTTGCTCAGGCTGATCGCTCATCGGCGGATATCCTTCCCCGTGAACACCCAGTACGCGAGCACCCCGAAGATCGTGGAATACAACAGCGAAAGGAAGGCGCCCCAGTGCATTTGCGTCCAATACGGCGTGGGCTGGGTCAGCACCAGCCAACCGTCGAAATTCCTGGTCGGCAGGAACGCGCGGAAGTTCCCGAGCGTCGACAGCCCGCCGAAAAGGTGTGAGGTCACAGTGATCGCGGCGGTCCCGCCGACGGCGAGCACGCTGTTGTCGCCGGCCATCGCGGACAGCAGCAGCGCCAGCGCCGCGACCCACGTCAGGTAGATTGCGATGTAGCAGAGGATCGCCGCGTAGCGCCACCACATGTCCGACCATGGCAGGTGCGGACCGCTGGTCGGGGCCAGCGGCCCGGCTCCGTACAGCAGCAGACCCAGCGCAAGGCTGCAGGCGCCGAAGATCAGCAGACCCAGCACGCAGATCACCGAGCACGCCAATGCCTTCTGGCGCAGGAAGCGTCCGCGCGAAACCGGCGTGGTGAGCAGCACCGGCAGATACGACCAGTGCGATTCGCGGGTGATCGACTCACCGAACACATACGACACCACCAGGGTCAGCGCGAACTGGCTGCCCGCGAACAGTGCGAATATCGCGAAGTTGGCCCCACTCTGGGTCGCGATGCCGCTCAGGTACTGCGCATCGACGCTGACCTGGAACTTGCCGTTGGACACGGCAGGCGCCAGGGCGCACGGCAGCACCGCCATGAAGGCCAGCGCGACGAGGTTCGACGGGCGCGACAGTTGGCGGCGCAGTTCGACAGCCACAGGCATGACCCGTCGCGGTGCGAATCCGATTGCGCCGCCGTCGTTCCGCTGACTATCAGTCATCGCTGACCGCTGTGTAGTACATGTCCTCGAACGCACTGCGGGTGTGCAGTCCCAGGACGTCACAGTCGGCATCGGCCAGCGCGCGCAGGACGGGCGAGATCGGCTCGTCTGCATCGATGGCCACGTCGATCAGGTCGTCGCCGACACGCAGGCACGTCACGCCGCACCCGCGCAGCGCTGATTCGGCCGTCGGGACGGCCTCGGGTCCGCTGAGCTTCACCTGCAGGAACGTCGCGCGGACCGAGGCGCTGACCGACGCCGACAACACCAACCTGCCTCGATGCAGCACCAGGACCTCGTCGCAGATCCGCTCCATCTCCGAGAGCACGTGGCTGGACACGAGCACGGTGCGCCCGTCGCGGGCGTAGGTACGCAGCGTGTCGCGCAGGCGGCGGATCTGTGCGGGGTCCAGGCCGTTGGCGGGTTCGTCGAGCACCAGCAATTCGGGAAGCCCCAGCATGGCCTGGGCCAGCGCGAGGCGCTGACGCATCCCGAGGCTGTATCTCGAAATCCGGCGGTCCAGCGCCGACGCGTCCAGTCCCGAGATGTCGATGACGAGGTCGAGGTGGGCGTCGGCGGCAGGTCGCCCGGTGATGGCCCAGGTGGTACGTAGCGCCTGGCGGCCCGTCAGATGGGGCACCAGCCCGGGCTGCTCGATCGCCAGCCCCACCCGGCTGAGCACTGGGGCGCCCGCGGTGACCCGATGGCCGAACAGGTAGACGGCGCCCGAGTCCGGCGTCACCAGGCCCGCGACCATGCTGAGCAGGGTCGTCTTGCCTGCCCCGTTCGGTCCGAGCAGGCCCACCACGATGCCGGGATGGAGCCGGAAGGTGAGGTCATCGGACACCGTCGCGCTGCCGTAGGACTTGCGCAGCCGGTAGGCGGCGACCGCGAACCCGGTCAGCTCGGTCACGGGGTGCTCGGATCGGCGCCTGCGTAGCAGCATTACCCCACCAAGGACGGCCAAGGCGACCGCCAGAGTGCCCATCCCGACGATCGGGACTTCGCGTGACAGTGGGCTGACGGCTTGCCAGAGATCCGATCGCTCCGTCATCACTGTCGAGGGTAATGGACTCACTAGACTGGACAAGTGGAATCACAGCCCGTATCGCCACGCCCGGTGCTTGTCGTCGATTTCGGCGCGCAGTATGCGCAGCTCATCGCGCGCAGGGTGCGTGAGGCCCGCGTCTACTCCGAGGTGATCGCGCACACCGCCACCGTCGACGAGATCAAGGCTAAGGCGCCGCAGGCGATCGTGCTGTCCGGCGGCCCGTCGAGCGTGTACGCCGAAGGGGCCCCGCAGCTCGACCCCGCGATCTTCGACCTCGACGTGCCGGTATTCGGGATCTGTTACGGCTTTCAGGCGATGGCGCAGGCGTTGGGCGGCACCGTCGCGCACACCGGCACCAGCGAATTCGGGCGCACCGAGCTCAGTGTGCTTGGTGGCGAACTGCATTCGGGACTGCCCGAGACTCAGCCGGTGTGGATGAGTCACGGCGACGCCGTCACCGAGGCGCCCGACGGGTTCAACGTGGTGGCCACCAGCAAGGGTGCGGCCGTGGCGGCGTTCGAGGACCGGGCGCGCAGGCTGGCCGGGGTGCAGTACCACCCCGAGGTCCTGCATTCGCCCCACGGCCAGCAGGTGCTGAGTCGATTCCTGCACGATTTCGCCGGGCTGGGTGCGTCGTGGACCGCAGCCAACATCGCCGACGCGCTGGTCGAGCAGGTCCGTGCCCAGATCGGTGACGGCAGGGCGATCTGCGGGTTGTCCGGGGGCGTGGACTCCGCCGTGGCGGCTGCGTTGGTGCAGCGGGCCGTCGGGCATCGGTTGACCTGTGTGTTCGTCGACCACGGACTGCTGCGAGCAGGCGAAAGATCGCAGGTGCAAAGGGATTTCGTTGCCGCTACCGGCGCCAAACTCGTCACCGTAGACGTCGAGGAGCGGTTCCTGCAGGCGCTGTCGGGCGTCACAAACCCCGAGGGCAAACGCAAGATCATCGGTCGAGAGTTTATCCGGGCGTTCGAGGGCGCGGTACGAGATCTGGTGCAGGACAACCAAGGTGAGGTCGACTTCCTGGTCCAGGGCACACTGTATCCCGACGTCGTCGAATCCGGCGGAGGCAGCGGTACCGCCAACATCAAGAGCCACCACAACGTCGGTGGCCTGCCCGACGACCTCAAATTCACGCTCGTGGAACCGCTGCGGCTGCTGTTCAAGGACGAAGTGCGGGCCGTGGGCCGCGAACTAGGCCTGCCCGAGGACATCGTTGCCCGCCAACCGTTCCCGGGCCCTGGCCTCGGAATCCGGATCGTGGGTGAGGTCACCGCTGGGCGGCTGGAGACGCTGCGCCGCGCCGACGCGATCGCCCGCGAGGAACTCACCGCAGCCGGGTTGGACACTCAGATCTGGCAGTGCCCGGTGGTACTGCTCGCCGACGTGCGGTCGGTGGGTGTGCAGGGCGATGGACGCACCTACGGCCACCCGATCGTACTGCGGCCCGTGTCGAGCGAAGACGCGATGACAGCCGACTGGACCCGCGTCCCCTATGAAGTGCTGGAACGGATCTCGACGCGCATCACCAACGAGGTGCGCGAGGTCAACAGGGTGGTGCTCGATGTGACGAGCAAGCCACCGGGCACCATCGAGTGGGAGTGATCCGGGCGGAGT
Organism: Mycobacterium sp.; assembly: GCA_051306175.1. Taxonomy (GTDB): domain Bacteria; phylum Actinomycetota; class Actinomycetes; order Mycobacteriales; family Mycobacteriaceae; genus Mycobacterium. Next base: position 222 of record JBPPMS010000159.1, on the reverse strand, counting down.
TCGTCACCGACGGCGGGTTGACGGTCGGTCTGCCGGATAGGGCGTACCGAGTTCGAAAGCGCGGTACCTCAGCCGGTGTCGGGTGTGTTGGGTTTGGTGATTTCTTCGGCGGCGCGCATGAGGAGGTCTTCGGGGAAGAAGTGGTCGTTGACCTCGGGGCCGCCGAAGTGTGGTGGTGGGATCCATTCGGCGCGGCCGTCGGGCCGTTTGCGGACTCGCCAG
>JBPPMS010000158.1:0-41025 GCA_051306175.1 Mycobacterium sp. | reverse complement strand
CGACGACCGAGAATGCGCCAACGCCGCCCGCCCTGGGTTGCAGGCCCGGCAGGTGCGGGTTCGCTCGGGTCGTCGGCTGCGACAGTGTCTTCTGGCCCTGCTGCATCGTCTTCTGGCCCTGCTGCCTCGCCGACGGGTTCGGGCTCAGGCTCGACTTCCGGTTCCGAGTCCCCTTCCGATTCGGAAGGACTTTTCTCCTTCGCTTCGTCATCCTCGCGGCTCGGAACCGTAGCCGCGGCTACGACGCCGGTGGTTGCCGCGACGGCGGCCAACTCTTCGGCCAGTTCCTCCACAACGGACTCGTCGTGGGCCTTTTCGTCCACTTTCCCGTCGGAGTCGGCTGCCGTACCGCGCAGCGTCTCCGGGTCTTCGCGGCCCTTGGGCGCCGCCATGAGGTAAACGACCGCGCCAACGAGGACGAGGGTTGCGGTGAACGAGTTGATGCGGATCCCCGCTATTTGGGTGGCCACGTCACTGCGAAGCAGTTCCACCCAGAACCTGCCAACGCAATAACCCGCCACGTAGAGCGCGAACAGGCGTCCGTGGCCGATCTTGAAGCGCCGGTCCACGAGGATCAACAGGACGAATATCAGTACGTTCCAGAGCAATTCGTACAAGAACGTCGGATGGACGATCGCGACCGCAGGCGGTCCCACTGACACGCCGTCGAGCGAATTCACACTGAGGTAGCCGGCGGGATCCTGCCGGTTGAAGATCTCCAGGCCCCACGGCACCGTTGTCTCGCGGCCGTAAAGTTCCTGGTTGAAGTAGTTGCCGAGTCGCCCGATCGCCTGCGCCAGCACGATGCCCGGGGCGACCGCATCGCCGAATGCGGGCAGTGGAATACCCCTGCGGCGGCAGGCAATCCATGCACCGACCCCACCGAGAGCCACCGCGCCCCAGATGCCGAGTCCGCCGTCAATGATGCGCAACGCGCCGATGAGACCCTTGCCACCCGGACCGAAATACGTGGTCCAGTCGGTGATCACGTGATAGAGGCGCCCTCCGACAAGTCCGAAGGGAACTGCCCACAACGCGACGTCGTAGATCACCCCGGGCTCGCCACCACGTGCCTGCCACCGTCGATCACCGATCACCAGCGCGACGGCGATGCCAATCAGGATGCAGATCGCGTACGCCCGCACCGGCACTGGGCCGAGATACCAGACGCCCTGCGCGGGGCTCGGGATGTACGCGAGAACCGTCGTCACGCCGGAATCCTCTGCCGTACACCGATGGCAAGCTCCTCGGTCAGTGTGCGCACCGCCGCAAGACTCTTGCCCAGCGCTGCTACCAGCGCCGACCCGACGATTACTCCGTCCGCATAGGACCCGATCTCGGCCGCCTGCTCGCGTGAGCGCACCCCAAGTCCGACACCCACCGGAATATCGGAGATCTCCTTGACCCGCGCCACCAGCTCAGGCGCGGTGCTCGACACCGCCGCACGCGCGCCGGTGACCCCCATGGTGGAGGCTGCGTAGACGAAACCCCTCGTCGCCGACACCGTCATTGCCAACCGTTCCGGCGTCGACGACGGCGCAACGAGGAAGATGCGATCCAGATTGTGGGCATCGGAAGCGGCCACCCAATCGTCGGCCTCCTCGGGAATGAGGTCGGGCGTGATCAATCCGAGCCCGCCCGCGGAGGCCAGATCGCGAGCGAACGCGTCGACACCCCACTTGAGCACGGGATTCCAGTACGTCATCACCACGGCTTGGCCGCCGGCGGCGCTGATGGCTTCCACGGCGGCCAGTGCGTCGCGGACCCGGACTCCCCCACGCAGCGCCAGTTCGGTGGCCGCGGCGATCGTCGGGCCGTCCATTCCGGGGTCGGAGTAGGCCACACCGACTTCAATGACATCACAACCGGATTTGACGAGCGCCACCATCGCGCTGATCGATGTCGCGACGTCGGGGTAGCCGGTCGGTAGATAACCGATCAGTGCCGATCGCGACTCGCCGCGGCACGTCGCGAACACGCTCGACAACCGACTGCCGTCACTCACCGGTGTTGCCCTGCTCGTCCAACAGACCGAACCACCTGCCCGCGGTCTCCACGTCCTTGTCACCTCGTCCCGAGAGATTCGCGACGATGATCGATCCGGGCCCGAGCTCCGTGCCCAGCTTGAGGGCTCCGGCTACCGCGTGCGCGGATTCGATCGCCGGGATGATGCCCTCTTGCCTACACAGCACTCCGAATGCTTCCATCGCTTCGCTGTCGGTAATCGGCCGGTACTCGGCACGCCCAATATCCTTGAGCCACGCGTGTTCTGGACCAACGCCGGGGTAGTCAAGGCCCGCCGAGATCGAATGCGACTCGATGGTCTGACCGTCCTGGTCTTGCAACAGATAGGAGAACGAGCCCTGGAAGGCACCTGGCGATCCCCCGGTGAAAGTAGCTGCGTGCCTGCCTGTTTCGACTCCGTCACCGGCTGCTTCGAAGCCGACCAGTCGAACGCCGGGATCGTCGATGAACGAGTGGAAGATCCCGATGGCGTTAGATCCACCGCCGATGCACGCGGTCACCGCATCGGGAAGTCGCCCCGCCTGGTGCCGGATCTGCGCGCGGGTCTCCATGCCGATGATGCGCTGGAAGTCGCGCACCATCGTCGGGAAGGGGTGCGGCCCGGCAGCGGTTCCGAAGCAATAATACGTGTTGTCGGCGTTGGTGACCCAGTCGCGGAACGCGTCGTTGATCGCATCCTTGAGCGTCTGGGACCCCGAGGTGACCGGGACGACCGTCGCGCCGAGCAGACGCATCCGCGCCACGTTTAACGCCTGCCGCGCGCAGTCGACCGCACCCATGTAGACGATGCATTCCAACCCGAGCAGGGCGCATGCCGTTGCGGTGGCTACACCGTGCTGTCCTGCGCCGGTTTCGGCGATGACGCGCGTTTTGCCCATCTGGCGCGCCAGCAGCGCCTGGCCGAGCACGTTGTTGATCTTATGAGAACCGGTGTGGTTCAGGTCTTCACGCTTGAGGAAGATGCGTGCGCCACCGCCATGGTCGGACAATCGAGCAGCTTCGTACAACGGCGACGGTCGGCCGGTGTAATGCGTCTGCAAACGGTCGAGCTCGTCGAGAAATGCCTGATCGTTGCGCACCTTGTCGTAGGCCGCGGTGACTTCTTCGATGACGGCCATCAACGCTTCGGCTACGAGTCGGCCGCCGTAGGCGCCGAAGTGGCCACGCGCATCGGGGTCGTGGGCGCTGCGTTCGGCGACCGCGGCGCTGGCGTGCGGAAGAGACGGACCGGAAATATCGAACATCAGAACTAGCGGGAGGGTTTAGGGCAGGACGGATGTGTGCCCGCTGTCACCAGTTCGGCGACAGCATCCCGTGGGTCGCGGCTGGTGACAAGCCCTTCACCGACCAGGACGGCATCGGCCCCCGCGCCCGCGTAGGCCAGCAGATCGGCTGTCCCGCGTACCCCGGACTCGGCGATCCGCATAACGTTCGACGGCAGGCCGGGAGCGATGCGGGCGAAGCAATCGCGGTCCACTGCAAGGGTTTTCAAGTCGCGCGCGTTGACACCGATGATGCTGGCCCCGGCCTGCAGCGCGCGGTCGGCCTCTTCCTCGGTGTGCACCTCGACCAGCGCCGTCATCCCCAGCGACTCGGTGCGATCCAGCATCGAGACCAGAGCCTGCTGCTCGAGTGCCGCGACGATCAGGAGCAACATGTCGGCGCCGTGCGCCCGTGCTTCGTGGATCTGATAGGGCCGGACGACAAAGTCCTTGCGCAGCAGCGGAATCGAGACCGCCGCACGCACTGCATCCAGGTCGGCCAGTGAACCGTGGAACCGACGCTCCTCGGTCAGCACGCTGATGACGCGGGCGCCACCGTCCTGGTAGGCGCGCGCCAGTTCGGCGGGGTCGGCGATCGAGGCCAACTCACCGCGGGAGGGACTGGCGCGCTTGACCTCCGCAATCACGCCGATGCCCGGTTCACGCAACGCAGCCATGACGTTTCGCGCTGGTGGAGCCGCCGCTGCCGCGGCTTTCACCTCAGCCAAGCTGACCACGGCCTCGCGGGCAGCAACGTCGGCGCGGACTCCTTCGATGATGGAGTCGAGCACGGTTGCCGAACTCATGACCTGGCGTTTCCTTCCGCAAGCTCCCCGGCCGATCGTGATTTGGCCCCACCGAAGGGTAGCGGGACCCACAGCACCGTCCGTCACCGACCCTCAGTGTCGCGCTCGGGGGCGTGCGTCGGCGAAGAATCCGCAGCGTCCGCTGTCGGATCGACACCGTCGTCCAGGGCGTCCCACAAGGTGCGTTCGGAGGTGTCGTCGGCTTCGGTGTCCGCTGCTGCCGCCCGTCGTGCCGCCGCGCCGGCGTACTTCTCCGCCGCGAATCCGGCACGGGTGCCGACCCGCATCATCAGCACTGCGGCTACGAGGGCCACTACGGCGGCCACCAGCGTGATGACCGCGCCCAGATAGTGGCGTTGCGCCTCCACCAGTGACGTCACAGGGACCTGCGCAAGCTCGATCGCCCGCGGTGCGACGTCGGGCAGCACCCAGGTGCTGATGCCCAGGTACGCCGTTGCCGCGCTCACCAGGGCAACGAGTGCGGCGAGGATGCGCAGCGGCCAGCTGCGAACTGCCAGACCTGCCACCGCCGCCGCAAGCAGGATCAGCGCCAGCGGCACCAAAGCCGTCGACCACGATCCTCCTGGGACTGTGGTGGTCCGTGCAGGGCTCAGACCGTCGAAGGAGGTGACAACCACCCACGTCACACGCGAGGCCCCCCACAGCCCCAGCGCCGCGATCAGCAACAGCAGTTGAGCAGTGCGCAGGATTCGCCGCGACCCGACGACTGGAGCCGCGAGCTCCGAGCCGGGCGCCTCGGCAGGTTCAGTCATGGCGAACCAGGGTGGCCAGCGTCTCTGCGGCCGCTATCGCGCCAAGGACGGCTTTCGCCTTGTTGGCCGACTCTTGGTACTCGTAGGGTCCGTTGGAATCGGCGACCACGCCGCCGCCTGCCTGGACGTAGGCGATGCCCTTGCGCATCAGTGCGGTGCGGATCGCGATGGCGAAGTCGGCGTTGCCCGCGAAATCCAGATACCCCACGACGCCGCCGTACAGGCCTCGACGGGTCTGCTCCACTTCCTCGATCAGTTCCATCGCCCGGACCTTCGGCGCACCGGACAGTGTGCCCGCGGGGAAACAGGCGGTCACCGCGTCCAGAGCGGTCTTGTCGCTTGCCAGGTGCCCGGTGACCGTCGACACCAGGTGCATGACGTGGCTGTACTTCTCGATCTGGCTGTAGTCCTCGACCCGAACCGTGCCGGGCTCACACACCCGGCCGAGGTCGTTGCGGCCCAAATCCACCAGCATGAGGTGCTCTGCCCGCTCTTTGTCGTCGGCGAGCAGCTCCTTCTCGAGGAGCGCGTCTTCCTCGTCGGTGGCTCCGCGCCACCGGGTGCCCGCGATGGGGTGAGTCCTGGCCCAGCCTTCCGACACCGTGACCAAGGCCTCCGGTGAGGAACCCACGATCGAAAAGTCTGTCTCCCCTCGCTCGTTCGGAATGTGCAGGAGGTACATGTACGGACTTGGATTGGTGACGCGCAGGATGCGGTAGACGTCGATCGGATCGACGTCGGTGTCCATCTCGAACCGCTGCGACGGCACCACCTGGAACGCTTCACCTGCCTCGATGTCGCCGACGAGCTTCTCGACGATTCGGCTGTACTCCTCGATGGTGCGCTGTGCGCGCTGCCTCGGTTCAGGCCTGCTGAACGTCGATACGGTCGACGGCAACGGCTGTCCGAGTGCGGCCGTCATCACGTCGATTCGCGCGAGGGCGTCGTCGTAGGCCTGATCGACACCTTCGTCAGTGCCGTTCCAGTTCACGGCGTTGGCGATCAAGGTGATGGTGCCCTCGTGGTGGTCGACTGCCGCCACGTCGGTGGCGAGCAGCATCATCATGTCGGGCAGTCCCAGATCGTCGGTTGCCAACTGCGGCAGGCGCTCCAGCCACCGGACCAGGTCATAGGCGAAGTAGCCGACCAGCCCCCCGGACAGCGGCGGCAGACCGGAGAGCGTTGCTGTGGCCAGCAGCTCGAGCGTGTCGTGCAGCGCCTGGATCGGATCGCCACCGCTGGGAGCACCTTCCGGAGTTGCACCGAGCCACAGCGCCTTGCCGTCGCGAACCGTCAGCGCACTGGGCGCGCCTGCGCCGATGAACGACCAGCGCGACCACGACCGCCCGTTCTCCGCCGATTCGAGCAGGAATGTGCCGGGTCGGTTCGCGGCGAGCTTGCGGTAGGCCGACAGCGGAGTCTCGCTGTCGGCTAGGACCTTGCGGAGAACGGGCACGACCCGATGCTCGGCGGCCAGCGCACGAAACTCCTCGCGGCTGGTGGTGGCGTCCGGACTGACCGCGCTGGGGTTGGCTAGCACGGCCACTATCTTCCCAGACTGCTCCTTTCGCGCTGGCGTAGCGTTAGGCCCATGAAACCTGGGGATCGCGCCGCAGACTTCGAACTGCCCGACCAGACCGGAACACCGCGCACTCTCACGCGCCTTTTGGCCGACGGGCCGATCGTCCTGTTCTTCTATCCCGCCGCCATGACGCCGGGGTGCACCAAGGAGGCCTGTCACTTCCGCGATCTCGCGTCGGAGTTTGCCGCGGTCGGTGCCTCACGCGTCGGAATCAGCACCGATGCCGTCGCCAAGCAGGCCAAATTCTCCGACAGCCAGGGCTTCGACTACCCGCTGTTGTCGGACGCCGACGGCGCCGTTGCTTCAGCGTTCGGCGTCAAGCGCGGTCTGCTCGGAAAGCTCATGCCGGTCAAGCGCACCACGTTCGTCATCGACACCGATCGCACGGTTCTGGACGTGATCTCCAGCGAGGTCACCATGAACACGCACGCCGACAAGGCGCTGCAGGCGTTGCGTGAGCGTTCGCCCAGGTCGTAAGGCCACCAGTTTGCCGCGCCCAGCGGCACGCGCTACGTCGGCAAATGGTTTGGTGCCGCGCGGCCACCATTGTCGCGTCTTGTAACGTCACGCGTGGTCAGTTGATGCGCTAACCGCAGAGCTATACCAGTGAGGGGTTCATCGTTTTCGCCTGGTGGGGTCGAGCGGTATACCGCTTCCGGTTCGTTGTGCTCGTCGTCATGGTGGCGTTGGCCCTTGGCGGCGGAGCGTACGGCTTGAGCCTCGGCCAGCACGTCACCCAGAGCGGCTTCTTCGACGACAACAGCGAATCGTCGAAGGCGTCGGTGCTCGGCGATCAGGTGTACGGCAGAGACACCTCCAGCCACATCGTGGCTATCTACACCGCCCCGGAGGGCAAGACGGTCGACGACCCTGACTTCCGCGACAAGATCCTGGATAGCCTCGCCCAGTTGGAAGCGGACCGCCCCGACGAGGTCCTGCGGTCCGTCGGCTACTTCAAGAACCCGGACCTGCTGGGCACCATGGCGGACGAGTCGAAGACGCAGGCCTTCATGTCCATTCAGCTCAAAGGCGACAACGACGACCTCATCCTGAAGAACTACAAGGCGATCCAGAGCGATCTGACGATCGACGGCGTCGACGTGCAGCTGGGCGGGCTGTTGCCGCTGGCCAACGAACTCACCGGAACACTCGACAAAGACCAGCAGCGGGCCGAGATCATCGCGCTGCCGCTCGTGGCGATCGTGCTGTTCTTCGTCTTCGGCGGCGTGATAGCCGCGTTCCTCCCAGTGATCATCGGCGCGCTGACCATCGCGGGCGCGTTGGGCATCATGCGGCTCACCGCGATAGCGGCGCCCGTGCATTACTTCGCTCAGCCCGTCGTAACGCTGATCGGGCTCGGTATCGCCATCGACTTCGGCTTGTTCATCGTCAGTCGCTTCCGAGAGGAGATCGCCGACGGTTACGACACCGAAACAGCGGTGCGCCGCACGGTGATGACGGCGGGACGAACGATTACATTCTCGTCCGTGCTGATCTCGGCGTCGGTGGCCGGTCTGCTGTTGTTCCCGCAGGGCTTCCTCAAGTCGCTCACCTACGCCATGATCGCGTCGGTCACGCTCGCGGCGATTCTGTCGTTGACTGTGCTGCCGGCGATCCTCGGGATGCTGGGCCCCAACGTTGATGCGTTGAACGTGCGCACGATGCTGCGCATCCCCGCACTGCGCAACTGGGGATTCAGCAATCGGTTGATCAACTGGATCGCCGACCGGATGCTGAAGACGAAGACCCGCGAAGAGATTGCGGACGGGTTCTGGGGTCGCCTCGCTGACCGGGTGATGCGGCGGCCGGTGCTGTTCGCCGCGCCGATCATCCTCCTGTTGATCCTGCTTATCGCCCCGCTGGGCAACATCGCGCTGGGTGGTATCAGCGAGAAGTACCTCCCCCCGGATAACTCGGTGCGTCAGGCGCAGGAGGAATTCGACCGCGCGTTCCCCGGTTTCCGAACCGAGCCGATCACGTTGGTGATCCAGCGCGACGACGGCCGTCCGGTGACCAACGGACAGGTCGCCGACGTGCGCAACCAGGCGCTGCAGATCCCGGGATTCGCCGAACCCGGCGGTGATCCAACGCAGATGTGGGCAGAGCGTCCCGTCCTCGACGGCGCATCCGAAGACCCATCGGTCCGCGTCATTCAGAACGGTCTGGTCAATCGGCTCGACGCCAGCGACAAGGTCGACGAACTGCGGTCGATGGCACCCCAGTACGGCCTGACTGTGTGGGTCGGCGGTACGCCTACACTCGAGCAGGACAGCGTCCGCACCATTTCCACGAAGCTGCCGTGGATGATCCTGATCGCGTTGTCCACCACCACAATTCTGATGTTCCTGGCCTTCGGGTCGCTGGTCCTGCCCATCAAGGCCGCCTTAGTGAACGCACTCACGCTGTGCTCGACGCTCGGTGTGCTGACGTGGATATTCGTGGACGGCCATCTTTCGACCTGGCTGAACTTCACGCCGACGCCGCTGACGGCGCCCGTGATCGGGCTGATCATCGCGGTGATCTTCGGCCTGTCGACCGACTATGAGGTATTTCTGGTGTCCCGGATGGTTGAGGCCCGCGGGCGTGGCATGTCCACCGCGGAAGCCATTCGGACCGGTACCGCGACCACCGGCCGCCTGATCAGCGCGGCTGCCCTGGTGCTGGTGGTGGTCGGGGGCGCCTTCGCCTTCTCGGATCTGGTGATGATGAAGTACCTGGCCTTAGGCCTGATCACGGCCCTGCTGCTCGACGCGACCGTCGTCCGAATATTCCTGGTCCCGGCAATCATGAAGCTGCTCGGCAGTGAGTGCTGGTGGGCCCCTCAGTGGATGAAGCGGATCCAGCAGAAGATCGGCCTCGGTGAGATTTCGTTGGAGGACGAACTCACCAAGACGCCGGAGCCTGTGGTCGAGGAACCACTGCCGGAAGCGGCGCTGGTCGGGGCCGGCGCGCCCATCTCGCCGTGGCCGGCGGGCCCACACGACCCGACCCATCCGACCGCCGCGGGTGCGGTTCGCGCGGACGCTCCCATCTGGGCGACGTCGACGGCCGAGACGGCCGAGCTGCCGGAGATCGAGGAAATCTCGGCGTGGGTGGAGCCAGGTTTCGACGTGCCGCAGTTCGACGAGTTTGTCGGGATCGGCGAGGAGCCGGGACCTGGAATCGATGAACCCGTTGATCGGGAAGCGTCGGGAACGCAGGCCGTCGACGACGAGGGCAGCGCGCGGATGCGACGCCGACTGCACGTAATCCTGTGGGGTGCCGGGTCGGTCGACCGACCCTAGGCCGCGTCGACGGGCACACCGCCCTGTGCCGCTGCTCAGACTGTCTTGAGTGGGCTCAGGTCCGTCTTCATGAACTCCACGTTGTACGGGCCCCACTGCGACAGATTCCAGTACAGATACCGCGGATCGTCGTCGATGTTGTCCGTCCCCGACCACGGATGGATCATCGGTGCGTACAGCCCTGGGAACCGGGTCGATGTCGCCAGCACCGAGGTATCGGACCACAAGCCCTCGGGGGTGTTCGAGGTGCGCATCACCACACGGCCCGAGCCGTCCGTGTACAGCATGATGTATTCGTCCAAGTACTCGTTGTACTGGACCGAGAGCTCGCTGACGTCGCCGTTGGGGATGCTCACCGCGGCGCCGAACAACCCGAGGATGTTGTTGGCCAAGCTGATCAGGTCGGACAGCGGGTTGTCCGACCCCGGCGGGACGACGGGAACGGCGTCCGACGGCGAAACCGACCATCCGGAGCCGTCCCAGTACTCGTAGGAGTCGAGTTCCAGGATGTCGTCCTCGTTGACGCGCGACAGGTAGGCGCTGCCGACCCGGCCGGATGGTGTCCCGTAGGAGTAGACGTAACCGTCGTGGATCAACTCGTCATCCGCGTCGCGTGCCGCGAGACCGTCCTCGCCGACGACGACACCGCGGACGAAGGCGCCCTGCTGGAAGTTCTCGTTGCCCTGGACGTACGGGTGGCCCCACGTCCTGAGGAAGCCGGCCGACCGAATGGTGTCGGGATCGACAATCCAGTCCTGGCCGTTGTTATCGGAGTAGGCGATGGCCGAGTAGTTGGTGGTCCACACGCCCGCCGGGCCCCACTGGCGTACTGACATCACGTTCATGTACTGCCGCGACGACAGTCCGTCGTCGGACGGTATGGCGACCCCGGCAGTCGGGATGACGCTGACCTCGCTGCCGAAGAACGAGGGGATGCCGAAGAGGCCGATGGTGCCGGGAATCCCGTTCACCAGTTCCTTCGACGTGCCTGCCCCGCTCAGCGGTGAGCCCGCGAACGGATTAGTGGTGCTTCCCGCGGCGACGAACATACCGTTGTCCAACAACGTGTCCGAGGTGCGCAGCAGGACGTTGCTGCGCCAATTGCCCTGCATCCCGGCCTCGCTGAACGTGTCACCGAACGCCATCAGCACCTGGTGCTGCGCACCGTCGAGCCCGTTGTCCCACATGATGCCGAGGTCGGTACCGTAGATGTCGAAGTTCGCGATGGTGTGGTTCAGCGGGTCGTAGACGTCGGTGGACGGACCTGTCACCCAACCCCGCACCTCGGTATAGCCGGTCAGGTCCGGCACGTATGTGATCGAACCCGGCGCCACGGCTGCGGCGGATACGTCCGCCAGGCTGCTTGTCAGGTTCGCCGCAGGCGCGGTCCGCCCGCTGAGTTCGGTGACCGACCGCTCGAATTCGCGACGCGTCCAGGCCAGCAGCGCCCACAGCGCAGGCCTCACTACGGGACCGTCGGGGGCGGATCCGGCCGACGGGTTCACCCCGATGGCGGCAAGCAGTCCGTTGACGAACGTTGCGATCGGAGCGGTCTTCTTGGCTACCTCCGGCGTGGCAGTGTCGACCGCGGCAGTGTCGAACAACGTGGTGGTAGTGGGCAACGCGGTGGTGCGCATCGTGAATGCGGCGGTGTCGGTGCGCTTCGTCGTGGGTTCGAACCTCGATGCGGCCACGACGGACTCGGCTTCGCTCGCCTGCACGGCGGCGTCGCCATCTGCCGCGACGGCCACGGCAACGGCAACGGCAACGGCAACGGCTACAGTGGCAGCCTCCTCGGACTCGTCCTGTGCCGATGTCCCAGACCCGCGTCGCCGTTCCTCGCCTGCGGCTTCCTCGGCGGGAACGCTGACCACCAGATCGGTAACCATCGCGCCTTCGGTCGGCCGGGGCTCGTCGGTCTCGGCGATGGGAGCGGGGTCCTCGACCTCGTCGGCATCGGCAGGTTCTTCTGCCGGTTCCTCGGGCTCCTCGGGCTCCTCGGGCTCCTCGGGGTCGGTCTGGTCCTCGGCCGCGGATGGTGTCGGATCCCGACCGTCGGGCGCCGGGTTGTCGGATGATCCCGACTCCTGCGACGAGGACGTGCCCGAATCCGGATCGTCAGCCCAGGCGATGCCCGTCCCGCTGGCGACCGCAGCGCCTACCCCGAGCGCCACCGCCAAGGCGCCAATCTGACCCACATACGCCCCTGCACCCACTGTGCCCCCTCCTGTAACACACCCCGTCGCCTGACATGTTCGCATCGCAAACACATCGCCGCGTGGGATAACGCAAAATTGTCGCCGGCATCCTTAGTAACGGGCCGATCTCGGGGGCCGCTCCTCCCTCTCAACCCTCCGGGGCGAGCAATTGATCAGCGTCGAAACAGCTGTGATCACCGGTGTGGCACGCCCCGCCGAGCTGATCCACCAGCAAGAGAACAGTGTCGCCGTCACAGTCCAGCCGCACCGAATGAACATGCTGCGTATGGCCTGACGTCGCGCCCTTAACCCAGTGTTCCTGGCGTGAGCGCGAGAAGTAGGTCGCCTCGCGGGTGCTCAAGGTGAGCGCTAGGGCTTCGTCGTCCATCCACGCGACCATGAGCACGTTGCCCGTCCCGCGTTCCTGTGCGACCGCGGCGACCAGGCCGGTGGCGTCACGTTTGAGGCGAGCGGCAATGGCGGGGTCGAGCGTCGTCATCGCACGGAACTCCGATTCGTCCTCTTCGCGCAAGCGCTCATCGCACCGAACTCCGATTCGTCCTCTTCGCGCAAGCGCTCATCGCACCGAACTCCGATTCGTCCTCTTCGCGCAAGCGCTCATCGCACGGTGATCCCTTCTGCCTTCATCGCCGCCTTCACCTGCGAGATGCTCAGCTCGCGGAAGTGGAAGACACTGGCGGCCAACACGGCGTCGGCTCCAGCAACAACAGCGGGCGCGAAATGTTCCACGGCGCCAGCGCCTCCGCTGGCGATCACGGGAACGCTGACCGCGGCGCGCACCCGTCGCAGCATCGGCAGATCGAAACCGGCCTTCGTGCCGTCGAAATCCATCGAATTGAGCAGGATCTCCCCCACACCGAGATCCGCGCCGCGGGTGGCCCACTCGATGGCATCGATCCCGGTGCCGCGCCGTCCGCCGTGCGTGGTCACCTCCCAGCCGGACGAGGTGGGCTCCGATCCCTCGGGCACAGTGCGTGCGTCGACCGACAGCACTATGCACTGCGAACCGAACTGCCGCGACAACTCCCCGAGGAGTTCGGGACGCGCGATGGCGGCGGTGTTCACTGACACCTTGTCCGCGCCAGCGCGCAACAGCACGTTGACGTCGCCAACCGAACGCACGCCCCCGCCGACCGTCAACGGGATGAAGACCTGTTCGGCGGTGCGGCGCACCACATCCAGCATGGTCGCGCGGCCCGAGGACGATGCGGTGACGTCCAGGAAAGTGAGCTCGTCAGCCCCTTCGGCATCGTAGGCGGCGGCCAGTTCGACGGGATCGCCTGCATCACGCAGATTCTCGAAGTTGACCCCTTTGACCACCCGGCCTGCGTCCACGTCGAGGCATGGGATGACGCGCGTCGCGACGTCGCCGCTCATCGGTAATCCTCCGGGGCACCAACGGAGTTCACGATCTCGATGAGTCGCTGGTGGACGCCCGGCGCACCGGCGACCGCGGAAAACGAACTCACTGTCCAGTCCTTACCGTCGAGATCGGTGACGACCCCGCCCGCCGCGCGTATGAGGGCCACACCGGCTGCGTAGTCCCAGACGTGGTCACCGAAGGTGATGGCACCGCCCAGAACTGCGTCCGCCACGTACGCCAGGTCGACGCCGGTGGCGCCGTGCATGCGGGGACGTGAGCACTCGCGGCTCAGGTTCTCCAGCACGGCGAGCCGGTAGCGTCCCGGGAAGCGGCCGCGCCAGTCCACATTGAAGGTGCCGAACCCGACCAGCGTGTCAGCCAGCGCCACCGGTTCCAACGGCGGCTGCGCCACACCATTGGCGTACAGCGGACCGCCCACCACCGCGGTGTAGCGCTGATCGGTGAACGGCAGCCACGTCAGCCCTGCCACGGGTTCGCCGTCACGCAGCAGACCCAGCAGGATGGCGGCCATCGACGAGCCCGCCGCATAATTGAAGGTGCCGTCGATCGGGTCGAGCACCCACACCATCGGCGAATCGATTGGGGCGCCGCCGAATTCCTCGCCGTGCACACCGATCCCGGTGGCCGAGACTAACGCGTCGACCACCTGACGCTCGATCGCGAGGTCGACCTCGGTCGCGAAGTCATTGCCTTTCTTGCGGACCGCAGACTCGGCGCGGTGGCCCGCGACGAACGGGCCTGCGGCCGCGTCGAGGATCACGGCGGCCTCGGCGACCAGGGCGTCGAGATCGCGTGCGCCCAAAGCCATCGTGGCGCTACCCGCCGACCGAGGCGAGCGCTTGGGGCAATGTGAATCTGCCCGCATAGAGCGCCTTGCCGACGATGGCACCTTCCACGCCTGCGTCTTGGAGAGTGGCTATCGCCAACAGATCGTCGAGGCTCGACACACCGCCGGACGCGATGAGCGGCGCACTGGTGTGCTCGCCTACGCTGCGCAGCAGGTCGAGATTCGGACCGGTGAGGGTGCCGTCTTTGGTGACGTCGGTGACGACATAGCGCGAACAGCCCTGTTTGTCGAGGCGTTCCAGGACCTCCCACAGGTCACCGCCGTCGGTCTCCCAGCCGCGGCCACGCAGTCGGTGCTGTCCGTCGACGATCTGGACGTCGAGGCCGACTGCGACACGGTCGCCGTACTCCGCGATCGCTTTCGCGCACCACTGCGGGTCCTCTAGCGCGGCAGTCCCGATGTTGACACGCCTGCAACCGGTTCCGAGTGCGGCTGTCAGCGAGTCGTCGTTGCGGATACCTCCGGAGAGCTCGACGTCGACATCGATTCTGCCGACGATCTCGGCCAGCAGTTCGCGGTTGGACCCGCGCCCGAACGCGGCATCGAGGTCCACGAGGTGGATCCACTCGGCGCCGTCTCGCTGCCATGTCTCGGCGGCTTCCCACGCCGACCCGTATTCGGTTTCGCTACCGGCCACGCCCTGGACCAGCCGCACTGCGCGCCCCTCGACCACGTCGACCGCAGGCAGCAAAATCAAAGTCACAGTCCCTCAACCCAATTCGATAGCAGTGTCGCGCCGGCATCGCCACTTTTCTCCGGATGGAATTGTGTCGCAGCCAGTGGACCATCCTCCACAGCGGCCAGGAACGGCACAGTATGGGTTGCCCACGTCAGCAGTGCTTCCGAGGCACCTTCCCAGGTCTGGGCGGCGTAGGAGTGCACGAAATAGAAGCGCGTGTCGGCATCGAGGCCCTTGAAGAGCCCGGTGCCCACAGCCGGATCCACCACATTCCAACCCATGTGCGGGATCACCGGCGCATCGAGTCGCGTTACCGAACCCGGCCATTGACCGCAGCCGATGGACTCGACGCCGAACTCGACGCCGCGGGCGAACAGGATCTGCATTCCTACACAGACGCCCAGTACCGGGCGTCCAGCGGCGACCCGCTCGGCGATGACCTTCTCCCCACCGATCGCGCGCAACCCCGTCATACACGCCTCATAGGCTCCGACCCCGGGGACGACGAGCCCGTCGGCGTTGAGCGCGGCAACGAGGTCGGCCGTGACGTCGACGTCGGCGCCGACCCGCTGCAAAGCACGCTGCGCAGATCTCAGATTGCCCGAACCGTAGTCCAGCACCACAACTTTACGGGTCACAGAGCACCCTTGGTCGAAGGCACCACACCCGCCACGCGCGGATCCGGCTCCACGGCCTGGCGCAGGGCTCGAGCCACTGCCTTGTACTCAGCCTCGGTGATGTGGTGCGGGTCGCGCCCGTACAGGGTGCGGACATGCAGCGCGATGCGCGCGTTGTACGCCAGCGACTCGAAGACGTGCCGGTTGATCACGGTGTGGTAGGGCGCGCCGGAACCGGCGATCGTGAACTCGACCATGTAGTCCGGTTCACCGGTGTGCACGAAGTAGGGACGGCCTGAGACATCCACTGCGGCATGGGCCAAGGTTTCGTCCATGGGGATGAACGCATCGCCGAAGCGCCGAATGCCCTTCTTGTCGCCGAGCGCCTGCCCCAGGGCCTGCCCGAGCACGATCGCGGTGTCCTCGACAGTGTGGTGCGCCTCGATTTCGATGTCGCCCTTGGCCACAACGTTCAGGTCGAAGCTCGCGTGCGTGCCCAGTGAGGTCAACATGTGGTCGAAGAAGGGGACGCCTGTGCTAATGCTCACCTGGCCGGTGCCGTCGAGGTCGATCTCCACCACGATGTCAGATTCCCTGGTCTTGCGTTCCACGCGGGCGAATCGGCCCGTTACTGTGCTTGTCACTAGTGTCCTCTGCTCCAATTGGGCTCGGAAACCAACTCCGTTGCGGCGAGATCGGCACTGACCCGAAGCAGTTCATCGTTCTCGGGAGCAAGGCCGGTGGTGGCGCGCAGATAGCCAGGCAACCCAACGTCGCGGATCAACACTCCGGCATTGAGATAGCGTTGCCAGGTGACCGGCGCGTCGGCGAACAGACCGAACAGGACGAAGTTGGCGTCGCTGGGAACGACGCGAAAGCCCATGCCGCTCAGCGCTTCCGAAACGCGCCCACGCTCCGCGATCAAAGTCTGCACACTGCCGAGGGTGTCGTCGGAATGGCGCAGCGCCGCGCTGGCGGCGGCCTGGGTGACCACCGACAGGTGATACGGCAGGCGCACGAGGAACATCGCGTCGATGACGGCAGGTGCGGCGACCATGTAGCCCAACCGTCCCCCGGCGAAAGCGAACGCCTTGCTCATGGTTCTGGTGACCACCAGCTTGGTGGGAAACTCGTCGATCAACGCGACAGCACTTCGTTGCGAAGAGAATTCACCGTAGGCCTCGTCGAGAATGAGGATGCCCTTGGTCATGGCGTGCAGCACCTGCCGCAGCTGCTCCAGCGGAACGCTCTGTCCCGACGGGTTATTGGGGCTGGCGATGAAGACGACGTCGGGCCGACGCTCGGTGACCGCGGCGACAGCGACCTCGACGTCGAGGCTGTAGTCCTCGGCTCGGCTGGCCATCAGCCATTCCGTCTGGGTGCCGTCGGAGATGATGGGGTGCATTGAATACGACGGCACGAAGCCGATGGCACTGCGTCCAGGTCCGCCGAATGCCTGCAGCAGCTGCTGGAGTATCTCGTTGGAACCGTTTGCCGCCCAGAGGTTCTCGACGCCGAGTGGTACACCGATGTGCTCGCTCAGGTAGGCGGCCAGGTCGGTGCGCAGACCGATGGCGTCGCGGTCCGGGTAGCGGTGCAGCTCGGCGGCTGCTTCGCGTACCGATTCGGTGACGTCGTCGATCACGGCCTGGCTGGGTGGGTGCGGGTTCTCGTTCGTGTTCAACCGCACCGGCACTCTCAATTGCGGTGCGCCGTAGGGACTCTTCCCGCGCAGTTCGTCGCGCAGCGGCAGGTCGTCCAGCGTGATGTCGTTGGCCGCACTCACCTTTCAAACCTCCTACGGACAGCTTCACCGTGCGCTGGCAGATTCTCCGCGTTCGCCAGCGTGATGACGTATCCGGAAACGTCCTTGAGAGCGGCCTCGCTGTAGTCCACGACGTGGATGCCCTTGAGGAACGTCTGCACCGACAGTCCGCTGGAATGCCGTGCACAACCGGCGGTGGGCAGCACGTGGTTGGAACCCGCGCAGTAGTCACCCAGGCTCACCGGCGACCACGGGCCGACGAAAATGGCTCCGGCGGACCGGATTCTAGCTGCCACCGCGGACGCGCCTACAGTCTGGATCTCCAGGTGCTCTGCGGCGTAGGCGTTCGCCACGCGGACGCCTGCGTCGATGTCGTCGACGAGCACGATGGCCGACTGTTCACCCAGCAACGCGGCCAGCACCCGGTCGCGGTGCACGGTGGTCTGCAGCTGGACAGCCAACTCGGCGTCGACAGCGACGCCCAGATCGCTGCTGGTGGTTACCAGCACGCTGGCCGCCATCTCGTCATGCTCGGCCTGGCTGATCAGATCGGCTGCGACGTGCACGGGGTCGGCGGTGCCGTCGGCGAGGATCGCGATCTCGGTGGGGCCTGCCTCGGCGTCGATCCCCACCTGGGACCGACAGATCCGTTTGGCTGCCGTCACGAAGATGTTGCCTGGCCCGGTGATCATATGCACCGAAGCCAGTTCGGCGCCGTCGGTGTCGACGCCGCCGTACGCGGCCAGCGCCACCGCCTGCGCGCCGCCCACGGCCCACACCTCGTCGACGCCGAGAAGGCGTGCCGCGGCCAGGATGGTCGGGTGAGGCAGACCGTCGAATTGGCCTTGTGGCGGGCTCATGATGACCAGCGAATCGACGCCCGCCGTCTGCGCGGGCACGACGTTCATAATGACGCTGGACGGGTATACGGCAGTGCCGCCCGGCACATATAGACCCACCCGTTCGACCGGAACCCACCGTTCGGTGACCGTGGCGCCCGGCGCCAGCTCGGTGGTGGTCTTGGTGCGCCGCTGATCGGCATGGACGGCCCGGGTGCGCTCAATCGAGACCTCAAGGGCGGTACGTATCTCGGCGTCCAGCTGGGCCAGCGCGTCAGCGAGGGCACTCTCGGGCACCCGGACCGCGCCGGGTCGCACGCCGTCGAAACGCTCACCGAACTCGAGCGCCGCCTCGGCACCCCTTTCGGCAACCGCATCGACGATCCGCCGGACCTTCGGCACCACCGCGTCGACGTCGACGCCGCCGCGTGGCAGCGCAGCACGCAGGTGCGCAGTCGACAGGGTGCGACCGCGCAGGTCGATCCGGGACATCTCGAAATTGGCCATCGGTTCGATTGTCCCTGATCAGTCACCCTGAACGAAAATCGTTTCCCGATAGCGAAGCGAAGCGGTTTGGGTCGGACTCGTCACGTGGCCAGACTGCGGAATGGAATTCGGGGTGTGGCTGGCGCTTCTGTCGGCCTCACCCACGGCGTGCGACGTACCTACTGGACGATCTTCGGGCTGGAGACGGGGCTGATGGTCCAGCTGACCCCTGGTCGCGGTCCGTCTCGGCGCGGTGCCAATAGCTAGCAAGCCGCGTCGAGACCAACGAAATGGTGCGCATGTTCTGGGAGTTTCCCGCCCAAAAGTGAGTTTGGGCGGGAAGCGCGCGTCACATGTCGAGGCCGACGTCGAGGACGCGGACCGAATGCGTCAGCGCGCCGACGGCCAGGTAGTCGACTCCGGTGCCCGCGTAATCAGCCGCGGTATCCAGCGACAGCCCGCCCGAGGACTCCAGTTTGAGATGCGGAGCCTTCGCGTCGCGGCGCTGGACCGCCATCTGCGTCTCCCAGACGGCGAAATTGTCCAAGAGCACCAGTTCGACGTCCTCGGCGAGCACCTGATCCAGCTGTGCCAGCGAGTCGACTTCCACTTCGCACGGCAAGTTCGGAGCCGCCGCGCGGACTGCGCGCAACGCGGCCACCACTGAACCTGCGGCGGCGACGTGGTTGTCCTTGATCAGCGCCGCGTCGCCGAGACCCATGCGGTGATTCACACCACCCCCGCAGCGCACCGCATACTTCTGCAGCGCACGCAGGCCCGGCAAGGTCTTGCGGGTGTCGCGGATCTGAGCATTGGTGTGGCAAACCGCGTCCACCCAGGCGGCGGTAGCACTGGCGATGCCGGACAGATGGCACACCAGGTTCAGCATTGTGCGCTCGGCGGTCAGCAACCCACGGGTGTGGGCTTCCAGCGTGAGCAGCGAGTCGCCGGGCTCCAGCGCCGCACCGTCGGCGACCCGGTCCAGCACGCGGTAACCGTCAGATCCGAGCACCTCGTCGAGCACCAGCAGCGCGATGTCGACACCGGCGATCACGCCGTACTGGCGGGTGATCAACTTCGCCACACCGACCGTGTCAGCGGGCACCGTTGCCAAGGTGGTGATGTCGGGTCCGTAGCGCAGATCCTCGTCGAGCCCGGTGGCGATCACGGCCTTGGCTTCGGTCAGCTCCTCTGCGGTGAGCGCCATCAGCGCACTCCGCCCGCCACCGGGACCCCGACCTCGACTCTCCCGTCGACCACGCGGACCACCGAGCTCCGCGCCTGGGCGGGGTCGGTGCCGGGATGGTCACCGCGGTGATGGCAGCCGCGGCTCTCGACGCGTTCGGTTGCCGCGGCGAGCACCGCGCGGGCGGTCATCGTGAGTGCGATGTCCTCGATGTCGGCACGAACGCATACCTGCCGCGGCGACGCACCGGCGAGCACCCCGGCCAGACGATTCAGGCCATCGGCATCGCGGACCACCGAGGCGAAACGTGTCATGGCGTGCTGCAGTTCGCCACGATCGAGAGCGTCGTACACGACAGCTTCCTGCAGCCGCGTCTGATGCCGATCGGTAACACGGGCATGCGCTGCGGCGGTAGTTCCGCATCGGCCCCCGACGACCAGGCCTTCCAGCAGGCTGTTGGATGCCAACCGGTTGGCTCCGTGCATACCCGTCCGCGCCACCTCGCCTGCCGCGAACAGACCAGTGACGTCGGTGCGGCCGTAGACATCGGTCACCACGCCGCCGCAACTGTAGTGAGCACCGGGAACCACCGGGATCAGCTGATGCGACGGGTCGATCCCCGCTTCGAGGCAGGCAGCGGTGACCGTCGGAAACCGCTGGCGGAAGCCAGCGATATGCCGGGCATCGAGGTACACACAGGGATCGCCGGTCTGGCGCAACCGCTCGTCGATCGCCGCGGCGACTACGTCACGGGGAGCCAGGTCGCCCATGGGATGCACACCTTCGGTAACCGAATTGCCCCGCGCATCAAGCAATGTGGCGCCCTCGCCGCGAAGCGCCTCGGTGATGAGCGGGCGGCGCCCTCCGGTCACCTTTCCCGGGTCGCTTCGCTCCTGCCCTCCGGAACGCCCGTCATAGAGCATCGTGGGATGGAACTGGATGAACTCGATGTCGCTGACCGCGGCACCGGCCCACAGCGCCAGCGCAATGCCGTCGCCGGTGGATCCCTCGGGGTTGGTAGTCGCTGTGTAGAGGTGGCCCAGGCCCCCGGTGGCGACGATGACGGCAGGCGCGTGCACGATCCCCAGCCCGTCGTCGCTGCGCACCAGCACTCCGGTAACCGCCGGGCCACTTCCCGGGTGGCTTCGCTGCCCTCCGAATCCCTCCGTGAGGACCTGCAGCGCGGCGTGGTTGTGGCGGATGTCGAGCGTGGCCGCGCCGCGGTCGAGCGCCCGCTGCACCTCGGCGCCGGTCGCGTCGCCGCCTGCGTGGATGATCCGGCGGCGCGAATGGCCGCCTTCGCGGGTCAGCGCCCACTGCCCCGGCGCCGATTCGTCGAACTGGGCGCCATAGGTGACCAGATCGGCGACCGCGCGGTAGCCGTCGGCGACGATCGAGCTAACCGCGTCGGCGTCACACAGACCGCCGCCTGCGGCCAGCGTGTCGCGCACGTGAGCCTCGACGGAGTCGTCGGTCTGAGGGAGGACGACGGCGATACCGCCTTGGGCGTAGAACGTCGCGGTGTCGGCGGCCTTACTGAGGACGACGACGCGGGCGCCGCTGCGGTGCGCGGCCAGCGCTGCCGCCAGCCCTGCCACCCCAGTCCCGATGACGACGACGTCGGCGCGCTGCTGCCAGTAGCTCGACAACTGTGAGCCCCCGCAGCCCGCCGCGCGGCTCATTCCCCGCCGCCCGGCTGCCCGATCTCAATCATTCGCTGCACGCTGCGCCGCGCCAGACGAGCGGTGTGGGGGTCGACATGCACCTCGTCGGTGCCTTCGACCAGGCACCGCAGCAGTGCCGCCGGGGTGATCATCTTCATGTATTTGCAGGAGGCGCGGTCGTTGACGGCCTGGAAGTCGACGTCGGGGGCGGCGCGCCGCAACTGATGAAGCATGCCCACCTCGGTGGCGACCAGAACCTGTCGGGCATGGGTCTTTCTGGCGGCGTCGAGCATGCCACCGGTGGACAGGATTTTGACGCGATCGTCCGGGAAGGCGCCCTCGCCCGCCAGATACAGCGCAGATGTCGCGCAGCCGCATTCGGGGTGCACGAACAGGTCCGCGTCCGGATGCGTGCGGGCCTGATGGGCCAGCTCGTCGCCGTTGATGCCAGCGTGCACATGGCATTCACCCGCCCAGATCTGGATGTTCTTGCGGCCGGTGACCCGTTTGACGTGGGCTCCGAGGAACTGATCCGGGCAGAACAGAACCTCTCGGTCCTCGGCGATCGAGGCCACGACCTCGACGGCATTGGAGGAGGTGCAGCAGATATCGGTGAGTGCCTTCACCGCTGCCGTGGTGTTCACGTAGGACACGACGACGGCGTCGGGGAACTCCTCTTTCCACGTCCGCAACTCGCCGGCGGTGATGGAATCGGCCAGTGAACAGCCGGCCCGCTGATCAGGGATCAGCACTGTCTTGGACGGGCTGAGGATCTTGGCCGTCTCCGCCATGAAGTGCACACCGCAGAACACGATGGTTTCCTCGGGCGCTTCGGCCGCGATCCGGGACAACGCCAGCGAGTCGCCCACGTGGTCGGCCACGTCCTGGATCTCGGGCAGCTGGTAGTTGTGCGCGAGCACAGTGGCATTGCGAAGCCGCGCCAGCCGACGAATCTCGGCGGCCCACTGCTCGTTGCCGACAACACCGGAGTATCCACCGGGACCGTCGGTGATGGCGGCGGCCATTCCGCCGGCCATTCCGCCGGCCATTCCGCCGGCCACTGTGCGGTCCGCGTCGATGCGGTCCAGAACTGTCATGGCCGCTGCCCCTTCTGTAATCGAGGTTTTCGACTTATGATCGAAAACATGGTTCATATTAGCACCACACACGAGGTGCTCGCCGTCGTCTTTCAGGTTCGAGGTCTACTCGGCCGAAAGCCGCAGCTCAGCGTCCTGTTGTGGGAACGCGCGATGAATCCGCAGCGCGGGGCCTGGGCCCTGCCCGGCGGTCAGCTCCGACACGATGAGGACATGACGAGTTCAGTTCGCCGTCAACTCGCGGAGAAGGTCGACCTCCGCGAGATCGCACACCTCGAGCAGTTGGCGGTGTTCTCCGATCCCAACCGGGTGCCGGGAATCCGGACCATCGCATCGACCTTCCTCGGACTGGTGCCCTCCCCCTCGACGCCGGAGCTGCCGCCCGACACCCGCTGGCATCCGGTGAACGCGCCGCCTGTGATGGCGTTCGACCACGGCCTGATGGTCGAGCACGCACGTGCCCGCCTGGTCGCAAAGATGTCTTACACGAACATCGGATTCGCTTTGGCGCCAAAAGAATTCGCGTTATCGACGTTGCGTGACATCTACGGCGCCGCGCTGGGCCACCAGGTGGACGCCACCAACCTGCAGCGGGTGCTGGGGCGCCGTGGCGTCATCACCGCAACGGGCACGGTCGCGCAGTCCGGCCGCAGCGGCGGACGTCCCGCCGCGCTGTACCGGTTCGCCGATTCGGCGCTTCGTGTCACCGACGAATTCGCAGCGCTCCGACCACCCACCTGAGCCCGGGCCCCGGCACGCCGGGAACATACGCGACAATCGCTACCTCTCTTAGGAGACAACCGCGTGACGCACAGATGAGGAGCAGGTGGTTGAACGGTAGCGAAGTAGCCGAGCGGTACTACGAACGCATCGATTGGATCGCCGATGCGCCGCACGAGCGGCTGCGCCGCGACATCCGTCCCCTGTTGCCCCGCGACGATCCCTTCTACCGGCCGCCGAGCGGCTTCGAACACGCACGGCCGGGAACGGTACTGCGGTCCCGCGAAGTCGAGTTGGCACTGCTCGGGGTGATCCCGCAGCGCGTCACCGCCGTACAGCTGCTTTACCGCACCACCGACACCAACGGGTTGCCGCTCGCCACCGCGACCACAGTGCTGCTGCCCGCGCAACAGTCACCCGACAAGCCGTGCCCGGTGCTGTCCTACCAATGCGCGATCGACGCCGTGTCCGGCCGTTGCTTCCCGTCGTACGCGTTGCGCAGGCGGTCCTCGGCAATCGGGGCAGTAACGCAGTTCGAGTACTTCATCATCGCCGCAGCGCTGGCCGAAGGGTGGGCGGTCTCGGTACCCGACCACGAAGGTCCCGACGGCAGGTGGGGTGCGCCTTACGAACCCGGCTATTGCGTCCTCGATGGACTGCGCGCCGCCCTGAGCAGTCCGCTGCTCGGCCTCGACTCAGCGGCCCCCATCGGCTTGTGGGGATATTCCGGCGGAGGACTCGCCTCGGCCTGGGCGGCTGAGATGAGCGGTGGGTACGCACCCGACCTCAACATCGCTGGTGCGGTGCTCGGTTCGCCGGTCGGCGACCTCGGCCACACGTTCGAGCGGCTCAACGGAACCTACCTGTCGGGTCTGCCTGCCCTGGTGGTCGCCGCTCTGGTGCACACATACCCCAACTTGGGCCGCGTCATCCGCCAGCATGCCTCCGACGAAGGTATGGCGCTGCTGGAGTCGCTGGAGGAGATGACGACCGTGCGCGCGATTGCCCGGATGTTCTGCAAGAACATGGATGAGCTGATCGATCTACCGCTCGATCAGCTCCTCGAACTGCCCGAAGTGCAGTACGTCTTCGAGAACACCAAACTGGGTGTCGCCGCGCCCGCGACACCCGTCCTCATCGTGCAGGCCGTCCACGACCAGGTGATCTCGGTCAACGACATCGACGAGCTGGCTCACACCTACGCCGCCGGCGGCGCCGACGTGACCTACCACCGCGACCTGTTCAGCGAGCACCTGCTGCTGCACCCGATGTCGGCACCCATGGCGCTGCGCTGGCTGACTGACCGCTTCGAAGGACGACCCACCTCCGCGCACATGGCACGCACGACCTGGCCGACGATGTTCAACCCGATGACCTACAAAGGAATGTGGCGCCTCGGTGTCACTGCAGCGAAGGTCGTTGCTGGACGTAAGATCACACGTCGTCCGCGGTAACGGCTAGCCAGGGTTGGTGAGGCCCCCTCGGGGCGGGTCCGGCGGGGATTGCAACCCCAGGCGCGGGCCGCGGCCAGGACGGCGGCTCGACCGACGGTAACCCGCCGAGATCGTCGCGCTCGGTGGCGGCGGCTAGCAGCGCATACGTGGCCGAGCCGACTGCGGCACCCGTCAGCAACGTCGCCACGATCACCAACGGTGTGTGCGCGAAGAACACTCCAGGTGCCTGCAGGATGTAGTGGAATCGATCGTCGGGAGTCACCGGAGCACCCGCCAGATCCACAGCGCCGTAGCGGAGCCGCAAGATCAGCGCGCCGACTCCGGTCGCCGCCGCACCCGCGGCGACCGAACCGAGCGTCGCGGCGACCACCATCGCGGGACCGCGGTTGGCGCGCCACTGCCACAGCAGCACCGCCGAAACCACACCGAGAGCGGCCAACAGACCGACCAGCAGGCCCGCGGCGACGAAAAACTGGTCACCGTCGTTGCCGAGGTAGATCTGCACCCGCTCCTGACCGTCGCGGGTCAAGACGATGACGCTGTGCACGGGCGGCGCCAGCAGAGACCAGACCACACCGATCGCCACCCCGGCCAGCGCCAGTCCGGTCACCACGCGCGTGACGACGTCGCCGCGCCACACGTGCGCCGCGAACGTCGGCCGCTCGGGTGTGCAAGACGCGACCTGCTTGACCAGATCGACGGGCCGGCCGCGCTCGCTCATCGCCTGTCCTCCAGGTCCTTCGAGTCCACCAACCCGTGCCTCGAGCACTTGGCCCACCACCCGTCCGGGCGCACCTGCACGATCATCCGGCGTCCGCACTCGGCGCAGAACCGCGGCGGTTCGAGCCCCAGCTGCGCCGCCGTTGGCACTGCGCTTCCCGCCACCGCACCGGTGTAGACGTTGTATGCCCCGGCTCCGACCGGAGCGGGCAGTTCGCGGACCATCAACCAGTTCTACAGGCCTCGTAAAGCGCCAGCTCTACAGGCTGGCGTTGAGCGCCTTGATCGGCATCTGCAGATCGTTGAGCAGCGTCAGGTCGTCCTCGGCAGGCCGACCCAGCGTCGTCAGGTAGTTACCCACGATCACGGCGTTGATGCCGCCGAGGATGCCCTGCTTGGCACCCAGATCGCCCAGCGTGATCTCGCGGCCGCCGGCGAAGCGCAGCAACGTTCGAGGCAGCGCGAGACGGAACGCGGCCACAGCCTTGAGCGCCTCCGAGGCGGGCAGCACATCCAGGTCGCCGAACGGAGTGCCCGGACGCGGGTTGAGGAAGTTCAGCGGCACCTCGTGCGGGTTCAGCTCGGCGAGATTGGCGGCGAACTCCGCGCGCTGCTCCAGGCTTTCACCCATCCCGAGGATGCCGCCGCAGCACACCTCCATGCCGGCTGCGCGCACCATCTCCAGCGTGCCCCAGCGCTCCTCCCACGTGTGGGTGGTCACTACGTTGGGGAAGTAGGACTCCGACGTCTCGAGGTTGTGGTTGTAGCGGTGGACGCCCATCTCCACCAGGCGATCCACCTGCTCCTGCGTGAGCATGCCCAACGAGCAGGCGATCTGGATGTCGACCTCGTTGCGGATGGCCTCGATGCCCGCGGCCACCTGCGCCAACAGGCGTTCGTCGGGCCCACGCACGGCAGCGACGATGCAGAACTCGGTGGCGCCGGACTTCGCTGTCTGTTTGGCCGCCTCGACCAAGCTCGGCACGTCCAGCCAGGCGCTGCGCACCGGCGATGCGAAGAGGCCCGACTGCGAGCAGAAGTGGCAGTCCTCGGGGCATCCACCCGTCTTGAGGCTGATGATCCCCTCAACCTCGACCTCGGGCCCGCACCACCGCATCCGCACTTCGTGCGCAAGCGCCAGCAGCTCCTCGAGACGCTCGTCGGGCAGCTGCAGGACCGTCAGTACCTGCTCCTGGGTCAGTCCCTTGCCGCCTTCGAGCACCTGTTCGCGAGCCACCGCGACAATGTCGTCGATCGCCGCCTCGGGGCGTACGGGTGCCTGAGTCACCGGCATCTCCTCTTCGGTGTAGCGGACTGCGCAGAACTTGAACACCGTTCAGGCTAGGCTAAGACCGCATTGAGAAGCCAACCGGGAGGCCAGGAGAGTGCATCTGCGCAAGAGCGACGTGATCGCCACGGCCACCGAGATCCTGGACAACTACGGCATCGCCGACCTCACGATGCGCCGCCTCGCCCGCGAACTCGACGTCACCCCCGGTGCCCTGTACTGGCATTTCGCCAACAAGCAACAGCTCCTTGGCGCCGTCGCCGACACCGTGCTGCGGCCCGCCTGCGCGCCGGTGACCGCCGACGCCTGGCAGGCGAGGATCCAGCACATCTGCGCGGGGCTGCGCGACGCGCTATTGTCGCACACCGACGGCGCCGAACTGGTATCGGCCAGCTTCGCCGCCAGCCAGTCGGGTGCGGTGACCGAGATCCTCGACCAGCTCGCCGCAGCAGCTCGCGACGCAGGCGTCGCGCGCCCGCACGCCGATCTCGCGGCCCGCACGGTGCTGTACTACGTGCTCGGATTCACTGTCGACGAACAGTCCAGGATGCAGTGGGACGCGGCAGGAACGTTGAACGCCAGACTTGACGTGACCTCCGACGCCACCGCACGTTTCGAGTTCGGCCTGACTCTTCTGGTCGATGGCATCGCCGTGTCGGCTGGACTGCCGTCTCAGCACGACCTGCCCGCGAGTACGTACTCCGCCTTCTGATCTGGCGGCGTCGGTGGCGGCGTCGAACAGCCACTCGATCGAATGCGCCATCTCAGCCGCCCACGAGCTCGCGGATCCAGCATGGGTCGAAGACACGCTCTGCCATCGACGAGAAATCCTCGGGCGTCAACCTGCCCGCGCCTCCCGGCAGCACCCCGCGAAGCGGCGCCAGCCCCGCCAGCGCAGCTCTGTTGGTGGACTCCGCCGCGCAGGGGTGCGCGGGCCACCACCCGATCACGAGGCCAGCGCACGAAACGCCTTTGGCAGCAAGCGCTTCCAGTGTCAGTGCGGTGTAGTTGAGTGTCCCTAGCTCGGGCCCCGCCACCAGCAGCACCGGAGCGGCCAGGTCGAGCGCGAGATCGCGCAGCGTCACGCCGTCGGCACCGACCTCGACCAGCAGCCCGCCCGCACCTTCGACGAAGGTGAGCCTGCCTGCGCGGTCGACGTGACCGATCGCGTCGGTCAGCTGCGCGCGCGTGGGCAGCGGCAGTCCCGCCCGCTGGGCCGCCGCCACGGGGGCCAACGGTTCGGGATAGCGCCAGGGACCAGTCACCGTCGACACACCGGCAAGCCGGATCACTTCCCCCAGATCGTCATCGCCGGCGGCGGTGCCCGTCTGCACTGGCTTGCACACTGCGACCTCGACGCCGGCCAATCGGGCCGCGCAGGCCAGCGCCGCGGTGACGATCGTCTTGCCGACGCCCGTCCCGGTGCCGGTCACCAGGACAACACTCATGGCTTCCTGGCAGCCGCCAGCACGTCGTGCAGCACCCGACGGGCGTGATCCAGCTCGTCACCCGTCAGCGAGGCGCGGGCGGTGAGCCGCAGCCGCGACGTCCCAACGGGCACTGTGGGTGGGCGGAAACACCCGACTCGGAGTCCACGCTCCAGACATGCCGCGGCAGCCGCAACTGCCACCTCGGGCGCACCGAGGATCACCGAGACCACAGCGGATTCCGGCCCCTCGTCAACGCCACACATCTGCGCGAGCCACTCGGCGTGCCGGAGCACTGTCTGCGCTCGCCACGGTTCGTCGACCAGTACCGCGAGAGCGGCGAGAGCGGCGCCAAGAGCCGCAGGAGCGAGCCCGGTGTCGAAGATGAAGGGCCGCGCCGCGTCGATCAGGTGCGCACGCACCGCAGGCGGGCCCAGCACCACCCCGCCCTGGCTGCCAAGCGCCTTCGACAACGTCGTGGTCATCACCACGTCGGGGGCTCCCGCCAGACCCACCTCGTGCAGCAGTCCCCGACCGCCCGAGCCTCGCACACCCAGTCCGTGGGCCTCGTCGACGATCAGCAGCGCGTCGTGGCGACCGCAGACCTCGTACAGCGCGCGCAACGGAGCCAGCGCGCCGTCGGCGCTAAACACGGAGTCCGTGACCACGACGGCGCGCTCCTCGTCGCGCGCGGCCAGGACGGCCTCGACGGCGCTGACGTCTTTGTGTGGCGTGACGGCGACGCGCGCCCGCGAGAGCCTGCACGCGTCCACGAGCGACGCGTGCGAGTAGGCATCCGACACCAGCAACGAGCCAGGGCCCGAAAGTGCTACCACCGCAGCGAGATTGGCGGTGTATCCCGAGGAGAAAACCAGCGCCTGCCAGTCTGCCCCTGACCCGGCGCCGACGAACGCGGCGAGCGCATTCTCGAAAGCCTCGTGCAGTTCGGTGTTACCGGTGACCAGCCGGGAACCGGTCGAACCGGCGCCCCACGTGCGCAGCGCGTCGACGCCGCCGTCCAGCACGGCGGGGTGCTGGGACAACCCGAGGTAGTCGTTGGACGCCAGGTCCAGTTCGACCGCCACGGAAGGACGCGTGCGCAGCGCGCGCCGCAAACCCGCTTGTCGGCGCTGCTGCTCGACCTCGCCCAGCCAGGACAACGGCCCGAGATCTGGCCGCGTTTCCCGCTCCCGCGCGTCGGTTCCGGTGTTCGTCATCGGCTGTCAGCCTACGAGGCTGGCCACGGCGACCACCGCGGAGGTGATCGTCGCGATCTCTTCGGGCGTGCAGATATAGGGCGGCATCACGTAGATCAGGTTGCGGAACGGGCGAAGCCAGACCCCGTGGTCCAGCGCCGCGGGAGTGGCCAGTCCGAGATCGACCGGCTCAGCCATCTCGACCACTCCGATGGCGCCGAGCACCCGCACGTCCACGACACCACGGAGTGTGCGCGCCGGCTCCAGACCGGCGCGCAACCCTGCCTCGATCTCGCCGACTCGGCCGCGCCAATCCTGCTCGATCAGAAGCTCGACCGCCGCGACCGCGACGGCGCAGGCAAGCGGATTGGCCATGAACGTCGGCCCATGCATGAGGGCACCCGGTTCGTTTGTGCTGATGGTATGCGCCACGTCGCGCGTACAGAGCGTCGCCGCCAACGTAATGTAGCCACCGGTGAGAGCTTTGCCCAGACACATCACATCGGGCGTCACGCCCACCTGGTCTGCGGCGAAAAGCGTTCCGGTGCGCCCGAATCCAGTGGCGATCTCGTCGAACACTAGAAGTACGTCGTGGCGTGAGCAGATGGTGCGCAGATCGGCGAGGTAGCGCGGATCGTGGAATCGCATTCCCCCTGCCCCCTGGACCACCGGTTCGACGACCACTGCCGCCAACTCGTGCGCGTGCTCGCCGAGCTGACGCTCGAACTGCGCGACGTAGCCGGGGTCGTAGTCGACTGGTACCCGGGGCGCGAAGATCTGGCGCGCGAGTACATCGGTCCACAGCGAATGCATGCCGCCGTCGGGGTCGCACACGCTCATCGGAGTGAACGTATCGCCGTGGTAGCCGCCCCGCCAGGTCATCAGCCGGTGCTTGGCGGGACGTCCCCTGCAGCGCCAGTACTGCAGCGCCATCTTCACCGCCACCTCAACCGACACCGAACCGGAATCGCTGAAGAAAACGGTGTCCAGTCCGGCCGGGGTGATGTCGACCAGCAGCTGCGCCAGGCGCGCCGCAGGCTCATGGGTGAGGCCCCCGAACATCACGTGGTTCATCGTGGCGAGTTGGCGTGTGACAGCGGCGTCGAGCACCGGATGTCCATGCCCGTGGATCGCGGTCCACCATGACGCCATCGCATCGAGCGCCTGCACCTCGCGGCCGCCATGGACCAGAGTCAGCCAGGCTCCTTTGGCGCCGACGGCCACCACCGGCGGCGCCGCCTCCGCACCGATCGCGCTGTACGGATGCCATAGATGCGCGGCGTCGATCGCACTGATCTGTTCAGGAGTCAACAACGACACAGCCAATGAGCTTAAACCCGGCGCCGGAGACCGCAGTTGGTGTGCTCGTATTCACCGGTACTGCCTTCTTTGCTCGCAGCCGCTTCACCGGATCCCGCGCGACATGAGCGAACCGGTCCGGTTAGGTAGATTGTCCCTCGACCATGATGACCCTCACCCCCACTCGGCCGGTGCCGGCTACCGTTACCCAGCCCCTTGCAAGAGCCGCTAAACCGGTGCGCAAGTCGGGTGGGTACCGGCATGACCTGGATGGTCTGCGGGGTGTGGCGATCGCGCTGGTCGCGGTGTTCCACGTGTGGTTCGGCCGGGTTTCCGGCGGAGTCGACGTGTTCCTCGTCCTCTCCGGGTTCTTCTTCGGCGGTTCGCTGATACGC
Source organism: Mycobacterium sp. (assembly GCA_051306175.1). Taxonomy (GTDB): domain Bacteria; phylum Actinomycetota; class Actinomycetes; order Mycobacteriales; family Mycobacteriaceae; genus Mycobacterium. The sequence goes on along the minus strand of JBPPMS010000158.1, from coordinate 10,011 downwards.
ACGGCGCTGGATCGGGAAGCGTCGCTGTCGCCGGTGCCCGATGTCATCCGGCTGGTCCGACGGCTACTACCGGCACTTGTCGTCGTGTTGGCGGCCTCGGCGGTGCTGACGATTCTGGTGCAGCCTCAGACTCGCTGGGAGACGTTTGCCGATCAGAGCCTGGCAAGCCTTGGGTACTACCAGAACTGGGAGCTGACGAAATCGGCGGCCGATTACCTGCGTGCGGGTGAAGCGGTCAGTCCTTTGCAGCACATCTGGTCGATGTCGGTGCAGGGCCAGTTCTACATCGCCTTCCTGGTCCTGATCTACGGCTTCGCGGTGCTGTTGCGCGAGCTGCTCGGCAAATACACGCGGCTGGCGCTCATCATCCTCCTGAGCGCACTCACCATCGCCTCGTTCGTCTTCGCGATCTTTGCCCATCAAGCCGACCAGGCCGCCTCCTACTACAACAGCTTCGCGCGCGCCTGGGAGTTGTTGACCGGCGCGCTGGTCGGGGCCTTCATCCCCTACATTCGTTGGCCGATGTGGTTGCGGACGTTGCTGGCCACCGTCGCGCTGCTCGTCATTCTGACCTGCGGAGCGTTCATTGACGGCGTCAAGGAGTTCCCGGGACCGTGGGCGCTGGTGCCCGTGGGCGCGACGATCGTGCTGATCCTGGCCGCCGCCAATCGCAGAGCCGACCCGCACACCGACGGCAGACTGCCCGCGCCGAGCCGGCTGCTGGCCAGCGCTCCGCTGGTAGCGCTCGGCGCGATGGCCTACTCACTGTATCTCTGGCACTGGCCGCTGCTGATCTTCTGGCTCTCGCATACCGGCGGCACCCGGGCCAGCATCTGGGAAGGCGCGGCCATCCTGCTGGTGTCCGGTGTATTGGCCTGGCTCACCACCAAATTTATCGAAGAACCACTGCGCGTCCACCGCTCTGCCGTCAAAGAACCGCAGCTGATGGCGGTGCCGTGGAGCAAGCGCCTGCGGCGGCCCACCATGGTGCTCGGCTCGATCGTGGCGCTGCTCGGCATCGCGCTCACCGCGACGTCGTTCACCTGGCGCGAGCACGTCACCGTCGAACGGGCCAACGGCAAGGAACTCTCGGGGCTTTCCGCGCGCGACTATCCGGGTGCCCGAGCACTGACCGAGGACGCACGGATCCCCAAACTCGCCATGCGGCCCTCAGTCCTCGAGGCAAAGAAGGACCTCCCCGACTCCACCAACGCGGGCTGTATCAGCGACTTCAGCAACCTCGAGCTGATCAAGTGCACCTACGGCGACCCGAACGCCACCCGCACCATCGCACTCGCCGGCGGTTCGCACGCGGAGCACTGGATCACCGCACTGGACCTGTTGGGCCGCGAGCGCGGGTTCAAAGTGGTGACCTACCTGAAGATGGGCTGCCCGCTGTCCACCGAGGAGATCCCGCGGGTGGCCGGTTCCAACCGGGCCTACCCGCAGTGTCACACCTGGGTGGAGAACACGATGCGGCAGCTGGTCGAGGACAAACCGGATTACGTGTTCACCACGTCGACGCGGCCATTGACCATCAGAGACGGCGACGTGATGCCCCGCAGCTATATGGGCATCTGGGAAGAGCTGTCGGAGAACAACATTCCGATTCTTGCGATGCGCGACACCCCGTGGATCCTGAACGAGAACCGCAAGCCCTTCGAGCCTGCGGACTGCTTGGCCGAGGGTGGGAACGCGGTCTCCTGCGGCATGCGTCGCTCTGAAGCGCTCTCCGACCGCAACCCGACGCTGGACTGGGTGGCACGGTTCCCACTGCTCAATCCGCTCGATGTCAGCGACGCGATCTGCCGCGCGGACGTCTGTCGGGCCATTGAAGGAAATGTGCTGGTGTATCACGATTCTCACCACCTCACCGCTACCTACATGCGCACCCTCGCGCCCGAGATCGGCAGACAGATCGGTGCCGCCACCGGCTGGTGGTAGGAGAGCGCGTCGCTCGGCGAGCGCGAGTCCGTGCCGATAAGGTCAAGAGATGAGCCCGACCGAGCCCAGCCCCGCACCCGCAGGGCCCAGCCCGACCGGAACTGTTCCTACCGCGGCGCCGACCCCGCCCATGCCCACCGTGTGGCCGGGGACGGCCTATCCCCTCGGCGCCACGTACGACGGTGCGGGTACCAACTTCTCGCTATTCTCCGAGGTCGCCGACCGAGTCGAACTGTGCCTGATCGCCAAGGACGGCACCGAGACACGCGTCGAACTCGACGAAGTGGACGGCTACGTGTGGCACGCGTACCTGCCCACGGTCACACCAGGGCAGCGCTACGGCTTCCGCGTGCACGGACCGTTCAATCCGGGCGCTGGTCATCGCTGCGATCCGAGCAAACTGCTTCTCGATCCATACGGCAAGTCGTTTCACGGTGACTTCGACTTCACCCAGGCGCTGTACTCCTACGACATGGAGGCGGCGAAGCAGGATCCCGGCAACCTGGGTTCCCCCCCGGGGGTGGATTCGCTGGGCCACACCATGACCAGCGTGGTGATCAACCCGTTCTTCAACTGGGCCTCCGATCGTGCGCCGAACACCCCGTATCACGAGACCGTCATCTACGAGGCGCACGTCAAGGGCATGACCGCCAGCCATCCCGGCGTCCCCGAGGAACTCCGCGGCACATACGCGGGCCTGGCGCACCCGGTGATCATCGACCATCTGAAGTCACTGAGTGTCACCGCCATCGAACTGATGCCGGTGCACCAGTTCATGCACGACCATCGCCTGACGGATCTCGGTCTACGAAATTACTGGGGCTACAACAGTTTCGGCTTCTTCGCGCCGCACCACCAGTACGCGGCCAGCCGCCACGCGGGCGGGGCGGTCGCCGAGTTCAAATCGATGGTGCGCGCGTTCCACGAGGCAGGCATCGAGGTGATCCTCGACGTCGTCTACAACCACACTTCCGAGGGCAACCACCTCGGCCCGACGATCAACTTCCGCGGCATCGACAACGCCGCGTACTACCGTCTGCTCGACGGCGACCTGAAGTTCTACAAGGACTTCACCGGCACCGGCAACAGCCTCAACGCCCGGCATCCGCACACGTTGCAACTGATCATGGATTCGCTGCGCTACTGGGCGACCGAGATGCACGTCGACGGGTTCCGGTTCGACCTAGCGTCGACGCTGGCGCGCGAGTTCTACGACGTCGACCGGCTGTCCGCGTTCTTCGACCTAGTCCAACAGGACCCCGTCGTCAGCCAGGTCAAGCTGATCGCCGAACCGTGGGACATCGGCGAGGGCGGCTACCAGGTAGGTAACTTTCCCGGTCTGTGGACGGAGTGGAACGGCAAGTACCGTGACACCGTCCGCGACTACTGGCGCGGTGAGCCCGCCACCCTCGGCGAGTTCGCCTCGCGGCTGACGGGATCCTCCGACCTCTATGAGGCGACCGGCCGCCGCCCCAGCGCGAGCATCAACTTCGTCATCGCCCACGACGGCTTCACGCTGAACGATCTGGTGTCGTACAACGAAAAACACAACATGGCCAACGGCGAGGACAACCGCGACGGCGAGAGTCACAACCGGTCCTGGAACTGCGGCGTCGAGGGCCCCACCGACGATCCCGACATCCTGGCGCTGCGGGCCAAGCAGATGCGCAACATCCTGGCGACGTTGATGATGTCGCAGGGCACGCCGATGATCGCCCACGGCGACGAGATCGGCCGGACCCAGCTGGGCAACAACAACGTCTACTGCCAGGACTCCCCGCTGTCCTGGATGGACTGGTCGCTGTGCCAGACGAACGCCGACCTGCTGACCTTCACCCGCAAAGTCACCGCACTACGCAAGAGGCATTCGGTGTTCAAGCGACGCCGGTTCTTCGCGGGCAAGCCGATCCGCAGCGGCGACCAGGTTCGCGACATCGCCTGGCTGACCACATCGGGCATCGAGATGACCCCGCAGGACTGGGACTCCGGGTTCAGGTGCATCGCCATGTTCCTCAACGGGGACGCGATCCCCGCCCCCAATGCCAGGGGCGAGCGCGTTGTCGACGATTCGTTCCTGCTGTGTTTCAACGCACACGACCAGGCCGTCGACTTCGTCACGCCGGATTCCGGCTACGCGCTGGAGTGGACCGCCGAACTGGACACCGAGCACCCCAGTGGCGCAACGGATCTAGTGGTCGCCGCCGGCGAGAAGATCGGGATCGAAGCACGCTCGATGCTGATACTGCGTAAAACGCAGTAGAAGCGGGCACAGAGACGGTTATGAGCTCACGGGTTCCACGTCGGGAAGTGCTGTCCACCTATCGGCTGCAGATGCGCGGCGACGCGTTCACCTTCGCCGACGCCGAGAACATCCTTGATTACGTCGACGATCTCGGCGTCTCCCACCTCTATCTGTCGCCGATTCTGACGGCGTCGGCGGGATCGACACACGGCTACGACGTCACCGACCCCACCACGGTTTCCGCTGACCTCGGCGGCCACGACGGGCTCGTCCGCCTCGCCGAAGCCGCACACGCCCGTGGGATGGGGGTGGTGGTCGACATCGTGCCCAACCACGTGGGCGTCGACAAACCCGAAGAGAATCAGTGGTTCTGGGACGTACTGCGCCACGGCCACGATTCCGCGTATGCCTCCTACTTCGACATCGACTGGACTCTGGACCCCGACGGCCGAATCATCCTGCCAGTACTGGGATCCGACGACGACGTCGCCGAGTTGACGGTCGACGGCGACGTGCTTCGCATCGGGGACAAGGTGTTTCCGATCGCGCCGGGAACGGGGTCCGGATCCGGGTCGGAAGTACACGACCGGCAGCATTACAAGCTGGTCGGCTGGCGCGGCGGAGTGTGCGGGTACCGCCGCTTTTTCACCGTCACTTCGCTGGCAGGGTTGCGTCAGGAGGACAAAGCGGTGTTCGACGCCAGCCACGTCGAAGTCAAGCGGTGGCTGGACGAGGGTCTGGTGGACGGGCTGCGCATCGACCATCCCGACGGCTTGGCCGATCCCGCCGGCTACCTCCGGTGGTTGCGCGAACTCGCCGGCGCCGACACCTGGATCGTCATCGAGAAGATCCTCGCCGTCGACGAAGCCTTGGAACCGACGCTTCCCGTCGCGGGCACAACCGGCTATGACGCCCTACGTGAGATCGGCGGCATATTCGTCGATCCCGCCGGAGAGCAGACGCTCACCGACGTCTACGAGACGACCGGCGTCACCTATTACGCCACACCGGCGCTGATACGCAACCTCAAGACCGCTGCGGCAACCGATCAGTTGGGCAGTGAACTCCGGCGACTGCGGCGCTCGGTCGCGGCGTCCACGGGCGCCGATCATCGGTTGTTGCCCCCGGCCATCGCCGCTCTGCTCACACATATCGGCGTTTACCGCTGCGACTACCCCGGCCTGGCTGCCCTGATGTCAACAGCTATCGCTGAAACAGTCACGGCTGCACCGCAACTGGCGGAGCCACTGGAAATCGTCGCTGCAGCGTTGGCCCGCGGCGGCGAACCGTCCGCGCGATTGCAGCAGCTGTGTGGTGCGACCACCGCGAAAGCCGTCGAAGACTGCCTGTTCTATCGTGACGCGCGGCTGGTCTCCCTCAACGAGGTCGGCGGGGAGCCAGAACGATTCGGCGTGAGCGCGGCCGAGTTCCACCACAGCGCAGTCACTCGCTCGCAACTGTGGCCGCAGGCGATGGTCACGTTGACGACGCATGACACCAAGCGCGGCGAGGACGTACGCGCTCGTATCGGGGTGCTCTCGCAGGTGCCCAAACGGTGGCAGGAAGCGGTCAGCCGGTGGGAACAGCTCAACCCGTCCCTCGACAGGGCCACCGGATTGTTCCTGTGGCAGAACATCTTCGGAGTCTGGCCCGCGGACGGATCCATCACCGACGAGTTCAGGCAGCGCATCTACTCCTACGCCGAGAAGGCCATCCGGGAAGCTGCGGTGCGCACGTCGTGGAACGACCAGAACGGCGACTTCGAATCGGGCGTCCACCGTTGGCTCGATGGGGTCTTCGACGGTCCGGTCGCGGCCGAACTGACTGCCCTGGTCGCCGATCTGCGACCGCATGCACACAACGACAGCCTCGGCCAGAAACTCATCGCGCTCACCGCTCCCGGTGTACCCGACGTCTACCAGGGCACCGAAATCTGGGAGGACAGCCTCGTCGACCCCGACAATCGGCGTCCGATCGACTACACCGCGCGTCGTGGCGCGCTGGCCGCCAACCACCCGAAAGCGGCGCTGGTGGCAGCTGCGCTGCGGTTGCGGCGGGACCGGCCCGAGACCTTCTTGCGCGGTTCGCACACCCCGCTGCTCTCCACCGGATCTGCGGCGCGGCATCTCGTCGCGTTCGGCCGCGGTGAGGATGTCGTCGTCGCAGTGTGCAGGTGGACGGTGTCGCTGGCGGAGACGGGCTGGCGCGATACGGCCCTCGCGTTGCCTCCTGGGATGTGGACGGACCGCATCTCCGGGGCGTCACTGCACGGAACCGTTGCGGCAGCAGAGCTTTTCGCCACCTCACCCGTCGCATTGCTGGAGCGTTCCGATGTCTGAACACGAGTTCTCGGTATGGGCGCCGCGTCCGCAGACCGTCCGCCTCGATGTCGACGGCGAACTGCACCCGATGACACGCAGCGATGACGGGTGGTGGCGCACGTCACTGCACGTCCCTTCCGACGCGCGGTACGGCTTCGTGCTGGACCAACTCGACGCCGCGGACCCCAAGGTGCTGCCCGATCCCCGCTCGCCGCGTCAGCCCGAGGGCGTGCACGAGCGTTCACAGTTGTGGGCTCCCGCCTCGGCTACGTGGAGTGATGCCGATTGGGCAGGCCGCTCGATCGAGGGTGCGGTGATCTACGAATTACACGTCGGCACCTTCACCTCCGGTGGCACGTTCGACGCCGCGATCGAGAAGTTGCCCTATCTGGTGGAACTGGGCGTCCAGTTCGTCGAGCTGATGCCCGTCAACGCCTTCAGCGGAACCCGCGGTTGGGGATATGACGGCGTGCTCTGGTACGCGGTGCAGGAAGCCTACGGCGGCCCCGACGGTCTCGTCCGGTTCATCGACGCCTCCCACCAGCACGGGCTCGGCGTGCTTATCGACGCGGTCTTCAACCACCTCGGACCGTCCGGCAACTACTTGCCCGAGTTCGGGCCATACCTATCGTCGGCGAGCAACCCGTGGGGCGAAGGCATCAACATCGCCGACGCCGAGTCCGACGAGGTCCGCTCGTTCATCATCGGGTGCGCGCTGCGGTGGATGCGTGACTTCCACGCCGACGGCCTGCGGCTGGACGCGGTGCACGCGCTGGTGGACACCACAGCGGTGCACATCCTGGAGGAGTTGGCGGCCGAAACCGATGCTCTGGCGGCGCACGTAAACCGACCCCTGTCCTTGATCGCCGAGACCGACCGCAACGACCCGCGCATCATCACCCCACGCGCATCCGGCGGCCTCGGTATGACAGCGCAGTGGGACGACGACATCCACCATGCGCTGCACACCGCGGTATCGGGCGAACGACACGGCTACTACTCCGACTTCGGGTCACTGGAGACGCTTGCCAATACGTTGCGCAACGGCTACTTTCACGCCGGAACCTACTCGTCGTTCCGGCAGCGCCGCCACGGGCGCCGCTTGGACACCGCAGCCATCCCAGGTTATCGGCTACTGGCCTACACATGCACGCACGACCAGATCGGCAACCGCGCCGTCGGCGACCGCCCATCGGCCTACCTGAACACCGGCCAACTGGCCGTCAGCGCTGCACTGGCCCTGCTGACACCTTTCACCGCAATGCTCTTCATGGGCGAGGAGTGGGGAGCGTCGACCCCGTTCCAGTTCTTCAGCTCCCACCCCGAACCCGAACTGGCCGAGGCCACCCGCAACGGCCGCAAAGCTGAGTTCGCGGAGCACGGCTGGGATGCCGGCCAGGTGCCCGACCCCCAGGACGAGCAGACTTTCCTGCGCTCGAAGCTCGACTGGAACGAGGTGGACGTCGCTCCACACGCCGAGTTGCACCGCCTCTACCGCGACCTGATCACGTTGCGGGGCAGCGAACCCGATCTGGCCGATTTCCGACTCGACCACCTGCAGGTGGACTTCGACGAGGACGCTGGCTGGATCCTAATCCACCGGGGGTCGCTGTCGATCGCCTGCAGCCTCGGCGAGGCGCCGGTGACCGTACCCGCCACAGGCGAGGTGGTTCTGTCGTCGGATCAGCCGATTGTCGCCGAGAAATCGACGGTGCTCCCGGGATACTCGTTCGCGGTGCTGCGCAGCTAACCGCGTTCGCGCGCGGTTGTGGATAACTGAATACCGCTGCGGCGGCGTCTCGCTCATCATTCGCCCATGACAAACCTTGACGTCCTGCCCATCCCCGCGATCGAAACCGCCACCGATCCCGTTCACTGCGCCGACGACCTGTGCCAGCGCTGGCGTGCCCTGATGGGTCCGCTCGGTTTCGGTGAACGAATCCTCTGGTACGGGTTCGTCGGCCCCGACCGTCGTCTGCTTCAGATGCTCCATCACGTGCCCCTCGGGCCGCGGCCGAAGCCGCGCATGGTCGACGACCTCATGACGACACTGGACTACGTCATCACCGAACTGGACGCCGGCCTGAGCGCGGCGCTGTTGTTGACACGTCCCGGTCGAGGCGGCGTCTCGCCAGCCGACAAGCAGTGGGCCACACTGCTCACCGATGCCGCCACGCGGTTCGACGTCCCGATCGAACCGATCTTCCGGGCCAACGACGAGTCGGTGGCGCAGGTGGCGCTTGTCTAGCTGCCGTACCCCGCATCATCGAGCGACGACAACTCCGAATCGGACATACATTCGACTCTATGGCACGCCTATGACACGTTCTATTCACCGCCCGCTCGGGTCACCTAATACGTGCCGCTAGCTTCGCTTGATCCGGCGAAGCCGGATTTTTGAGTCAAGTTTGTGTTGTTTGGTTCGGTTGCGGTGTTACGCGGCGAGTCCTGTTGTGCGGCTGAGGTTTTCGAGGGCTGTTTGGTATGCGCGGGAGGCTGCACGCAGAGGTGGCGAGGTCGCGTGGTCGGCAAGATGTGCCAGTCCGGTGGGCAGGTAGCGGTCGTGAACGGCGGATAGGAACATCGCGGTGTGCAGGCCGTGGTTGGTGATCGCGTATCTGTGGGTGTGCGGGATACGGGTGATGAAGCCGTGGGCGCGCAGTCCTCGCAGGTCGTAGGTCATCTGACCGGTGCTGAGTTGGTGCGCCGGGATGCCCCGCAAGTCGGCGATGATGGCGCGGATGTTCTTGTTGGCGAAGCCGTTGGGTTGCAGCCGAAACAGCGGCAGGGCGGCCAGCAGGGCGTGACTGCGTTGTTCACCCAGACGCAGGCCGGGGATGCGGGCACCGGTGGCGGTGATGACCGGCGCGGTGAGGGCGTGCAGGGCATCGGCGCCCGTGATCGGATCATGGCTGATTGATTGCAGGCGCAGCAGGCGCCGGTTGGCGGTGAAGCCGATCTCCCGCAGTGCGGGCAGATTGGTCAGTCGTTTCCCGATCGAGAAGTCGCGGGTGTGGTTGATCGTGGTCTCGGTCCGTAGTGCCCTGCCTTCCTTGGGGTCTGCTTGATTCGGGTGTGCTTGTAGTCCACGTGCAGGCTCGGGGTCACCCCGTCGGTGATCACCCGGGTACGGAACCGGCCCGGGGTGGCACGCGGACCCCGACGCATCAACCGCCGGTCGAAGATGAGGCTGACCTGGTCAGGCCGGCCGATGTCGAGGTTGTCGCGGATGACGTGTTCGAAGAACACCCGTCCAGAGACCGGCTTGTCGAGCATCTGGGTCAAGGAGAACTCGACCTGCAGCATCGACAGGTCGTAGCGGTAGCCCGCGGCGCGGTCGGCGGTGCTGAACGGGTGTGGCAGCCGGGCCGGGGGGTGCGCCACACCAGCGCCTTCTCCTGCGCCCGCCCGACGAACAACACGCCCTCGGCGCCGCTGAACCGGGCCAAAAACTCCTGGGCCACGTCGTCTTTGCGTTCCTTGCCGAATGACACCAACTCCAGG
>JBPPMS010000157.1:0-2662 GCA_051306175.1 Mycobacterium sp. | reverse complement strand
ACGGCAATGAAATTCGGTGCGACCCATGCCTTCGCCGACGCGGCCAGCGCCGCGGAGAAGGTCAAGGAGATCACCTGGGGACAAGGCGCAGACCAGGCGCTCATCCTGGTCGGCACTGTCGACGCGGAGGTAGTGAGCGCCGCGACCGCGGTGATCGGTAAGGGCGGCACGGTGGTCATCACCGGATTGGCAGATCCGAGCAAACTCACCGTGCAGGTGTCGGGTTGCGATTTGACTCTGAATGAGAAGACGATCAAGGGCACATTGTTCGGCTCGTCAAACCCGCAATACGACATTGTGCGCCTGCTCCGACTCTACGACGCCGGCCAGCTCAAACTCGACGAGTTGATCACCACTCGGTACCAGCTCGAAGACGTCAACCAGGGCTATCAGGACCTGCGCGACGGCAAGAACATCCGCGGCGTGATCATCCATACGTGAGGTAGCGCCCTCGGCCACGGGTCGGCAGCCGTTTTGGGCATTTCAGCAATCGGACGACTGTTACGGAAGGGTGCGCAGAGCAACGTGGCCAAGATGATCGCATATGACGAAGATGCCCGGCGCGCACTCCAACGGGGGGTGGATGCGCTGGCAAACGCGGTCAGAGTCACCCTTGGCCCCAAAGGGCGCAACGTCGTCCTCGGCCGCGACGTTGTCAATCCTCTCGTGACCAACGACGGTGTTACGGTGGCGCGCAGTGTCGACCTCGAGCACCCGTACGAAAAGATGGGCGCCGAACTCGTCAAAGAGGTGGCGAAGCGAACCGACGATGTCGCGGGCGACGGCACGACCACCGCCACCGTTCTTGCGCAGGCCATGGTGAGCGAGGGACTGCGCAACGTCGCTGCTGGCGGAAATCCCCTTGCGATGAGGCGGGGTATCGAAGCCGCTCTGGTCAGGGTTGTCGAGGCGATCCATGAGGCGTCACGACCGATCGAAACGAGCGAACAGATCGCGGCGACAGCCGCGAACTCCTCGGGCGATTCGGCTATCGGTGACATCGTCGCAGCGGCTTTGGACAAGGCCGGTGCGCAGGGTGTCATTACTACCGAGGCATCAGACGCGTTCGGGCTCACCCTCGAGTTCGAAGAGGGTTTGCGATTTGATCGCGGCTACCTCAGCCCCTACTTCGTTACCGATAACGAACGGCTCGAGGCTGTTATCCACAACCCATACATCCTGCTGGTCCCATCAGCCATCAGCGCGGTGGGCCAACTGGTCCCCATTGTCGAGAAGGTGATGGAACTCGGTCGTGCACTGGTCATCGTTGCGGAGGATGTCACCGGCGATGCTCTGGCGACCCTGGTCGTCAACAACGTCCGCCGCACCTTCACCTCGGCCGCGGTGAAGTCGCCCGGATTTGGCGACCGACGTGACGCGATGCTGCGCGATATCGCCATTGTGACCGGTGGCCAAGTCATCTCCGAAGCTATCGGTGCGACCCTTGAGACCGCTGGCCTTGATCTGCTGGGAAGCGCGCGCAAAGTGGTCATCAACAAACACGAAACCTCGATCATCGGCGGAGCGGGCGAGTCCAGCGCGGTGGCCGCGCGAGTCCGAGACATCGAGGTCGAGATCGCGCACTCCACATCGGATTACGACACAGATAAACTCAGGGAGCGTCTGACGACGCTCTGCGGTGGGGTAGCGGTGATCAAGATCGGCGCAGCCACCGACATCGAACTCAAAGAGCGCAAACACCGGATTGAAGATGCGGTTCGCAATGCGCGCTCGGCGGCGGAAGAGGGAATTGTTGCTGGCGGCGGTGTTGCGTTATTGCAGGCATCCGTAAGCGCTTTCGACGGGCTCGATCTCGCAGGCGACGAAGCCATCGGCGCCGACGTGTTACGCGCAGCTCTTGAAGCACCGCTAAAGCAGATCGCCACGAACGCTGGGTTGGACGGCAGCGTCGTGGTGGAGAAAGTCCGCCACATGGCTATCGGGCACGGTTTGAATGCCGCAACTGGCGAGTACGGCGACATGATAGCCGCCGGAATCATGGATCCGGTCAAGGTAACCCGACTAGCGCTGTTAAACGCTGTCTCGGTTGTGACGATGTTGCTGACCGCCGAAGTCGTCATCGCGGAAACACCCACTATCCCCCTGTCGGAAATGCCTCCCTTCTGAACCGTTCTGAACCACGGTAGTCTCGCGCTGTCGCAGCACTTGGACGCAGCGACTGGAGCAAGTCGCCGTGGGGACCATACGCAGTGATCGGTCCCCCAATTGACCACTCGGATCATCCGCGAGACGAACACCGTCGCCTGCCTTGAGCTTTCGGGCGGGAATCGCAGCAGCGCCCGATGAGATCCGTCCCTTCCCTACCCGGCCTGGATAGAACGGGACGAGCAGTGAGCTACACGGCCGCCGACACCACCGAGCTCGACGATGTCCAGCACACCCGCCCACGGCAGGCCGTGAACCTGGGTCTCGATATCCTCAACACCGCACTGCCGCAACGGTTTTCATCTTCGCGCGCACCGACGTGACGGTGAGCCGGGCCGGAAGACCTACCTGCAGAGTTTCGGCCGCCGGTCAGGCTTACGTTCGTGCGGCCGAACTTGAGCATGTGTCACGGTGCGGCCTCGAACTGACGTCGATCCCCAACGGTCACTTCAGCACCATGTGCCATATTGTTAACGTCGCCCAGTGCCTCTGTCCC
>JBPPMS010000156.1:0-2574 GCA_051306175.1 Mycobacterium sp. | reverse complement strand
CGCTTGGTATGGGGTGGCGACTCGGCGCGTATCTGGATGGAAAGCGCTAACGCCTTCCTCGGGGGAGCCCGACCTCTTGATGTTCTAGTGACCGAAGGAGCCGCTCGGGTTCTTCAAACGCTCGACGCGGAGATGTGGGGCGGGGCGGCGTGAGTGCTGCTATACCGCGTCTTTCCCTACCTGGAAACGGCTCCACTCGGCGAGCCAGGACATCCGCTATATGAACACCGCCCGCAGCGCGGTGGCCGGGCTGATCACCCCGACTACTACGTCTGGTACGTGGCCCGCCAATCCGAAGCCGCGTGCGGTGAAGCCTTCGGCAACCTGTCGCGCTGGATCGACTCGATGTTCGATTTTCCGGCAGTACCCGGTGCACGGAAGGCGCTCGGGGTGTACGAACTGCCCGACGATCTTCGCATTTGCGACCTTGACGATCCGCACCGCCTACTAGAGTTAGGACTTCGACCGACACAGATCGTCACTCGCAACCTGGCAGTCACGTCGGAGTGGGCGCATCGGATCTGGTCTCAGAGTTCTCCTGCCATTGACGACCGAAAATGGCAGGCGTGCGTCGTGAGGTCTTTCGGTTGCATGCCGCGAGGGGGAGTCGCGGTCACGAGCAGTCCGGTTCCCGATACGTCGTAGTCGTCCAGTCAGATCAGCTGCCGCTGTCGACCTGGCTGGTTGCGCCGACATCCACGTCGGCTCGTGCTGCCAGCTTCCGACCCGAGGTCGGCGGCCTAAAGACTCGAGTGCTTGCTGAGCAGACCGCAGCGGTCGACCGGGCCGGCTCGGCAAGAGCGTCGGGTCCCCAAGTTTCGACGAACTGAGTCGCGTTGATGCGGCCCTGCGTGTCGTCCTCGATCTATGAGCGCTGCGGCGCCATCATCACCACAATGGGACGACGAAAACAATTGGTAAGCAGTGCATTACGGTGTACTCGACCGGTACCCCGCCATATTCGATCCCGCCGTATTCCTTGAACTCGTCGGCGTCGACAATCGGGAGTTGGAGTCAATGATTCGCTGCACGCCGTGATTGGACCGCCACAACAAGGAAATAACTTCCGAGGGCTTTCGTTTGCTAGCTCGGTAACACCGGTGTTTCTCGACGGTTCCGTTTTCACCGAACTACTTGGCTCGGATCTGCGTCAGACCCGAGATAGATTTAGGCGTGGCACACCGTGGTCAACAAACCAGCCTCATCGTGTTCGAAGGCCCCACTGGCGATCATAACGACCGAGGCATGCAGGGCGCTGTAATTATGGGTCTCGAACTGAGCAATGTGACAGGCTTAAAGCCCACGGTCGTCGGAGTCCCTCGGCATGCTGCATCCGAAACCTGGCGAACAGCGCTTCCAGCCGCCCTGCCCGGATTGCGCGAACTACAGCGTGCGTACAACGGAATTTTCGAACGCGAAGAGACTCCGATTGCGGCGCTATCGCGATGCGCGGCTTCGTTGGCAACGCTGCCCACGGTTGCACAGCACCACCCTGACGCTTTGGTCGTATGGTTCGACGCACACGCCGACCTGAACACCCCCGACAACACCACCACTGGATACCTCGGTGGTCTCGTCCTCAGCGCGGCCGCCGGTTGGTGGGACAGCGGACTCGGCGCCGGACTTCACCCGAACCGCATTGTTCTAGGCGGGACGCGAGACTTCGACCCACCGGAACAAGCCCTCGTGGATGCGGGAACAATCAAGCTCGCCGCCGGCCCTTCGCTTCACGCCGCGCTCGACGAGCACGTCGGCGACCGGCCCGTCTACTTCCACTTCGACTGTGATGTTCTCCAGCCCGGCATAGTGCCCACCGACTATCAAGTGCCCAACGGACTCACCCTCGAAGACCTGGTCGCCGTTTCGCAGCGACTCAGCCACAACCCGGTGGTCGGCATCGAAATCGCCGAGTTCGAAGCTGCGGCCGACCCGAACGACGACAGCAATTACGCCCAACCGCTCATCGAAGCGATGGCACCGCTGTTGGCAACACGTCAGACCGACGCACCTTGAACGGCGCGCAGCGCAGGAGATGACGAGAATGCCTGGCCACAGCAGAGCCAACGGCTGGGCCTCGATGGCAACGACGTCGCTCTCGGAATCGCCAAGTTTATTGAGAAAATGGTGACACGCCGAAGACCGCCAGATATTTGCGAAATCCGCCATGCATATCGAGATCGGACATCGGTGTTACTCGCATGCCGCGCGAATAACCAACTTGCTACTTGACATAATGTGGCTTATCGGCACGATTTTCTATCGAGGTCATCACTGGATGAATACTCGTGGCGAAGTGCTTTTCGGCCTGACCTGCGGGTTCGTCTGTTCCCGGCCGGGCTGCCACGACGAGCAGGTTCTGTTGGCGTCCGATTTACCTCCATGGATTGCACCTTCATTCATTTAACGAATGCAAAGTAACGTTTCGCGGCGTTCCCATCGGCCGACTGTCGTGTTGCGCCTCTGACCCCACGCTCACCGCGGTGTAAGAGTGGCGGCTCATCAGTAAATCGGCGATGCCGCTTTACAGCTTTACAGCTTTACAGCTATGCGGCGGTGTGGGATGGTGGAGTCATG
>JBPPMS010000155.1:0-36164 GCA_051306175.1 Mycobacterium sp. | reverse complement strand
CTTAGTGGTCTCGCCCGGAAGTTCGTCGGGGGTCAGATCCAGGCGGTCGGGTCGCCGAGGTGGAGGCCGCAGGCGGTGTCGAGGGCGTCTTCGGGTGAGCCGGCCAGGTCGCCGGTGGGCAGCACCGAGTCTTCGTAGGCATCCTTGCTGGCGAGGTGGATCGCGAAGCCCCAGCGGGTCGCGGATCCGCCGTAGCGCAGCCGCATCAGCGGGATGGTGTCGCCGTCGGGCATGTCGGCGCTGACGTAGGCGAACGCGCCGCGGAAGCGCACGTCCAGACCGGCCAGTTGCGGCCATCGTTCCCGGGCGCGGGCCGACAGCCGTTGTTGGAGGGACGTTTTCGTCGATGCGGGGGGTGCGGCCATGGTCGTCGATCGTGCCGTACCGGCGTGTCGTTCGCAACCACACGTGCGTGATAGATGAGGCTGAAGTGATCATTGGGACTCACGCCTCGGAGTGCACACATGTCGACTACCAGCGCCGACCGGATCACCTTGACCGGGTCACAACGCCGCGAACTGAAACGATTGGTCCGTGCCGGACGCACCGAGCAACGCCTGGTGACCCGGGCCGAGATCGTGCTCGCGGCCTCGGTCGGGGAATCGAACGCCGCGATTGCGCGGTCGCTGGGCATCTGCGAGGACACCGTGCGCAAGTGGCGACACCGCTGGTGCGTCGTGCCGGGGGTGGCGTCGCTGGGCGATGCGAAACGATCCGGTCGCCGCGCCACGTTCACCCCGGTGCAGGTCGCCCGGGTCAAGGCGTTGGCCTGCACGCCACCCGACGATGCCGGGCTGCCGTTGGCGCGGTGGTCGTGCCCGGAGCTGGCCCGCCACGCGATCGCGAGCGGTGTCTGCGGGTCGATCTCGCCGTCGACGGTGCGCCGATGGCTGTCCGAGGACGCGCTCAAACCCTGGCAGTACCAGTCGTGGATCTTCATCACCGACCCCGACTTCGCCGCCAAAGCCCACCGCGTGCTCGACCTCTACGACCGCAAATGGGACGGCAAACCGTTGGGCGACAACGATTATGTGATCTCCGCCGACGAGAAGACCTCCATCCAGGCCCGCTGCCGCTGCCACCCCACCCTTCCGGCGGGCAAGTCCCGCCAGCTGCGGGTCAACCACACCTACGCGCGTCGCGGCGCGATCGCCTACCTCGCCGCCTACGACGTGGGCCGCGGACGGGTGTTCGGCCGCTGCGAGGACACCACCGGCATCGAGGCGTTCGAACGGCTGGTCACCCAGGTGATGAGCCAGGAACCCTATGCCTCGGCCGAGCGCGTGTTCTGGATCGTGGACAACGGCTCCTCCCACCGCGGCCAGGCAGCGATCGAACGGCTCGCCGCGCAATACTCCAACGCGATCATGGTGCACACCCCGGTACACGCGTCGTGGTTGAACCAGGTCGAGATCTACTTCTCCATCATCCAGCGAAAGGTGCTCTCGCCTAACGACTTCACCGACCTCAACCTCGTGGTCGAACGCCTGTCCGCCTTCGCGACCCGCTACAACCAGACTGCCCGCCCGTTCAAGTGGAAATTCACCACCACCGACCTCGACGACCTCCTCACCAGGCTCGACGCCTACAAACCCGAGCAGCCCCACGACACCGCTCAGCCATGCGCAGCCTGACCCCCGACGAACTTCCGGGCGAGACCACTAAGGTCGGCTTCATGACGCACATGTGCCGTGAACTCGACCGCGCGTGGAGCGTTCAACCTGGGCTACGCGCCGACGGTGCTCGCGGCCGCAACCGCGACGCGGGCGTTGCCGGGAGCGGACGCGGTGGCGATTCCCGGCTGATGACTTACCCCAGCGCCGCCGCGGTCCTGTCCACCCGAACGCAGCTGGCAGAATTGCCATGATGCGAATGTCGGCCAAGGCGGAGTACGCCGTGCGCGCGATGGTCGAATTGGCCACGGTCGATGCGGGTGTGCTGGTCAAGACCGACGATCTGGCCCAGGCCCAGGGCATTCCGCCGCAGTTTCTGGTCGACATCCTGTCCGCGTTGCGCAACGACCGGCTGGTGCGCAGCCACCGCGGCCGTGACGGCGGGTATCAGCTGGGCAGGCCTGCTGCCGAGATCAGCATCGCCGACGTGCTGCGCTGCATCGACGGCCCGCTGGCCAGTGTTCGCGACATGGGTTTGGGCGACCTGCCCTACTCCGGTCCCACCGCGGCACTGACGGACGTCTGGCGTGCGCTGCGCGCCAGCATGCGCTCGGTGCTGGAGCAGGCGACGATCGCCGACGTGGCCGCCGGGGCACTCCCTGGACATGTCTCGGGTCTTGCTGATCTGTACCGCGAGCAGGAGACGCAGCGCGGGCACCGCCCCGCCGGCTGACAGCGTTAAGCACCGGAACCGTATGACCGGGTGAGATTTCGAGGTAGCGGCCAGCGGGATGATCGATAGACCCGCGGCCGCCGTCGTTGTGGTTGATCTCGCCGGGGCGTGCGCCATCTTGACCGATTCTATGGCTTCCTCGGAGATTTCTACCAAAGTTTCGCCTTGAGCCACTGGTCCCGTACCTCCCGTTGCGTGGATCTCGGATGGGATGCCCCGCCGACTGCCCCACAGTGTGATGCGCGGAACAGCTCGCAGGTCACCGGTCGTCTTCGTAGCTCACAGTCACCGAACCTCGTGTCGACTCGGCGGTAATGGTCGCGACGGCAGATGCCGGGTCGTTGGTCTGGTCGACGCTAATCTCCGAGCCAGAACGAAAGCCGGACTGCACCGTGACGCGGTAGGGACCCGGCATGGGCAGGCCGATTTCGATATCACCGGTTCCGGTGCTCGCTTCGACGGTCTCGGGAACGCCTTGGGCGAAATCAACGGAGATGCCGCCGTCGACGGTGGTCGCGAAGAACGACTCCCGGACGTCGATGGCGTCCCGCGAGTAGATGGATCCGTGCTGCGTCTCGACCTCGATGCTGCGCGCGGCGCCACGCAGGACGATCGCACCGTTGGCGGTGTGGGCCACGAGCCTGTCGAGGTCGGCGTCCGCCATCAACACGCCGAACTGCTGCGTCGTGGTGACACTGAGACGACGAGCCAGCTCAGGAGGCAGCACGAGTGTGATCGCGCCTGCGCGGCTCCACCCGAAATCATCCGGCTCGGCGCCGAGGAGCGCGATGCGCGTGTCGCTGCCTTCTGTCGTGACGGCCAACGTGTGCTCGCCCGCCGTGTCGGTGCCGACGAACCGCACATCCACCCGCGGCTGCGAGGCATCCTCGTCGGATGTGATGCGCACCCCGACCGGCACTCGTCCGGTGTCGATGATGAGGTTGCGCATCGTGGCGGGTAGCGCCTGCGAATCGGTGACCACGCGGGTGTTTCCGAGGCCGATGGCCGCGGCGGTCAGGATCCCGACGCTGGCGACGGCCAGCAGCGCCGCAGCCACCAGGAGCAGAACCCGGATGGTGGTGCGGCCGCCGCCTGGCCCCAACGGAGGTGGTGCGGTGGATGGTACCGCGGGCGGTGTTTCGACAATCGTCATTTTCCCCTCCGGTCAGGGCTCGAGGTAGCGCAGTACCGCCAGCACACGACGGTTTTCGGTGTCGTCGGGCGTCAACCCCAACTTGGTGAAGATCGAGGCGATGTGTTTCTCCGCCGAACCGGTGGAGACGTGCAACGTGGACGCGATCGCTGAATTCGTCTTGCCTTCGGCCATGAGCTGCAGAACGTCCCGCTCCCTGGGCGTCAGCTGGTCGAGGGCGCTGCGCCGATGGGCGCGCACCAGGATCTGGGACACCACCTCGGGATCGAGCACCGTGCCGCCGCCACCGACCACATCGACGGCGTCGAGGAAGGCGGGCACGTCGGCAACGCGGTCCTTGAGTAGGTATCCGAATCCCCTCGTGTCCGAGGCGATCAGCTCAGCCGCGTAGCGCTCCTCGACGTAATGGGAGAGCACCAGCACCGGCGATTCCGGGTTCTGGCTACGCAACAGCGCGGCTGCTCGGATGCCTTCGTCGGTGAACGTGGGCGGCATGCGGACATCCAGGATGGCCAGGTCCGGGCCTAGTTCAGCGACGAGGCGCAGCAGATTCGTCGCGTCCGCCACGCCTGCGACGACGTCATGGCCTGCGTCGGTGAGTATCCGCTCGATGCCTGCCCGAAGCAGCGCGGAATCCTCGGCGATCACGATCCGCATGGCAGCACCGCCGAGACGATCGTCGGTCCCGTCGCGGGACTCGACACGGTGAAGGTGCCGCGAGCGGCGCGCACCCGATCAGCCAGCCCGCGCAGACCCGTCGCATCGTCGCCGTCGGTAATCTGGGCGCCGCCGCGACCATCGTCGAACACCGAGACACCCACGGTGTCGGCGTCTTCGTCGAGCCGGACTGTGACGACCGCCTGACTGGCCTGGGCGTGCTTGGCGATATTGGTCACCGACTCAGCCACCACGAAGTACGCCACGGACTCGACCTCGTCGGGTAGGCGGCGCGGCAGGAACACGTCGAGCGTCGCCGGTACCGAGGCGCGTTGCACCACCGAGGACAGCGCGGCATCCAGGCCGCGGTCGGCCAGGATGGTGGGAGCGATCCCGCGCACCACGTTGCGCAGCTCCACCAACGCGCTCTTGGCGTCGTCGTGTGCCTCGGCGATCAGCGTCTTGGCGGCGGGCGGATCGGTGTCCAGTTTCGTCTGTGCCAGCCCGATCGTCATGGCGAGGGACACCAGTCGCGGCTGGACGCTGTCATGCAGGTCACGTTCGATGCGGTGCCGCTCAGCCTGGGCCGACGAGACCGCGCCCGCTCTGGCATCGCTCATGACGTGCACCTGACGCTTGAGGGCGGCGGTCGGCGACGGCGTGAGTAGCCACCGGTCGATGACGGCGTCCAGTGCGGGTGCGAAGACGAGGATGGCCCCTGCGGCAGCGATCGCGATGATGCTCAAGGTCCACGCCAGCGGCGGCGACAGATAGTTCAGGCCCGCATCGCTGTCGCTCCCGGATACCGCGATGGCGGCGGCCGGCGACAGGAACGCGAACACTATCAACGCGAAAGCGACTGCGACAGAGAGGACGTCGTAGATCATCCGCACGTAGTGATGCGCGCAGCCCTTCCAGAACCGGGCGCTGCCGATGTCCAGCCACAGCTGGTGCGCCCAGCGATGGAAACCGGCGTAGTGGGACAGCCGACGGGCGGGCACTGCGATGCCGAGACCGAAGACCGCCTCGCTGCGGACTCGCTCCAGCCATTCAACTCCGCGCATCAGGTAGATGAAAACCACAGCAGCCAAAGCGAATCCGATCACCGAGGGGATCGAGGAGATACCGACGACAACCAGTGCCAGCGGAATCCAGAACCACACTGTTGCGATTGCGGCGCCGACGATCATCGACGCCGTGGGAACCACGCCGATGCGCAGGCGTCGGGAGCGGGTGACGACGTCGTCGACGGTCACCGCCGGCGAGTGTGGGGAGACTGCGACCATAGACTCAACCTATGGACATGCGCGACTGTCCGGTACGGCGATTGCCCAACAACTTTCCGGGGGATAACCCCCGCGATGAGTTATCGCGCTCAGCCTGGTCTGTCTGTTTACCCAGCACAACCACCTCGAAGGAGCCGTCCCATGAAGACAACTGCTGCAGCCATATCCACCGAGATGCCGTTGGGACGACGCAAGGCCGCCCGCATCGCCGGTCTCGCGATCAGCGTGCTCATCGGCGCATTCCTGACCTTCGACGCGGTCGGCAAGTTCGCCAATCCCGCACCGGTACGGGAAGGGATGGCTGCGCTGGGCTTCCCCGTCGACCAGGCACTGATCATGGGCATCGTGCTCGGCGCTGTGGGTCTGACGGCCTACCTGGGCGGCGCCGTCACCGCGCACCTGCGCGTCGAGGCACCGCTGCTGGACACCACGTTGTTCGCCGTGTACCTCGGCGTGCTGATGTGGATCGGCCTGGCGCTGCGCAGGCCTGAACTGCTCAAGGTCGTCGGCCTCGCCCGCTGAGGCGCCTCACGCTACTTCGGAGCGCACAGTTCCAGTGCGATGTTGTCCGGGTCGCGGAACTCGAGGATGTACATCAGCCCGATGTCCTTGACGGGGCCGCAGGAGACTCCGAGATCGTCCAGATACGCGGCAGCGGAATCGATCTCGGCCTTGCTGGCTACGTTGAACGCCAAGTGGTCCAGGCCGACGCGGTCCTCGTGAAACGCGTCGTCGGCCACGGGGCGCAATCCGATCAGGCCGTCGCCGACGCGGTAGATGACGCCTCCGTAGAGGAAGCCCAGCTGGGCCTTCGTCTCCTCGTCGGCGCCGTCGGGTACTTCGAATGCGACGGGCCAGCCGAACACCCTGTCGTAGAAGCTGCGCGAGCGGGCGATATCGGTGACGGTCAGACGGACATGGGAGATAGATGACGCGGCAATCGGCATACCCGCCATGGTGCCAGGGGGTCACGTGCCAGAATCGCGTTCGTGCGCATTGGGATGACGATGCCGGTCATGGAGCCGAACCTGGATGCGGCGACGCTGAAAGCCTGGGCTCGGGCGATCGACGGCGGACCCTTCTCGTCACTGTGCTGGGGCCAGCGGATCGCGTTCGACAACCCGGATAAGGTGACGTTGCCCCATCTGGCGCCGTCCTTCTGGTTCGCCTTGGGCGACGTTGAGCCGGCCCGGCTGCAGATGCACCCGGCACCTGCGTCGGCAGATGAACCGGATTCCCGCCAGTTCGGATATCGATCAACTGCGCCGGGTGGCCGACGCGGTCCAGAACTACGCATAGAGATGTGGCCATGACCCAGTCGTTCGGCAGCTATCAGAACGAGATCTACTTCCAGGGGCTCACCGGCGTGGTCCCGGCCCTGCCCATGGTGTTCGGCGAACTGGAAAGGCGTGCCGCGCAGGTTTTGTCGCCGTCGGTGTGGTCGTATGTCGCTGGCGGCGCCGGTGATGAGAACACGCAGCGCGCCAATGTCGCAGCCTTTTCCGGGTGGGGCCTGATGCCGCGGATGCTGGTGGGCGCAAGCGAGCGCGATCTGACGGTCGAGTTATGGGGAAAACGTTGGACCACACCGTTGTTCATGGCGCCGATCGGTGTCATCGGGCTGTGCTCGCCCGATGGCCACGGCGACCTCGCGTCGGCCGCGGCGGCGGCGCGCACCGGGGTGCCGATGTGTGTGTCGACGCTGACCGTCGATCCGATGGAAGACGTGGCCGCCGAGTTCGGCGATACGCCCGGCTTCTTCCAGCTGTACACGCCGACCGAGCGCGAGTTGGCGGAGAGTCTGGTGCACCGCGCCGAGGCGGCGGGCTACAGCGGCATCGTCGTCACCCTCGACACGTGGGTGACGGGTTGGCGCCCAAGGGATCTCTCAACGTCGAACTTCCCGCAGCTGCGCGGACACTGCTTGTCCAATTACCTGAGCGACCCGCGCTTTCGGGCCATGTTCAACGTCGAGGCAGATGCCGATCCGCGCTCGGTGGTGGTGCAGTGGGCAAGCATCTTCGGCAAGTCGCTGACGTGGGATGACCTGACTTGGCTGCGTTCGGTCACGTCGCTGCCGTTGATCCTCAAGGGCATCTGTCACCCCGAAGATGCCAGGCGTGCAATCGATTACGGTGTCGACGGGCTGTACTGCTCGAACCACGGGGGACGGCAGGCCAATGGTGGGTTGCCCGCAATCGACTGCCTGCCGGGGGTGGTCGAGGCGGCAGGAGACATTCCGGTGCTGTTCGATTCCGGTGTCCGGTCGGGCGCCGACGTCGTCAAGGCCTTGGCATTAGGTGCGTCGGCGGTGGGGATCGGACGCCCCTACGCGTACGGTCTCGCCCTGGGCGGGGTCGACGGTGTGGTGCACGTCCTGCGGTCCATCCTCGCCGAAACCGACCTCATCATGGCGGTGGACGGATATGCCACGCTGGCGGACCTGACGCCTGATGCACTGCGCCGCGTGAATTAGGCGACGACCCGGCGCTCTGCAGGTTCACAAAAAATGTGATCACAATCACGCTCGGGGCGTGGTGTAATTGCGGTCTCCCTGGGCAGGGTCCTAGGTGTAGGTGGTACCTGCCGCGAACCGCTGAACGGGCTTGTGAACATTCACCTGCGGCAACGGAACCCAGAACTGCCATCCCGCGGGCGCCGGTGGCCACGACGGGTCGGGCCGCCAGTCGGCGGTCGGGGTCCAGCCGACGCCCGGGACGGGCCAGCCTGCAGGGGCGTTGAATCGCATCCCGGGCTGGACGCCCGCCACGGGGGCCGGCGCAACCGGGCCGCCCGCGTGCTGGTTGTGGTGCTGCAACACAGGTGCGGGTCCGAACATGGTCGGTGCGCTGGGAGAACTCGCGATGGGCGGAATGTTCCAAGACGGGACGGCGGGAGACGGAGCGGCGTTGTAGCCGGGTCCCGGAGGTTGGTTGTTGGCGTAGGGGTAATTCGAATGGACGTTGCCCTGATGGGGATTGTGAGGGTGAAAGTTGTTGGGGTTATTGGGATTGGGTGCCGATCCGAACGCGCCACGCAAGCGATCCGCCCACATTCGGGCCTTCGCGGGATTGCGCATCAGATAGCTGACGATCGACACGATGATCGCGAGGGGTAGAAAGACCACCACTGTCTTGCTACTGAAGCCGCCTTTGCGGCGGGCGAGGATCTCGACGGACGCAGGGAAACCCTGGTCCGTGAACATGCCGTTCAACGACAGCATTGTGTCGAGCGCTGTAGACATTGCGAGCAATTCCCCCTGCGGTGCGTGTGTAGGCGCCCAATAATCCCACACAACGCGCTGCCGGGAAGCCTTTTGGCTGTCGGTCGATCGACCGACACGAGCTGCGTCAGGACCAGGTCAGCAGGCCATGTGCCCACGCACGGACCGGGCATGCGCCGTGCCCGCGAAGCGCCGTAACGTACGCCACCGGTAATCCGAATACCGTGGTATGGCGTCTATCCCGATAAGAGCGGGCGCGCACCGCGCCCTCGGTCTGGCGGCTGCCGGTGCCTTCGCAGCCGCGGCGGTGATCGCCCCGGCCGTCGCGCCCTCGTCGACAGTGCCGCTGATCCCGACCGCGTGGGCGGCATGCCCCGATGTCGAAGTGATCTTTGCCCGCGGCCGCCAGGAACCACCCGGCCTCGGCGAAATCGGCAATGCACTCGTCGGCTCGCTGAGCTCCCAAACCTCGATGTCGGTCGGGGCGTATGGAGTCAACTATCCCGCCGACTTGGACGCCGCCAGCGGTGCCGCCGATATCAACGCCCACGTTCAATCCATGGCCACCGACTGCCCGAACACCCGCCTGGTGTTCGGCGGCTATTCCCTTGGTGCCACCGCCGCTGATCTCGCGGCCAGGACGAGGTTGTCGTCGCGGTCGGCTCAGAACGTCGTAGCGGTTGCGTTGTTCGGCAACGCCGCCTACCGTCTCGGGCCGGCCCCCGCCTTCGCGGACAGGACGATCGACCAATGCGCAGACGGCGACCCCATCTGCGGGAGGGGCGTGAACTGGGATTCGCATCTGCAGCCTTCGTACCTCGGCTCCGGACTCGTGGATCAGGCCGCCGGTTTCATCGCGGGCAAACTCTGACCGGCCACCCGTTGCGGAACACGACCACGGGTCCACCACAGCGTGATCCCGATCGTGCTCAGCAACACGATGGGATAGGCGGCCGAGCCGATCAGCGCGCCTGCCAGCGGCCAACCTGTCGCGTCGATCTTCCAGAACAGCTGAAACGAGCCGAAGACGTAGCGGTGCTGGCCGTCGACATAAATCGAGCGGTACCAGGAAAAGGTCAGTAGCACGGTTGCGGACACGGCCAGCCACCATGCCCAACCGGAGCGGGGCCTGCGGGTGCTGGCGTCGACAGCCTGCACGATCAGGATCAATAGCAGCGGCACCACCCACACCCAGTGGTGTCCCCAGGAGAACGGCGAGACGGCGCACGAGGTGAGGCCCGTGATGGTGACGGCCAGCAGCACCGCGCCGCAGCGATAGGCGCGCAGAGCCGCCCACAGACAGCCGGCGCCGACGACGAGGCTAACCGGCAGCCACAGCCAATCGGGCGCGTCCCATACGCCTAGGGTGCCCAGCCGCACCAAGACGCCGTTGATCGACTGATTGGGCGGCCAGTCCTTGGGTCCGATGCGCGAGGTGTCCTGCATGGTCGCCGTCCAGAAGTTCCAGGCCTGACCACCCAGCACCGCCAGGCCGAGGGCAACCGTCGCGGTGAAGGTGACGACGACCGTCGCCACGGCGCGCCAGTTCCGGATCAGCGCCAGATAGAAGATGAAGAACATCGGCGTCAGCTTGATCCCGGCGGCCAGACCGACGCCGATTCCCCGCCACCGCCCCAGCGGCAGGGTGAGGCAGCCGAGCACGAGGACAGCGAGCACCAGGTTGATCTGGCCATGCCAGATGGTCTTGTGCGCTGGTTCCAGGACGCTGACGGCGATGCTGAAGGCCACAACCGCCAGCCAGAAGCGCCAGTCGCGTCGGAAGTTCAGGGATCGCAGGCTCAGGAACACCACCAGCACCAGGCAGACGACGTTGACGACGTTCATGCTGAGCTGGGCCAGGTCCTCGCTGATCCACGCCATCGGCAGCAGGGTCAGCGCCGCGAACGGGGGGTAGGTGAACAGCCAGATCTTGTAGACCGGTTCGCCGTAGAGGGGCCGGTCCAGCCAGACCGCCTCCGCGCCGCCGCGGTAGACACGGGCGTCGATGCCGTTTCCGAACAGGCCGTAAGCGCCGCCCCCTATTGGCATGACCAACAGATGCCAGGCGATGGCACCGACGGCCAGCGCGCACACCACCGCGATCACGCCGCCTGGGAGGCTTCGGGTGGGCCTGGTCTGCAAGCCCACCGCGTCGGTCACTGGGGAAGAATACGGTCTGTCGTTTCGCCTGGGAAACTGAGTGCCCCCGGCAGGATTCGAACCTGCGGCCTTCTGCTCCGGAGGCAGACGCTCTATCCCCTGAGCTACGGGGGCGCATGCAGAGCATTGCGCCGTTGGGCCAGGACAGACTAACGCATTCGCGCGGTGGTTCCCCAATGCGTTTCGACAAGGGAGCGTAGATCCGGGGCTGACGCGTGGCCCGATACGGATTCGGGGTCAGACCATCCCAGACCATAGGATGGACCCCCGTGACCCCCGCCGATCTGGCTGAGCTGCTCAGGACCACCGCTGCTGCGGTGCTCGCGGCGCATGACCTGGATCCCGCCGTCGTGCCCGACACCGTGACCGTCGAGCGTCCTCGCAATCCCGAACACGGCGATTACGCCACCAACGTGGCATTGCAGCTAAGCAAGAAGGCCGGCGCGAACCCGCGTGAGCTGGGGGGCTGGCTGGCCGAGGCGCTGACGCAGGCGTCCGGCATCGCCTCAGCCGAGGTGGCCGGGCCTGGCTTCGTCAACCTGCGCATCGAGGCGTCTGCCCAGGGCGTCATCATTAACAACGTCATCGGCGCGGGCGCGACCTACGGCAACAACGACGTGCTGGACAGCCAGCGGATCAACCTGGAGTTCGTCTCGGCCAACCCCACCGGCCCGATCCATATCGGCGGCACGCGGTGGGCAGCCGTCGGTGACGCGTTGGGCCGGTTGCTGACGACGCAGAGCGCCGAGGTGGTCAGGGAGTACTACTTCAACGACCACGGGGCGCAGATCGACCGGTTCGCCCGGTCGCTGGTCGCCGCCGCCCACGGGCGGCCCGCACCCGAGGACGGCTATGCGGGCAGCTACATCGCCGACATCGCCGCCCGTGTACTCCAGCAGGCTCCCGATGCCCTCGCGTTGCCCGCCGCCGAACAGCAGGAGCAGTTTCGCGCGATCGGAGTGGACCTGATGTTCGCCCACATCAAGGAGTCGTTGCACGAGTTCGGCACCGACTTCGACGTTTTCACGCACGAAGACTCGATGCACACCAGCGGGCGCGTCGAGCAGGCGATCGCCAAGTTGCGCCAGACCGGCAGCATTTACGAGAAGGACGGCGCCAGCTGGCTGCGCACCACCGAATTCGGCGACGACAAAGATCGCGTCGTGATCAAGAGCGACGGCCAACCCGCTTACATCGCAGGCGATCTCGCCTACTACCTGGATAAGCGGCAGCGCGGTTTCGACCTCTGCATCTACATGCTCGGTGCCGATCACCACGGGTACATCGCACGGCTCAAAGCCGCGGCGGCAGCGCTCGGGGATGATCCCGCGACGGTCGAGGTGCTGATCGGTCAGATGGTCAACCTGGTACGTGACGGTCAACCGCTGCGGATGAGCAAGCGTGCGGGCACCGTCATCACGCTCGACGATCTCGTCGACGCCATCGGGGTCGACGCCGCGCGCTACGCACTGATCCGCTCGAGCGTCGACAGCCCGATTGACATCGACCTGGCATTGTGGTCGTCGGCGTCCAGCGAAAACCCGGTCTACTACGTGCAATACGCGCACGCACGGCTCTCGGCGCTCGCGCGCAGCGCCACCGAACTCGGGTTGATCCCTTACACAGGCCACCTCGAGCTGCTGACGCACGACAAAGAGGGCGCGCTGATCCGCAACCTCGGCGAGTTCCCTCGCGTGCTCAAAACCGCTGCGTCGCTGCGGGAACCGCACCGCGTGTGCCGCTACCTCGAAGATCTCGCGGGCGACTACCACCGGTTCTACGACTCCTGCCGCGTGCTGCCGCAGGGCGACGAGGAACCCGCCGATCTGCACATCGCCCGGCTCGCGCTATGCCAGGCGACGCGGCAGGTGATCGCCAACGGTCTCGGCATCCTCGGCGTCACCGCACCGGAGCGCATGTGAACGCGCATCCCGCCGGTCCTCGGCACGCTGACGCAGGCCAGCTGCTCGCGCGGCCGGAGAAGCCGATCACCGCTGCCGACGTACTTCATCTGGCCCCGAACGTGTGGCCGCTGAACACTATTCGTGGCGACGACGGCGCAGTGAGCTTCGCCGGAGTGCGCGTCAGCGAATTGGCGCAACGGTTCGGGACACCCCTGTTCATCATCGACGAGGACGACTTCCGGTCGCGGTGCCGCACGATCGCCGCAGCCTTCGGCGGCGGCGAGTTCGTACGCTATGCCGCAAAGGCGTTCCTGTGCAGCGAAGTCGCGCGTTGGATCGATGAGGAAGGTTTGTCGCTGGATGTCTGCAGCGGCGGCGAGCTCGCCGTAGCGCTGCACGCCGGCTTCCCGCCTGAGCGGATCGCCTTGCACGGCAACAACAAATCGATCGCTGAGCTCACCACGGCCGTCAAGACCGGTGTCGGGCATATCGTGCTGGACTCGATGCTCGAGATCGAACGCCTGGACACCATCGCCAAAGAAGCCGACGTCGTGCAGGACGTCCTGGTGCGCGTCACCGTCGGCGTGGAGGCGCATACCCACGAGTTCATCTCGACCGCCCACGAGGACCAGAAGTTCGGGCTCTCACTTGCCAGCGGAGCGGCAATGGCCGCCGTACGTCAGGTGTTCGAGACCGACAACCTGCGTCTGGTCGGTCTGCACAGCCACATCGGATCCCAGATCTTCGACGTCGCAGGCTTCGAGATCGCCGCGCACCGGGTGATCGGCCTGCTGCGGGACGTGGTCTCCGAATTCGGCGTCGACAAGACCGCCCAGATCTCCACCGTCGATCTCGGTGGTGGCCTTGGCATCTCCTATCTGCCGCACGATGATCCGCCTCCGGTCGAGGATCTCGCGGCTAAGCTGGGTGCGATCGTGATCAACGAGAGCGCTGCGGTGGGGCTGCCGGCGCCGCGGCTCGTCGTCGAGCCGGGCCGCGCCATCGCAGGACCCGGCACCATCACGCTGTACGAGGTCGGCACCGTCAAAGACGTGGCCGTCAGCCCCACCGCGCACCGCCGCTACGTCAGCGTCGACGGGGGAATGAGCGACAACATCCGGACGTCGCTCTACGGTGCCGAATACGACGTACGGCTGCTCTCACGCGTCAGCGACGCGCCACCCACACTGGCGCGCGTTGTCGGAAAGCACTGTGAGAGCGGCGATATTGTCGTACGAGACGCCTGGGTCTCCGAAGACATCACGCCCGGTGACCTGGTCGGCGTCGCCGCCACCGGTGCGTACTGCTATTCCATGTCGAGCCGTTACAACATGCTGGGCCGGCCCGCGGTGGTTGCTGTGCGCGACGGCCAAGCCCGCCTGGTCCTGCGCCGAGAGACGGTCGACGACCTGTTGAGCCTGGAGGTGCGATCACCATGACAGATCCCGAAAAGCCGATCGGCATAGCTGTACTTGGCCTCGGCAACGTTGGCGGTGAAGTCGTCCGAATGATCGAGCGCAGCGCCACCGACCTCGCCGCCCGCATCGGAGCGCCGTTGCAGCTGCGCGGCATCGGCGTGCGCCGCGTCACCGACGACCGCGGTGTGCCCGTCGAACTGCTGACCGACGATATCGAGTCCCTCGTCTCCCGCGACGACGTCGACATCGTCGTCGAGTTGATGGGCCCGGTCGAACCGGCCCGCAAGGCCATCCTGGCGGCCTTGGAGGCTGGCAAGTCGGTGGTGACCGCCAACAAGGCGCTGATGGCGCAGTCTACCGGCGAGTTGGCACAGGCCGCCGAGCGGGCGCGTGTCGACCTCTACTTCGAAGCGGCTGTGGCAGGCGCGATTCCGGTCATTCGACCGCTGACGCAGTCGCTGGCCGGCGACACCGTGCTGCGGGTGGCGGGCATCGTGAACGGCACGACCAACTACATCCTGTCGGCGATGGATTCCACCGGCGCGAGCTACGACAGCGCATTGGCTGACGCCAGCGCGCTCGGCTACGCCGAAGCCGACCCCACCGCGGACGTCGAGGGATACGACGCCGCGGCCAAGGCGGCGATCCTCGCGTCGATCGCGTTCCACACCCGGATCACCGCCGACGACGTCTACCGCGAGGGCATCACCAAGGTCACGGCGGACGACTTCGACACCGCCAAGGCGCTCGGCTGCACCATCAAGCTGCTCTCGATCTGCGAGCGGCTCGTCACCGACGAAGGCCAGGAACGGGTTTCGGCACGCGTCTACCCGGCACTGGTGCCGCTGTCACATCCGTTGGCGTCGGTCAGCGGGGCGTTCAACGCCGTCGTGGTGGAGGCTGAAGCCGCGGGCCGGCTGATGTTCTACGGTCAGGGTGCCGGAGGGGCGCCGACGGCATCGGCGGTTATGGGAGACGTGGTGATGGCGGCCCGAAACCGCGTCCAGGGCGGACGTGGCCCGCGCGAATCCAAGTACGCGCAGCTACCCATCGCGCCCATCGGGTTCATCCCCACCCGCTACTACCTCAGCATGCATGTCGCCGACCGCCCCGGCGTACTCGCCTCGGTGGCAGCGGAATTCGGCAAGAGAGAAGTCAGCATCGCCGAAGTGCGACAGGAGGGCGTCGTCGACGAAGGCGGACAGCGGGTGGGTGCCCGCATCGTCGTCGTCACCCATCAGGCGACCGACGCTGCTCTGTCGGACACCGTCGCCGCCCTCGACGATCTCGACGTGGTGCAGAGTGTCACCAGCGTCCTGCGTCTGGAAGGAACCGCCGAGTGAGTGCCCCCAGGACCGCTGTCCACCGACCGTGGCCAGGTCTGATCGCCGCCTACCGCGACCGGCTGCCGGTGGGCGACGACTGGACCCCGATCACCTTACTCGAGGGCGGCACTCCGCTGATCGCAGCGAAGCGGATATCTGAAACCACCGGCTGCACAGTGCATCTGAAGGTCGAGGGGCTCAATCCCACCGGTTCGTTCAAGGACCGGGGCATGACGATGGCGGTCACCGACGCGCTGGCCCGCGGTCAGCGGGCGGTGCTGTGCGCATCCACCGGCAACACCTCGGCCTCAGCAGCTGCCTACGCGGCCAGGGCGGGCATCACCTGTGCAGTGTTGATCCCCCAGGGCAAGATCGCGATGGGGAAGCTGGCGCAGGCCGTCATGCACGGCGCCAAGATCATCCAGATCGACGGCAACTTCGACGACTGCCTCGAGTTGGCGCGCAAGATGACCGCGGACTATCCGACGATCGCGCTGGTGAACTCGGTCAATCCGGTCCGCATCGAAGGTCAGAAGACCGCCGCGTTCGAGATCGTCGACGCGCTCGGATACGCGCCCGACATCCATGCGCTGCCGGTAGGCAACGCAGGCAACATCACTGCCTACTGGAAGGGCTACACCGAGTACCACCGCGACGCCCTGATCGAGTCGCTGCCGCGCATGCTCGGGACGCAGGCCGCCGGAGCCGCTCCGCTGGTGCTGGGGGAACCGGTCAAGAATCCCGAGACCATCGCTACGGCGATCCGGATCGGCGCTCCTGCCTCGTGGGCGTCTGCCGTGGAAGCCCAGCAGCAGTCCAACGGCCGGTTCCTTGCCGCCACCGATGGCGAGATTCTGGCCGCCTATCACCTGATCGCGGAGTCCGAAGGCGTGTTCGTCGAGCCGGCATCGGCCGCCAGCGTTGCCGGGCTGCTGAAGTCGGTCGAGGACGGCTGGGTGGCCAAGGGTTCCACGGTGGTGTGCACCGTCACCGGCAACGGTCTCAAAGATCCTGACACCGCACTCAGCGGCATGCCCGAGGTGACGGCGGTGCCGGTGGATCCCGCAGCCGTGGTCGCGCAACTCGGTCTGGGGTAGCTGCGTGCTGCAGACTCTTCCGGTCGGGTTGTCGGCCACCGCGGTAGTCGCTGCGTCCAGTGCCAATCTGGGCCCCGGCTTCGACAGCCTCGGACTGGCGTTGAGCATCTACGACGAAATCGACGTGGAGACAGCGGATTCCGGCCTGCATATCGAAGTCTACGGCGAAGGCGCGGGCCAAGTGCCGTTGACGGGCGATCACCTGGTGGTGCAGGCCATCGCGCGAGGTCTTGCCGAAGTGGGCGTGCAGGCCCCCGGCCTGATCGTGCGGTGCCGCAACACCATTCCGCACTCACGTGGGCTGGGGTCGTCGGCCGCCGCCGTGGTCGGCGGTCTGGCAGCTGCCAACGGCCTCGTCGCACAATCGGGTTCGGCGCCGCTTACCGAGGCCGAGTTGGTGCAGGTCAGCTCCGAGTTCGAGGGCCATCCCGACAACGCGTCCGCGGCGGTGATGGGTGGCGCCACCGTGTCGTGGACCGCCGCCGATACTTCTCCTGCGCGCTACTGCGCCGCACCGCTGCGCCTGCATCCCGCCATCCACCTCTTCCCCGCGATTCCCGAGCTCCGGTCGTCCACGGCCGAGACCCGCGTGCTGCTCCCCGACACGGTCAGCCATCACACGGCGCGTTTCAATCTCAGCCGCGCCGCATTGCTCGTGGTCGCCTTGACCGAACGGCCGGACCTACTGCTGGACGCGACCGAGGATCTGCTGCACCAGCCGCAGCGGGCTGCGGTGATGCCTGCGTCGTCGGAATATCTGGAGGTCCTGCGGCGTTCTGGAATTGCAGCGGTGCTCTCGGGCGCCGGTCCCGCGGTCCTCGCGCTGCATAACGGCCCAGACTTGCCTGATCACGTGCTGGAGTACGGCGCCGCCAACGGTTTTGCGGTGCGGGAGGCCACCGTCGGCGACGGTGTTCGGTGGACATCGGGCGTGGCTGTCCGAAGGTGACGATGACACATTGGCGCGGCGTACCTTGCTTCCAGCGGTAATGCGGGTTATTCTCGCTGCTGTCCAGCCATCGCAGCGTCGTTACCTGCGCCGACACCAGGACGACCACCAATTCTTCTCGTGGATGACGGTTCGCCATATACGTGCGAATCCGGTGATCACCGTCGCGGAGTCGACGGGGAGATCGCCGCATTTGGCCTGAGGCTAAATGCAACGGACCCCTCGCATAAACGAAATAGCGAGGGAAGAAAGGAAATCCGTGACTGATACGGACCTCGCCACGGTGGACAGCAGCGCCTCGCTGCCCGACGCCGTGGCAACTGAAACTTCTGTGCCTGCGCCCACCGAGGCGGATCCGTCCGCTCCGCGTGCGGCGAAGGCGAGCGCCGGCGGCACCTCGTTGTCGGCGATGGTGCTGCCTGAGTTGCGCGCACTCGCCGTCAGTGTCGGGGTCAAAGGCACCTCGGGAATGCGCAAGAGCGATCTGATCGCCGCCATTCGCGACCGCCAGGACAACACCGCGCTGGCCACCAAGAGCAACGGCGCGGGCAGAGCTGAGAACACCTCCGCCGACCCTCCAGTGGCTGATGCCGCACCCGAGGCCGCTGAGGCACCACCGCGGCGACGTGAGCGTCGCGGCGCGTCGCGCGACACCGGTACGCCCCTGCAGGGGGACGCTGAGCAGCGTCAGGACACCGCCGAGCTGGCGCCCGAGCAGCCGGGCAACGAGTCTGCTGCGGCCAGCACCGTCACTGAACCCGACCAGCAGGGCGCCAAGCGCGCTGACCAGTGGGACGGCAGGACTGCCGACCAGCAGGACGGTGGTCAGGGCAATAACCACCAGGGCGGTCAGCAGAACCGCAACAACAACCGCAATAGCAACCGCGCCGAGAACAACAACCGCAACGACAACCGCGGTGAGAACAGCAACAATCGTGGCGACAACAACAACCGCAACGACAGCAACCGCAACGACGACGACGACGACGGCGACGGCCGCCAAGGACGGCGCGGTCGCCGATTCCGCGACCGCCGCAGGCGCGAGCGCGACGGCAGCCCCGGCGGCAGCGGTGCCAACAACACCGAATCCGAGTTGCGCGAAGACGACGTCGTCCAGCCCGTAGCGGGAATCCTCGACGTCCTGGACAATTACGCATTCGTCCGCACGTCGGGCTACCTCGCCGGACCCAACGACGTCTACGTGTCGATGAACATGGTGCGCAAGAACGGCCTGCGCCGCGGCGACGCCGTGACCGGTGCCGTGCGGGTGGCGAAAGAGACCCCTAGCGGCGACAGCGGGCAGAACGCCCGCCAGAAGTTCAACCCGCTGGTCCGGCTCGACACCGTCAACGGTGGCCCGGTCGACGACGCCAAGAAGCGCCCCGACTTCACCAAGCTCACCCCGCTCTATCCGAACCAGCGACTGCGGCTGGAGACCACGCCAGACCGGCTGACCACCCGCATCATCGACCTGATCATGCCCATCGGAAAGGGGCAGCGCGCGCTGATCGTGTCGCCGCCTAAGGCCGGTAAGACCACGATCCTGCAGGACATCGCCAACGCGATCACCGTCAACAACCCGGAGTGCCACCTGATGGTCGTACTCGTCGACGAGCGCCCCGAGGAGGTCACCGACATGCAGCGTTCGGTGAAGGGCGAGGTCATCGCCTCGACCTTCGACCGGCCGCCGTCAGACCACACCCAGGCGGCCGAGCTCGCCATCGAGCGGGCCAAGCGCCTGGTCGAGCAGGGCAAGGACGTCGTGGTGCTTCTCGACTCCATTACCCGCCTTGGCCGCGCCTACAATAACGCGTCGCCTGCCTCGGGACGCATCCTGTCCGGTGGTGTCGACTCCACCGCGCTGTACCCGCCCAAGAGGTTCCTCGGCGCGGCCCGCAACATCGAGTTCGGTGGGTCGCTGACCATCATCGCCACAGCGATGGTCGAGACCGGATCGACCGGCGACACAGTCATCTTCGAAGAGTTCAAGGGCACCGGCAACGCAGAGCTCAAGCTCGACCGCAAGATCTCCGAGCGTCGCGTCTTCCCGGCTGTAGACGTCAACCCGTCGGGCACCCGCAAGGACGAGTTGCTGCTCTCGCCGGACGAGTTCGGGATCGTACACAAGCTGCGCCGGGTGCTTTCCGGCCTCGATTCGCATCAGGCGATCGACCTGTTGATGAGCCAGCTGCGCAAGACCAAGACCAACTACGAGTTCTTGATGCAGGTCTCTAAGACGACGCCAGGCAACATGGACAACGACTAACTGCGCGAGCAGACGCGAGGAAGGCCATGGCGAAACCCCGGTTCCGGGGGCCTTTTGCGGTGCGCCCATCCGCACTCTAGTCAAAGTTGATTAGTAGGGGGTCCATAGCTGTGCTGAGGATCCCGCTGCTGCCCTGCGCAGCGACCGAAGCGACGCTGGAATTCTTTACCGAGCTCGGGTTCGACACCTCGGATGTCCAACAGAGGCCGTACCACTCAGAGGCCGTATCTCTCACGGCGTTCTCGCGGGACGACGTCCAGGTGCACTTCAAGGGCGCTGCGCCGACTGTGAATCCCGGTGACGAGCTGTCCGGTGGCTGCCTCGTCGTGGTCGACGACGTGCGCGGCTACCGCATTGCTGACTAGATCTGAGACGCGGCGGCGTAAAATCCGACCACATCTGGCGGTACATCGATGACCAACGTGAGGATCTCGCGGATCTGGTCGACGATATCGACGAAACGCGTTGGTCGACCCCGTCGCTCTGTGACGGATGGACCGTCCGCGATTGCGATCGGGCTTCCGGTCAACGCGATGATGCACCGGATGGCGGTCGAGGACGTCAGATCCCCGCAGGAGATCGCCAGCGGAATGCGGGCGATGCGTGGCTCGCGCAGGCATCCGCCCGGAACGACGGAGCTTGATCCGCTGGTCGACGTGCTGGTGCACGGACAAGACATCGCCGTACCGCTCGGACGGAATCGAACGGGTGATGCCCACCGACGCGGCAGTCGTTGGGGTGCAACGCCTCTGGCAGATGGGATTTCCGCACAACGCCAAACGCAAGTTGCGCGGCATCAAACTGGTGGCCAGTGACGCATCGCTGCAAGTGGGGGAGGGTGCCGAGGTCAGCGCACTCGTCCGCGACATCCTGATGGTGCTCACCGGGCGGAGCGCCCCGTTGGCGGCTGAGATTGCCGCTGCGCGCGCCGGATGATCGAGATCAACGATTTGGGGCGTTCTTCTCGCACTTTCCCGCCCGTTCGTGAGTTTCGGCGCAGGGCGGGGCGGCGCGTAGGCCGGGCATCACGTAGCGATGGATCTGGCGGCACACCGTGTCGATGAGGCCGTGCGAACCGAGGTGGTCACCTTTCACATGGGCCCGGGAACGGGTAGACATCGACCGTCGGGAGTCGCGGGAATGTACTGATGGCGAGCGGCGTTTTGGGGCAGGACGGCTGACCTGGCATAATCGACCGTCGACCACCCTCGGTTCCGGTTCACGCCTGATACGCACAGGTCACGTGCGGGCGACCCGGCGGCCAACGAATGAAGAGGACACCATGAAATCGGGTATTCACCCCGCTTACCACGAGACCACCGTGGTCTGCGGTTGCGGCAACACCTTCCAAACTCGCAGCACCAAGGAGAGCGGCCACATCGTGGTCGAGGTCTGCTCCCAGTGCCATCCCTTCTACACTGGCAAGCAGAAGATCCTCGACAGCGGCGGCCGCGTGGCCCGCTTCGAGCAGCGCTACGGCAAGCGCAAGACGGCCGACAAGGCGGCCGACAAGTAGCTGCCCCACCGACGCCCGATCTGTCGCGCATGCGCGCAGGCCGGGCGTCGGTTTGCGTTTGGGGGGCAGAAGGCTTGGCGGTACGGCGGAAAGGAGTCAGCGGTGACACAGCAGACCGCGCCCAAGATCGAGGCGCTCCTCGAAGAACACGCTGATCTGGAGCGCCAGCTGTCGGATCCCGCTCTGCACGCCGACGCGGCCAACGCCCGGCGGGTGGGCCGACGATTCGCTCAGGTGGCGCCGGTCGTCGCGACATACCGCAAGCTGGACGCCGCCAGAGGCGACCTCGGGGCCGCCAGGGAGCTCGCCGCCGACGACCCGTCATTCGCGGAGGAGGCCACCGAACTCGCGGCACGGGTCGAGGAATTGGACACCCAGCTCACCGACCTGCTCGCCCCTCGTGATCCGCATGACGCCGACGACGTCGTGCTCGAGGTGAAATCCGGTGAGGGAGGCGAAGAGTCGGCGCTGTTTGCCGCCGACCTCGCGCGCATGTACATCCGGTACGCCGAACGGCACGGCTGGACTGTGACGGTGCTCGACGAGACGTGGTCCGATCTCGGCGGCTACAAGGACGCCACGCTGACCATCGCCAGCAAGGGCGACTCCGCCGACGGTGTCTGGTCGCGACTGAAGTTCGAGGGCGGTGTGCACCGCGTACAACGCGTGCCCGTCACCGAATCGCAGGGTCGCGTGCACACCTCGGCCGCGGGCATCCTTGTCTATCCCGAACCCGAGGACGTCGAGGCAATCCAGATCGACGAGTCCGACCTGCGTATCGACGTCTACCGGTCGTCCGGCAAGGGCGGCCAGGGCGTCAACACCACCGACTCTGCGGTGCGCATCACGCATCTGCCCACCGGCATCGTCGTCACCTGTCAGAACGAGCGTTCGCAGCTGCAGAACAAGGCCCGCGCCATGGTGGTGCTGGCCGCACGGCTGCAGGCGCTCGCCGAGGAGCAGGCCTCGGCTGACGCGTCCGCAGACCGCGCGAGCCAGATCCGCACCGTCGACCGCAGCGAACGCATCCGGACATACAACTTTCCCGAGAACCGCATCGCCGACCACCGGATCAACTTCAAAGCCCACAACCTCGACCAGGTACTGGACGGCGACCTCGATGACCTATTCAACGCCCTGGCTGTCGCCGACCGACAAGCGCGGCTGCAGCAGGCATGAGCAGGCAGGCTTCGCGGCTGAGCGACGCTATCGACGCGGCCAGCGCTGAGCTCGCCGCCGCGGGCATCGACTCGGCGCGCTTCGATGCCGAGGAACTCGCCGCTCACGCCGCGGGGACCGACCGGGGTCGGCTGAGGTTCTGCCACCCCGACGAATCGATCATCGCCGCCTACCGCGAGCTCGTGGCCGCACGCGCTGCACGCATTCCGCTGCAACACCTCACCGGTGTCGCGGCGTTCGGTCCACTGCTGCTGGCCGTCGGCCCTGGAGTGTTCATCCCGCGGCCGGAGACCGAGTCGATACTGGAATGGGCTATGGCGCAACCACTTCCAGCCAACCCGGTCATCGTCGACCTGTGCACCGGCTGCGGAGCGCTCGCGTTGGCTCTGGCGTACCACTTTCCGTCTGCGCGGGTGATCGCCGTCGAGGACTCACCAATCGCGCTGGACTACGCGCGACGCAACGCCGTGGGTACCGCGGTCGAACTGGTCGAATCCGACGTCACCGCAACCGTGTTGTTGCCTGAGCTCACCAGCGGCGTCGACCTCGTCGTCGCCAATCCTCCCTACATTCCCGATGGTGCGGACCTGGAACCTGAAGTGGCCGAACATGATCCGCACCGAGCACTGTTCGGCGGCCCGGACGGCATGGTCGTCGTCACGGCCGTCACCGCACACGCGGCCATAATGCTGCGTCCCGACGGACTTTTCGCCGTCGAACACGACGACACCACATCCGATTGCACCACGGCAACCGTCACCTCCACCGGTGCGTTCACCGACGTGGCGGCACGCTACGACTTGACCGGGCGGCCCCGTTTCGTGACCGCCAGACGAGAGGTCCGCACATGACCCAGGTCTTCGACTGCGCCGACCCCGACCAGCGCCGACAGGGGTTGGCCGCCGCTGCCAGCACCGTGCGCGACAGCGGGCTGGTGGTGTTGCCCACCGACACCGTCTACGGCATCGGGGCCGACGCCTTCGACAACGCCGCGGTGGCCGCGCTGCTCTCTGCAAAGGGACGCGGGCGCGATATGCCGGTGCCGGTGCTGGTCGGCTCGTGGCAGACCATCGAGGGTCTGGTGTACAGCGTGCCCGCGTCGGCCCGCGAACTGATCCATGCCTTCTGGCCCGGCGCGCTGAGCCTTGTGGTGCGGCAGGCGCCGTCGCTGCACTGGGATCTCGGTGACGCCAACGGCACGGTGATGGTGCGGATGCCGTTGCACCCCATCGCCATCGAGCTGTTGCGCGAGATCGGGCCGATGGCGGTGTCGAGCGCCAACATCTCCGGCCGCCCCGCCGCCGTCACGGCCGAAGACGCCTGCGAACAGCTCGGAGACCTGGTCGACGTGTATCTGGAGGCGGGACCGGCGGCCCGGCAGGCGGCGTCCACGATCGTCGACCTCACCGGCGCTCATCCGCGGATTCTGCGGGCCGGTCCGGTGCCCGCTGACGACATCGCAGCAGTGCTCGGAACCGACGCCGCCGCGCTCACCTGAGCGTCTCAGGTGTGTGCAGTACGGTTTTTCGGGTGGCGAGCGACGTGGACGGTTGGAGTACCGGCATCCTGCTCGCCCTGTCCGACCAAGGGGCAGGCGTCCCCCTGCGGGAACTGGCACTCGTCGGCCTGACCGCAGCGATCATCACGTATTTCGCCACCGGTTGGGTGCGGGTGTTCGCCATCCGCGTCGGCGCCGTGGCCTATCCCCGTGAGCGCGACGTCCACGTGCAACCCACGCCGCGGATGGGCGGCTTGGCGATGTACGCCGGGATCGTCGGCGCCGTGCTGCTGGCATCACAGCTGCCCGCGCTCACCCGCGGTTTCATCTATTCGTCCGGCATGCCCGCGGTCGTGGTGGCAGGCGGTCTGATCATGGTGGTCGGGCTGATCGACGATCGGTGGGGTCTGGACGCCCTCACCAAGTTCGCGGGGCAGATCACTGCCGCCAGCGTGCTGGTGACGATGGGTGTGGCGTGGAGCGTGCTGTACATCCCGATCGGGGGAGTCGGCACCATCGTCTTGGACCAGGTCTCGTCGATTCTGCTCACCCTCGCGCTGACGGTGTCCATCGTCAACGCGATGAACTTCGTGGACGGTCTAGACGGGCTGGCGGCCGGGCTCGGACTGATCACCGCGCTGGCCATCTGTGTGTTCTCGGTCGGGCTGCTCCGCGACCATGGCGGCGATGTGCTGTTCTATCCGCCCGCGGTGATCTCGGTGGTGCTGGCCGGCGCGTGCCTCGGTTTCCTGCCGCACAATTTCCACCGCGCGAAGATCTTCATGGGCGACTCCGGGTCGATGCTCATCGGCCTGATGCTGGGTGCGGCGTCGACCACCGCCGCGGGTCCCATCTCGCAGACGGCCTACGGCGCGCGCGACGTATTCGCGTTGCTGTCGCCGTTCCTGTTGGTCGTCGCAGTGATGTTCGTACCGGCTCTCGACATGCTCCTGGCGATCGTGCGCCGCACCCGTGCGGGACGCAGTCCGTTTAGCCCGGACAAGATGCACCTGCACCACCGACTGCTCCAGATCGGGCACTCGCACCGACGCGTGGTGCTGCTCATTTACCTGTGGGTCGGCATTGTCGCCTTCGGTGCGGCAAGCACGATGTTCGTCGACCCGCGCTACACCGGGCTGGTCATGTTGGCGGCGATTCTGGTGGCTGTGATCGTTACGCTGATACCCCTGCTCCGGGGCCGCGACGAGGTGTACGACGATTAGTAGTAGGGGGCCCTTTTCTGCCTCCGACCATGTGGTACGGTGCACTCAGAACCCGAAGGAACTTCGCGGGTTGCCGGCCCCCGGCCCATCGGAAGACGTCCGATCGGAGCTGATAAACGACCGACATAGGGAGCTACTTCGTGGGTGATTTCAGTGCGCCCAACGCCCTTCGATACGCTCAACGGGCGAGGCGCAGATCACACGACCAGCTGCCGATGACCCGGGATTGAGGTGAAGCAGTGACGACGCCAGCGCACGACGCGCCGTTGGTGTTTCCGTCCGTTGCTTTCCGTCCTATTCGGCTGCTCGTAGTCTGCCTCGTGCTGGCTGCGCTCGCGACCGGGGCGGCAGCATTCACAGGACATTGGAAGTTCGGAGCTTTCTTCGGCGTAGGGCTCGGGTTGGGTTTGCTCAACGCGTTGCTGGTGCGCCGCGCCGTGGAGGCCATCACGGCGGAGGACCATCCACTCAAGAAGAAGATGGCGGTCAATTCGGCCACGCGCCTCCTGGCCATCACAGCGGTCGGTCTGACGATCGCATTCTTGTTCCGACCCGACGGACTGGCCGTCCTGTTCGGGCTGGCAATCTTTCAGGCGCTGCTCGTCATGAGCACCTCTCTGCCGGTGCTCAGGAAGATCCGCAGCGAAGGACTCAACGTGGTCGACACGGAATCGAAGGGCTGAGCTGACCATCATGAACGAGCCGTTGGTAGGGACACAGACTGTGCTCGCCGCTGAAGAGGGCGGAGCTCCCATCCACGTCGGGGTGCATGAACCCCTGTGGCACTTCCTCGGTATGACCTTCAACGGTGACACCATCATCTCGACGTCAATCGCAGGCGTCATCGTCATCGCGCTAGCTTTCTTCCTGCGGTCGAAGGTGACGTCCACCGGCGTGCCGGGCGGGGTGCAGTTGTTCTTCGAGGCCATCACCATCCAGATGCGTCAGCAGATCGAAGGTGCCATCGGGATGCGCATCGCCCCGTTCGTGCTGCCGCTGTCGGTCGCCATCTTCGTCTTCATCTTGGTCTCCAACTGGCTCTCGGTGTTCCCGTGGCAGTACGGCGGCCACGACGGTGCGGCCAGCGAGGTACTCAAGCCCCCGGCGGCCGATATCAACTACGTGCTGGCGCTCGCACTGTTCGTGTTCATCTGCTACCACGCAGCGGGCTTCTGGCGGCGCGGTCTGCTGGGCCACCCCATCAAGGTGGTCAAGGGACACGTCGCTGTCCTCGCGCCGATCAACATCGTCGAGGAGCTCGCAAAGCCAATCTCGTTGGCACTGCGACTTTTCGGCAATATCTTCGCCGGTGGCATCCTGGTCGCGCTGATCGCGATGTTCCCCTGGTGGGTCCAGTGGGCACCCAACGCCATCTGGAAGACCTTCGACCTCTTCGTCGGCCTGATCCAAGCGTTCATCTTCTCGCTGCTGACCATCCTCTACTTCAGCCAGTCGATGGAACTGGACCACGACGAACACTGAATGTTCACCACAGACCTGTACGACCCAGAGACCTGGTGGCGCCGCCACCAGATACCAAGGAGGATAGGAAATGGATCCCACTATCGCTGCCGGCGCACTCATCGGCGGTGGTTTGATCATGGCGGGCGGCGCAATCGGCGCTGGTATCGGTGACGGTATCGCCGGTAACGCCCTGATCGCTGGCATCGCCCGTCAGCCGGAGGCGCAGGGACGGCTGTTCACGCCGTTCTTCATCACCGTCGGTTTGGTCGAAGCCGCCTACTTCATCAACCTGGCCTTCATGGCGCTGTTCGTCTTCGCCACCCCGGTCGGCTAATCCAGCGACATGGGTGAACTGACCGCAACGATCCTCGCCGCCGAAGATGAGGGCGGAGGGACCCAGAACTTCCTGCTCCCCAACGGCACCTTCTTCGCGGTGTTGCTCATCTTCCTGATCGTGCTTGGCGTGATCGCGAAGTGGGTCGTGCCCCCGGTCAGCAAGGTGCTCGCCGAGCGCGAGGCAATGCTCGCCAAAACCGCTGCGGACAACCGCAAGTCGGCCGAGCAGGTCGCGGCGGCCCAGGCTGACTACGAGAAGGCGATGGCAGGTGCGCGCTCGGAGGCCTCGTCTATCCGCGACGAGGCCAGGAATTCGGGCAGACAGGTCATCGACGAGAAGCGCTCCGAGGCGGGTTCCGAAGTCGCCGAGATCGTGCGTGACGCCGACCAACAACTGTCGGAACAGCGCGCAGCCA
This sequence comes from Mycobacterium sp., assembly GCA_051306175.1. Classification (GTDB taxonomy): domain Bacteria; phylum Actinomycetota; class Actinomycetes; order Mycobacteriales; family Mycobacteriaceae; genus Mycobacterium. The sequence goes on along the minus strand of JBPPMS010000155.1, from coordinate 8,748 downwards.
CTCAGACGGAATTGCAGTCTTCGGTCGACGGACTGTCGGCGACCTTGGCCAGCCGCATCCTCGGCACCGACGTGAACTCGGGACGGAACTGACTAGATGGACATCTTCATCGGGAACCTGATCGGCTTCGCCGTCATCGTGTTCATCATCGTGAAGTGGGTTGTGCCACCGGTGAAGAACTTGATGCAGAAGCAGCAGGAAGCGGTTCGCACCGCGCTTGCCGAGAGTGCGGAGGCCAGCAAGAAGCTGGCCGACGCCGACGCGATGCATGCCAAGGCGTTGCAGAAAGGCGAAGCTGAATCGGAGAAGGTCACCGACGAAGCGCGCCATGACTCCGAGCGCATCGCCGCCCAGCTCCAAGAGCAGGCCGGCGTCGAGGCAGAGCGTATCAAATCGCAAGGTGCGCAACAGGTTCAGCTCATGCGCCAGCAGCTGATCCGACAGCTGCGCAGCGGACTCGGCGAGGAAGCCGTCCAGAAGGCCGAAGAACTGGTCCGCGCCCACGTCGCCGACGCCGGGGCTCAGTCGGCGACAGTCGACCGCTTCCTCGACGAACTCGATCAGATGGCACCGTCGGTCAGGACGATCGATACGGGTGCCACCGCGCGTCTCCGTGCTGCCAGTCGCCTGGCTCTCGCAGCACTGAACGAGGAGTTCGACAGCGTTGCCGGGCGCCTTCGGGAACCCGGGCTCACCACGCTGGCCGACGAACTGGCGGCTGTGGCCGCTCTGCTGGTCGCACAGCCGGCGCTCAACAAGCACCTTGCCGAGCCCAGCGACAACACGGCGGGCAAGGTCACGCTGGTCGACCGCCTGTTCAGCAATAAGGTCGACGAGCACACCCTGGAGCTCCTGCGCACTGCAGCGTCCCAGCGGTGGTCGCAGGAGTCCAACCTCGTCGACGCCGTCGAGCACATCGCCCGCCTGGCGTTGCTCAAGCGGGCCGAGATCGCGGACGAGGTCGACGAAACCGAAGATCAGCTCTTCAGATTCGGCCGTGTCCTCGACGCCGAACCGAAACTGGCCGCGTTGCTTGCCGACCACACGGCGCCTGCCGACGGCCGAATCGCCTTGCTGGACAAGGTCATCGAAGGTGCCAACGACACCGCGACGGAACTCCTCCGGCAGACGGTTGGACTGCTGCGTGGCGAGCGTGCTGAGGACGCGGTCATCGATCTGGCCGAGCTGGCCGTCGCGCGTCGCGGCGAGGTCGTCGCCCACGTCACCGCGGCGGCCGACCTGTCGGATGCGCAGCGCGCGCGTCTCACCGAAGTGCTGACCAGAATCTACGGGCACCCGGTGGCCGTTCAGTTGCACGTCGACCCCGAGCTCCTCGGCGGCCTCTCGATCGCCGTCGGCGACGAGGTGATCGACGGCTCCATCTCATCGCGCCTGACCGCAGCACAAACTCAGCTGCCGGACTGACGAGCGCTCGCGCGAGGAAACGAAGATTAGGACGAGCGCTCGCGCGAGGAAACGACAGCACTGATGAACACCGCAGACCACCCGTTCAAGGCAAGGTAGGAAGACGAAGAACCATGGCAGAGTTGACAATCTCCGCTTCTGACATCGAAAGCGCCGTCGAGGATTACGTGTCGTCGTTTTCCGCCGACACCGAGCGCGAAGAGATCGGCACCGTGATCGACGCCGGTGACGGTATCGCCCACGTCGAGGGCCTGCCCTCGGTCATGACCCAGGAACTGCTCGAGTTCCCCGGTGGTGTCCTCGGTGTCGCCCTGAACCTCGACGAGCACAGCGTCGGTGTCGTGATCCTCGGTGACTTCGAAAAGATCGAAGAGGGCCAACAGGTCAAGCGCACCGGCGAAGTGCTGTCGGTGCCGGTGGGCGATGCGTTCCTCGGTCGTGTCATCAACCCGCTTGGTCAGCCGATCGACGCCCAGGGCGATATCGAATCGGACACCCGCCGCGTGCTGGAACTCCAGGCGCCGTCGGTGGTTCAGCGCCAAGGCGTCAGCGAGCCACTGCAGACCGGCATCAAGGCGATCGACAGCCAGACCCCCATCGGCCGTGGCCAGCGTCAGCTGATCATCGGTGACCGCAAGACCGGCAAGACCGCGGTCTGCGTCGACACCATCCTCAACCAGCGTGAGGCGTGGGAGACCGGCGACCCCAAGCAGCAGGTCCGCTGCGTGTACGTGGCGATCGGCCAGAAGGGCACCACGATCGCCAGCGTCAAGCGCGCCCTCGAAGAGGGTGGCGCGATGGAGTACACCACCATCGTTGCCGCGCCGGCGTCCGACGCCGCAGGCTTCAAATGGCTTGCGCCGTACACGGGTTCGGCCATCGGCCAGCAGTGGATGTACGACGGCAAGCACGTTCTGATCGTGTTCGACGACCTGTCCAAGCAGGCCGACGCCTACCGCGCTATCTCGCTGCTGCTGCGCCGCCCGCCGGGTCGCGAAGCCTTCCCCGGCGACGTGTTCTACCTGCACTCCCGTCTGCTGGAGCGCTGCGCGAAGCTCTCGGACGAACTCGGCGGCGGATCGATGACCGGCTTGCCGATCATCGAGACCACGGCCAACGACATCTCGGCCTTCATCCCCACCAACGTCATCTCGATCACCGACGGCCAGTGCTTCCTGGAGTCCGACCTGTTCAACCAGGGTGTGCGACCGGCCATCAACGTCGGTGTGTCGGTGTCCCGCGTCGGTGGCGCCGCGCAGATCAAGGCCATGAAAGAGGTCGCGGGCTCACTCCGCTTGGAGCTGTCGCAGTACCGCGAACTGGAAGCGTTTGCCGCATTTGCGTCGGATCTGGATGCTTCCTCCAAGGCCCAGCTGGAGCGCGGTGCGCGCCTGGTGGAGCTGCTCAAGCAGCCGCAGTACACGCCGTATCCGGTCGAGGACCAGGTGGTCGCCATCTTCCTCGGCACCAAGGGCCACCTCGATTCCGTGCCGGTCGAAGATGTCGCCCGCTTCGAGTCCGAGCTGCTGGAGCACGTCAAGGGTTCACACGAAGACATCCTGACGAACATCCGGGAGAGCAAGAAGCTGCCGGAAGAGGCCGAAGAGGAGTTGACGAAGGTCATCAACGACTTCAAGAAGGGCTTCTCCGCCAGCGATGGCAGCTCGGTCGTCGTCGATGACGACGACGCGGAGCCCATGGACGAAGAGGACGTGGAGAAGGAAACCGTCAAGGTCCGCAAGCCTTCAGGGAAGAAGTAAGAACCGACGTGATCTTCTCCGGAAAGGTCTGGGAGAGCTAGATGGCTGCAACACTGCGCGAGCTACGTGGGCGCATCCGTTCCGCCGGGTCGATCAAGAAGATCACCAAGGCCCAGGAACTGATCGCCACGTCGCGGATCGCCAAGGCGCAGGCCCGAGTCCAGGCGGCTCGGCCTTACTCGACCGAGATCACCAGCATGCTTACCGATCTCGCGAGTGCCAGTGCGCTGGACCACCCGCTGCTGGTGCAGCGGGAAAAGCCCAAGCGCGCAGGCGTATTGGTCGTTTCGTCGGACCGTGGGCTCTGTGGCGCCTACAACGCCAACGTGCTTCGGCAATCCGAGGAGCTCTTCGCGCTGCTACGCGAAGAGGGCAAGGAACCCGTGGTGTACACCGTTGGCCGGAAAGCGTTGGGGTACTTTAGTTTCCGTCAGCGCGAGGTGATCGACTCGTGGACCGGCTTCTCGGAGCGTCCCACCTACGAGCAGGCGCGTGATATCGCCGAAACCCTGGTGAGGGCGTTCATGTCGGGTGCGGACGACGAGGGCGACAACCCAGGCGACGACGGCATCCTTGGCGTCGACGAGCTGCACATCGTCTTCACCGAGTTCAGGTCGATGCTCTCGCAGAGCGCGGTGGCGCGACGGATCGCACCGATGGTCGTGGAGTACGTCGAGGAGGAGCCGAGCGACGACGGACCGCAGACGCTGTTCTCCTTCGAGCCGGATCCCGAGACCCTGTTCGACGCGCTGCTGCCGCGCTACGTCGCCACGCGGGTCTATGCCGCGCTGCTCGAAGCCGCGGCGTCGGAGTCGGCATCGCGTCGTCGTGCGATGAAGTCGGCGACGGACAACGCCGACGATCTGATCAAGGCGCTGACGCTGGCCGCCAACCGCGAGCGCCAGGCGCAGATCACCCAGGAAATCAGCGAGATCGTCGGCGGCGCCAACGCGCTCGCCGACGCCTAGGCGCCAGCCGAAAACGAACCAGTAGCCCGAGGAAGCGAAGAGGAAATGACTGCTACCGCAGAAACGAAGAACGATGTGGTGGGTCGCGTCGTCCGCATCACCGGCCCGGTGGTCGACGTGGAGTTCCCGCGCGGCTCCGTGCCCGAGCTGTTCAACGCGTTGAACGCCGAAATCACCTACGGCGACCTGGCGAAGACGCTGACGCTCGAGGTAGCGCAGCACCTGGGCGACAGTTTGGTCCGCACCATTTCGATGCAGCCCACCGACGGACTGGTGCGTGGCGTCGAGGTCACCGACAGCGGCCGCTCCATCTCGGTGCCGGTCGGCGACGGTGTCAAGGGCCATGTGTTCAACGCTCTGGGCGCCTGCCTGGACGAGCCCGGCTACGGCGAGGATTTCGATCACTGGTCGATCCACCGCAAGCCACCGCCATTCGCCGAGCTCGAGCCCCGCACCGAGATGCTGGAAACCGGCCTCAAGGTCGTCGACTTGCTCACCCCGTACGTCCGCGGCGGCAAGATCGCCCTGTTCGGCGGCGCCGGCGTGGGCAAAACGGTGCTCATCCAGGAGATGATCAACCGCATCGCCCGTAACTTCGGTGGCACTTCGGTGTTCGCCGGTGTGGGGGAGCGCACCCGTGAGGGCAACGACCTCTGGGTCGAACTGGCCGACGCCGACGTGCTCAAGGACACCGCGCTGGTGTTCGGACAGATGGACGAGCCGCCCGGCACCCGGATGCGCGTCGCGCTCTCGGCGTTGACCATGGCCGAGTACTTCCGTGACGAGGCGCAGCAGGACGTGCTGCTGTTCATCGACAACATCTTCCGGTTCACGCAGGCCGGTTCCGAGGTGTCGACGCTGCTCGGTCGCATGCCGTCCGCGGTGGGTTACCAGCCCACCCTGGCCGACGAGATGGGTGAGCTGCAGGAACGCATCACCTCGACGCGTGGCCGCTCGATCACCTCGATGCAGGCCGTGTACGTGCCGGCCGACGACTACACCGACCCGGCACCAGCGACCACTTTCGCGCACCTGGACGCCACCACGGAGCTCAGCCGAAACGTGTTCTCGAAGGGCATCTTCCCGGCGGTGGACCCGCTGGCGTCGTCCTCGACGATTCTGGACCCGGCGGTGGTCGGCGACGAGCACTACCGCGTTGCTCAGGAAGTCATCCGAATTCTGCAGCGCTACAAGGACCTTCAGGACATCATCGCCATCCTCGGTGTCGACGAGCTGTCCGAGGAGGACAAGCAGCTGGTCAACCGGGCGCGTCGGATCGAACGCTTCCTGAGCCAGAACATGATGGCGGCCGAGCAGTTCACCGGCCAGCCGGGGTCGACGGTTCCGCTCAAGGAGACCATCGAGGCGTTCGACAAGCTCAGCAAGGGCGATTTCGACCACCTGCCCGAGCAGGCGTTCTTCCTGATCGGTGGGCTGGACGACCTGGCGAAGAAGGCCGAAAGCCTCGGCGCCAAGTTGTGACCTCTAACGCGATAGGTGGTGTGTCATGGCTGAATTGAACGTCGAGATCGTCGCCGTGGAGCGTGAGCTGTGGTCAGGTGAGGCCACTTTCCTGTTCACCCGCACCACGGCAGGCGAGATCGGCATCTTGCCGCGGCATATTCCGTTGGTGGCTCAACTCGTGGATGACGCCATGGTGCGGGTCGAGCGGGAGGGCGAGGACGATCTCCGTATCGCGGTCGACGGCGGATTCCTGTCTGTGACGGACGAGGCCGTGCGTGTCCTGGTGGAGAATGCGCAGTTGGAGTCGGAGATCGATGCCGACGCCGCCAAACGGGACTCCGAGTCGGACGACGAGCGGACCGCTGCATGGGGCCGCGCGCGACTACGCGCGCTCGGTCAGATCGACTGATCGGCGGTGAGCGCGTCCATGGTCGTCATGGCCGCGCTTATCGGTGTTCTGCTGCTCGCCGTCTCGGCCCTGAGCTTCAAGCTGTGGAGGCTGCGCCAGGGCGGCATCGCGGCGATTCTGCGTGATTTTCCGGCTGTTGGCACCCATGGCTGGCGGCACGGCGTGATGCGCTACCGCGGCGGCGAGGCGGTCTTCTACCGGCTGTCGAGCGCACGTTGGTGGCCTGATCGCCGGCTCAGTCGGCGCGGGTTGGAGATCGTGTCGAGACGGGCCCCGCACGGCGACGAGTTCGACATCATGACCGACGCGATCGTGATCCTGGAACTGCGCGACTCTGCTCCGGAACGGCGCCGCGGCTACGAGGTGGCGCTGGACCGGGGCGCGCTCACGGCGTTTTTGTCCTGGTTGGAGTCGCGGCCGTCGCCGCGTGCGCGTCGGCGCAACATCTAGTTCCCCTTTGCTATCTAGCTAGTCACCCTTTGTTGTTGTTTAGTCACCCTGTGTGGCGCCACCAGGCTGCCACAACACATCGCCATCGGGATTGGCCACCCGACAGAGAATGAACAACAGGTCGGACAGCCGGTTCAGGTATCTGGCGGGCAGCACGCTGACCGAATCGGGGTGGGCGTCCACCGCGGCCCACGCCGAACGCTCAGCGCGGCGCGACACCGTTCGCGCGGTGTGCAACAGCGCGGAAAGCGGGGTGCCGCCGGGCAGAATAAACGACGACAGCGCGGCCAGCGGTTCATTGAACTCGTCGCACCACCCCTCGAGTCGGTCGATGTAATCCTGCCTGATACGCAGCGGGGGGTAGGCGGGATTCTCGACGACGGGTGTGGATAGGTCGGCGCCCGCGTCGAACAGGTCATTTTGAATGCGCCGCAGTACCAACGAGATTCGTTCCGACGGCGCGCCGAGCGCCAACGCCACCCCGATGGCTGCGTTGGCTTCGTCACAGTCTGCGTATGCCGCGAGCCTCGTGTCGTTCTTCGTCACGCGGGAAAAATCACTCAGCCCGGTCGTGCCGTCGTCGCCGGTCCTGGTGTAGATGCGCGTCAAATGGACTGCCATGATGACGACGTTACGTCGGACGCCGCGGGCGAGCCCGGCGAGGCCGTCGCGGGGTATGCGCACTGACATCGCTGGAACGCCTCACTAGACTTACCCGGGTGAGTGAGCGATTCGTGGTGACCGGCGGCAACCGCCTGTCCGGCGAAGTGGCTGTTGGGGGCGCTAAGAACAGTGTGTTGAAGCTGATGGCCGCGGCGCTGTTGGCTGAGGGCACCAGCACGATCTCCAACTGTCCTGATATCCTCGACGTGCCTCTGATGGCCGAGGTGTTGCGCGGCCTGGGTGCGACGGTCGACCTTGACGGCGACGTCGTCCGCGTCACGTCCCCCGACGAACTCAAGTACGATGCCGATTTCGCGGCCGTCCGTCAGTTCCGCGCATCGGTGTGTGTGCTCGGCCCGCTGGTGGGTCGGTGCAGACGGGCCAAGGTGGCGTTGCCAGGCGGCGACGCGATCGGATCCCGCCCGCTCGACATGCACCAAGCGGGCCTGCGACAACTCGGGGCCAAGTGCAACATCGAGCATGGCTGTGTGGTCGCCGAAGCGGAATCGCTGCACGGCGCCGAAATTCAGCTCGAGTTCCCGTCCGTCGGGGCGACCGAGAACATTCTGATGGCCGCGGTGTTGGCCACCGGGGTGACGATCATCCACAATGTCGCGCGCGAACCCGACGTCGTCGATCTGTGCACGATGTTGACCCAGATGGGCGCCGAGATCGAGGGTGCGGGCTCATCCACGCTCACGGTGACGGGTGTCTCGCGCCTGTATCCCACCGAACATCGCGTGATCGGCGACCGCATCGTTGCGGCGACCTGGGGTATCGCGGCGGCGATGACACAGGGTGACATCTCGGTCAGTGGTGTCGATCCGCAGCATGTGCAGTTGGTCCTGCACAAGCTCCACGACGCCGGTGCCACCGTCACGCAGAACGCCAACGGATTCCGGGTGGTCCAGTACGAGCGGCCCAAGGCGGTCAACGTCGCGACGCTGCCATTCCCGGGCTTCCCGACCGATCTCCAGCCGATGGCGATCGGCCTTGCAGCCATTGCCGAGGGCACGTCGATGATCACCGAGAACGTCTTCGAGGCTCGATTCAGGTTCGTCGAGGAGATGATCCGGCTCGGTGCCGACGCGCGCACCGACGGTCACCATGCTGTAGTGCGTGGCATACCCCAGTTGTCGAGCGCACCCGTGTGGTCGTCGGACATCCGCGCTGGTGCTGGCCTGGTGCTGGCCGGCCTCGTCGCCGACGGAGACACCGAGGTGCACGACGTTTTTCACATCGATCGGGGTTACCCGCTGTTCGTGGAGAACCTGGTGAGTTTGGGTGCGGAGATCGAGAGGGTAGGCTCTACCTAGAAGTTCGCAGCCGCGGTGTTCAGCGCTGAGGATGTAACTTGCACGCCCCCGCTACATGGTCTACAGTGGTGGGGTTGCCCGGAAACGGGCCGACAAGGCAGTTTGACTCCTTAGCCGGCGCTGTAATAAGCTGGCAGGGTTGCCCCAGATCGGGTAACAAAAGCAAGTCTGTTGTTTGAGAACTCAATAGTGTGTTTGGTGGTTTTTGTTTGTTGTGGCCATCCTTGTGGGGGGACTCCCCGTCTTCCTGTCTTGCTTGGGTGGTTTGTTTTTTGATGCCAGTTTTTGGTGTC
>JBPPMS010000154.1:0-16087 GCA_051306175.1 Mycobacterium sp. | reverse complement strand
GGACGTGATCAAGTCCGGCGGTGAAAACGTCGCCTCCATCGAGGTGGAGAAGGCACTCTACGAGGTCGAGCCGCGGATTCAGGAGGTGGTGGTGATCGGGCTCCCCCATGAGCGGTGGTCGGAGGCGATCGTCGCCATCGTGACGCCGAAGCCGGGCGTCGTGCTTACCGAGAAGGACCTGATCACCGCCGCCCACACCCGGCTGTCGGGGTTCAAGGTGCCCAAAGCCGTGCTGTTCACCGACGCCATGCCGCGCACGGCCACCGGCAAGATCCAGAAGAACGTGCTGCGCGAGCAGCACCGCTGCCACTTCCAAAGCTGACGCACCACGAGGCCGCCGCAGGGGACCGAGCACGGCCGCCCTTGCTGGAATACCGGTACACACCAGTGCTCACGATGTCGGGTCTTCGCCCCGATTTTCTATCGCGATGGCATGGAGACCGCGCCGGGGCGAGCGCGCAGCTGCGGTGAGGATTCGGGTACGCCGGTCGGGATGGTGCCGCCGAGACGTGCTGGGGTCGCAGGCCATCTGGGCATCATGAAACCGTGCCGGGTAACGTACTGCGAGTGAACGAGCCCTCACATGGGGTGATCGACGAGTTGCCCGACGGGCCGGCCGGGCGGGACCAGATCAGGCGCCAAGGGCGGAAGTTGACCGACGATAGTGAAGGTGGGAGTGACACGCGATGGTGAGTATGACGTTTGCGAACTTCGATGAGCAGATCGCCGGGCAGTTGCTCGGATCGGCGAACACGGCGGGTGGGCTGTCGACGTTCCTGGACTTCCGGCATACCGAACTCACTGCCGGTCGGTTGGTGGCGGAGATGGAGACCCGCGAGGACCTGCTGACACCTTTTGGCAACCTGCACGGCGGGTGTTTGTCCGCGATGGTGGACCACTGCCTCGGGGTCGTGTTCTACCCCGTCATCCCGGCGGGATCGTGGGTCGCCACCACCGAGTTCAAGGTGAACTTGCTGCGACCCGTATCCAGCGGGGTATGTATCGCCGTTGCCCACATCGTGTCGCTCGGCCGGCGCAGCGGGGTGGCGAGGATCGACATCACCAACGGCGACAAGGCCGTCTGCGCAGCTCAGGGCACCGTCACGATCGTCAGCGCCACAGGCAACGGGCAGTGAGCACCGACGTCGCTGGGTGCGCGCCGCAGGCGGGTGCCGGCGTCGCCGGAGACGTGCCGTGACCCCCGCCGTGCAGCATCGGGTCCGGACCGAGGACGGGATCACCCTGGCCGCGGATTGCTACCACCACGACGACGTCCGTCCCGTCGTGCTCCTCCTGCACGGGGGCGGCCAGAACCGCCATGCCTGGAGCACCTCAGCGCGTCGGCTCCATTCGTGCGGATACACGGTGGTCGCCTACGACACCCGCGGTCATGGTGACAGCGACTGGGACCCGGCCGGCCGGTACGACTTCGAGCGGCTCGCGACCGACCTGATCACCGTCCGGGACCACTTCAGTGTCGACAAGCCACCCGCAGTCGTGGGTGCATCCCTGGGCGGTATGACCATCCTGGGCGCGCATCAACTCGCACCCTCGCGATTGTGGGGGGCAGTCGTCTTGGTCGACATCACTCCGCGGTTGGAACTTCAGGGCGCTCGTCGCGTCGTGTCGTTCATGGCCGCCCACCCCGACGGCTTCGCCACCCTCGACGATGCCGCCGAGGTTATTGCCGCCTACAACCCACATCGCGACCGACCTGACAACGTCTACGGCCTGCGCAAAGTGCTACGGCAACGTCACGACGGCCGATGGGTCTGGCGATGGGACCCAGCGTTCATTCGCTCCAACTTCGACTTCCTGCGCGGTGAGCCCAGCGCGGGAAGCGAGCAGTTCGACGCGATCAGCCACTTGCTGATCGACGGAGCCCGACGTGTCTCCGCTCCAACGCTTCTCCTACGCGGCCTCTTGTCCGACGTGGTCTCCCACGCCACCGTCGACGAGTTCCAACAACTGGTCCCGCACGCCGAGACTGTCGACGTGTCCGGCACCGGTCACATGATTGCCGGTGACGACAACGATGCCTTCACCGCCGCCGTCACCGATTTCCTCGACCGCTGCACCCTCTAGCTAGCGCTAGCCAGCTGGGCCCCCGGCGTCAGTGGTAGACGCCCCGGCAACGACGCCAACACTTCCCCCGGGGGCAGATACGATCAGTTCCAGGCGACTACATCGGCTGCCACGATGCTTTCGCGCCAGGCGGCGTTGACCCGGAAGTTCGAGAGTGCAATTTTGAATTCCACCAGCGGTCGTCCTTCGGCACCAAGGCACCATCGAACCCGCACGCACAAGTCGGGCCAGAGTGACAATCATGCCGATCAACGGTCTAAGTAGTGTTCGAGCGTTACCCCCTTAAGGACGACTTAGCCCTTAAGGGATTTACCCGTTAACTGCGCTTCGTCTGAAACACTGCGGATGGGCGCCTCACTCGTGTTTTGTAGCAACACGTAGCTGCCGAGGCTGCCCAGAAACCCTGCACAATGCTCGACGAGTTCGTCAGTACTAAACTTCAGCTCGCCGGCGAGCCGGCGGCGAAGAATTTCGAACAGCCCTCCAACACCCAGCGTCGAAGCCAAGTGGGCCACGCCCACCGCGGAGTCGGCGATGTCTAGATGAAGTTTGGCCTGGCGCAACACGAGGTCGGTGAATCCCGCCATCATTTCGCTTCGCAGCTCCCTGAGCAGTGGCTCGGTCGCGGATTCCACGAACAGTATCCGGGCTAGCCGAACGTCGTCGTCGATCATATTGACCAACGCGCGAATCGGGCCGTATGCCAACACTGCGGGTTGGGCGCCGGCGTCGGGAATGGCTCGAACTATGACCTCATAGAAGATGCCGTAAACCTGCTGGTATACCGCCCGCAAGAGTGCGTTCCGATCGGGGAAGTGTTGATAGAAGTACCGTGAAGTGACTCCTGACTTTGCGCAGACGGCAGTCACGGTGGAGGATGCAACGCCACGTGTACCGATCAACTCGACAGCAGCATCAATGAGGCGTGCCCGCCGGTCCTGATGGCGCTCTTCCGCAGAAATCCCGCTGTACACCCGCTCGGAACGCATAACCCAAGCTTGCCATCTCAATCTGACCAGGTGTAAAGTCAGATCACAGTAGGCCATGACGACGGGAGTAATCAATGAGCAGCGAGTTGAACGCAAGACCATCGGCGCGGGTGCAACCGAAGCCTCGCCGTGTCCTTTTTGCTATGCCCGCAGGGACTGATCGTCAGCACTTCGTCGACGGCGACTTGGTGATGAGCCATTTCGTCTCGACGTTGTCGGCGACATTCCCAGAGGGTGAGGACTTCTTCATCCGCTCAGTCCGCGAGTTCCGAGACCAACTCAGCGACGCCGAACTGCTGGAGGCAGTCAAGGGGTTCATTGCTCAGGAGGCCACCCACCGGCACCAGCATCGACTTCTCAACGATCGGCTCCAAGCGATGGGCTACCCGACACACGGGATCGACCGGCACATCAAGAAGTTGGTCGACCGCCTCGAGAAGCGCTTTACTCCGAAGATGCGCCTGTCCGTGACGGCCGCCCTTGAGCACTACACGGCGACGTTCGCCGAGATCATTCTCACCAGCGACGAGGCTCAAAAACTGATCGGCGACACCGAGGTCCGGCCGATCCTGCTCTGGCATGCTTTCGAAGAATCCGAGCACAAGGCAGTCGCTTTCGATGTCTTCCAGACCATCGGTGGAAGCGAACGCACCAGGGTGTGGGGAATGCGGCTCGCCACCGCCATCTTGTTTGGCGAGTTGGTCATCCAGATGATCCGCTCTCTAGCTGGTGACCGCGCCGCTTACAACCCGAAGCGCTTGCTGACCAGCCTGTGGGCGTTCCGTCGCACTCCGCTGTTCAGCGCGGCTGCGCTTGAGCGCTTTCGTTCCTACACCCGCACCGGATTCCATCCCGATGACTGGGACAGCGCCGAAATTCTGGAACGCTGGACCAAAGAACTGTTCGACGCAGACGGTGCCCAACGAGTGGCCGTTCACCCGTAGTGCTTACCGACTGTCCGGCGCAGACGATGCCGGCATGGTGATGTAGATGCTCGTGATGTGACAATGGACCCTTTCCGCTATGCGGACAGGGTCCTTTGTCGTTGTTGTGACGGCGTCCTCGGCTACGCGGCGTCGCCACGATCGTTGGTTCAGTCGTGTGACCTTTCGGGTGCCCGCAATACGGGGCGGACTCTCATCGTCGACCATCGCCCCATTTCCCGGGAGATGCGGTGGCTACACTCCGAGATAACGGAATACCGTGAGTGAGATCTGGTCGGCGATGAACTCGCTGCTGGCTGCTGGGGTGGCGGGCAGGACTAGATGACTGACCGTGAGCCGGATCAAAACGTCTACCGCAGCAACGATCTCGTTCGTATGATGACCGTCGAGATGGATTTGAATCCACGATACCAATTCCTCGGTGGCAGACTCGAGCATCGTGGTCGATGTCGCGATCAGCGGCAACACACCGGTGTCCCACTCTGGATCGTCGGCTGGCCGGCCGATCACGGGGTGCAGCAATGGGCTGCCGACGGCCTCATCCAAGGTGTAGCGCACCGCCGCCTTGATGGCCGTCGGTACGTCACCAGCATTGACGTCGAGGATCTTCCGAATGCCATCTAGAAACCGGTGGGTCTCGCCAAGGACGAGTGCGTCTCCAAGGTCGGCTTTACTGCTGAACTCGCGGTACAACGTCGGACGGGACACCCCGATCAAACTGGCTACCTCGCTGAAGCGTACTTTCTCCCAACCCTTTTCGATCGCCAACTCCTGCGCTGCCCGCAATGCCTCGGCCCGAAGATGTCGACGGAAAGACACCCGGACAGGCTCGACCACCATGGAGGTAGCGTAACGCAATGGGCAAAATTATCGTTGCGATCAGTACGCCTATTCCCGGACGCGCGTCGCGAAATGGACATACGTTTACTGGCACTGGGAAGGCGCCGCCCACCCGGCGACAGGACGCGATCCTGCGCTCTGGGCATGGGGATCTTTCTTGATCTTCGTTGATATTGAGCGCCGGGTGCGCCTGCTCAGAAGAGCTTGCGCGCCAGCCTCCACGCCTTCTCTGTATACGGCGGGTAGATGATGGCGGTTAAGTCGGGTCGGGTTGGCTTGGTAAGCACTGACTTGCGGTGACTAAACTCCTCGAACCCGAACCTGCCGTGGTACGCGCCCATTCCCGAAGGGCCGACGCCACCGAATGGCAGCTTTGTGGTCGTGAACTGGAACAGCAGGTGATTCACCAGCATCCCGCCCGCCGAGACTTCCTTGATCACGCGCTCGCGGACGTCCTTGCTCTTGGTGAAGAGGTACGCCGCCAGCGGCTTGGGTCGCGAGTTCACGAAAGCGATTGCCTCTTCCAGGTTTTGGACAGTGACGATCGGCAGGATGGGCCCGAAGATCTCGTCGGTCATGAGCGGCTCGTCCAGCGCGGGATCGACGACAACGGTTGGCTCGATCTCCATGGCGGCCGCGTTCGAACCGCCGCCGACCGCGATGGTGCCCTTCGTCGCGGCCAGGGCACTCGTCAGCCGGTCGAAGTGGCGCTCGTTGACGATACGCTTGCCGGTGCTGCCCGCCTCGAACGTCGCGACGGCCTCACCGATCTTGGTGACAAGCTCGTGGCGAATCGAGGCATCGGCCAGCACGTAGTCCGGCGCGATGCAGATCTGCCCGGAGTTGATCAGCTTGGTCCATGCGATGCGTTTGGCGGCCACGGCGATGTCGGCGTCGGCTGTGACGATCACCGGGCTCTTGCCGCCGAGCTCCAAGGTGACCGGCGTCAGGTGCTTGGCCGCGCCTTCGTAGACCTTGCGGCCGATCTCGGTGCCGCCGGTAAAGCACAGTTTGTCGAAGCCTTGGACGATGAGTTCCTGGCTGATCGCGCCGTCACCCTCGACGACGGCGATCCCGTCCGGGTCGAGATAGCGCGGCACCAGTTCGGCTATGAGCGCCGACGACGCGGGCGATACCTCCGAGGGCTTGAGAACCACGGCGTTCCCAGCGGCGATGGCTCCGACCGCGGGCCCGAGGGTCAACGCGAACGGAAAGTTCCACGCCCCGATGATCAGGACCGTGCCGTACGGCTCGTACTCGATCCAGCCACGTCCAGGGAGCTGCGAGAACTCCAGCCACCGATACTTGCGTTTGGTCCACTTGCCGACGTGCTTTGCCGCGTCGGCCGCTTCACCCGCGGTGCTGGCGATGTCGGCCAGCCACGCTTCGAAGGGCTTGCGACCGAGGTCCTGCTCCAGCGCGGCCGCGATGGCGGGTTCGTTGTCGACGATGAGCCGGTGCAGCCCCTCCAATTGGCGTTTTCGCCAGGCGACGTCGCGGGTGCGGCCGGTGGCAAACGTCTTACGGAGCCGGTCGGCGATGGCCGAAATGTCCGCGGCTTCGGCGGCTGAGGGGGCTTCGACGCTTGAGGTGGGTGGGGCGGTTGCTTCAGTGGTCATGGGGAGTCCTTCCTGACCCGAGAATCTGGACCGATCATAACCAACCACCTGGTCGGTAGGCGAACAGAGGTCAGTCGCGGTCGGTTATGACGAACCACTGCCACTAACTAAGCATCCCCGACGCCCGAGCTGGTGGCCGAAAGGATCGAGCGGGTCACGGTGGAGTCCACCTCAGATTACTGGCGGATCTGGCTTTATCTGCTTGAGGCTGCGCGTCTGCGGGTGCAGCTGGTCAATGCTCGGCATGTGAAGAACGTTCCGCGACGGCCAAGACGGGCAGGCTTGATGCGGTGTGGCCAGGCTCACCGAGAAGGGGATGCTGAGGCCAAGCATTGGTATTGGCAGCGGCCGCAGACGCTGCTCGAGGACGCTGATGAAGGTGTCTTCGGTGGCCTCGACTCTGACGACGGTGTGTCGGTTAAGACCGGGTCCGGAAGCGGCATAGGAAACCCTCCAAGATTTCGGGGGAACCGCGAATATGAGGTGCGGAATGTGGTTGTGTCGGTGTCGGTGTCGGTGTCGGTGTCGGTGTCGGTGTCGGTGTCGGTGTCGGTGTCGGTGGCGGCTGTCGGAGTCTGACCGTCGGGTGAAGAGGTGACAATGAACGAGGACGGCGATCCGTCGTTGTTCGTGGCTGGGTTGCCCAGCCGATGAGCGCGCGACGCGATAATTTCATCTCTGCTCTGGTACTGACAGGCGGTCAGAGATCAAGTCGTTCGGTCACGACTCGCGGATGATCGATCGGTTGTACGCCAGCATTACCGAGAACGCCGTCGCAACGCTCGCCGGATCCTCGGCCGACCTCGCCGCCCGCGCTGAACCTCAAGCCGACGGTGGCGCGCGACCGCGGCGAACACGGCAGATCCCGAGCACCTGCCGAAACGACGTGTCGACGGCCAGAATGCCGCAACATGGCATAACTCCCGTTCCATCCGCACGACGGCGAAGAGCCGTCACGAGAAAGCACCCGACGGAAGGTCCCTATGAGCAAGCGACCGACATTCGACGTGAGCGGCAAGACCGTTCTCATTACTGGGGCATCCCGTGGAATCGGCGCACGCACCGCGCGTCGATTGCACGCCAAAGGCGCCAACGTCAGCCTGGTGGGCGTTGAGCCGAACCTGCTGTCCGACCTGCGTGACGACTTGGGCGATCGCGCTGCCTATTTTCACGCCGACGTCACCGACACCCCCGATCTCGTCCGCGCCGCAGAGGGGACGGCGTCGACATTCGGTGGTATCGACGCCGTCATCGCGAACGCGGGGATCGCTCCTCCGACCACGACGGTGGCCGGTATCGACGCCGCAGCGTTCGAGCGCACGCTCGATGTGAACCTGCTGGGCGTCTGGCGAACCGTGCACGCAACGCTGCCCTACGTCACCGAGCGGGCAGGACACATCCAACTGATCGCGTCCATCTACGCGTTCCTCAACGGTGCGTTGAATGCGTCCTATGCGGTGAGCAAGGCCGGTGTCGAGCAGCTCGGCCGCGCACTGAGCGTCGAACTCGCCGGAACCGGCGCGACGGCGGGGACCGCGTACTTCGGATTCATCGACACCGACATGGTCAATCACGCGTTCGCACAACCGGCCGCGGCCGCCCTGCGATCTGCCTATCCAGCGTTCATCACCCAGACGATTCCGCTCGACCAAGCCGTCGACGTACTCGTCGACGGGATCGAACACCGACGGGCTCGTAGCACCGCGCCGTGGTGGGTAGCGCCCGCCTTTCTAGCCCGAGGGCCGCTGGCGCTCCTCGACGGTTACCTCAGACGCAACAGCAAGATCAGCAAGGCCGTCGACGTCGCCACTGCCGCGTACGTCCGTGATTGACGACCGAGGTCAGCGGCCAGGCCGCACCACCAACTTTTCACTGGCCGGGGCAGGGACAACTCCCGAATCGGGACTTCGGCCAAAGACGGTGCTGACCAAGATCGGCCCGGTCGACATCGAGGTGCGCCCGTGATGTGAACAGCTCGTTCGAGCCGCAGACCGCCACGCTGCGGGGCGCCACCGTCTTCAAAGGGCAGCGGCGTTTGACGGTGCGCAGATTGCGGCAAACGTCCCGATCGTCGCGACTACAGATCAGACCCTCGGAGGCTGACCGGCGTCGAGGCGCACTCTTCGGTGCGCTGTGAGGAAGTCATCCACGATGTGTTCGCAGTGGTGCCGGCGCATGGCGTGGAGCCCGGTCATGCGTGCGAACGCAAGCGGTCCGACGAGTTGACACATGGCGAGTTCGACGTCGAACTCGTCAAGCTCGTCGCGTGCTTGGGGGCTTTCCAGGATGGCGTCGAACGGCTGTCGGTATTGGTCGACCACCCTCGTTCGTAGTGATTGCGTATATCCGGCATCGTCACCATTGATCGGCGTGGGCCCCAGTGAGAGCCACGCCAGGGTAGTGAGGTGCATGGACGCCTCGGCGAACAAGGATGCCTGACGTGTGAGCAGATCGATCAGCTGCTCTCGCAGGGGAACTGAGCTCGAGGGCGGTGGGGCGACTTGGGGCAGGAGCCGCTCGAACGTGGCGGCGAGCAGGTCGGAGGAACTGGTGAAATGGCGGTAGAGGGTGGTTCGGGCGACCTTCGAGGCCTTGGTGACCGCGTCGATAGTGACCGCCTCGACTCCGCCAGTGCTGAGCAGCTGAGCGGCGGCGTCGAGCAGTCGGGTTCGTGACCGCGCCCGACGCGGATCGACTTCGTCGCCGTTGGGCGACGCAGATTCGCTCAACGCCGTACCCGTCGACCAGATTGTCTGGCCATTCCAACTCGCATCAGGTTAGGGTACCAACAGTAGCGTAGCGATACTGCGCATCCTATTTAGTTGTGCCAGTGTCCGCTGACGCTCACGGGCCTATCCCCTCGAAAGGGTGAGGATCGCCAATGCTGACAACCGGATCGATCAGGGAAGCTCGCCTTACCGAGGCGGCCCGTAGACGCGGGATCATCCTTGACAGCGCCACGGCGATCGCCACGAACGGTGGATATGACCCCAACACGATACGCACAGTCGCTGATAACGCCGGCACGCGTCGAAGCCACACGCGCTAGTGCTATCAGCCGCAGTCATCGAGCACCTGATCGCCTGAATCCGGCATAGCACTTCCCCGAGCCGATCTGCGCTTAACGCTACTATTGGTAGCGTAGTGATACGGATAGTATCTTTTCGAATGGATCGACGGAGAGAGGTCTCATGATCGCCCACCCCCCGTTGGGGGCGTCTCCCGCCGAAGACGTGATCGCCGATCCGTATTGTCAACGTCCGTTGCTGAACTTCGCCGGTAGCGTCTGCACGCACGCCAGCTGCGAGGAGGACACTCCGCGTGTTGTCCGCTTCGTGCGCCATGATCTGCTCGAGGACGACCTGGTCTCCGATCGCCCAGCGGTGCGCCCTTGAGTATCGACGCCGCCGCCGCTCGGGTGCGCGAACGCGCCGTATCTGCTGCCAAGACTTCGGGTGAGTACAGTGAGCGTCTCGGCGCATTGGCTCGTTTCACGGTGCGACACAAGGCGTTGGTGGTCGGCGCCTGGGTCGGACTGGCGGTGGTTTTGGCACTGCTGTTCCCGCAATTGGAGACGGTGGTCGAAAAGCAGTCGGCTCAGCTGATCCCACAGGACGTCGCGTCCTTTCAGACACTCGACCGGATGAGCGCGGCATTCGGTGAGCAGGGCTCCAAGACCATGCTGTTCGTGGCGATGGAAGACCCGGCGGGCTTGACGCCGTCAGCGCGGGAACGCTACGCCTACCTGGTGGCGCGGCTGCGTGCCGACGCCGATCACGTGCTTCTCGTTCAGGACCTGCTGGCCGATCCGGTGACCGCCGCTCAGGCGCTCAGCCAGGACGGTGAGGCATGGTATCTGCCGGTCGGGGTGGTCGGCACCCTCGGTGACCCCGCTGCCGCCGAGTCGGTCACCGCGGTCCGCGCCATCGTCGCCCAGGCGTTCGAAGGCTCGTCGACGACCGTCGAGGTGACCGGGCCGCCGGCGACGTTCAGCGACCAGATCGCCGAGGCCGAACACGACCTGCTGTTCATCTCGATCGCCACCGCTGCGCTGATCGCGGTAATCCTGCTCGTCGTCTACCGGTCGGTGTTCACTGCGTTGTTGCCCTTGCTGGTGATCGGCACCAGTCTGGCCGTGGGGCGGGGGGTGCTCTCCGCGCTGGGCGAGTTGGGTATGCCGGTGTCGCAGTTCACTGTTGCCTTCATGACGGCGATCCTGTTGGGCGCTGGCACCGACTACACCGTGTTTCTGATCAGCCGTTACCACGAACAACGCCGGGCGCAGATATCTCCCGATGAGGCAGTCGAGCACGCCACCGCCAGCATCGGCCGCGTCATCTTGGCCTCGGCTGCCACGGTGGCGTTGGCGTTCGCGGCGATGGTGTTCGCCAATTTGAGTGTGTTCGCCGGGATGGGGCCGGCCTGCGCGGTCGCCGTGCTGGTCGGGTTCGTCGCCACCGTGACGCTGTTGCCGCCGGTGCTGTCCCTCGCTGCGAAGCGCGGTATCGGCGAACCCAAGTCCGACCGCACTCGGCGCTATTGGAACTCGGTGGCCGTGGCGGTGGTGCGCAGACCAGTGCCGCTGCTACTGGCGAGCCTGGTCATGCTGCTGGCATTGTCGGCGGTCGCTACGACGATGACGTTGAGCTACGACGACCGCAAAGGTCAACCCGCCACGACCGCCAGCAACCAGGGCTATCAGCTGTTGGACCGTCACTTCCGCAAGGACATCGTCATCGCCGAATTCCTCGTCGTGGAGTCCCCGACCGACATGCGCACCGGCAAGGGGCTGGCCGACCTCGACGAGATGGCGTCGCGGATAGCGCAGATCCCTGGAGTCACGAAGGTCTCCGGGGTCACCCGCCCCGCAGGAGCACGACTGGATCAGGCCCAAATAGGTTGGCAGAATGGACAAATCGGCGAAAAGATGGCCGGTGCGGTAGCCGACGGCAACGCTCGCAAGGACGACCTGGCGCAGCTCACCGACGGCGCGGACAAACTTGCCGACGGCCTCGCCCAACTCGCTATCGCCGTGCAAGCCGCGCTGACTCCCCTACTTGAGATCCTCGACCAGGCCCAGACTTCGGGACCCGGACCCAGCCTCGATCAACTCCAGCCGTTACTGAACCAACTTTCGGCAACCGCACCTGCCGTCGACCAAGCGCTACTTTCCGGCCCCGGGCTGCGCCCTCTCGCCGAACAGGCCGACGGTGCCGTCGCCACGATCGAACCCCTGGTGGGCCCGCTGAACACCTCGCCGTGGTGCGCCACCACACCGCAGTGCGCACAAATCCGCGACCAAGTTCAAGTCCTTGTGACGCTGCGCAACGCCGGGTTCTTCACCCAGGTCGCCGGGCTCGGCGACACCGTCGGCCAGAACACGTCCTTGGCAGACATCCTCGCCGATGTCCAGACCGCCGTCTCCGCACTGGACAAGGCATTCGGCGCGCTGGGCAACCTCAGCGACCTGGCGGGCAATGTACGTCGACTCCAGGACGCCATCCACCAACTCGCCTCCGGCGCCCAAGCCCTGGCCACCGGTGTGCACACCGTGGCTGACAGCAACATCGAGATGCTCAGCGGGATGAGCCAGATTGCGACCCAACTGCAGAACTCGGCGCGTGCCAGCACTGGCTCGGACTCCTCCAGCGGCTTCTTCCTGCCTCCCAACGCTTTCGAAAACCGCCAGTTCGCCGATGTCGCGAGCCAATTCCTGTCCGGCGACGGCAAGACCGCGCGGTTCCTCATCGAATCGAGCAACGACCCCTACTCCGTGGAGGCCATGAAGATGGCCCAGAACATCGTCGCCGTCGCCGAGGCCGCCCGGCCCAACACGTCGCTCGCCCAGGCCCGCATCTCGGTCGCCGGATTCCCGGCGGTCAATTCCGACATTCAGCGCCTCTTGACGGCCGACTTCATCCAGCTGGCGGCCGCCACCCTCCTCATCGTGGGCCTGATCCTGGTTCTGCTGCTGCGCGCATTGCTCGCTCCGCTCTACCTACTGGGCACCGTCGTGCTCAACTACGCCGCATCACTGGGCATCGGAGTTCTTGTCTTCCAGTGGGGCCTGGGCTACGAAATCGCTTGGCCTGTACCGCTATTGGCGTTTATCGTTCTGGTCGCCGTGGGTGCTGACTACAACATGCTGCTGGTCTCCCGGCTCAAGGAGGAGTCCACCCGCAACATCCGCGTTGGGGCTCTTCGCACCGTCGCCAGCACCGGCTCAGTGATCACCTCGGCCGGCATCATCTTTGCGGTCAGCATGTTCGGGTTGATGGTCGGCTCCATCGCCATCATGATCCAGGCCGGGTTCATCATCGGCTGCGGTCTGCTGCTCGACACCTTCGTCGTCCGCACGCTCACCGTTCCCGCAATCGCTGTCCTGCTCCGCGAAGCCAGTTGGTGGCCGCAACGCCGCACCACCACGCGCTCCGACTAGTACTAGTGTCCGAGTAGGACTGGCTAGTACCCAGATGCGTGCGACGAAGGACGGCTCAGCGTTGTGAGAGCCGGAACTCGCTCGGAGAGCGGCCGGTCCATCGCTTGAAGGCGTGTGAGAAGTTGGTCAGATCGCCATATCCGAGCTCCGTAGCGATCTGACTCGCCGACATTGATCGGTCGAGTAGCAGCAGCATCGCGCTCTCACGCAAACATGACTGGCGCAATTCGCGAAAAGTGGTCCCCTCGTCGGAGAGGCGCCGTTTGAGGGTGCTTGCGGATACCGAGAGCTCGTCGGCGACCCACTGGCTACTTCGCTGTCCGGGATCCTTCTCCAAGAGCCGCCTCACCCTATCCGAGAAAGACGTGGTTCCGCTCCGCTGGTCGAGAGTTCGCTGCAGCTCGGCGACGGCGAGTCGATATGCGAGGGGATCGGAGAACCGGCACACCTCGTCGAGCGTGTCCGCGGGAACTTGGAGGTAGGACGTCGGAGCGTCGAAGAACAGGCGCCCGGCTAGCGCTAGGTAGTCCTTGTGATCAGGCTGGGGGACGGGCGCTGGCCAGCCCACGTGCAGTGTGACGGTCGGCGCCTGACTGACGAGCATATCCAGTAGTCGCAACAACGCCGACCCAGTGTAAGTCACGGCCAGGCAGTCCAGTGCCGGATCGCTTGTGTGTCCGGTGAGCCCGACGGTGAGGCCATGGTCAGATGGATGGAATTGTGGGCTGATAGCTGTCGTGATCAACGGCAGATAGGTGAGCAGCTCCACGATCTCGGCTACTGAGCCTGCGCTGACCAGCGGAAAACTTAACGGGCCGAAGGATGTCACCTGGGCTTGTCCAGCGAACGCGAAGCCGAGCAGGGTTGCCTGGTCGACGTCGAGATCGGGGTAGACCTCGCGAAACCACCGTAGTGGTGCCTGGACATCACGCTCGATCAGCGTCGCCTCGTCGGTTCCTTCGCGAGCCATGATCTTGCGGAGCCGCGCGACGGCGTCTGGAGCGAGTGCTTGGCTCTCGAGAAGCTGCACGAATGCGAGTGGAGGCACACCCGCGTCATTGGCGTTCACTGACCACGGCCCCTCTGAGCCGAATTCACAACTTTCTTATCCCAGCGAACATAGCCGCAGCGCGCATCTTCGGCAACACCTTTAATGAGATTACACACCGAGGACAACGTATCAGGAGTTGGCTGTGGCGGCTGTCACCTTTGGATCGAACTTCCTCGCCGCAGCCACGACCACACATCTTCCGGGTGCGATCGCAACCTTCGCCGGAGCCAGGACGGCTTAGCGCCCCCGGCCGACGTTCACTACGGCGCACCCCCGGCCGACGTTCACTACGGCCTGGCCGAGGCAGTCCGCGACAAGCGTGCCGGCGTACTCGACCCGCCTACAGCGCACACCCGGAACGGTTTGTCCGCAAACCGCCCGACCCGCCGAAGATCCCCGATGTCACATGGATCAACCGACCCGACCAACCAGAGGAGGACGCTCAGTGAGTACCGCGCAACGGTGCCTCATTCAGGTTGACAGGTTCGCCGCAGACACGGTCGGTCTACCGGCGCTCCATTGTCGAGACCTATCGGATCGAACAATTCGCGGCCGACGTCGCCGAAGTGCTGACCACTATGCAGATCTCGGGGTCCGCTGAATTTGGCTGTGCATTCGATGGGCAGTACGACGGCACTCGCGTACTTCGGTCGTCCGCGTCGCTGCGTCCCGTGCATCCCGAAGGTCTCGTCCGGTTGGAACCGCGGCCGGCGGCGTGGCCGAGCGCGGCATCGGCCGCATGACGGGGACGCCCGAAACGAGCGCGCTGTTCGCATTGGTCCATCGGCATGCCGCGGGGGTGGGTTCGAGAGGTGCGTAGACCAGATCATCTGGCAGGTCGGCTCGCGAGGCGGTAAGCACCCGCCCTACGACCCGCCGGTGTAACGGTCCTCGGTCGGTTGAACCCCCGCCTCGGTCGCCACGATGTTGTGGTGGTCGACATCGGACGCGTCCGCCTCGGGATCGAGATCTACATAGCGGGGCGCGGAAACTTCGGCCACCTGATCGGCAAGTTCCAACCCCGCGCCCGCGTACACGTTGAAGGCGATGTCGACACCGTGGTCCTTGGCCCACTGCACTTCGTCGTCGTATCGGGCGACCGCGGCGACCCTTCCGCTGAACCCCGATTCGCGCAGGCACTCCAGAGCGGTGACATTCGCGCCGTGCCGAGGCGTCGCCAGCACGGCGATCCGCATCGAATCGGAGCGCCGCATCTGGTTCCAGAAATCCAGGTCGGTTGCGTCACCCTCGATCACCCGGTGGCCCTCAGCGGCGAGACGTTGGATCCGGGGGCCGTCATAGTCGACGCCGACTACCCGTAGCCCATAGTGGTCGGTCAGTCGCTGGTAGGCGGCGAAGCCCACGCGGCCCATGCCGATCACCACGACCTCGGCGTCGCCGGCGTCGGCGGGGCGTTCCTCCGGGTGCAGGCTGAGTTCGTCCTGGGCGGGTAGACGCGCCGCGATCTTCTCCACCATCAGATGTCCGCGGCCGTTGACCAACGCCGACACGACGAAACTCAACGCCACGGCGATCGACATCTCCACCAGCCAGGCCGGTGCCATCAGTTCGGCCGACACCCCGACAGACACGACAATGAGGCCGAACTCTGAATAGTTCGTCAAACTCAGCCCGGTCAGTATCGCGGTTCGGTACCGCAACTTCATCAGCGCGAGCAGCGCCACATACCAGGCGGTCTTGAACGGCAGCAACAACACCATCAGCACGGCGACGCCGATGGAGGGCAGATCCGGCAGGCCGGTCAGCCCGATCGACACGAAGAACCCCACGAGCAGCAGTTCCTTGATGTGGAACAGCGAACGCGCGAGCTCCGAGGACGCGGGGTGCGAAGCGAGAAGCATGCCCACGATCAGGGCGCCGAGATCACCTTTGAGTCCGACTGCGGAGAACAATGCGTATCCGGGCACCAGCGCCATCACGATGCCGAACAGCGACTGCATCTCGCCGTGCCCCAGCCGGCTCCAGATCTTGCGGAGCACCCGCGTCAGTGGCCACAGCCCCACCAGCGCCAATGCCCAGATGCTCGGCAGATGGCCGCTGGTGGCGGTCAGGAAGACGACGGCGACGATGTCCTGCATGACCAGGATGCCGATGGCGAC
>JBPPMS010000153.1:0-16934 GCA_051306175.1 Mycobacterium sp. | reverse complement strand
TCCTAGGTCTGCCGGTGTTCCGAGGGACCGCGCTCGCCGGCTCAGCCACCAACGCCGTGTCGCCGCGCCACATTTCGAACACCTGTAGATCGGCCAATCCGCGCGAGGCGGTGCCCGCTGTGGCCGCGCTGACCGCGCTCACTGAAATTCCCCACTCACGCTCATCGAATTCCCCACCCCAAGACGTCCCCGACCGACAGTCCCATCGGCGCCAGACCTTCGTGTCCGATGAAAACGTCGGTCACTTCAGTCCGACTGCGATTCGACATAGAGGCTCTTCGATTTTGAGTGGGGAGTTGTGTGAACGGCCACTTAGGCTAAGCTAAGTTGTTCGAACGCGTCCGCTCCGGCGTCGCCGCGGCTCAGTCCGTGCGAAACTCGCTTCGGTCAGGGTGGTTCCCTCAACGGCGAGAAACCCCTAGTCACACGCTGGGTGCGCAGTTACGCTGCGCTGGTTGAGGAGAACGTGTGGTCGGATTGTACGACGAGGACCAAGAGAAGAGCAGCTGCGGCGTCGGGCTTCTGACCCGCAAGGACGGCGTCCAGACCCATGACGTCGTGCGCAAACTGCACGAGGCACTGTGTGCTGTCCCACACCGCGGCGGCATGTCATCAGAAGGCGTCGGCGACGGCGCCGGGGTCAATCTCGACCTGTCGCGGCGGTTCTTCGCCGAACTCACCGGCCGCAACGACCTCAAACTCGGGCGGTTCGGCGTCGGCAACTTCTTCCTACCCACCGACGCCGCGTTCCACGACGAGGCCGACGCGGTAATCGAGGCGGCACTGCTGGCCCAGGGGTTCGAATTACTCCTCAAACGCAACGTGCCGGTCGACAACTCCGCGATCCGGCTCGCGGCAGTCAAGTACCAACTGCCGATCCGGCAGTGGGTCTTCTCGTTCGAGTCCAGCGGCGCCACGTCCGACCGCCAGATCCACGAGGCACTGATGGCAATCGAGGCCATCGCCTACACCCAGTCGGAGTTCCTCGGGCTGTATCCGCTGTCGCTGAGCGCCCGCACCCAGGTGCTCAAGGGCAGGCTCAACAGCAACGAGGTGGTGCCGTACTTCAGCGATCTGTCCGATCCCCGGATGGAAGTGCATTCGATGTTCTTCCACACCCGGTTCTCGACCAACACGGCGCCCAACGCCATGATGGCGCAGCCGTTTCGTCTGATGGCCCACAACGGCGAGCTCAACACCGACAAGAAGAACCGACTCTCCGACAACGCCATCGCGCGCGCCCGCAACCGCGCGATCATTCGTCCACTCGGCCAGTCCGACAGTTGTCGCCTGGACCAGACGCTGCAGAACCGCGTCTACGAGGACGAGTTGGACCTGGTGTCGGCCGTCGTCGCGATGATGCCTCCCGCGTGGGAGAACGACCCCACGTTGTCGCCGGCGGTGCGGGCAATGCTCGAGTACTTCAGCCTCTACGAGGAGAAGAACGACGGACCGGCGGCGCTCATCTTCGCCAACGGCACGATTATCGGAGCCCGCCTGGACCGTTTGGGGCTACGGCCACTGCGCACCGTCGAGACCGCCGAATACCTGGGCGTGATGTCCGAAGCCGGTCAGGTGTACTTCCCGCCTGAGGACGTCATCAGGCGGGGCCGCATCGAAGCGGGCGGCATGCTCTACTACGACCACACCGAGCACCGGTCCTACTCCACCACCGAGGCGCTGGAACGGCTTGCGGCGCAACAGGATTACCAGGCCATGCTCGGCGACGCGCGGGTGAACCTCGACGATCTGCCCGCGGTCCCGCCCGAGGGCCAGCTCTCGCCGGCGCGCTACAACGGCGACCTCAACCGCCATCAGCGCTACGTCGCCTACAACCTGAACCAGGAAAGCTTTAAGTTCCTGATGGATCCGATGCTGGCCACCGGCCAGGAGAAGATCTCCGCGATGGGTTACGGCGCCGCCATCAACGCGCTGTCCAATCACGAAGGCGGGATCGCACGGTACTTCTCGCAGAAGTTCGCGCAGGTGACCAACCCTCCCCTGGATAGCATCCGGGAGGCCGACGGTATGACGCTGCGGGTGGCGCTCGGCGCGAAGCCCAACAGCGGCGCCAAACCCGCTCCGCAAATCGTCATACCGTCACCGATCCTCACCCACCTCGACATGCTGAAAATCCGCGATCAGCAGGCCACGCCGGTGCAACGCTTCGGGCTCCGCTACCGGATCAACCTGCCGGACCGAACCGCCAACGCCGAGGCCCTCGTGCGGGCCATCGACGCCCTGTGCGACGAGGTGGAGGCCTTCGCAAGGGCCACCGGTGGCATCGCCGTCATCTCCGACCGGCACGTCGAAAGTCACCGTGCCGCAATGCCACTCATCATCGTCGTCTCGGCGATCAACCAGCGGCTGATCGAGGAAGGGCTGCGGCTGCGGGTCTCGGTGATCGCCGAAAGTGGCCAGTTCTGCTCGTCGCACCACGTGGCGACGGTGCTCGGGTTCGGTGCATCGGCGGTGTATCCGTTGGCGGTGCAGATGCGCGCCGAGGAGAAGTTCGGCACCGATGCCGACAGGGCGTTCAAGCACTTCGCCAAGGCCGCCGAGAAATCCCTGATGAAGACCATGGGCAGGGTCGGTCTCTGCACCGTCGAGAGCTACATCGGCGGGGAGTTCTTCGAGCCCAACTATCTTGACACCGGAGAACCCGTGCTGCGCCGATACTTCCCGAACGTCGTGTCCGCGGTGGCGGGCGTCGGGTTCACCACGCTGGCCGACACCGTCGCCGAGTGGCACGGCCGTGCGCTCGACGTCGCAGGCGAGAAGGACGTTCCGCTGCTTGGCCTGTTCAAGGAACGCGCCGAGGGTGCGGGCCACTCCTACGGGACGACGGCCGTACGCGGTTTCGTCGACATGACCGAGGAGTCCATCGCCTTCGACGATGCCGCACGACCGGAGAACCCCGGCATGGCGGATGCGACGTTCCTTCGGGTGCTGCCGCTGCATCAGCTCGAAGGCGCCTTCGGCCTCGACGACGACGCCTACCGCAACACTAGCTTCGACGAGCTGACGCCGCGTGCCATCAACAGCTTCGACATCACTCCGGGCTACCGCAATTTCGTGTTCGCGATGAACGCCGAACGCAGCCGTCGCCCCGCGGCGCTGCGCGACGTGCTGGCCTTGCCCGCGGACGTCAACTTCCTGCACACCGCCGACGAATTCAGCAGCGAGCTAGGCCAATTCGCCCAGTACGGCAATAACAGCTACTTCGTGCGCGGTTTGAGTTGTGCGAAGTTCCTCGATGAGTTCACCGTGCGCCTGAGTCAGGGTCCCGAGCGGCACGAGGCGCTAGCGGACGCGCTGGTGCAGTTGTTCGGCGACGACATCGTCGACCGCGAGATCCTCGGAGACCGGCTGTGGCTGCGGGCCACCGGCACGGCCGTCTACTTCCTCGATCATGTGCGCAGCGCACCCGATTCGATTCCACTGGCCGAGGTTCAGGCTGCCGACGAGATCGCCGCGACGCTGACGTCGGGTGCGATGAGCCACGGCGCCTTGGTGGCGCCGGCACACGAGGCGGTGGCGCACGGCACCAACATGGTTGGTGGGCTGTCGAACTGCGGAGAGGGCGGCGAACACATCACCCGCTACGGCACCATTCGTGGTTCCCGGATCAAGCAGTTCGCCTCCGGGCGATTCGGCGTGTGGGCGGGTTACCTCGCTGACCCGATGCTGCGCGAACTCGAGATCAAGATCGGCCAGGGCGCCAAACCCGGTGAGGGTGGCCAGCTTCCGGCCCCGAAGGTCACTGTGCAGATCGCTGCCGCGCGCGGCGGCACACCGGGCGTCGAGCTCGTCTCACCGCCGCCGCATCACGACACGTACTCGATCGAGGACCTCGCCCAGCTGATCCACGACTGCAAGGCCGCGCGCGTCCGGGTGATCGTGAAGCTGGTGTCCTCGGAGGGCATCGGCATCATCGCCGCGGGCGTCGCCAAAGCGGGCGCCGACGTGATCAACGTCGCGGGCAACACCGGCGGCACCGGCGCCGCGGCGGTCACCAGCCTCAAGTACGCGGGGCGCTCGGCGGAGATCGGCGTCGCCGAGGTACATCAGGCACTGTGCGCCAACGGCATTCGGCAGAAGGTGGTGTTGCGATGTTCGGGCGCGCACCAGACCGCAAGCGATGTCGTCAAATCGGCGCTGCTCGGCGGCGACAGCTTCGAGTTCGGCACCACCGCGCTGATGATGCTCAAGTGTGTCATGGCCAAGAACTGCAACATCAAGTGCCCTGCCGGCCTGACCACGAATGCCGAAGCGTTCGAAGGTGATCCGCGTGCCCTTGCGCAGTATCTGCTGAACCTTTCACACGAGGTCCGCGAGATCCTCGCGACACTCGGCCTGCCGTCGCTGCGCGCCGCGCGCGGGCGCAGCGATCTGCTGCACCTGCTCGAGCACCCCTCCAGCATCGGCAGGCTGGACCTGCGCGCCATGCTCGCGGTGCCCGACGAGTTCGTCGTCGACCAACCGATCTACCTGGAAAAGGACTACGCGGTCGACGACGCGTTCCTCAGCGAGCTCAACTTGGCTGGCGCCGCACTCACACCGGTGCACCTGAGCAACGGGAACAAGAGCGTCGGCGGACAACTGGCGATCGACATCGAGCGGATGCTCAACCACCGGGGCGCCGACGGGGTCGCAGTGGCGACCGACGACCGCGGCCGCCGCTACCTTCTGCCCGACAGCGTCGTCATTACCACCGAAGGCTCGGCGGGCCAGAGCTATGGCGTCTTCTGCAACGACGGGATGACGTTGACGCACACCGGAACCTGCAACGACGGCGTCGGCAAAGGTGCGTGCGGCGGATCCATCGCGGTGCGGTCCCCCGGCGGCGGTTCGGACGCACCGGGCGGCAACGTCCTGATCGGCAACTTCGCCCTGTTCGGCGCCTCGGGTGGGCGGCTGTTCGTCGAGGGCGAGGCTGGCGACCGCTTCGCCGTCCGCAACTCGGGCGCGACGGCGGTGGTCGAGGGCGTGGGAGAGTTCCTGTGCGAGTACATGACCAACGGTGCCGTGTTCAACATCGGCCACTTCGGCAAGGGCGTCGCCAACGGGATGAGCGGCGGCTTCCTCTATCAGTACGATCCGGACGGCGAGCTGGCATCGAACGTCAGCGCCGACTCGGTGGTGGTCGCCCCCATCAGCGAGGCCCCGTTCCACGAGGTGGCCGCACGCATGTTGCTGCTGTGGCACGTCGAAGCCACCAATTCGGTGAAAGCTCGAGCCCTCCTTGAGGATTGGGAATCCACCAGGCAACACGTGGTGTACGCGATGCCGCGTGCGCTGCTGCAGTACCAGGACGCCGACGCGATCCTGGCGGCCAAGACGCGCAAAGAACTGCTCGACGAACTCGCGGCCGCGCTCGCCGGATACCAGGTGCACAAGTTCAAACGTTCCTATCGCGATCAGACGTTGGTCCACGGTGGTTCGGTGCCCGGTTACGGCGTCACCGACACCGAGGAGATGTTTGCGCTGCTCAACACCTACACGGTGCTGAACATGGCTCAGCAGCTCGCTTCTTCGCGGATGCCGGGGGTGACTGACGTGCAGGACGAGCGGATCGGCAAGACCGTGCGCAACCTCGTCCTGACGGAGGACTTCTTCTTGATCCAGAAGCTGCAGAAATATGCGAGGGAGGCGATCGATCCGTTCAGCGACGAGGACCTCGCCGTCCTCATCGCCAACAAGCGGATCACCGACTACAAGGAGGCGCTGACGCAGCGCAACGTGCTCTCGATGGACAGTCCCGGCACCTACGGCTGGATCCTGTATCAGAGCACCAAGAACGTCGAGAAGATTGGCCGCCTACCCTCGTTCGAGGAACTGTTCGCCGTGCAGACCATCCCCACCGTTGCTGCTGCGGCCGCAACCCTCCAGACCACGTAGAAGAGCTCATGAAGATCGCCTACATTCCCGAAGACGCTCCGTTCAACGAGGACCAGCGCGCCTGGATCTCGGGTTTCCTGGCGGGACTGCACTCGCGTCTCGCGATGAACATCGCGACGCCGCCCCCGGTGACCACCGACCTGGAGGCTCCGCGCCCGTCGCTGCGGATCTTATACGGCACCCAGACCGGTAACGCCGAAGGCGTCGCGAATGACGCGTCCGCCGCCGCCAAGGCCCAAGGGTTCGACGTGACGGTCAGCGGTCTCGACGAGATCGAGCTCGACGAGTTCGCCGGGCTCAAGTTCGTGCTGCTAATCACCTCCACCTACGGCGAGGGCGAGATGCCCGACAACGCCGAATTGTTCTGGGACGCACTGTCGTCGTCACTGGCGCCTCGGCTCGAGGCCCTCTCTTTCGGGGTCCTGGCACTCGGCGACACCGGGTACGACGGCTTCTGCCAGGCGGGCAAGCTCTTCGACACCCGCCTGGAGCAGCTCGGCGCCAACCGGGTGATCGCCCGCACCGACTGCGACGTCGACTACGAGGTGCAGGCCGCGGAATGGGTGCAGGCGGCGATCGGCAGCCTGGTCACCGTCACCGGGGCCAGCGGAGCGCCGAGCACACCCCCGCCGAGCACGGCCGCCCGCTCCGGGTGGACCCGGAAGAACCCGTTCCTCGCGGAAGTGCCGGTCAACAGGCCGCTTTCGGGGCCGGGGTCGGCCAAGGAGATCCGGCACTACGAGTTCGCGCTAGCCGACAGTGGCATCACCTACGAGGCGGGCGACGCGCTGGCCGTCATCCCCGAGAACAATCCGGCACTGGTCGAGGCGATAGCGGACCACTTCCGGGTGTCGGTCGACACGCTCGTCGACGGCGAGCCTCTGGGCGAGCTGCTGGGGCACCGCTACGAGATCAGCACACCGTCCAAGGACCTGCTCGGCGAGGTGGAGAGCCGCGCCGAGAACGAGGAGTTCACCTACGCTCTGCGCGGTGGCGTCAAGGAGACACTGGATCGGTGGCTGTACGGCAAGGACGTCCTGGACATCCTGCACATCGGCGGCGACGAGCTGAGCCTGGAGGATTTCGTCGGGCTGCTCAAACCTCTTGCGCACCGGGCTTATTCGATATCGTCGAGTTCGCTCGCCCACCCTGATCGGATCCACCTGACGGTAGCCGCCGTCCGCTACAGCACCACCGGCCGAGAACGCGGCGGGGTGTGCTCGACGTTTCTGGCCGACCGCTGCAGCAGCGCGAAGATCTTCCTGCAGCCCAACAGGTCGTTCCGGGTGCCGAGCGACGACAGCGTACCGATGATCATGGTCGGACCGGGCACGGGCATCGCGCCGTTCCGCGCGTTCCTGCAGGAACGTTCGCAGCGCGGCGCCACCGGCCGCAACTGGTTGTTCTTCGGCGACCAGCACCGAGCGCACGACTTCATCTATGACGACGAGCTCTCCGCCTGGCAGGCATCGGGTGTGCTGAATCGGCTCGACCTCGCGTTCTCGCGGGATCAGAGCGACAAGGTGTATGTGCAGACCCGGATGCTTGAGCAGGGCAAGGAGCTGTTCGGCTGGCTGGAGAGTGGCGCCCACTTCTATGTCTGCGGCGACGCCACCCAGATGGCCAAGGACGTCGACAAGGCGCTGCACGACGTCGTCGTCGAGCACGGTGGCCTCGACCGCGACGAGGCCACCGAATACGTCAACACCCTCAAGAAGGAAAAGCGGTACGTTCGCGATGTGTACTGACGGCCGACGCTGCCAGCTGTGGCGGATCGCGTGGGCGGCACGCCCAGCTGCACCGCGGTGTTCGGGGCGGCGCGCTACGCGGTCGACCCGGCATTGGTCGCGGAATGCTGGGTCACACAGTCCCACGGCGAGCGAACCCGTCGAGCGTCAGCGATGAGTCTCCTCCGATCCAGCCCGTGAGGCGCTGGCCGCACATCGTCCGACTCGCCGCGCTGGCCGTGTTTCTGCTCGGCATGTTCTATCTCGTCGGGGTCGTGCGGGTGATCGACGTCGACAGGGTGCGCGACGCCGTCGCGTCCACCGGCGCCCTGGCACCGCTCACCTACGTGGTGGTCTCCGCCGTCCTGGGAGCGCTGTTCGTGCCCGGCCCGCTGCTGGCGGCCGCCAGTGGCGTGTTGTTCGGCCCGGTGCTCGGCACGTTTACGACTCTGGGCGCCGCGGTCGGGACCGCCACCGTGGCCAGCCTGCTGGGCCGACGCGCTGGCCGCGACAGCGCCCGCACGGTGCTGGGCGCCGAACGTTCCGACTGGCTCGACGAGCAGATTCAGCGACGCGGCCTGTGGGCGGTCGTGGGACAGCGCTTCGTTCCCGGGATCTCCGATGCGTTGGCGTCGTATGCATTCGGGGCGTTCGGGGTCCCTTTGTGGCAGATGATGGTCGGGTCTTTCATCGGCTCGGCCCCACGGGCGTTCGTCTACACCGCGCTGGGTGCCTCGATCAACGACCTCTCCTCACCCCTGGCTTACACGGCGATCGTCATCTGGTGTGCAACAGCAGTTTTCGGTGCGTACGCGGCCCATCGCGGATGGCGAAGCTGGCGCTCCCGCCGTCAGCTCAAGCCGGAACCGGGAAGTGACGCTACCTAACTGCTCGCCACCAACAACCGCACCAGCTCGGACTGCCGGTGGGTGTGCGTCTGTCGGCAGGACCCCGTCGTCGATGCTCAACACCTGATCGGTCGCTGCCAGCAAGGCCCCGCCGTTGCCGCCGATGAGGCGGTTGACCGCGCGGATCGCGCCGGGCCATGAGGCTGGCGATGTCGCCGACGCGTAGACGGCCGCCGCCGTCTTGGAGAACTCCTCCAACGTCACCACAGGCTCTTGCTTCCGGAGCAACCACCTACCGCTCCCGTCCGCCCTGCGTTGGCAGTGTCACACACTCCACAGGAAATCTCACCTGTTCAGGTGAGGCGCCGCCGAGCAGAAGTTGATCTCCTAGCCGCACTGGGTTTTCCCATGCGCAATCGGCACTGCTGAGGGGTGTGTCCGAATGCGCCTCCCAGCGCCCGCGCGGACGCAGAAGCTCGCGACACTCCCACCCGCGCCCGTCGCCTGTCGGCGCCGTGGCCTATGTTGGACCGTCCGACGAACGATTCAGGGGTGCAGCGATTCAGGGGTGCAGGTGGACGACGACAGGGCGATTTCGGTCGGCGGGTTACTCGAGCTCAATCACAGTATCCAGAGCTCACCGACAATCCGGCTGCTGGCCACCACCAACCTCGACCTCTACTCCACGTTGATGGACCGCCACCTCAGCGCGGCGGTGGTGGCCGAGACCGAGCTGGTGGTGCGTCTGGAGCGCGATCTGGAAGAACTCGGCCGCCCGGGGGGCCAGTCGGGTCTCGCGCTGATCAAGTCGTGGTCCAGCCAGGGCTGGCTGCATCGCATCGCCGATCACCGCGCCGGGCACGAGCGCAACGTCTGCTACCTGACGCAGGAGGCCCGCCGCGCGCTGGACTTCCTGCGGGGCATGCGCCGCAACGACACCATCGCCACCGGCGGCTCCATCACCGGCATCGCCTCGCGGCTCAAACAGGTGGCTCTGCGCGTCGGCAACGACGCCGACCGGATCCGCGCCGCGATCACCGCCGAGATCGCGCAGCTGCACGCCGAGCTCGACGCGTTGGACCGCGGTCTCGCGCGGCCCGAACCCGACGTCACCGACTGCTACGACGAGGCCCGCGCCATCGCCATGCAGATGGAACGCCTCATCACCGACATCGGCCAGTACGGGTCGATGATCGAGCAGGCCACCGCCGCGCTGGACGAGCCGATCGACACCAATGTCGAGTACCGCGACCGGCAGCGTCAGATGTACGCGGACTACCAGACGGCATGGGATTCGCAAGGACGTGAATCCCACCGCGCATTCCTGCGGATGATCAACGATCCCGAACAGCGCGCCGAGTTCGAGGCCGACGTCGCTGCGGTCGCCCAGGCGCTACCCGCGCTCGATCCGGCCCTGCGCCGGGTGATGGCGGGGTTCTTCGAACTGGTCGGCCACCAGATCGACGAGGTCGAACGCATCCAGCAGCGCTGCGCCCAGCGCGTCAAGCGGTTCACCGCATTCGGAACGCTGGAGCGAAGCCGCGGTGTGGCGCGTCAGCTCAACGAGGCCATCGGCGCCGCCCGCGCGCTACTCAAGGAATCGCTGACGGATTCGCGCCTTGACCTCGAACTCCCGCTGGCCCGGCATGCGATCAGTTCCGTCGGCGCACTGAGCTTCCGGATCGGCGACCTGTCGGCACCCAGGCCAGTCGTCGCCGCCGACACCCACGTCGACCTGTCCAGTTTCGCCGCGCTGACCACCCAGGTCGACGCGCCCGCGATGTCGGACATGATCAACGACGCCATCGCCGACGGCCCGCTCTCGCTTCCCGACGCGGTGGAGATGCTCGACTCCGCGTACCTGGGCCACGTCATCGTGTTGTGGTCGTGGGCGCTCAAACAACCTGAGGTCGAACAGGTTTCCGAATCGGTCACCGTCCGTTTCCAGTCGCTAGACGGGCGCGACCGCGAGATGGAGGTTCCGCACCTGATGTTCACCGAACCGATCTCCAGCCTGCTGGAGGCGGCCTCGTGACCGTCGACCAGTCCGCCGACTACGCCGGCTTCTCCGCACTTCCCCAGGTGGACCAGGCCGCCCGCACCCCCCAGCAGCGACGGCCGCGCTTCGACGGCGACGTCTCCGAGCTGCCCGACCGCGCCTGCTGGGCACTGCAGCAGCTGCTGACCAGGCGCTATATCAGCGCCGAAGCCGACCGCGACCTCTACACCTGGGTGCTGGAGTACCGCGCGCAGCTCAGCGTCCGGCTCTCCGAGCTCGACCTGCTGCTGCGCATCGTCGACGGAGCCTTCGAGAACGGAGGGGTCGCGTTCGTCGAGCAGGCCCGCTACGAATCGGCAAGGGGCGTCAAGCTTCTGCGCCGTGAGCCGCTGGGCACCTACGATTCGATCCTGGCCCTGCACCTGGCGCAGATGATGCGCGCCTCGGGCGATCAGAACGTCATCATCAGCCGCGACGAGGTGTACGGCCTGTTCTCGGGCGTGCTCAACGACGTCGACCGCGACGCCGTGACATTCGCGGCGCGCATCGACGGCGCCATCGCCCGGCTCACGTCGCTGGAGATCCTGCGCAAGACCCGCGACGACGAGGACAGCTACACCGTCAGCCCGGTGATCACCGCCATCATGACGGCGTCGGTGATCGCCGAACTGCAGCAGCAGTTCGAGCAGTTGCTCAGCGGCGGCACCCCCAGAGAGGTCGAGCTGGATGACTGAACAGTTCCACTTGTCGCGCCTGCAGGTGATCAACTGGGGCGTGTTCGACGGGTATCACTCGATCCCGTTCAGCGACGGCGGCGCACTGATCGCCGGCGCCTCCGGAAGTGGCAAATCGTCATTGCTGGACGCGATTTCGCTCGGCTTTCTGCCGTTCAACCGGCGCAACTTCAACGCCTCCGGCGACAACACCGCGGCCGGGTCCAGCGCGGGCCGCCGCACCGTCGACAAGTATGTCCGCGGCGCGTGGGGACAGCGCAGCGACGGTGGCACCAGCCGGGTGATGTACCTGCGCGGCGAGGGCACCGCATGGTCCGCGGTGGCCGTCACCTACACCGGCGACACCGGCCGCACCGTCACCGGCCTGGTGCTCAAATGGCTGACGGGTGAATCGCGGTCCGATTCGTCGAGCCGCTTCGTGCTGTCCGATATCGACCGTGACATCGACGACGTCTGCAACCGTTGGGCCGCAAGACGTTTCGACAGCACCGTGTTCAAGGAAGACGGCTGGCGGTTCTCCACGAAGGTGGAGTCGCAGTACCTGGCGCAGCTGTACGCGACCATCGGCATCCGCGCCTCCGACGCCGCCCAGCAACTGCTCGGCAAGGCGAAGTCACTGAAAAGCGTTGGCGGACTGGAGCAGTTCGTCCGCGAGTTCATGCTCGACGAGCCCGACAGCGTGGCCCGGCTGCCCGAAGCGCTCAAGCAGATAGACCCGCTGGTCGAGGCCCGCGAGCTGTTGGCCGTCGCCCAGCGCAAGCGCAAGATCCTCGGGGACATCGAGAAGATCCAGCTGCGCTACGCATCGGAGTCCTCAGATCTGGGCATCATCGATTTGGTGGACCAGCCCATGGTGCGCGCGTACACCGATCACGTTCGGCTCGCGCAGAGCCCGTCGCAGATCACGTCGCTCGACAGCGCCATCGATCAGCTCGGCAACGAGTACGAGGACGTCACCCGAGCCCTCAATCTGGCGAAGACAGAAGCGGATTCGCTCAACGCTCAGATCGGCGGCTCCAGCGCCAGCATCGCGCCACTGCAGGCGCAGGTGGCTGCCGCCGAGGCGCAGGCCGAGACGATCTCCCGCCGCTGCGCGGCCTACGAAGCACAATTGACGGCGCTGGAACTCGACCTGCCCGACACCGCCGACGAGTTCTGGAACCTGCGTGAGGAACTCACCGCTACCACCACCGAACTGCTGGCCATGCTGGACCGCGGCCGCGAGGCGTCCACCGATGCCGAGTACGCGCAGAAAGTGGCGCGGATAGCTCGCGACGACGCCGCCAAGGAGCTCAAACGCGTCGAGCACGTCGGCTCGGCGCTGCCCGAATCGGCGTTGGTGATGCGAGAACAGATCTGCGCCGCAATCGGTGTCGAGGTCGCCGAGCTGCCGTACGTTGCCGAGCTGATGGATCTTCGGCCCGAGCAGAAGCGGTGGCGGGTCGCCGTGGAGAAGGTGCTGCGCGGGGTCGGATTGCGGTTGTTGGTGCCCGACAGCCACTACTCGGCGGTGCTGCGATTCGTCAACGACACCGACATGCGGGGCCGGTTGCAACTGCATCACGTCCGCGCAGCGCATCTGGAAGCCAGCGGCGTCGAGCCCGAGCCGAACACGTTGGCAGGCAAGCTGTTCGTGGTCAACACGAACCACCCCAGCGCGGGCGAGGCAGTCGACGTCATCGCTGCCGCGGGCGATCACATCTGCGTCGACACGCCCGAGGTGTTCGGACGGTTCCGGCGGGCGGTCACCGACACCGGGCTGTACAAGGACTCCGAGCGGCTCGCGGTCAAAGACGATCGGCGTTCGCTTCGTCAGTCCGAGTACATCTTCCAGGGCGACGTAGCCGCTAAGATCGACGCGCTGACAGTCGATCTGGCGGCCGCCGAGGAGGAGTATCAGCAGGCGCGGCGCGCGGCCGACGACATCGCCGCGCAGCGTCAACAGTGGCGGGATCGCGCCGCGGCCTGCAAGGCGGTGTGCGAACAGTTCCCGCAGTGGAACCACGTCGACACCCAATCGGCAGACGGGCACGCCGACCGACTGCAGCAGCAGTATGAGCTGCTGCTCGCCGAGCATCCCGACATCGAGGCGCTCTCGTCCCGCGCCGAACAGTGTTGGGAGCAGATCCAGACGCTGATGACGCGGCGCGGTGCCATCCATACCCGCCGTGACGATCTGGACGGTCGGCGCACCCGGCTGCTTGAGCTGCAGGAGCGGCTGTCCCCCGGGTTCGTATCGGAGCCGCTGACGGAGTTGCTGCACCGGTACGCGGGCATGGTGCCGGTCGCGTTGGAACTGCTCAACCCCGAGCCGCACCGCGACGCGTTGTTCACCGCGATCCGCCGCGAGCGCGACCAGCTGCGCGAAAGCCGAAGGCGCTCCTACGACGAGCTGGCGCGCATCCTCAACACGTTCGACACCGCGTTCCCGGATGCGATCCCCAACGACAGCGACGTGTTCGACGAGCGGGTGCACGACTACGTGTCGCTGTGCAGGCATATCGACGAGCGGGAACTGCCCGAGGCATATCAGCGGATGATGCGGCTGGTCACCGAGCAGGCGCCGGACGCGATACTGACGCTGCACCGGGTGGCCGAGCAGGAGACGCGTCGCATCAGCGAGCAGATCGCCAAGGTGAACACCGGATTGGGCTCCGTCGAGTTCAATCGCGGCACCCGGTTGACGCTGCGGGCGACGACGCGCTCGCTGACCGCGACAGCCGAGTTCGCCGACGTCGTGAAGGCGATCTCACGCCGCATCGCCGAGGTCGGGCTGGGCGACAAGCAGGCGATCCTCGATCAGTACGCCGACATCCTGCGGCTGCGCAATCGGTTGGCCAGCGTCGCTCCCGAGGACAAGGCGTGGACGCGCGACGCGCTGGATGTGCGCAACCGGTTCACGTTCGACTGCGCCGAATGGGATGTGCGCACCGACGACTTGATCCGCACGCACAGCAACGCCGGCGACAACTCCGGCGGCGAGCAGGAGAAGCTGATGGCGTTCTGCCTCGCAGGCGCGCTGAGCTTCAACCTGGCCAGCCCCGACAGTGTGGACAACAAGCCGGTTTTCGCGCAGCTGATGCTCGACGAGGCGTTCTCGAAGTCGGACCCGCAGTTCGCCCAGCAGGCGCTGCAGGCGTTCCGCAAGTTCGGCTTCCAGTTGGTGATCGTGGCGACGGTGCAGAACGCCACCACGATTCAGCCGTACATCGACAGCGTGGTGATGGTGTCGAAGACGGAAGCATCGGGCCGCAACGCGCGCCCGGTGGCCACCATCGCCACCAAGACGATTTCGGACTTCACGGCGCTGCGGCAGGAGATGCGCGCGTCGAACGGGGCGCGGGTGCCCGCCGCGGTGTGAATTGGGGGCCTGACGGCGGTGGTCCCAGCTGTCACACCCGTCACGGCGCGGGAAGCATGTGCCGACGTGCCCGACTCTGTGCGACAACTCGCGATCGTCCGTTTTCCGCCGAGCGTGAAGCTAGGCGAACGCTGACGCGCGAGGCGCCGAGCGTTAAGTTAGGCAAACCCTGCGCCACCGAACGTGAAGCTAGGCCAACAGCGAAGGGCGCGGCAACGTATGCCGGGTTCCTGGACACCATCCCCGGGGACCCGGAAGCGGCCGTCACCGATTCTGCCGCGGGTGCCACCGCGTGGGCGATCGGGCCAAAGGTGCCCAACGGCACCACCGGGCTTGGCCCGGCAGGCGAGTCGGTGCCGACGCTGCTCGACATCGCCCAAGAGCGCGGTATGTCAACGGGTTTGATCAACGACCACGACATCACCAACGCGACGCTGGCGTCGTTCGGCGCGCCGGTGTCGGACCGCGACCTGAAGGTCGAGATCGCCCAGGGATACCTCGACAACGGCATCGACGTCCTGTTCGGCGGCGGTGAGAAGTACTGGTACCCCGAAGGCAACCCGGGCCAGATCCCCACCGAGATCGAGGGCTACGACTACACCACCGATCCGCACTACGTCGCGCCCAGGCGGCTGGTCTCCAAAGCGCTGGACATCCTGGGCGAGAACGACAATGGGTTCTTCCTGGTGATCGAGAGCGACGACCCCGAACCAACGGCGATCAGGTGGCAGACGACGCGGTGCCGTACTGTGGCCGATGAGCCGGAGAACATGCCGCTACCCGACGGTGGCGTCCCCGCACGCAGCGGACCGTTCACCATCAAGGGCACCGACCGTCAGTTCAAGGTCGATTGGACTACGCCTGAGCACACCGGGACGATGGTGCCGGTCACCGCTGCCGGACCGTTGGCGGAACGGTTCACCGGCGTGCACCCGAACACCTATGTGTACGACGTGGTG
The DNA here is from genome assembly GCA_051306175.1 of Mycobacterium sp. GTDB lineage: Bacteria > Actinomycetota > Actinomycetes > Mycobacteriales > Mycobacteriaceae > Mycobacterium. Next base: position 1,405 of record JBPPMS010000153.1, on the reverse strand, counting down.
ATGGAGTTGTGGGGCAACGACTCTGAGTGACGCGCGTCAAGTGCCCAGCAACATGCCGAAGCTGCGGATAGCGAACATGACGGCCATGGCAAGGCCCAGCATTGCGAAAACCGCCAGCAGGCTCGTGCCGCCCCGCTGACTCAACACGTTCGTCAGCGCTTCGCCCGAATGACCTTCGTGGCGGGCCCGAGCGACGGCGACCTCCGAGTGATTGAGATACCAGCGGTTGCCGTACACGCCGCAGACGAGCGACACGGCGAGGCTGACGATGTCGGTCCAGGTGGATGCGCTGAACGCGATGGCTACCACGTCGTCAAGCAGAAGCAGCACGATGATGACGCCCCAGAGGACGGCCGCTTCTCGGTACATCTTGCGGTAGGCGAGCCAGGGCGCGCTCAAGAAGAACGCCGCCCAGTTGAAGCCGGCCCGCTTCGTCTGACGAAGCTGAAACGGAGCCCATTTGCGCAGGTAGTACGCAGCGTTGGGTCCTGCGAACGCCGCCAGGTAGCGCTGTTCGGCGTCGGTTTCGCCTAGTTCTTCGGTCATCCGGTCGCCTTTCCCCCGCTACGGTATCCCGCGCAGTCCGATCCTGCTTTCGAGTAGTCGATGACTCTCCCGTGCCCAAGTACTGTTCGGTCGGGACACACAAAGAGGGCAAGCATGGGTGCGCTCGACGGCAAGACGGCACTGATCACCGGCGGCGCGCGCGGACAGGGCCGCGCCCATGCGACGACGCTGGCGCGCGAGGGCGCGGACATCGTCGTGTGCGACATCGTCGCGCCCGTGGACGAGGTGGACTGCCCCCTGGCCACTCCCGCCGATCTGGACGAGACGGTCCGTCAAGTGAAACAGCTTGGTAGGCAAGTGCTTTCCCTGACCGCCGACATCCGGGATTTGGCCGCGATGCAGGACACGGTGCAGCAGGTGGTCGAGACGTTCGGCGGCGTCGACATCGTGATCGCCAACGCGGGCGTCGCCAGTGCGCCCCGCTGGCGGAGATGTCCGAACTGCGGTGGCGGACCATGATCGGCGTCAACCTCACCGGCGTCTTTAACACCTTCAGTGCCGTGTTGCCGCACATGATCGAACGCGGAGGCGGACGACTGATCGCGACGTCGTCGAGCGTCGCCGGGTTGAGATTGTCACGCACCGACACCTTGGAGCCCCCGTTGCGGCCGCTGATCACCGTCAGCCCGGGTGCCGGATAGAGATCGAGCCGCGCTGTCGAGCGTGGCCTCGTCGTCCAGCAGTCCCAGGATGGCGTCGTGGACGGATTCCTCGCTGAGCGATGTCATGCCTCACCAGATCCTGATGCGGTCCTCGGGTGCCAGGTAGAGCTCGTCGCCCTCGGTGATGCCGAAGGCTTCGTACCACTCGTCCATGTTCCGCACAATGCCGTTGACGC
>JBPPMS010000152.1:0-6959 GCA_051306175.1 Mycobacterium sp. | reverse complement strand
ACACCTGAGGTGTCGATCGACGACCTCAAAGGTTCACTTGCCCAGGCGGGGAAGCTGGCCGAATGGCTCAAGCTGGCTCTGGACGAGCCGCACTTGCTCGAATCTTTAGGCTCCACACCGAATCTCGGCGTCCTGGTGTCGGGACCGCAAGGCGTCGGCAAGGCCAGAATGGTGCGGGCGGTATGCGCCAAACGGCGTCTCGTCGAACTCGACGGCCCCGAAGTGGGTGCGCTGGCCGCGCAGGACCGACTGCGCGCGGTGTCCACGGCCGTCAGCACTGTGCGCGACGGCGGCGGGGTCCTGCTGATCACCGATATCGACGCGCTGTTGCCTGCCGCGGCCGAGCCGGTGGCGACACTGATCCTGGCCGAGCTGCGCAAGGCGGTGGTCACCCGGGCGGTGGTGCTGGTGGTCACCTCAGGGGTGCCTGACGGCCTCGATTCCCGGCTGCGCGCACCCGATGTGTGCGACCGCGAGCTCGGCCTGACGCTGCCTGACGCGTCGACACGCACCGAGCTGCTCGAGGTGCTGCTCAAGTCGGCGCCCAAGGAAGACACCCTCGATCTTGACGTGGTCGCCTCACGCACACCGGGTTTCGTGGTTGCTGATCTGGCTGCCGTGGTCCGCGAGGCAGCGCTGCGGGCGGCCGCACGGGCCAGCTCCGACGGCAAGTCACCCGTGCTGACCCAGGACGATCTGGTTGGGGCGCTCACCGTTATCCGGCCGCTGTCGCGCTCAGCCACCGAGGAGGTGGCGGTCGGCTCGGTGACGCTGGAGGACGTCGGTGACATGGCGGCCACCAAGCAAGCGCTCACCGAGGCCGTGCTGTGGCCGCTGCAGCATCCGGAGACCTTCGCGCGGCTCGGTGTCCAGCCACCACGCGGCGTGCTGCTCTACGGCCCGCCCGGATGCGGCAAGACGTTCGTGGTGCGCGCGCTGGCCAGCACCGGCAAGCTCAGCGTGCACGCCGTCAAAGGTGCCGAGCTGATGGACAAGTGGGTGGGCGCCTCCGAAAAAGCGGTGCGTGAGTTGTTCCGCCGCGCTCGCGATTCCGCACCGTCGTTGGTGTTCCTCGACGAGATCGACGCGTTGGCTCCCCGGCGTGGGCAGAGCTTCGACTCCGGCGTCACCGACCGCGTGGTCGCCGCGCTGCTGACCGAACTGGACGGCATCGAACCGCTGCGCGACGTCGTCGTGCTCGGCGCCACCAACCGGCCCGATCTGATCGACCCGGCCCTCCTGCGACCGGGACGTCTGGAGCGGCTGGTGTTCGTCGAGCCGCCCGACGCCCAGGCGCGCCGCGATATCCTGCGCGCCGCAGGCAAATCCGTGCCGCTGGCCGATGACGTCGACCTGGACGTGCTCGCCGACGACCTCGCCGGCTACAGCGCCGCCGACTGTGTGGCGCTGCTGCGCGAGTCGGCGCTGACGGCGATGCGCCGCTCGATCGACGCCGCCGACGTCACCGCTGCCGATGTGGCGACGGCGCGTGAAAACGTACGCCCGTCACTGGATCCTGTGCAGGTGGAGTCGTTGCGGGCGTTCGCGGAAGGGCGCTAGGGCCAGGTTTCCGTACTCGGGATCAAAGGCCTGACACGCGACGCTAACCCTGGTGTCCTAGTCCTAGTCGAACGCCCCAGTTTGGCATGGCAGATCTCTCGCGTTGCGCGGTTGACGACGGTTGCGAATTCTTCGTTGACACCGATCAGAAGACGGACAAGGTCGACGTTCTGCCAATAATTTTCAGCCAATATATTCAGCTACGTCAGGTACTTCCACCCCGCCGCTTCCCATTTCGCCTTGTCCAAGCACAGTCGGCCGTCGACAACCACCCGCTTCCGGACGTCTGCACCGAGCACCGAAGGATCGAGCCCGACGAACTCGGACCATTCGGTAAGCACCAGCACAGCGTCCGCGCGATCGCATGCGGCCCCGACGGTCTCGGCGTAACCGAGGGTCGGGAAGATCGCCTTCGAGTTCTCGATGGCCTTCGGGTCGTAGACGACCACCGATGCTCCCTGTAGCTGCAACTGGCCTGCCACGTTGAGCGCTGGTGAGTCGCGGACGTCGTCGGAATCCGGTTTGAACGCGGCACCCAGGACCGCGATCCTGGACCCCAGCAGCGATCCACCACAGGCTGTTCGAGCCACCTCGACCATCCGGGTCCGTCTGCGCATGTTGACGTTGTCGACTTCGCGCAGGAACGTCAGCGCCTCTGCCGCGCCCAGCTCACCGGCCCTCGCCATGAACGCTCTGATGTCCTTGGGGAGGCAGCCACCGCCGAAGCCGAGCCCGGCGTTGAGGAAGCGACGCCCGATCCTCGCGTCGTACCCGATCGCATCAGCGACGGCCTTCACGTCGGCACCAGCGGCGGCGCACACCTCGGCCACTGCGTTGATGAACGAGATCTTGGTCGCCAGAAAGGCGTTCGCCGACGCCTTGACGAGTTCGGCGGTCGGGGGGTCGGTCACGATGAATGGCGTACCGGCGGCGAGTATCGGGGCGTAGATCTCCCTGCAGGTGCTTTCCGCGGTTCCGCCGGGATAGGCCCCGAGCACCAACCGGTCCGGCGTCAGCGTGTCCTGAATCGCATAGCCCTCGCGGAGAAACTCAGGGTTCCAGGCGATCTCGACGGTGATATCGTCCTTGGCCAGGTCCTCGGCGCGCTGGGCTAACCGCTCCGCGGTGCCGACGGGCACCGTCGATTTTCCGAGAATCAGCGCGTCGCGCTGCAGCAGCGGGGCCAGTCCGTCGATCACCGCGTCGACATAGCGCAGATCGGCGGCGGCTTCGCCGCGCTTCTGCGGGGTGCCGACGGCGATGAAGAACACGTCGCCCCAGTCGGCGGCTTCCTGGTAGGAGTCGGTTACCTGCAGCCGTCCGCTGTCGAGGTGGCTGCGCAGCAGGTCCGTCAGACCCGGTTCGAAGAACGGGATTTCGCCAGTCCGCAGGGTGGCCAGCTTACGGGCGTCGATCTCGACGCCGAGCACTTCGTGGCCCAGCTCGGCCATGCACGCTGCGTGCGTCGCTCCCAGGTAGCCCAAACCCATCACGATCATGCGCATGTCCGTTGTCCTGTCCTATCGATAATTCGGTTGTCACCAGGTGCGGAGACTGCGCTGGGCCGCATCGGTCGTTTCGGGTGTCGCCAACAGCCGCCAGTCCGGTGTGGTCGCGGTTTGGAGCTCGAACCACAGCAGGCAGTCGACGCGGGTCGAGTCGAGAAAGGTGAACAGATCGGTGATCCAGGCGGCCTTCTCAGATCCATCCCCCGTCGCTGCGCTCGCCCCGTCGCCCGGTGTGCAACCGACCTCGTTGATCCACAACGGTTTCTCCTCGGAGATGCCGTTGAGGACGTCGAACGTGGCCGCGAACACGTTCTCCGGTGACCGGCCGCCCCGGTTGTAGCCGTCGACGGCTATCACGTCGACCACGTCGTCTCCCGGATAGCTCTCCACGATCAGGTCGGGCCGGTCGCGATAGATGATGTTTGGGCACCACACCCAGCGGACATTGGTTGCCCCTGCAGCCTGGAAGCGGTCGTGCAGCCTGCGGTAGGCGTCGATGAACGCCTGCGGCGAGCCACCGTTGGCCGACACCGACCACGGATACCAGTCGCTGTTCATCTCGTGGCCGAAGCGCAGATAGACGGGTTCGCCGTAGTCGGCGCAGTCGCGCGCGAAGGTGTCCACGTATCCGTCATCAGGTAGCCTGCCCCGACGCCGCCGAGGACAGCACCCGCCGACACCGCACCGGCGACCAACACCGACCGGCGACTCACCTGGTGTGGGCCTCGACCGCGACGGCGTCGGGCGACCATCAGATGCCCTCTCCAGTCAGCGCTGTGGACAACGCGGGAGTGAGTGCCTTGACCGCGGTGTTGCTCAGGTGGGAATCGTCGCGGTAGAGCATGATTCCGTTGCGCACCGCGGGACAGACGTCACCGTCACACAGATACCCGTTGAGGTCAATCACCGTCGTTGCAGGCAACGTACCCTGCAGAGTTCCGGTGACCACCGGGTCGATCGCGTCCGATGCGGGGAATGCGCACCTTGACCAGTCATCCGTCGCCGACGAGACACATTCCGGGATGCTGCGGGCAGGCCACGGCGTGTCCCGGATGTACACCAGCTTGGCCCCCGACGCGGCGAGCTTGGTGAGGCTCACCGACCAGGCGTCCAGGACTTCGTCGGTCTGCGGGATGTACTCGTTGAGCGCCGAGACGAACACGATCGCCGGACGTTTCGCCACGATGCTATCGATCTGCTGACTGCGCCAAGTGCTGCAGAAGTCCTGCGAGAACCGTGCCGTCTCACCCTCACGCGGGGTGATCTCCGGTACCGGACAACCCGACTGGGCGACAACCCTCAGTTCCCAGCCCTTCTGCAACGCGATGCCGTCCAGCGCGGTCTGCCACTGGTGAGCGTGACTGTCGCCGAACAGCACCACCGGTGTCCCACCAAGAACGCCGAACAGGCACTCCGGTTGCACGCTGGTCCGGTCGATCAGGCACTCCGGCCGCTGCGGAATGTCCGCGCGCGCGTTGATCGGTGCAGGCACAACGGATCCGGAGTTCGCACCGGTGGACTGGCCGAACACGTCCTCGAAGCTCACCGACGTCGTCGCGCCGGTGTTGCTGCCGAGAGCGTGCACCGACTGGGTGCCGACGGTGAGCACGGCTAAAGTCGCGACGACGGTGGCGATGACGCCAACGGCCGCGGCGGCGGGCACCCTGGTGCGTAGTTCAGGCGAGCGCATCAACGGCACCTCGACGAAGTGGTGCGTCAGGCCGGCCAGTCCGAGCGCGACGACCATCAGCATCAGCTTGATCGGCCACGACAGGTGCCCGTAGTGCAGATCGGCGAGCACCAACACCGGCCAGTGCCACAGATACCAGGGATAGGACCAGCGACCCAGCACCCGCATCACCGGAGTCGACAACACCCAGGTCAATGACGCCGACCGGCACGCGATGATCGCCGTCGCGCCGAACGTCGGGATCAGCGCCGCCCACCCGGGATAAGCCGTGCTGCCGTCGAACACGAAGATCGAGTAAAGAATGGCGAGCAGCCCGAGCCAGCCGATCACCGCGGCCCCCTTGCCGCGGTAACCACCGGAGAGCAGCACCGCCACCAACGCGCCCGCTCCGAACTGCCACACCCTAGTGTAGGTGGCCATGTAGGCCAGCGCGGGGTTCGCCGACGTCAGGTACAACCCGACGCCGAAGGACAGCACCGACACCGCCCCGATACCGACGGCCACCGCACGCCGCACCGACCAGTCGAACTTCTTGGCCACCCAGACGATGGCTATCAACAGTGCAGGCCACACCAGATAGAACTGCTCTTCCACCGCCAGCGACCAGAAGTGCAGCGCGACGTTGTAATCGCTGGTTCCGGCCAGATAGTCGTTGCCCTGGTTGATGAATCGCCAGTTGCCGATGTAGAAGATCGACCACAGCAGGTCGAACATCGCGGTGAAGACCGACAGCAGCGGTGCCACGAACCAGGCGACCACCGCTGTCAGCGTGATCACCAACGCCGCAGGCGGCAATAGTCGCATAGCTCGCCTCTAGTGGCGCAGTTAGGGATCTGCGCGTTCGGTACGCTGTCGCACCGGGCCGCCGACGATGCCAAGGCCGAGTATCGCGCCGCGCTGCTTCTCGCGCATGATGCACGGGTCGCCGAATGCATGCGGGCCGAGTACGACCGTCGCTATGCCCATACCGTGCAGCGCGTTTCACTGTTACTGGCCGAGTTGCGCGACGGGCGGCCGGTGACCGGCGAGGTGCGGGCAGCAGCGGCTGCCGAGCTACGCCAGCTGCGCGATCTGTTCGCGTGGGACGGACAGGAGAGCGACGAGTGCGAACCCCCTGCCCTGCAGGCGATTCGATCGGCGATCAAGCGCGCCGAGGATCGTGGCGTCGACGTCTCCACCCACATCGAACTGCAGCCCGAAGCGTTCGCCGTGGTCGATTCGATGGCTACCGCTGTCGTGACAGCGCTCGACGATGCCACCCGCTTCGCACGCGTCGTCGTGGCCGCCACGGCCGGCACCCTGACCGGAAGCGTGGTGCACGGGTTCGACGGTTCCGATGTGCAGCCCCTACCGCGCGACGTCGACATCGTCACCCTCGGAGATCGCCGTTGGGTCAGCGCCACAGTGGACCTCGGACACGCCGCGTGATGAGCGTCGGTGTCGCCGTGGCGGTGATCGACGACCACGACGCCATCCATGCGGCGGTGCGGTTGTGGTGTCTGCATGCGACGCCACCGATAGCGCAGCTCACCGGACACCTGTCGTGGAGCGAGTTCCTCGCCGCCGAGGTACCCGAAGACGCCGTCGTCGTCTTCGATCTGGAACAGGAAAGTGGACGGCCCACCTTCGCCGGCCTGGAACAGGTGGTCGCGCGTGGCCACCGCGTGGTCGTGTATTCGCACCTCCCCGCGAGCGAGGTCATCCTGCGCTGTCTGGATATCGGCGCGGTGACCTACCTGGTGAAGTCCGAAGGCCGCAAGCACCTCATCGACGCGGTGCGTGCAGCGTGCACCAACGAGCCCTATGTCGGACCCCGGATGGCGGGCGCGATGCTGAGCGACCAGAGTTCGGGCAGGCCCTCGCTGGCGCCGCGCGAACAGCAAGTGCTGATGGCCTGGTTCCAGACGGAGAGCAAAGAGCTCGTAGCCGCCAAGCTCTCGATCGCACCGACCACCGTCCGCACCCACCTGCAACGCGTCAGAGCCAAGTACGCGGCGGTCGGGCGCCCCGCGCCGACGAAATCCGCTCTGATGGCCCGCGCCATCCAGGACGGCATCCTGGTCGTCAACGATCTCTGAAACCGACCGTCACCGCCGATACGCGATCGCCATCGACACCGCTGGTGCGCTTGAGCCGCCAGCACACCGTCTCGGTTGCCGAGGCACACCGGATCCTCCTGCGCCGCATGCTCAAACGCATTG
>JBPPMS010000151.1:0-4985 GCA_051306175.1 Mycobacterium sp. | reverse complement strand
AAAAGCGGAAGGTCGCCGGTTCGATCCCGGCCCTGGCCACTCACTATCGCGGCGGCTGAACGCCAGCCCTGCTGCAGCCCTAATCGCCCAAGCGAATCGGACCGAGCGGGCGAGGATTTCAGTCCAGGTTGGCGAGGGCCTTGCGGGCGGCTTCCAATTCGCCTTCAAGGGCGGCCACTTTGGCCGCCTGCTGGGAACGCGCCTCTTCGATGACCTCGTCGATCGGGGTGGACAGGTCCTGGTGCAGTGCCTTGGCTGCCCGGGAAACAGCGGCTGCTGCGACCACGAGATCGCAGACCAGGTAGGTGGAGCCCTGCTTGAGTTCCGCATGCCACTCACCATCGGCAGTACCGGTGACCGTGAGGACCAGCTCGAGTGTCTTGGTCTTCTTGGCGGTCGCCTTCTTCGTCGGAGTTCTCGACGGCTTCTCCTCGGCATCAGCCTTGGGGGCGGGCCTGCCCGCACTCTTGGTCGAAATGCTCGCGATCGAGGGCGCCACGGCGTCGGGAGTGTCGGGGGTGGTTGGCGCTTCTGCTGAAAGAGTGTCTACTGCCATCGTCGCGGCGCTCCTTTGGTTAATCTCGCCCGCAGGCGCTGAGATGTTATTAGAACACACGTTCGACTACTGGGCCCAATCTATTGCCAAGGTGCCAGGGCAAGTGTGGTGGCGACGATCAGCACCACCACCAGTCCGGCGGACACGTAGATCTGACGCCGTGCGGTGACTGGACGCGGCAGTGGCCTGCGCTTCAACGTTCTCTGGCGACGCACCCCCACCAGATATATCGTCAGCGCTGACGCCGCGGCGAAGCACACCAATCCTAGTCGAATTGGCCCCGTGTTCGTCGGGAATCCGCTTTTGAAGAGCAGCAGGAAACCGTTGACCAGGACTGCGAGCGACGTCCTGGTCCAGGACATCACCGTGCGCTCGGCCTGCAGGCCGGCGTCGGCCGGTGTGGCGGGGTCAGGACCGGTCAACTGGACACCACGGCCGAGGCGACGATCAAACCCAACGCCACCACACCGAGCACGCCGAGACCGACACCCAAGAAGATCGGCGTTCGGTGCTTCGGTAGTGGTTGCCCGCGTCGGATCGCGGTCTCAACTTGTTGCCAGCGGACCAGTCCGGCCACGGCGGTCAGCGTCGCCATGGCGGCGAGCGCAGCGCCCACCAGATGGCGGGCGCCGGGAATCACGAGCTCGGGGACCAGCTGCACCACCGCGACGGCTGCCGCGAGCAAGCCCAGCGCAGTGCGCAGCCACGCGAGGAACGTCCTCTCGTTGGCGAGCGTGAAACGGTAGTCCGGTTCGACCTCGCGATCATCTACCACTGGTCACCTCGTCCCGTCAGCCGCCGCTTATCAGGGCAAGCGTAGATCCAACAGGGCCCCGCCAAGGAGGTACTGACTCGCCAGCAAAGTCAGTATCGTCTGGTTCATGCCTGACGCAGACCTCGTCATCCGCGCCACAATCCTGACCGTCGACGAGTCCAACCCCACCGCAGGGGCCGTCGCGGTCAAGGACGGCCGCATCGCTGCCGTCGGCTCGGTTGCCGACCCGCGGGGCTGGGTGGGACCGGAAACCACATCGGCGGATGGCGTGTCCACGTCCAGGGCGACGCGGGCGTCGACGCCAACCGACGAACAGCTGCAGCGTGCACACGCCTTGGGCGTCACCTGGCCGCATCTTCGTCGACCAGATCCACTTCTGGGGCGACATCATCGGGTCCATCGAAGTCGGTAAGTATGCGGATTTCGTTGTGCTGGGACAGGATCCGCGCGTTGTCGATGTGGGGAACATCGCCACTGTCGGGGTGCGTGCGACGCTCCTGGCCGGTCGGTAACCGTCGACGACGGTGAACAGCGTCAGCAGGATCACGGTGATGATCCGATTGTCCTGGCTGGCCGATGCCGCGGCCGGATTGTCGTAGCCGAGCGCGATGAACCGCTGCCGAACAGCCAGGCAGCACTCCGACGAGGAGCGAGCCGACCGCATCAAGGGTCTTTCGTGCGGTGATACCCAGTATGTGCGTAGTCGACTACCCGTGCGCCTACCACAGGTTCGGACAGAAGATGGCAGCATGCGATATGGGTCGGCTGACCCCGCGTTAAGGGAGATCGACGTGGCACGAATAGAGAACGATAGGGTGCTGGCCTGCGGGGAACGCCGGGCCGACGCCAGTTGGTTGTTCACTATCCGCTACGCCGTGCATTTCGACCCGTGCGAGCTAGGGCAGCGGTTCGACGATTCCGTCGCGATCGCCGACGCAAGCCAGCATCCACGGACCGCCTACGCGCTGCCGGTGACGTTCACCGCGTGCAGCCCGTCGGTCTACCGGAAGAAGCGGGTCATCGTGCCCGCCGATCAGCTCGTCGCAGGGCAGACGAGCGACGGCTTGTTCGCCTGGATCCTGCTGCGCCGCAACGGTGCAGGCGAAAGCACGGAGGACGAGCAGCGTGCGCTCGTCACGGTGAATGCCGCTTAGGCCCGATTCTGCAGCTGCTGCATCCAGTCGCCGGGGACCCGTCCGCGCGGACCGGGGACGGTCTCATCAGCTGGTTTGCTCTCGTGCTCGCTGGACCGCCAGTGCGCCGCGGCGTGCCGGGACAGCGAGTCGTCGCAGCACCCGATGTGGCCGCAGGCCGCACAGCGACGCAGATGCACCCACCACCCACCTGCGGCCTCGCACTCGACGCACCCGGTCCCACTCGGCGGCACTGACGGATCAACACTCGCGGTCATGCCGTGCAGCGTAGTGTCGATCGGTCAAAACCGTCCGGCACCCGAATGCCGTCGCTATGGTCGTGCAGTCCTATCCGATCACCGCGATCCAGGACGAGGACCGGTTCGACCCGGGCGACTGCGTCGTCGTCTGGCTGGAGTCGCAACCGATCCACCGACTGGTGCTGCACTACAAGAGCCGCGCCGCGAGCGGCATCAAGGCCGTCGGCCCCGCGGTGCGCAGGGGAGTTGAGTCATCCCAGGCCAGTTCGAGGGCTAACGACTTCTCGCCCTGGGCTAGCGCCGCAGAACCTGCAGCCGGCTGATCGCCTCGTCGAGTGTGTCGTCGCGCTTGCAGAACGCGAAGCGCACCAGGTGATTCCACTCGCCGATGGTCGGCCCGTCGGAGTCGCAGAACGCCGAGAGCGGAATGGCCGCCACTCCCGCTTTATGTGGCAGGTCGGCACAGAACGCGGTGCTGTCGTCGTAGCCCAACGGCCGCGGATCGGCGCACAGGAAGTACGTGCCGCCGCTGTCGTGCACAGCGAAGCCGATATCGGCCAGTGCCGCACTCAGCTTGTCGCGCTTGGCTTGCAGTGAGTCGCACAGCGCGGCCACCCAGGCGTCCTCGGTGTCCAGGGCATGGGCCACTGCGGGCTGGAACGGGGCGCCGCTGACGTACGTGAGGAACTGTTTGGCCGCGCGGACCCCGGAGATGAGTTCTGGTGCGCCGCACGCCCATCCGATCTTCCAGCCGGTGCAGTTGAACATCTTGGCCGCACTCGAGATGGTGATCGTCCGTTCGCGCATGCCAGGATAGTCCGCCATCGGCAGGTGCCGCTTCCCGTCGAACACCAAGTGCTCGTACACCTCGTCGGTGATGACCAGCAGATCGGCGTCGACGGCGATGGAGGCCAGCGTAGCGAGCTCGTCGGGCCGCAACACCATGCCGGTGGGGTTGTGCGGCGAGTTGACGATCAGCGCCCTGGTGTGGGGCGTGATCGCGGCGCGCAGTGCGCCGAGGTCGAGTGCGAAGCCGCGGCCGTCGGGGACCAGCGGTGCCGTCACCCGATGGCATCCGGCCATCGCGACAACGGGAGAGTAGGAATCGTAGAACGGTTCGATCATCAACACGTCGGACCCGGGTTCCACCAGGCCGATGACGGCTGCAGCGATCGCTTCGGTGGCGCCGACCGTCACCAGGATCTCGGTATCGGGGTCGTACTCGCTGCCGAAGCGGCGTCGTCGCTGCGCGGCGATCGCCTCCCGCAGCGGTGCGACGCCCAGACCGGGTGGGTACTGGTTGACCCCGTCGGCGATCGCGTTCTGGGCGGCCTTGAGCATCGCGGGCGGGCCGTTCTCGTCAGGGAAGCCCTGTCCGAGGTTGACGGCGCCGACCCGCGCCGCCAACGCAGACATCTCGGCGAACACCGTCACGGCAAAGGGCTGCAGGCGTGAAACGGTCATAGCGATCGAGCCTAAGGGTGACCGCTGGCCGAGGTGCACAAGGCGACGGTGTCACGCGCGGTCAGCGCACCCTGCAGCCCAGTGCGGGAAAGTCCACACTCGACGGCGAGGACTTCACAGGGCTGTCGCCCGACGCGGTGCTCGCCCGTGGCGTCAGCCAGGTTCCGCAGAGCAACGGGCTCTTCCCGCCGTTGGGGGTGCGCGACGAGACCGGAGTCCGCTGGGGCAACCTGTCCGGCGGCCAGCGCCGGATGGTCGAGTTCGCCCGATCGCTGATGCTCGACCCCCAAACCGGTGCTGCTCGACGAGCCATCGCTGGGCCTAAACCCAAGTCCCTCGGCATCAGCTGCCGGCCAGGCTGGACGTGGCCTGAAAGACCAAGTCGCCATGCTTGATTCGAGGAGGTGAGGAACTCCTGGTGGCCACGGTCAGGCCAATCGAGAAGCCGGGTGGAACTGGGCAGCCGTTCTGCGAAGTGCGGCGCTTGCCAGGTCGATGACAGGCGCATCCCGCAACGCGAAATCGAACCCGTCGCAGCCGAATTGATGCAGGCTGGAATCGGTGACGGCGACCGATGACGGCGACCGATCGAAGGGTAGCGTGGGATCCTGGATCCCAGCGGACTGAAAGTCCGCGGCTCGACCGCTTCGCTTGGTGTCGTCAGTCGAGAATTCGTATGCGGCGATTGGCCCCCGGCCGGGATTAGTTGGTCAGGGGTGGTGGGTGTGGTTGGAAGGGTTGGTACCACCACCATTGGGCGCGTTCGCCGCTGGGGCCTGGGCAGGGTGGTACCGCTG
>JBPPMS010000150.1:0-4830 GCA_051306175.1 Mycobacterium sp. | reverse complement strand
CAGCGGTATTTCGGGGGCGGGGACGTCGACCGTGATGTGCCTGGCGGTGGGGACTTCGGAGCCCGATGGTGGGGCGGGGGCCCGCAGCAAGGCCACCGTCCCGACGGCGATGGCCAGCGCGGCGGCCGATGAGCCCGCGACCACGCCTGCAAGCCGAATCCGGTGCGCGCGGGCAGCTGCGGGTCGTGCGGCATGCGCGGCGCTTGCTGCCGCGCCGGTGACGACATGCGCGGCGCCGGTTTGCGCCCGCAACGCCGCTGTGACGGAGTTCGTGGCCTGCTGCGGAGGCTCAGTAGCCCCGGCGATGCCCAACTCCGCCAGGTCGCTCTGCACGCGTTCCAGTGCCGCGAGCGCCAGTGCCGCCTCAGGATCTGCCGCGATCCGGCTGCGTACCGCCCTGGCCCCATCTCCGGTCAGGACGCCGGAATGCAGGTCGGCGATGAGTTCGGGAGACAGCGCCGACTCGGGAGACAGCGCCGACTCGGCGGCAGAGCTGCCGCCCTCGTCGTCGCTCGCCATGCACGTCTCCGTCCGCGCTCAATTGACACCTGTCTCTCCGAGACACACTGTCTATTCTGACGCGAAAAACTGGGCCGGAACCGCTAATCGAGCGCGTGGGCACGCGTGTCGAAATAACCTAACGTGATGGCGAGTCGGGCCCTGGCCCGCGAGCATCGGCTTTTGACGGTGCCTTCGGCCACGCCGAGCAGCCGGGCGGTGTCGGCGACGGAGTAGCCCTGCATGTCCACAGCCACCACCGCCGCCCGTTGTTCGATGGGCAGCCGCATCAGGGCGCGGTGCACGACGATGGCGGTGTCGACCGCGCCCGTCCGATCGCCTTCGTAGTAGGCGTCGTCCTCCAGCGGCGCGGTCACCCGCCCGCGTTCGCGGCGCAGCCGGTCCAGGCATGCGTTGACGACGATGCGGTGCAGCCAGCTGGTCACCGCCGCGTCATGACGGAAGGTCCTGGCGCCGCGGTGTGCCGAGAGCATCGCGTCCTGCAGTGCGTCCGCCGCGTCCTCGGGATTGCGCGTGGTCAGCTGCGCCAGCCGGTACAGCTGCCTGCGGTGGCGGACGAACAACTGCTCGAAGGCGTACGGATCGCCGGCGACATGCGCGACCAGTAGGTCGGCGTCAGTGCGAGACTGGTCCTCGTGGTGCCGCTCCCCAGCCAGGGACGACGCGACACCGCCGTCTTCGCACGCCCCCGAGCACTCCACTTTGCGGACAGTATCCAACGCCGCAGAAGGCGGCACTTCACCTCGGCGCGCCTGTTCAGGAAGCCGCGGAGACCGTGATTTCGGAGATGTCCAGCCGGTTCTCGCCGTCGGTGGTGCCCATCGTGGTGATCCACACCAGCAGGTATGACGTCGGCGCGGCCGCGGGCACGCTGATCGTATTCTCGCCCTGCTGCACCGACTCGGGCGGCGTGAGTTCCGTGGTGGCGTCCAGCGACCCGGGGTCGTCGGACGGCGAGGCGCGAAGCTGCAGAGCCGTGCCCGTGCTCGTGACGTCGACGGTGACTTCGCCGACAACTGTGGGCTGTGGCAGTTGCAGCATCAACCCCACCCCGTTCTTGAAGTTCGGGAACGGCACGTTGTCGGTGTAGGTGTCGGTGGGCCAGACGGTGGCGGGGTTGCCGTCGATCGCCAACCGGGCATCGGCAGGGTTGTCGGCGCCACCGTCAGGCGAAAAGACGGTCACGGCAACGGGTTTGACGCTGCTACCGGGACCGGCCTGCGCCTCACCCTCCGCCGCCGTGGGGGCGTTCAGTCCCAGCTGGTCCTCGTTGAGGCCGTCGTTGACGTCGCCGAAGAGGCCTCGCAGGAGCGACACCATCAACAACACGACCAGGACAAGTGCGACGGCCGCCACTCCGCCGCCGATCAACAGGCCCCTGCGCCGACGCGCCCGTTCCTCGGGGGTGCGGGTGCGCGGCGGGCGCTGGTCCCCGGGTGCTTCGGTGTTCTCGACGGGCTCGATGAGGTCGGTGCGGTCGGCGATCGCGGTGGCCTGCTGCAGCAGGTTCAGAAGCGTCGGTGCGCTGCGGATCCCGCCGTTGTCCTGTACCGAACGGGCTGCCGCAGCAGAGATCTGGAACGGGATCTCGGGGTCGACGGCGCGCGGCTCGACGGGCTGCCCGGACGCGTCGACCTCGGCAGGCGGCAGTCCGCTTCTAGAGCCCGATTCGGGAAGGGGCCACCGGTTCACCAGCAGTGCGTACAGCGCCGCACCGATGCCGCGGATGTCGTCCTCGGGCGTCGCGTCGGGCATCGTCGCGGGGAAGGCAAGGGCCACATCGCCTTCGATACTGACCCTGACCCGGCTGGGATGGTCGATGGACAGGCAGACGCCTGCGCGGTGGGTGGCCTCGCCCGCGGCAGCCAGCGACTGGATGGCCCGTGCTCCGCCGATGGGGGATGGCGCGGTGTCGGCGACCTCCTGCAGCGACCCGCCCCGAATCCACTCCGCCACCACCATGCCGCAGGAGCCGAGGTCGGTGACGTCGAGCACCCGGGCGATGCCGTACATCTCGAAGCGGCTGAGACGTTGGGTGCGCGAGAGGATAGCGTCGACCTGGTCGTCGGTCATGGTGCCGTCGGGGTCGACGAAGGTGAGTGCCACCTGACGGTCCAACGCGGTATCGAGGGCCTGCCAGAACTGCAGACCCGGCGGACCGCCGTGGTACATCAGCAGCCGGTAGCGGCCCCGCGCCACCCCCGCACCGGGAATGAGGTGCAGTTCGTCGGCGGGTCCCGGTTCTGTGGAGTCGTGTGCCAACGGCAACGCCTCGCGGCTTGGGTCGCCCGCGAAATCGATCGCGGGTCTGCCCTGCGCCGGACGGGGCGCCTCATAGCCGACATCTCCCGCGCCGTCTGAGCGGCCGGGCTTCCGGACTGAATCGTCGTCGTCGCGGCGGACGTCGGGCTCGACGTCGTCGGTGGTCTGGCGGGGGATGCGTGCCGTCGCGTCGGGCACCGGCTGCCTCGCGGGTTGGTCGCTCACCGCAGGTCCTTTCCGTCGCCCGGGGCCGGCCACAGGTGCCGGTGGTACGCGCCGGACGTGACCGGATGCCTCATACCCTCCTTGCCGGACCGTCGGCGCGAACCGATTGTTGTGATCAGAGTACGGGACCGGCATCGGGTGCCGCCGGTTGTCCGGCGACGCGGGAACGACCGGAGGTGTCTTGCGGCCGAGCTTGCGCCGGAGGAAGCCGACAGCGGCCAACGCGTCCGGCACCCGGGCGGCCACCATCGTCGCCAGCACGATCGGCATCATGATCACACCGATGATCGCCAGCCGTACCAGTGAGCCCAGGCCGCCACCGTTGACGGTCAGACGCTCGAATCCCAGCAGCTGATCGGCTGCGTGGGCGAGCATCGCCGCCAGCAGGGACGCGGCGATGGCCACCAGGATGGTGCGCACGACGTCGGTGTGGATCAGGCCGCCGCGCGGGGGCCTCAGGGCGCGGCGCAGCAGGATGTGCCCGACCGTCGCGCCCGCTACGAAGCCGATTCCGTTGGCCAGACCTAGATACCCCGCCACCAGCTGCGGATCGTCGGTGAGATGCGGGGCGAGGACCGAGGCGGCGATCTTGACCGCCGTGATGACGACGATGATGGTGATCGGCGTCCACGGCTGCTCCCTGGCATAGAACACGCGGAGCTGCACCAGCGTCAGGGCGTAGGGGATGAGTGTGAACGCCGACAGGGTGATTGCGTTACCCAGATAGGCGGCGTCGACCTCGCCGAAGTTGCCGTACGCGAACAGCGCGCTACCGATCGCGGGACCGCCGACCGTCATCAGCGCGACGATGGGGATCAGCGTCACCATCGTGAGCCGGGTCGCCAGCGACAGGTCGGCCAGCACGGCGCCGTTGTTGTCGGCGGCGGCGTTGCGGCTCAGGCGTGGCATGACGACCGTGAGAACCGTCACGCCGATGATGCCGAACGGCAGCATCAGCACGAGCCACGTGTAGTTATAGATCGCCGGACCCGAGGCGGCCGCCGCACTGGCGATCTGGTTGCAGACGACCAGACCGATTTGGCTGATCAGCACATAGAGCACCATCGCGGCAGCCATCGCGCCGAACTTCTGCAGCCGCTCGTCGACCCCCCACAGGGGTTTCAGGCTGACACGTTCACGACGGATCGCCACCAGCAGCACCGCGGTCTGGGCGAAAACGCCCAGCGTGGTGCCAATTCCGAGCACCAGCAACTTGGCGTTGCCCATCTCGACGGGGTCGATCGACAACTCGCCGGGCACGATCAGATAGAGCACCAGGGTGGCGATCGCGACGACGTTGTTCACTACGGGAGCCCATGCCGGTGGCCCGAAGATGTTGCGGTTGTTCAGGATTGCCATGAACACCGAGGACAGTCCGTAGAAGACGACCTGCGGCAACAGCAGGTAGGCGAACGCCGTGGTCAGGGCAGCGTTGACTTGGGGATCGTCGCCGAGCATGAGATGCACCAGCAGCGGCGCCGCCAACACCGACAGGATCGTGGTGAGCAGCAGCAGCGCCGTAGCCAGCGTCACAAGGCGCCGGACGAACGAGGCCCCGTGGTCGGCGTCGTCGCGTTCGGCACGGGCCAGGACCGGCACGAAGATCGCAGTGAACGTCGCTTCGAGTACCAGCGCCGCGATGAGGTTGGGCAGCTGGTTGGCCACCGAGAACGCGCTGGACAGTGCGGCACCCAGGATGGCGGCCAGCAGCACGATGCGCAGGAATCCGGTGAGCCGGCTGATCAGGGTGGCGAACGCCATGCCCCAGGAGCGGGAGACGACGGCGGCATCGGAAAGTTCGGTGCGGACCTGCGCTCTGCGTGC
>JBPPMS010000149.1:0-30028 GCA_051306175.1 Mycobacterium sp. | reverse complement strand
CCGCTGGCGGTCCAGCCGAATCCCCCTGCCCCCGAACCGATTCCCGCGGTGTCCGAGCCTGCGCCGTCGGCGCCCGATGCCCTTGCGTCAGTGGTCGGGGAGTGAATTAACAGTCGATCACAAATCGCGGTCGGCTCCACTGGGGTCGACCGCGATTTTCCTTGTTCGACGCATTCATACAAGAAACGTCCAGATCGACCGGTTAGGCCGACCTGGACGCCTCGTTATTCGCGAATTCGCCGCGAATTCAGTTGATTCCTACGGAGCTCAGTTCAGATCGAACCGGTCGGCGTTGCTCACCTTCACCCACGCCTTGACGAAGTCCTGAACGAACTTCTCCTTGGAGTCGTCCTGCGCGTAGACCTCGGCGACTGCACGCAGAATCGAGTTCGATCCGAAGACCAGATCGTTTGCCGTCGCTGTCCACTTCTTGTCCCCCGAAGCGCGGTCGACTCCCTCGTAGACGTTCTCCGCGGTCTCCGACGGCTTCCACGATGTGCTCATGTCGAGCAGGTTGACGAAGAAGTCGTTGGTCAGCACGCCCGGGGTTTCGGTGAACACACCGTGCTTGCTGCCACCGTGATTCGCGCCGAGGGCACGCAGACCGCCGACGAGAGCCGTCATCTCGGGTCCTGTGACCCCGACGAGGTACGCCCGCTCCAGCAACAGCTGCTCCAGCGGGGCCTTCTCCCCGGCCCGGACGTAGTTACGGAATCCATCGGCGCGTGGCTCGAGCACCGCGAAGGACTCCACGTCTGTTGACTCCTGGGACGCATCGGTGCGGCCAGGAGAGAACGGCACGGTGACGTCGACGCCGCCGACCTTGGCGGCCTTCTCGACTGCAGCGGCACCGGCCAGCACGATCAGGTCGGCGAGCGAGACAGTCTTCCCGCCCGAACTGTTGAAGTCCTGTTGGATCTGCTCCAGAACGGGCAGCACCTGATCCAGCTCGGACGGCTCGTTGACCTCCCAGCTCTTCTGCGGCTCGAGCCGCAGACGCGCACCGTTCGCACCGCCACGGTGATCGGTATTGCGGTAGCTCGAGGCCGCCGACCACGCGGTCTTGACCAATTGCGGCACCGACAGCCCCGACTCCAGCACCTTGCCCTTCAATGCCGCGACGTCCACCTCGTCGACGAGATCGCCTTCGACGGCAGGTACCGGGTCCTGCCAGACCTGCGGCTTTGCGACCCACGGGCCGAGGTAACGCGAGAGCGGTCCGAGGTCGCGGTGCAACAGCTTGTACCACGCCTTGGCGAACGCCTCGTTGAGTTCGTCGGGATGATCGAGCCAGCGCCGCGTGATCTCGCCGTAGATCGGGTCGACCCGCATCGAGACATCGGTGACGAGCATCATCGGCTTGCGGTTGGGACCGCCGAACGGATCCGGGATTACGGCGTCTGCGTCCTTGGCCTCGAACTGCCACGCTCCAGCCGGGCTCTTGGTCAGCTCCCACTCGTAGCCGTATAGGATTTCGAGGTAGGCGTTGCTCCACTGGGTGGGCGTGTTGGTCCAGACGACCTCGAGGCCACTGGTGATCGTGTCGCCGGCCTTGCCGGAGCCAAACGGGCATTTCCACCCCAGGCCCTGCTGCTCGATCGGGGCGCCCTCAGGTTCGGGCCCGACGAGGTCTCCGTCGCCTGCGCCGTGGGTCTTGCCGAGCGTGTGGCCGCCGACGATCAGCGCGGCGGTCTCCTCGTCGTTCATGGCCATCCGGCCGAACGTCTCGCGGATGTCGTGCGCGGCGGCCAACGGATCCGGATTACCTTCCGGCCCTTCGGGATTGACGTAGATCAGACCCATGGTGGTGGCGCCGAAGGGTTCGGCGAGTTGCCGCTCGCCCGAGTAGCGCTTGTCGGTACCCAGCCAGGTGTCCTCCTCGCCGAAGAGGATCTCCTCCGGCTCCCACACGTCCGGGCGGCCGAAGCCGAAGCCGAAGGTCTCGAAGCCCGCCGACTCGAGTGCGACGTTGCCTGCGTACACCAAAAGGTCGGCCCATGAGATCTTGTTGCCGTACTTCCGCTTCACCGGCCACAGCAGGCGACGGGCCTTGTCGAGGTTGGCGTTGTCCGGCCAGCTGTTCAGTGGCGCGAAACGCTGCATGCCCTGACCACCGCCACCGCGGCCGTCGAAGATCCGGTAGGTGCCTGCGGCATGCCAGCTCATCCGGATGAACAGGCCTGCGTAGCTGCCATAATCCGCGGGCCACCAATCCTGCGAGGTGGTGATCACCGAAAGCAAATCAGCTTTCAGAGCCTCGACGTCGAGCTTGGCGAATTCCTTGGCGTAGTCGAAAGCCTCACCCAGTGGGTTGGAGTACGTCGAGTGCGGGTGCAGCCTGGTCACGTCGATCTGCTCAGGCCACCAGTCCTGATTGGTTAGGGGCGCACCGGATTTCGGCTTCGGAGACGCGATCGCCGGGTTCTCGCTCTCGCTGTTACTTCCGGTTCCGCCCTCAGGGCTGGGTGGACGGCTATCGGATGTATCGGTTGACACAGTGTTTCCTCCATATTCCGTTCATCATTTTTGGTGATGGGGCTGCGATCACGGTCGTGATCAGGAACTTCGCACGGTGGAACAGCCGGGGCACAGGCCCCAGTAGATGACCTCGGCTTCGTCGATCGTGAAGCCGTCGAGCGCGCCCTGGTCATTAGCGGGGGTCAGGCAGGGGGCGTCGCCGAGGGCACAGTCGATGTCGGCAACCACCCCGCAGGAGCGGCAGACGAGGTGGTGGTGGTTGTCGCCGACGCGTGATTCGTAGCGCGCGACCGACCCTGACGGCTGGATGCGGCGCACCAGACCCGCGGCGGTCAGGGTATTGAGCGAGTCGTAGACGGCCTGATGCGACACCTCAGGCAGCTCATTGCGCACCGCGCGGATGATGGAATCCGTGTCGGCGTGCGGGTGACTGTGGACCGCGGTGAGCACGGCAACGCGCGGCCGAGTGACACGCAGATCGACTCCCCGCAACATCTGCTGGAAGTCCGATGGCGTCTGCATGGCCAGAAGTCTTGTCCCTTTTCTGGAACAAGTCAAGAAAAAGGTTCAGCGCGTGTCCGCGCTGCTCGGTGCCACTCGAGTGACATCCCTCATGCCATCTGTAACGCTCTTTCCGGCGACCAGTGCGCCATTGGAAGTCTCCGCGCTGACTCGTTAAAACGAGAAACCCCCTGGGCCGGCGCGGTCGCGTTAGCGTCCGCAGCTGGCCCAGGGGGTCTGATCAGGTCGTTTAGACCGGCGTCACGGCGACAGCCTGGGGACCCTTTGGTCCCTGGGCGACGTCGAACTTCACCCGCTGATTCTCGTCCAGCGAGCGGTAGCCGTTCGTCTGGATCTCGGAGTGATGCACGAACACATCAGGCGCGCCGCCATCCGGAGCGATGAAGCCGAAGCCCTTTTCGCTGTTGAACCACTTAACGGTTCCTTCTGCCATTCTCTTACTTCTTTCTTTACCTATGGATGCAATTCTGAGCATCCAAGAATCTATGGGCGGGGTGTCTGCCGTTTGATCGGCCGTCCAGATGGTCATTAGAGCAGCGTCGCTTCGACGCCCCCGTCTTGACCGTGCTGCGGCCAGGGTTCCCGGAATCGGCGACGACACGGCTTTGAGCAGCCCTGCGACGAAGTACCGCCGACTGCACCACCATACCCGGCCAGATCGGTTTTCCTGTAATCCGGGGCGGGCACCGCGACCGTGCTCGGGCGCGCCGGTGAACCTGAGGGTGCCGGGGTACCCTGAGATGACCGTGGTCCTCGTATGTGAATGTTCACCGTCACGTCGCCCCGGTTGAGAGTGGGTGCCTCGCGGTCAGGACGGGAGCGTCGTGATGGCGCCGACTATTCCGGTAGCGACGAAACGCCTTGTTGCCCGATTCCCAATCCAGACGAAAAACTGCGTCGCAGGGAAGTCCAGCGCAGATCGAGAGAAGCCCAATGGCGTTGCATCACGAAGGTCCCCTACATGACTAAAGCCGCCGCGGGTGCAGCGCGAGTAACCACCAGCATGCCGGTCAAGGATCCCGGAACCGGCCGACTGGCGCTGTGTGAGCGCGCGGGAACCACTGGTGCGATCGATGGCGCGTGGTGGCCGAAATGCCGCGACCTGTCGGTCGAGTTGCCGGATCTTCTCACCGTGTTCAGTTCGTGGCTCGGACCGGTGCACAGGGTGATCTACGACCCACGAATCTGGGCGCCTGCGCCGAAGCGGATCATCAATCGCAACGCCGCGGTTTCAGTGGATCCCTACCGTCTGGTCTTCGGCGAAACGATTTATCTCATCGGAACGCATTCGCGTGACGCGGCGTTGTTCGTCGTTCCGCCGTCGTGCATGCAGGACAACGCCCTTCGTATCCTGCGCTTTGTGGCCGCCACTAGTCCTGTCGATGCGGGCGTGGTGCGCAGGCTCGTCGGTCACTCGCCGCCGGCGATCAGCGCTGACTCGCGCTGAGCAGCGATGCCGCATGTGCGCGGCGGAGCTTTCCTGACGGAGTCTTCGGGATGGTGCCGGGACCGAGCACGACGACGTTGCGGGGCCGCGCATCCACTTCGGCGACAACGGCATGGGCGATGTCGTGTTTGATCCGGCGCACGTGGGCCAGGTCCTCGAAAAGGTTTGATTCGACCGCTACGGCAAAGGATTCGCGCAGCCGACCGGCGTCTAGGCGGACCGCGACCACACATCCGGGTCGAACGCCGTCCACCCGGCCAGCCGCACGCTCGACGTCGGTCGGATAGACGTTGCGTCCGGCCATGATGATCACGTCCTTGACGCGGCCGCACACCACGACGTGCCCGTGCTCGGTCAGGTAGCCCAAATCGCCTGTGTCATACCACCCCTGAGCGTCCTGCGCCGCGATGAAACCGCCCTGCGTAAAGTATCCCCGGGTGACGGGCTCGCCGCGGAGCTCGATCGTCCCGACACCCCGCGCGGCCAACAGCTTGCCGTCGTCGTCGACCACTCTGGCCTCCAACCCCGTCAGCAGTGGGCCCAGGGAGGCCAGCCGGCGCGTATTACCCACCGATGTGGGCACCGCCTGCCGCAGGACCGCCAAGAGATCAGCGTCCACCTCGTCGACCACCAGGCCAGCCGCACACTCCGAGAACGACACTGCCACAGTGGTTTCAGCCATCCCGTAAGCAGGCAGAATGGCCTCCGGTCGCAATCCGAACGGCAGTCCGGCCGCACAGAGATCCTCGACGTCCATCGGTTCCACCTGCTCGGCGCCGGACAGTGCCCAGCGTAGACTCGACAGGTCGAACTCGCCTGGCTTGGCATGCCTGCGCAGCCGTTTGGCCAGCAGCGCATACGCAAAGTTGGGCGCCGCTGTCATGGTGCCCTTGTACTTGTCGATCAGTCTGGCCCACAACAGAATGTCGCCGAGGAAGTCCAGCGGAGTGATCTTCACCAGCTCCGCTCCGAAGTACATCGGCACGGTGAGGAATCCGGTCATGCCCATGTCATGGAACAGCGGCAACCAACTGACGATCACGTCGGTGGTCAACTCATACTCCGCGCCGACGAACATCGCCTCGGCATTGGACACGAGATTGCGGTGGCTGATGCACACCGCCTTGGGGGAACCGGTAGATCCAGACGTCAACTGCAGCAATGCCAGATCATCTTCGGCAGTTTCGATGATCTCGACGGGTTCGGCGTCCCACATCTCCTTGACGGTCACCACCGTGATGCCCTGGGCCACCATTACTGGAACGGCGGCCATGAACGGGTCGGACACGACGACGACCTTGCACTGGATCATCTCGATGACGGCAAGCGTCTCCTGCGCCCAGACAACCAGATCCGCACGGGGCGTCGGTTGATGGAGCATTGTCAGGCTGGCACCGCGCATCCACAGCGCCTGTGCCATCGGGGCGATCTCGACCGGCGCACCTGCCAGTACGCCCACCCTGTCGCCGTAGCCGACTCCTGCGGAGGCCAGGCCTCCCGCGATCCGACGTGCGTTCTGATGGACTTCGGCCCACGTCTGGCGCACCGGCGCGTGGGGTTCGCCCGTGACCATCCCGTGGCAGCTGATCGCGGCGTTTCGGAACATCGTCTCGGTGAATCGACTCATATGAGCTCCCCGGTTCGGTTCTTAGACCGCGCGGGGTCCCACACCGGCGAAGCCACATCTGTCTATATGGTCGAGCAGCAGAGTACTCCGTGAACGCCGAGACGGAACCTTGACGGGCCTTCAATCGTTGATTACGACCTCGTAGGACACGGCGTAGTGGTTCTCGCCGGGCCTGGGTCGGTAGAGGCAGCCACCGTTCGGCGACCAGGCGACGACCCGGCGCAGCCGCTTGTTGTCAGGTAGCCGTTCGGTGATGATTTCGGTGAACGCCGCGCGCAATTGTTCGTAGTGACGTGGCTCGATTTCGCGAGGCACGGTTAGATCCCAGGCAGTTTCTTCGACGGGCATGGGCTAACTGTCCACCAGAGATTGAGACTCGGGTCACCTCGACACGCCCGGGCAGTCGATGGTTATCAGGCTGTGTCCTTCGCGTTCGTTCGTCCGCTTGATCTGCGCCGCCGTCAACTCCGGGAACCGCTGCCGCAGCAACGCCGCCAGGTAAAACACGTCCGCTGCGGAGAACGACGTACCGGCGATGTGTATCGGGCCGTACTGGCCCGGTAACGCGTGACGGGTTGGCGTCATTACCGAGAGCGATGGTCAGGTCAGCCAGCGCGCGAGGCCACCCACGGTCCGTGCATCGAGAAAGGCCCGTTACGTGCCGAAGCCCGCGTCGCGCAACGCTTGAGCCAGGGAACCGCTGGCCTGTTTCGAATCGCGACGGCCGGAGTTGTTGCCGCGGTTGGCATTCTGCCGGCTGTCGCGCACCTGCTTGCCGCCGTCGCCGCTTTTCGGCGCACTCGGCCTGTCGGTGGTGCGGTTGGGTTGTCCGCCGCGCTCCGGCGTGTCGCCCAGCCGCAGGCTGAGTCCGATTCGTTGCCGCTCCACGTCGACGGCCATGACCTTGACGCGCACCACCTGACCGGAATGCACGACGTCGTGGGGATCGGAGATGAAGCGGTCGGCCATCGCCGAGACATGCACCAAACCATCCTGGTGGACTCCGACGTCGACGAATGCTCCGAACGCCGCGACGTTGGTGACGACGCCTTCCAGCACCATGCCCACCTTGAGGTCGGCCATTTTCTCGACCCCGGCGGCGAAGGTGGCGGTGGTGAACGCGGGTCGGGGATCGCGGCCGGGCTTCTCGAGCTCGGCCAGGATGTCGGTCACGGTGGGGATCCCGAAGCGGTCGTCGGCGAAATCGGCTGCTTTCAGCGCCCGCGCCGCCCGCGCATTGCCGATCAGCTCGGGGAGGGTGATCTTCACGTGGTCCAGGATGCGCCGGACCACTGGGTATGCCTCGGGGTGCACGCCGGACGCATCCAGAGGGTCGTCGCCGTGGTTGATGCGCAGGAACCCCGCACATTGTTCGAATGCCTTGGGGCCGAGGCGCGGAACGGCGAGCAAGGCTTTACGGTTGCTGAACCGACCGGTCTTCTCCCGGTGCGCGACGATGGACTCCGCCAGCGAATACGTCACCCCGGATACGCGAGCCAACAGCGGGACAGACGCGGTGTTGAGGTCGACGCCGACCGCGTTCACGGCGTCCTCGACGACGGCGTCGAGGCTGCGCGCCAGAGTGCCTGCAGTGACGTCGTGCTGGTACTGACCGACGCCGATCGACTTCGGTTCGATCTTCACCAGTTCGGCCAGCGGGTCCTGCAGGCGCCGCGCGATCGACACCGCTCCGCGCAACGTCACATCCATGGCCGGCAGTTCTGCCGCCGCATACGCCGATGCGGAGTACACCGATGCGCCCGCCTCGCTTACGACCGCCTTGGCGGGGGCTGGCGCACCGGAGGCGCGGATGTTGGCGACGAGTTCGGTTGCCAGCGCGTCGGTCTCGCGGGACGCGGTGCCGTTCCCGATCGCGATGAGCTCGACGCCGTGGCGAGCGACGAGCGCAGCCAACGTGGCCTTGGCCGCACCCCACTGACGCTGGGGTGCGTGCGGATAGATGGCGCAGGTGTCGAGCACCTTTCCGGTGCCGTCGACGACGGCAACCTTGACTCCGGTACGAAAACCGGGATCGAGCCCGAGTGTGGGTCGCGTGCCCGCGGGCGCGGCGAGCAGCAGGTCCTTCAGGTTGCGGGCGAAGACCGTCACCGCATCGCCTTCGGCGCGCTGACGCAGGCGCACCCGCGCGTCGACGGCTGCCGACACCGTCAGCTTGGTGCGCCAAGCCAGCCGAACCGTAGTGGCCAACCAGGGTGTGGCTGCCGCACGCGAGGTCATGTCGATGCCCAACGTCGATGCGATCATCGCCTGGTAGGTGTCCTCGTCGCCGCCGTCGAGTCGCAGCGCGAGAACCTGCTCCTTTTCACCGCGCAGGACGGCGAGCACCCGGTGTGACGGCATCTTCTCCAGCGGCTCGGCGAAGTCGAAATAGTCGCGAAACTTCTGTCCCGCAGGACTTTTGGCGACGTCCTCTGACCAGGGGGTGGTGCGCACCGAGCCATCGGCCCAGAACTTCTGGCGGATGGCACCCACCAGCTCGGCATCTTCCGCCGCCCGCTCGATGAGGATCTGCCGGGCCCCGTCCAGGGCCGCATCGGCATCGGCGACGGCCTCGCCGACGAAGCCCGCGGCCACCTGCTCGGGCGCCACGGTCGGATCACTCAGCAACCGGTCGGCCAGAGGTTCCAAGCCTGCTTCGCGCGCGATCTGCGCCTTGGTGCGCCGCTTGGGCTTGTACGGCAGGTAGATGTCTTCGATCCGCGCCTTGGTGTCAGCGGTCAGCAGCGCAGCCCTCAGCTCGTCGGTGAGCTGGCCCTGTTCGTCGATGGACGCGATCACCGCTGCCCGTCGTTGGTCGAGTTCGCGGAGGTAGGTCAGCCGCTCTTCGAGGGTGCGGAGCTGCCCGTCGTCGAGACTGCCGGTGGCTTCCTTGCGGTAGCGGGCGATGAACGGGACGGTGGACCCCTCGTCCAACAGGCCCACAGCGGCAGCTACCTGGGACTCCCCCACGGCCAGTTCCGCAGCGAGGCGGGCGTTTACAGACTTGACAGGTGCGCTCGAAATCACCCGCAGGACCCTACCCAATGTCGCGGACAACTCCCTTCCACGGTGGGTCGGCGCCAGCGCTAGTGTCGCCTCATGTCCCGCCAGAATCGCGTCACTCCCGCTGGGGAGATCACCGCAGCCCCAGCGCTGACGCGTGCCGCGGAGCAGGCCGCGACGAAGCATCCGAGCGTCAGCCATCCCGAAGCACCGACCAGTCCGTTCTTGGCCAGCAGCAGCACCGCGACCCCCGCGGCGCACACCAGCACTCCCGCCGCGACCGCTCGGATACCGGTGGCGGCGGGTTTCGCGTCCCACCAGGGCAGCGGCCGGTGCTCCAGCGGCGACAACAGCAGGAAGGCGCCGACCATGACGACGGCGAATACGAGGGCCCGCAGCACCAGCAGGCCGACGAAGCCGGGTGCGTGGACCTCGTAGGCATCCAGACCGACCGCGTGTAGCGAGAACATCGCGACGGCGATGGCTGGAATGTGCCAGAGATACAGCGTCATGGCTCCGCCGTTGCCCACGGCGACCACCTGCCAGACGCGCGGCCGCTTCGCCCAGCGCTGGATCGCACCCGCGGCGGCGACGAAGACACAGGACATCCAGAGGCAGTGCAATCCGAGCAGCAGGGTCGGCGGAGTCACATTCGACATCTGCTCGGTTCCGGTCACCACCAGCGCCACCTCGTACGGCCCGACCAGCACGGCGACCACCTGGGCGGAGAACGCCACCACTGCCACTGTGAGCGCGACGAAGGGGCGGATCAGCTTGCGGGCGTAGGCGACGCCGATCACCACGGGGATCAGCCAGACGATCACGAGGTTGGCGACGCCCGCCATGGGCGTTCCTGCGGTGATCCGGATCGCGTCCACCGATCCCGCCGCGCCGAGCAGGCAGAGTGTGACGATGGCAGTCGCGCGGGCCGTGCGCAGCTTCGTCAGTGCAGGAACGAACGCGAGTACGGCGAGATAGACGCCGATGAACCACAGCAGTGCGACCGATTCCCGCCCGACGCCCTCAGCAGCCTCGGCGCCCAGGATCATCCGGACGGCGATCAGGCCCACGATCCACGCCGCGAGGTAGGCGAACAGCGGCCTGCACAGGCGTTGGGCGCGAGTGAACAGCCACGTTCCCCACGGTGTCCCGGCCCGCCAGCCGTAAGCACCGGCGGCGCCGCCGGCGAGGAAGAACAGCGGCATCACCTGCAGGACCCACGTGATGGGGGTGATCGCGGGCACGGCGCCCAACAGGTTGCCGATCCACAGACCGCTGCTGTCGATGGTGGCCAGCAGCAGTGTGCAGTGCCCGAACATCACCGTCACGAGGGCGGCGAGGCGGGCGACGTCGATGGCACGGTCGCGGTCACGCGCGGTCTCGGCGGCGACTTCGCGCGCATCGGGGACAGGCAGGGCTTGCGGCATGCGCTCAGTGTGCCGGGCCAGAGCGGGAAAGCGAATGCGTAGGACTACGCGTTCTTCCCTCAGCCCTCGCCGGCGGGCGCGGACTCCAGATCAGCCAGTGCACTGAGGCCGCTGATGTTGAGCACAGGCATCAGCAAGGGGTGCACGATGAGGATTAGCCGATCCACGCGGTCGGCGTGCGCGAACAGCACGTTGATCGCGGAGCTGTCCAGATATTGGACGGCAGTGAGGTCGACGATCAGCGGGCTCGTGCCGTTCGCGGTCTCGCTGGCGCGGGCGAGGGTCGCGTTGAAGGTGTCGACGTTGCTGAGGTCGATCTCTCCCGCTGCCGTCACCACGACGGTGCCGTCATCGCCCCGGTTCGTGTCGAGAATGAGCGCGGTCGCCATCAATTGATCTTTGCGTATAAGTCGACTGTCGTACCGCGATTGTCGGAACGAACAGCCACTTTGTGCATAAGCCCACGCATGAGGGCGGTGCCGCGACCACGACTGATGTCGGCGACCACCCGGGGCGGCTTCCACGTACCGGTGTCGACGACCGAGATCTGAAGCCGGTCGACGAAGGCGGTGGCGCGCAGGGTGATGACCCCGTCCGGCCGGTCCCGATGACCGTGCTCGATGGCGTTGGCGACGGCTTCACCAGTAGCAATGAGCGTGTTCGACACCTGCTCCGCGTCCACGCCTGCCCGGTTCAGCCACTCCCGCAGCTCGGTGCGTGTCGACGCCAGGTTCTCGGCGCGGGCGGGAAATGTCATCTCCAGCGGGCCAGGCTGGCGATAGAGCAGCAGCGCGACGTCGTCCTGGTAACCATCGCCCGGCTCCAAGCGGTCCATGAGCTCGGTTGCCAACTCGTTGAGCGAATGCGGTCCGGCGTCCTGCAGGATGCCCGCGGCACGGGCAATGCCGTGATCCAGCGACGCGCGGCGGCGTTCGACCAGGCCGTCGGTGTAGAGCAGCAGCGTCGCCCGCGGCGGGATAACCACCCGCGCCTCAGGGCGCACGCGGTCGGGCCGGATCGCGAGCGGTAATCCCCTGCCTTGATCCAGCATCTGCGTGGTGCCGTCGGCGAAGGCCAGCACCGGCGGCGGATGACCCGCGCTCGAATACACGAGCTCACCGGTGCCGGGGTTCAGGACGGCGCAGAACGCGGTGGTGCACTGAGCGCCGCTGAGGCGTGCCGCGAAGCGGTCGAGTTTCGCCAGCGTCACGGAAGGGTCCGGGTTGTCGATCAGCAGCGCGCGACAGGCGCTGCGCAGCTGGCCCATCACCGTGGCGGCGGCCAGCCCGTGCCCGACGCAGTCGCCGACGATCATCGCGGTGCGGCCGTCGTCGAGGTGGACCACGTCGTACCAGTCCCCGCCGATCTGCAGTGGCCGGCTGGCAGGTTGATAGCGCACCGCGAAGCCGCCGGGAAGACGCGCGGGGCCCAACATCGCGTGCTGCAGCGCCAAGGCGGTCTCGCGCTGCTGATCGAGTTGGTGGACTCGTTGCAGACCATGGCCGAGGCGCCCGCCGAGCACCGTCAACAGCGTGTGGTCCTCGGGTGTGAACGGGCGATCCTCGGACAGCTCGATCCAGACCACCAGCGCACCCTGGGGATGCTGGAGAGCGATGCCTGCCGCGCCGGGTTGCCCTATGGCGGTGGTCAACAGGTCGGCGTCGCGCAACGATACGATGACGTCCCGTTGACCGGCGGGCAGATCGGTCCACGTCATGGGTGCGCCGGCGCATTCCACGGCGGGCTCATCGGACTGGTTCCGTGTGTCAGGGGACGCGAAGGTGACGGCCAGTACCCGCCGCGCACTCCACGCGCGGCGGATTTCCTCGGCCGCCGAACGCAGAGCCTGGTCGAGCGTATCGGCCTGGGCCAGTTGTTGATTCAGCGCGGCAAGTGCCGCCGCGCGCTGCACGCTGTAATGCTCAGCGGTGACGTCGCGGATGGTGCCGACGGAGACCCGACGGCCGGTGTCGGGATCGTCGGCGTGGTTGAAGGTGACGGTGACCCAGAGCCGGTGCCCATCGCGGTGGTTGACCGGGATGGTGTAGTTGCCGTGGGTCTGGTTCAAAAGCCCGGAGAACGCAGCCTCGACCAGTCGGTGCGCCTCGGGATCGGTGTCGGCGTCGGGAAACCAGGGGTGGATGGGTTGATAGGGCAGCCCGCTCGGGCCGTAACCGAGGATGTCGGCGAAGGCGGCGTTGATTTCGATGACGGCGCCGTGTTCGTCACAGACGAAGAAGGCTTCCTGCAGGGAATCGATCAGTGCGGTTCGCCAGTCAGCATGGTGATTGCGCAATCGCGCCATCTCGACGTTGGCCCGCACGCGCGCGAGCAGTTCGGCGGCGGCAAAGGGTTTGACCAGGTAATCGTCCGCGCCTGCCCGCAGCCCTTCGATCGACGCCTCCTGGCCGGCGCGGGCCGACAGCAGCAGCACCGGAAGCGCCGCGGTGCGGGTATCGGTCCGCAACGCCCCCAGCAGCTCAAGACCGCCGAGCCGCGGCATCATGACGTCGCTGATCACCAGATCCGGTGGGTCAGTACGGATGGACTCCAACGCCTGCTGGCCGTCGGTGACGGCGGTGACCTCGTATCCGGCCGCCTCGAGCAGACCGGTGAGGTATTCGCGCATATCGGCATTGTCGTCAGCTAGGAGAACGCGCGGTGGCGAATCGAAGCTCGTTACGACCGCGGCCGGGAGGCCGGTGTCGCGGGTCTGGGTCCAGTGCCCGTCGGTCGGTAGCCAGCGCAACGCTTCCTGCACGTACGGATCGGCAATGCCCGACGGGGAGCGCGGATTCTCCGCGGAATCCATGTCGTCGGGCGACAAGTGCGCCGAGCCGAAGGGCAGCCGGATCGTGAAAGTGGTGCCCCTACCCTCGGCGCTCTCGGCGGAAATCGTGCCGCCGTGGATGGCAACCAACTCCCTGACCAACGCCAAGCCGATGCCGCTGCCTTCGGTGGAGCGCGCACGAGTGTTCTCGATGCGATGAAACCGCTCGAACAGTCGTGGAACCTCGGTGTCGGGAATACCGACACCCGTGTCGGCGACGGTGACCACCGCTTCGCCGTCGCCACGACTGACCGTCACGGTGATCGACCCGTCGAAGGTGAACTTCAGTGCATTGGAGAGCAGATTGAGCATCACCTTCTCCCACATGTCACGGTCCACGAACACCGGCTCGTCCAACGGGGGGCACCGCACGTCAAGGTGCAGGCCCGCGCGATCGATCGCCGATCGGAACACGCTGGCCAGCTCTGCGGTCACGACGCCGAGATCGACCAGCTGGATGCGGGCCTGCATCCGACCAGCCTGGATCCGCGAGAAATCCAGCAGGGTGTTGACCAGCTTGGCAAGGCGTAACCCGTTGCGGTGCACGAGCTCCAGCTCGTTGCGAGTCTGTGCATCCAATCCCGCTGCCCGACTGCGCATTTCGTCGATCGGACCGAGAATGAGCGTGAGCGGCGTGCGAAATTCGTGACTGATGTTGGAGAAGAACGTGGTCTTGGCGCGGTCGAGCTCGGTGAGCTCCTCAGCGCGCAACTGCTGGGTGCGGTAGCTGCGCGCGCTCCCCACACCTGCGGCGATGTGCCCGGCAACCAGTTCGACGAAACCACGGTAGGCCGCGTCCAGGCGCCGGTGGCGGTTGAGTCCGGCCACCAGCAAGCCGACCGGCGCGCCGCCCTGCTGGACCAGCGGCACGACCAATGCCTGCCTCGGTGGATCGGACCACGCTCCTGTCGGCAACCTCAGCGACGCGCTGTCGAGGTTCATCAGCACCGGTTCCCCGCGAGCCGGTTGCGCGAGGGGCCAGACGTCGAATCCGTCGGCCCGCAGGACATCGGGTGCGGCCGGATCCCCGGCCGCCACCCCGCTGGCACCAGCCAGCCGGGCATTGTCGTCGGCGTCGAACAGGTAGGTCACCGTGAAAGGGAGATCGTAGAGATTGCGCGCCAGTTGGCCTGCGGCGAAGTCCAGCATCTGCTGTTCGGTGCGCACCACGCTGGGGTCGGAGCCGAGATCGCGCAGGGTGGCCATCCGCCGTTCGCCTATCACCCGGTCGGTGTCCTCGCTGACGACACACAGCATGCCGATCACCTGCCCGGCGTCGTCGCGCAGCGGACTATAGGAGAACGTGTGGTAGGTCTCCTCCGAGTAGCCCGAGCGCTCGAGGAACAACAGCAGAGCCACATCCCAGGTGGCCTGCTCAGTCGACAGGACCCCGTCGATGCGCGGGCCGATGTCGTCCCAGATCTCCGACCACACCTGCATGGCGGGTCGTCCCAACGCCCAGGGGTACTTCCGGCCGAGCGTGTCGCGCCGGTAGGCGGCGTTGCAGAAGAACGTGAGCTCCGGTCCCCACGCCAACCACATCGGGAACCTGGACGACAGCAGGATGCTGACGGCAGTGGTCAGGCTTTGCGGCCACTGCGATGGTTCTCCGAGGGGCGTCGCCGACCAGTCGACCTTGGCAAGATCCCGACCCACCTCGTCGTCCGCGTCGAAGACCGCTGCGCCAGCGACATTCTGGCGCATGGCGTCCTCAGCACCCACCCGCTCGTCCTTTCCCACAGTGGCTAGTGTCGGTTCACTGTAGGACCTAACGGCGCCGACGGGATGCGGCGCGTGCGGTCGCGGCTATGGGTCTTGGCCTGAACCCCGCTGGCAGTTCACCTCACCCATGGATGTCACCGAACAATGCCATCTGAGCGGCGACCCGTCGGGTGATTAACAAGACGTTCAGAAAATTCGCAGGCACCTACTGGACGCTTTCGTGCTCTGACTTTCCGAAAATCAGTAACGGGCCCCCACGTCGACATCGAAGAAACAGGTAGATGCGCCAACCCCTCTCACGGCAGGGCGAAGACCTCCCACATGGTCGCAGCCAACGACGCGCGGCCTCCCCGCCACGCAGGGCATAACACCCTGGAGATCGGATTTCCCGACCCGCGCAAGATGAGCCGGTAGAACTGCGTGTAACCCCACTGACCAGCGGACAACTACCGCAGAAGGGCGGGCCTTCAGCTAAAGCCGCATAACGCGTACACGCACATACAGCGCGCATGGCGTGCGGTCAGCTGGCCG
Organism: Mycobacterium sp.; assembly: GCA_051306175.1. Lineage (GTDB taxonomy): Bacteria > Actinomycetota > Actinomycetes > Mycobacteriales > Mycobacteriaceae > Mycobacterium. The sequence goes on along the minus strand of JBPPMS010000149.1, from coordinate 14,441 downwards.
AAACTCCCCTGCATGAGTCGATCGCGCGTCGCCAGCACCCGCGTGGTCCCCGGGGTGGTCACTTCTCACGACTGTGAGGGCAGAATTGCGGCATTATTGCAGGTCAAGGCCTACTTATTTTGGTCGGGCTGACAGGATTTGAACCTGCGACCACTTGACCCCCAGTCAAGTGCGCTACCAAACTGCGCCACAGCCCGCTTGCCGCCGTCATCGACGGCAGCAGCACGTGAGCCTACCTCAGGCAGTGCCCGCAATCCCAACCGGTTGCTTCCCTTCGCCCAGCGCGCCGAATGGTCAGTGTGAACCCCGAATGTCCATTGACACCCCGAACGCGACGGCATCGACTGTGTAGCTTTGGCACGATCAATCGCGCTTTATGCGGTCATAACCTGCACGGTCGACGCGGCGGAGCACGTCGCGTGCCGCCTCGGTCTGTCTGCAGCCGAGAACAGGTAATCAGCTCGAGGTCAGCGGCGCTATCACTGCGGACCAAGTACCGAGCGGGCGGATCCGGCGTCGGACTTCTGCCCTATGTGACTTCACGTAGCGCGCCGGCGTGTCCAGGCGGATCACTGCCGTGGGGAGCCGCAGTGTGCATGAATCAGAGCGTCATCAAGCGGTAGAGCCCGATCAACCCCACGATCACGACCACGATGCGCAGAGCGTTCGGCGAGAGACGCCTGCCGTACCGCGCGCCCAGCCAGCCACCCAGCAGCGACCCGATCGCGATCAAGCCCGCAGCCGACCAACTGATCCTGCCGAAGGCCACCAACACGTACGCGGCGGCGGCGACCAGGTTCACCAGCAGCGACAACAGATTTTTCGCCGCATTCATCCGTTGCATCGACTCGGGCAGCAGCGCACCCATCAACCCGATCAGCAGGATGCCCTGCGCCGCGGTGAAGTAGCCGCCATAGATCCCGACGGCAAACGTGCCGATCACCAAGGCCGCCATCCGACCGCGGGACACGTGATCGGCGGACCGCCCCGATTCCTCGGCGCGCCGCCGGGCCCAGCCCTGGATCCTCGGGCCGATCACCACCAGGATGAGGGCGCCGATCAGCAGGACCGGGACGACCTGGGTGAACACCTTCTCCGGCAGGTGCAGCAGCAGCCACGCCCCGACACCCGCGCCCAACAGCGACGCCAGGATCTGCCACCGCAGCCGCTTCCACTGTCCCCGCAGTTCCTCGCGGTATCCCCAGGTCCCTGACACTCCGCCCGCGACGAGACCGACGGCGTTGGACATCGTCGACGTCACCGGCGGATACCCGAGTGCCACCAACGTGGGAAAGGTGATCAACGTGCCGGAGCCGACCACCGCGTTGATCGCGCCCGCGCCGACGCCTGCGAGTGCGATCAAGATCATTTCGTAAGCTGGCACCAGCAGACCCTAGTTCGGGCGCAACCGGTGACCCGACGCGGCCGCGCTGAGCTTAGCGAGCGTCGTCGGCCGCCGAAACCGGCTCAGGTGCGTCTGCGGTGGCGGGGCGCTCGTGGATCGGCTCCAGTTTCGCCGGTACGAACTGCGGTGCGCGCGAGGTTCGCCAGGCCACCACGATCAAGGCTGCCCACACGAGGACGATCGTGGTGTAGATCCCGGTTGACCAGGGCCAATTGATCCCGAAGTACTTCACCAGCTTCTGGCAGTTGGTGAGCACGATGACGCCGCCCACCGCAGCCCCCAGCAGCGCCGAGCTCACCTTGGTTACCAGCCAGGCGGCGAACGGCGCGGCGATAACGCCGCCGACCATGAGGCCCAGCACGATCGGCAGATTGTCGAGGAACTCCTCGCGCAACCCGACCAGGAACCCCAGTGACGCCGACAGCGCGACGAGGAACTCCGACGCGCTGACCGATCCGATCACCGTGCGGGGTGCGGTCTTGCCACGCGACAGCAGCGTACTGGTGGTGACAGGCCCCCACCCGCCGCCGCCCGAGGCGTCGATGAATCCGCCGAACAGTCCGAGCGGCACGAGGAACCGGGCGCCGTGACGGGTGCCTGCGCCCAATGTCGGCGGGGTGCGCAGCGAGAACCTCAGCAGCACGTACCCGCCGATGGCCAGCAGTATCCCGGCCATCAACGGTGCCGCGTGATCGGTGGACAGCGACGACAGCACCGTCGCACCTGAGAAGGCGCCCACCGCTCCAGGAGCACCGAGTTTGGCCACGGTGGGCCAGTCGATGTTCTTGAACTTCCAATGCGAAACGCCGGATGCGAACGTGGTACCGACTTCGGCCAGATGGACCGCGGCGCTGGCCTGGGCTGCGCCCACCCCACTGAGCACGAGCAACGTCGAGGCGGTCACGCCGAAAGCCATCCCGAGGGCGCCGTCGACGAGCTGGGCTCCGACGCCGACGAGCGTGAAGATCAGAAGAGAACGCATGAGGCGCTTTCGGTGCTGGCCGCGACAACGCGGCGCGATGGCTATCGGCGCAGATCAAACGCTCGAACAACACCATTCGTCGAAAGCGAGACCACGACGCGACGGCCAGAACGGCTCGAGCGCGCACAACGCTGAGGGCGCACTGTGCACGGAACGTTCTGCCACGCCACACCCCTGTCCGCTCGGCACCGTCGTCAGCTCCAACGCCACACTCTAGCCATTGCTTCCCACCGCATCGGGATTGCTAGCGCGACTTCGCTCCGCGCTTCTCCCGCACGCGGACGTTGATCCGGATCGGACTGCCGTCGAACCCGAACTTCTCGCGCAGCTTGCGTTCCAGGAAACGCCGGTACCCGGCCTCCAAGAATCCGCTGGTGAACAGGACGAAGGTCGGCGGTCTAGCGGTCGCCTGGGTGGCGAACAGGATCTTCGGCTGCTTGCCGCCCCGCACCGGAGGCGGTGTCGCGGCCACGATCTCCTTGAAGAACGTGTTGAGCCTGCCGGTGGGGATGCGGGCATCCCACGATGCCAGCGCCGATTCCAGCGCCGGAACCAGCTTCTGGACCGCGCGGCCGGTCTTGGCGGAGATGTTGACCCGCTGTGCCCACTGCACCTGCGCGAGGTCCAAATCGATCTCGCGATCCAGCAGATAGCGGCGATCCTCGTCCATCAAATCCCACTTGTTGAACGCCAACACCAACGCGCGCCCGGCGTCGATCACCATCGTCAGTACCCGCTGGTCCTGCTCGGTGAGCGGCAACGACGCGTCGATCAGGACGATCACCACTTCGGCCGCGTCGATCGCACCATGGGTGCGCACCGATGCGTAGAACTCGTGGCCCGAGGCCTGCCCCACTTTGCGCCGCAGCCCTGCGGTGTCGACGAAGCGCCAGATCTTGCCGTCCAACTCGATCAACGAGTCCACCGGGTCGACGGTGGTGCCTGCGACATCGTGTACGACCGAACGCTCGGCGCCGGCCAGTCGGTTCAGCAGTGAACTCTTCCCGACGTTGGGCTTGCCGACGAGGGCAACGCGCCGTGGTCCCCCATTGGTGGGGCCTGCTTCGGAAAGCGTGGGCAACACGGCGACCACCTCGTCGAGCAGGTCGGCCACCCCGCGACCGTGGATCGCGCTGATCGCGTACGGGTGGCCGAGGCCCAGCGACCACAACGCCGCCGCGTCGGCCTCACCTTTTTCGCCGTCGACCTTGTTGGCGGCCAGGAAGACCGGCTTGCCTGCGCGGCGCAGAATCCGGGCAGCCGCTTCGTCGCCGGCGGTGGCGCCGACTACCGAATCGACCACCAGGATCACGGCGTCGGCGGTGCGCATGGCGACCGCGGCCTGCTCGGCGACCAGTTGCTGCAAGCCCTCCGCATCCGGTTCCCAGCCACCGGTGTCCTGGACCATGAACCGTCTACCCGTCCACAGCGTGTCGTAGGACACGCGGTCCCTGGTGACACCGGGCAAATCCTGCACCACCGCTTCGCGTCGGCCTAAGATGCGGTTCACCAGTGTCGACTTACCGACGTTGGGGCGCCCGACGACCGCCACCACCGGGGGTGGTCCCGACTCCTCGTCAGTCGCGTTATCGGTGTCGAAGTCGGCGATCTCCCAATCGCTTTCGTCCCGCCACGTGCCGTCGGCGCTGGCGGTGTCCGGTCCATCGGTCATCGGACCGCGCCGCTCTTCTGGCGCACCAGATCCAGCAGGTGCGCAACCACCTGGGCTTCGGTCATCTCGCCGGTGTCCACCACCAGCGCGTCGTCGGCTGCGCGCAGCGGCGAGTGGGTACGGGTGGAGTCAAGGTGGTCGCGGCGTCGCACGTCGGCGAGGACGGCGTCGTAGTCGTCGCCGAACCCTGCCGCGATGTTCTGACCGTTGCGTCGGCGGGCACGGGTCTCGGCCGACGCCGTCAGGTAGATCTTCACGTCGGCTTCGGGCAGCACCACGGTGCCGATGTCGCGACCCTCGACCACCACACTGCCCGATCCGCCCGCCAGTTCGCGCTGCAGTACCACCAACCGGGTGCGAACGGCAGGCACGGCGGACACCGCCGACACTGCCTTGGTGACCGCATCGCCGCGGATCTGGGCGCAAACATCTTCTCCAGCAAGGTAAGCACGGTCCAGATCGGGGTCGTCGCCCACCGATATCACGACGTCACGTGACGCCTCGGCGATCGCGTCCTGATCGTCCAGGTCGACGCCGTCGCGCAACACCGACAACGTCACCAGCCGGTACATTGCGCCGGTGTCCAGATATCGGGAACGCAGAGCGCGCGCCAATCCCCGTGACACCGAAGACTTTCCAGTGCCCGCGGGTCCGTCGATCGCTACGACCACGCCGCTCACATGCCTACCGCCTTGTACAACTCGCCGATTTCCTTGCTGTTGAGTGGCCGGAGTGTGCCGGGCTTCTGATCCCCCAGCTTGATCGGTCCGATGTCGGTGCGTACCAGCTCGAGCACCGGGAAGCCCACTGCGGCAAGCATTCTGCGTACGATTCGCTTTCGGCCTTCGTGCAACGTCACCCGGATCAACGACTTACCGGGCACCGCGTCCACCACGGCGAAGTCGTCGACGGCGGCAGGTCCGTCGTCGAGCTCTACGCCGTCACGCAATTGCTTGCCGAGCCCGCGTGGAATCTTGCCCTCGACGGTGGCCAGGTAGGTCTTCGGGATCTCGTAGGACGGATGCATCAGCCGGTGCGCGAGTTCGCCGTCGTTGGTGAGGATGAGCAGGCCCTCGGTGTCGATATCCAGTCGGCCGACGTGAAACAGGTTCTTGTTGCCTCGGACTCGGTATTGGACGACGTCGCCGACGCATGGTCTGCCCTGATCGTCGGACATGGTCGACATCATGCCGCGTTCCTTGTTCAGGGCCAGGTGCACCAGCGATTCGTCCAGCATGATGCGGGCACCGTCGACGCGGATCACCGACGCCGACGGGTCCACCCGGGTGCCCTGTTCGGTGACGATTCTGCCATCCACCTCGACGCGACCGTCGGAGATCATCCGCTCGGCGACCCGGCGGGAGGCGATTCCTGCCTGCGACAACACTTTCTGCAGCCGCGTACCTTCGTTTTCTGTCACATCAGTCCTGATCCAGGTCGAAGCTCCGCTGCGCATCCGCGATTGCGGGGCTGCTGTTGAGTTTGGCGAAACGTGGTTCGCTGTCCAGGTTGTCGGTGATGTCGTCGATGACGTCCACGCCGGGCAGCAGGGCGGCGATGTCCGGCAGGTCGGTCAGCGACGAGAGCCCGAGGCGCTCAAGGAACAGCTCGGTGGTGGCGAAGGTGACGGCACCGGTGTCGGCATCGGTGCCCGCCTCGGTGACGAGTCCCCGGGCGAGCAGGGTGCGCATCACCGCGTCGACGTTCACGCCGCGCACAGCGCTTACGCGGGCCCGGGTGACTGGTTGGCGGTAGGCCACCACGGCCAACGTCTCCAGTGCCGCGCGGGTCAGCTTGGAGCGGGGCCCGTCCAGCAGGAGGCGTTCGACGTAGGGCGCATACCTGGCCCTGGTGTACATGCGCCATCCGCCGCCGGCTTCGCGTAGCTCGATTCCGCTGTCGCGGTCGGTGAGGCTGTCGGCCAGCTGGTGCAGATGGGCCGTGATCCGATAGGCAGGCTGCTCGGTGGCCGACGCCAATTGGTCGACCGTCACCGGTGTGTCCACCACCAGCAGCAACGCCTCTAGAACCGAGCCGAGTTCCGCACCGTCGAGCTCCGGTACCGTCGCGATCTCGAAGACTGCCCTCTTCTGTTCGCTCATCGGGGGGGTACCACGGTCATCACCCGAGAATTCTTCGGTCATCACTCGTCCTGCACCCTCACCAAGTCTTCGTTCGTCGGACTGTCTCCGGTCCACGAAACCTGGAGCACACCAAGCGGCTCTGCCTGGTCGAATGCTACCGCCCGGGCTCTGTAGAGCTCGAGCAGCGCCAGGAACCGCCCGACGATCTCGATCGGCGCGGTGCAGTCACTGATGAGGTCGCTGAACGACGCCCACTGCCCGACTCCGCGGCCCTGCAGCACCTCCAGGAGCTGACGGGCCTGCTCGGGCACCGACACCTTCGGCAGATGCATGTGGTCGAGCCCGACCCTGGGTACCGGACGCGGGGTGAGCGCCGTCGCCGCGATCTGCGCGAACCGCTCGGCATCGACCCCGAGCATCACCTCGGGCAACAGGCGGTCGAAGGGCTCCTCGAGGGACACCGCGCGTGGGTAGCTGCGCAGTGCGGCGGCCTCCAATTCGGCGAACATCTCGGCGACGTGCTTGAACGCCCGGTACTGCAGCAGGCGGGCGAACAGCAGATCCCGGACCTCCAGCAGTGCCAGATCCTCGTCGTCGTCGACCTGACCCGACGGCAGCAGTCGCGCCGCCTTGAGGTCGAGTAAAGTGGCCGCGATCACGAGGAACGCCGTGGTCTCGTCCAACTCCATGTGCGTCCCGATGGCCTTCGTGTAGGCGATGAAGTCGTCGGTCACCGTGTGCAGAGCCACTTCGGTGACATCGAGGCGGTGGGCGAAGATTAGCTGCAGCAGCAGATCGAAGGGGCCTTCGAAGTTCGTCAGCCGAACGTGGAAGCCAGCGGGCGGCGCGGCAGGCGGTGCAGACTCCGGCCCTGAGTCGGTACTCACTTCTCGAAGCGGTCGATGACCTCGCGGGCCAGAGACCGGTAGGCCTGGGCTCCGCCGGACTTCGGCGCCCATGTGGTGATCGGCTCACCTGCGACACTGGTCTCGGGGAATCGCACGGTGCGGGTGATGACGGTGTCGAACACCAGATCGCCGAAACGCTCCAGGACCCGTGCCATCACCTCGCGGGCGTTGACGGTGCGGGTGTCGAATCGGGTGATGAGGATGCCGCTGATCGACAGCCTGGGGTTCAGCCGGTCGTGCACCTTCGCGACGGTGTCGGTGAGCAGCGCCAACCCACGCAACGAGAAGTATTCGCACTCGGTCGGGATGATCACCCCGTCCGAGCAGGCCAGGCCGTTGACCGTGAGCAATCCGAGCGACGGTTGGCAGTCGATCAGGACGTAGTCGTAGCGGTCCAGCACGGGATGCAGGGCCCGGCCGAGCGTCTGCTCGCGGCCCACCTCGTTGACGAGTTGGATCTCCGCGGCGGAGAGGTCGATATTGCTGGGCACCAGGTCGAGGTTCTTCACCCGGGTATGAATGATCACCTCGTCCATGGACACACGGGGCTCCACCAGGAGGTTGTGCACGGTGTGGTCGAGTTCGTAATGAGGCACTCCGAGTCCCGCCGACAGAGCACCCTGGGGATCGAGATCCACCAGCAGCACGCGCCTGCCGTATTCGGCGATCGCGGCTCCCAGGTTGATGGTGGACGTCGTCTTGCCGACGCCGCCTTTCTGGTTGCACATGGCGATGACGGTCGCGGGGCCGTGGCTGGTTCTGGGGGCAGGGTTGGGAACGGACCGTGGAGGGCGTCCCGTGAGTCCGATGGGAACGGCGTCGTCGGCGTCGTCAGTCACCGAGGATCACTCCCGACCGGGCCCTTCTGGCGCCGAAACCCGTCGTGAACATCCAAATCAGCTTACTGGGGGGCGTCGGGTCAGCCGCGGCAGACCCGCAGGGACTCCTCAGCGGGCGCGGGGGTGTGCGCCCGCCCACACCTCTCGCAGAGCGTGCACCGTGACCAACGTGTAGATCTGCGTCGTCGTCACCGACGCGTGGCCAAGCAGCTCCTGAACGACGCGCACGTCCGCACCGCCTTCGAGCAAATGGGTGGCGAAGGAGTGACGCATCGTGTGCGGCGACACCGCCGCGGTGATCCCCGCCCTGTCCGCCGCGTCCTGCAGCACTTGCCACGCACTCTGGCGCGACAGCCGACCGCCGCGGGCGTTGAGGAAGATCGCGGGCGTACCGAGACCGCGCCGACCCAGTTCCGGCCTGCCCCGCACCAGATAGGCGTCCAGAGCCGCCACCGCGGGGCGTCCCACCGGGACCAGCCGTTGCTTACCGCCTTTACCGCGCAGCAGCACCGAGCGGGCTTCGGTGTCGACGTCGTCGACGTCGAGCCCCACCGCCTCCGAAATGCGCGAGCCCGTCGAATACAGCAGCTCGAGCAGCGCGCGGTTGCGCAGCGTCAACGGACCGTCCGACGGACTCTCGCCGCCGGCTGCATCCAGCAGCGCGAGGACTTCGTCGACGGTCAAGCTCTTGGGTAGCCTGCGCGACGGGGTCGGCGGCTTCACCGCTCGCGCGACGTCGGACTTGGCGAGTCCCTCGGCGGCGGCGAACCGGTGAAAACCCCGCACGGCGATCAGCGCACGCGCCGCGGAGACCGCCGACAGTGCGCTGGTGCCCGCTTCGGAGTCACCGAGCCGCAACGTCACCAGAAACTCACTGACATCGTCCTCGACCACCGCGGAGACATCGTCGATCCCCCGCTTGGCCAGGTGGTCGCGGTATCGACGCAGGTCGCGTCGATACGAGCTCAACGTGTTCGCTGCGACACCGCGTTCTATGGTCAGGTGATCGAGATAGCCCTGCAACTGGTCGTCCACCGAGGGCTTGAGCGTCGTCACTGTGCAGCCATGCGGGCTGCGAACCGGGTCGGCTTGTCGCGCCACGGCGCGTCGACCGGACGAGCCTGCGCCTCCCCTCGCACCACGGCGTGGGCTGCGAGGATGCCCGCCACGGCCAGCGAGTTGACGACGTCGCCCGCGAACACCATCACGACGGCCTGCTCGATCGGATACCACTGAACCGACATGTCCGCCTCTTCGTCATGGGCGTCGGGACGTCCGATGTCTGTGAGCCCCTTGGCGAGAAACACACGCACACCCTCGTCGGAGAACCCTGGCGACGAGACGAGGTCGATCAAGACCGTCCAGTCCGTGGCGCTCAGTCCGACCTCTTCCTCCAGCTCACGTGCAGCCGTCAGGTGCGGCGCTTCGCCGTTGATGTCGAGCAGACCGGCGGGCAGCTCCCACAACCGACGCCCCACCGGGTGCCGATACTGGTAAACCATCGCCACGTTGTCGTGTTCGTCGAGAGCGACGATGGCCACCGCTCCGTAATGCTCGACCACGTCGCGCCGGGCGGTCCTGCCACCGGGCATCGCGACCTCGTCGGCGCGGAGGGTGAAAATATTGCCGGTGTACACCGTCTCGGTCGTGATTGTGTCGAAGACGTGATCAGCCACGAGGCGCGGGCTCTGGGATGAGCTGTGCGGCTTCACCGTGGACCGGGCTGTGCTGTTCGGACCCGTTCGAGCGCCGCTCGGGGATCTCGATCTCCAGTCGTTCGGCCGCCTTGTAGTCGATGGCCGCGCCGATGAACGACGCGAACAACGGATGCGGGCGGGTGGGCCTGCTCTTCAGTTCCGGATGTGCCTGGGTGCCCACCAAATAGGGGTGCACCTCGCGCGGGTACTCGACGAACTCCACAAGATGCCCGTCGGGTGAGGTGCCGGAGAACCGCAGACCGCTGGAGGCGATCTGTTCGCGGTAGGCATTGTTGACCTCGTAGCGGTGCCGGTGCCGCTCGGAAACCTCGGTGCTCTGATACGCCTCGGCCACAATCGAACCCGACTCGAGCACCGCTGGGTAGGCGCCCAGACGCATGGTGCCGCCGAGGTCGGCCTCGCCGGCCACGATGCGTTCCTGGTCGGCCATGGTCGAGATCACCGGGTCGGGGGTGGTGGCATCGAACTCCGCGGAGTTCGCGCCGTGCAGGCCCGCGGCCCGCGCCGCCTCGATCACGATGCACTGCAGTCCGAGGCACAGCCCCAGTACCGGCAACCCGTGAGTTCGCGCGTATCGGATGGCACCGATCTTGCCCTCGATGCCGCGGATGCCGAACCCGCCGGGTATCAGCACGCCGTGGGCATCGCCGAGCAGGGCAGCCGCCCCGGCCTCGGTTTCGCAGTCGTCGGAGGCCACCCAGCGCATCTCGACCTTCGCGTGGTGCTTGAATCCGCCTGCCCGCAGCGCCTCGGCGACCGACAGGTAGGCGTCGGAAAGGTCGATGTACTTGCCCACCAATGCGATCCGTACGGTCTCGCGGGGCTCATGCACGCGCCGCAGCAGGTCGTCCCATTCGGTCCAGTCGACGTCGCGGAACGGAAGGCTCAGTCTGCGGACGACGTAGGCGTCGAGTTCCTCGCGGTGCAGCACCTTGGGGATGTCGTAAATCGACGGCGCATCAGGCGTGGAGATCACGCCGTCGATGTCGACGTCGCACATCAGCGCGATCTTGTTCTTGAGCGCTTCCGGGACGTCGCGGTCGCACCGCAGGATCAGGGCGTCTGGTTGGATACCGATGCTGCGCAGAGCGGCAACCGAATGCTGAGTCGGCTTGGTCTTGAGTTCGCCCGAGGGTGCCATGAAGGGCACCAGCGAGCAGTGCAGGAAGAAGCAGTTCTCCCGGCCGACCTCGTGGCGGACTTGCCGCGCGGCCTCCAGGAAGGGCAGCGACTCGATATCGCCGACCGTGCCACCGATCTCGGTGATCACGATGTCGGGCCGCCGACCCTCGCTGTCGGCGACGGTCATCGCCAGGATGCGGCTCTTGATCTCGTCGGTGATGTGCGGGATCACCTGGACGGTGTCACCCAGGTACTCACCGCGCCGCTCCTTGGCGATCACCGACGAATACACCTGTCCAGTGGTGACATTGGCGAACCCAGACAGGTCGCGGTCCAGGAAGCGCTCGTAGTGTCCGACGTCCAGGTCGGTCTCGGCGCCGTCCTCGGTGACGAACACCTCGCCGTGCTGGAACGGGTTCATCGTGCCCGGGTCGACGTTCAGATAGGGGTCGAGCTTCTGCATGGTGACGTGCAGTCCGCGCGCGGTCAGCAGCTGCCCCAGGCTCGAGGCGGTCAGCCCTTTACCCAGTGACGAAACAACCCCTCCGCTGACGAAAAGGTGCTTCGTGGCGGTCTGTGGATGCCTGCGTAACGGACTTGATCGGCCGGGCAAGTGCAACCTCCGTGACGGCGCAGGACTAAGCGTATCTAGGTTTGAGACCTAGCTTGGGGCCTGCCGACCCACGGAATCTCACCTTAACACCGAGTAAGCAAACCCGTCGCTGACGCGCCGATGCGCTGGATTCCGGCGCTACGGCGCCGCCGCCACAGTGAGTGCTGTGGCGCCCGGTCCGGTGCCGTACGAGGCGGGCTCTCCGCCGTTGATGAGGTCCTGCAGTGCCAGCACCGCTGTGAGCCGCCCAGACTCCACGTCGACGTCGTCGACGGTGCTCACCCCAGCTGCCCTGGCAGGGTCGGCTCGGTTCACGGCGACGGCAGCGGTCCCTGAAGCTGATCCGTCGCGCCCGGCCAGGACGGTGCCCCACCCGTGCGGTGCGAACGCGGCCGCGAAACGCGCCACCGTCGAACCCTGATTGCCTGCGTCCTCGGTGAGCCCACCGCCCGTCACCACGATGCCGACATCGGCGGCGGTGATGTTCTGGGTGTAGGTGAGGAAGCCGGTGTCGCGCAGCGCTGTAAGCGCCGTTTCCCGCTGCGCGTCGTCGACCCGCACCGCCGTCTGGTTCCTCGGCAACTGCAACACGATGCCGAGCAGATCACCGGCCTGGGAACCCTGGTCTACCAGTGTGGTGCTGAGCTGCGCTCCCGCCGGCACCGCCGACGACGTGACGGTGCGCAGCATCTCAGCGGAGTTCGCGTCGACGAACTGCTGCGTCAGCGTCACCTCGCCGCTCACCGACCCGCCTGCCATGCCGACCAACCGAATCAGCCCGTCGACGTCATCGTCGTCTGCGTCCGGAGTGCCGATGATCACGACCGACTTGCCTACCAATGCGTCGTGCAGGACGCGGGACGCGATCTGGCTGTCGAAATCCTCTGCGGCGGAGAACCTCTCATTGAGAAGATTCCGTTGCACGCTCAAATCATCGATCTGGTTCTGCATATCCTGCTTGTCGGCACGCAGACCGGAAAGCAACGTGTCCGAGAGCAGGCCGGATCCGAGTACCACCCCTATCGCGAGGGCCAGAAACACCGCGGCCAGTGAAATCGTGTGCTGGCGAAGCGTTATCACGTCAGATCCGTCCTTGCTCTTCGTAGCCTGCAACCGCGTGGATTCAGGTGACCAGGCCCTGCACCCACAGCGAGAAGCGATTCCAGTACTGCTGCAGCCAGTCCAGCAACGCACCGTCGCCCTGCGACACCCACAACGCCGCGATCACGGCCACCAGCATCGCCAACACCAGAAGGGCGATCGCTCCGCTGGCGACGTGGCTGCGGTACAGGGTCGCCACCGCTTTGGCATCGACCAACTTCTTGCCCACCTTGAGCCGGGTCAGGAATGTCGACGGATTGCTGGCCTGCCGGGTGCGATCGAAGAACTCCTCGATCGTGGCGGCATGGCCCGCGGTGACGATCAGGGCCGCGCCGTGGTGGTGCGTGAGCAGCAAGGCGAGGTCGGCCGCCGACCCGGCGGCGGGGAACGTCATCGCGCCGACACCGAGGTCTTGAATGCGCTCGAGTCCGGGAGCGTGGCCGTCAGAGTCCGCCGGAATCACCACCTGTGCACCAGATTTGAGCGATTCAGTACTGATCGTATTGGGATCTCCGACGATGAGCGCAGGGCGGTACCCAGCCTTGCGCAGGACGTCTGCGCCGACACCAACGCCGACGAGCACCGGCTGGTATTCCTTGATGAAGGGCTTGAGCGACTTGAGGTCGTCGGCGGCGTCGTCGTCCTCACCGACCACGACCACATGTCTGCGGTTGACGTCCACCTCGATGTCCGGGATGCCGATACCGTCGATCAGGAGTGGGCTTTCGCTGCGGATGAACTCGATCGTGTTGCCCGCGAATGCTTCCAGGTGGGCCACCAAACCGGTTTTGGCCTCCATCATCAACTCGGCGATCTCGTGCTCTTCGCGCTCGGTGCCGCGGACCAGTCTGCGGTCACCGGCGTACAGGCCGCCGTTGTGGATGCGGATGCGGTGGCCGTCCTTGACCCTCTTGAAGGTTTCCGGTCCCGTCTCGTCGACCAACACGATGCCGTTGGCCACCAGCACCTCGGGCCCGAGGTTGGGGTAGCGCCCCGAGATGGACGGCGCGGCATTGACGACAGCGGCCACCTCCGCTTCGACCAGAGCGTCCGCGGTGATGCGATCGAGGTCCTGCACGTCGATGACGGCGATGTCGCCCGGCCCCACTCGGCGCAGTAGCCGATCGATGTCGCGATCCACGCGTGCGGTGCCGGTTACGCCCGGCCGTGAATTGGCGTTTCGGGAGAGCAGCGCTGTCATCTTCATGGCCGCAGATTCTGGCCAGGAAAGGGGCGCAGCCGTGGGAGGCGCGCCGTAACAATAGCCACAAGAGTTTTATTCAGTCACACCAGCAACACGTGGCCTGGGGTTATGGCGCGACTACCTTGCCCCTTTCCGCGGCGGCCAGCAGCTCCCTGGCGTGCGCCCGCCCGCTGTCGCTGTCGCCGAGACCGGCCAACATCCGGGCGATCTCGGCCACGCGACCCTCCTCGTCCAGCCGATGGACCCGACTGGCGCCGCCGCGCCCGTTGCTGTCGACCACCAGGTGGACATCGGCGTACGCCGCCACCTGTGGCAGATGAGTGACGACGATGACCTGATGGGTGCGCGCCAACCGGGCCAGACGCAACCCGATCTGAACCGCAGCACGACCGCCGACCCCGGCGTCGACCTCGTCGAACACCATGGTGGTGCCTTCCGCCGACGCGGCGAGAACCACTTCGAGGGCCAGCATCACCCGCGACAGTTCGCCGCCCGACGCGCTCTTGGCCAGCGGCAGCACATCGGCGCCCCGGTGCGCGGCGAAGCCGAACTCAACGACGTCGGCACCGTCGGCGCCTGCATGAACCACCTGGCCTGAGGCAAGCTCCAACGGGGCCGAATCGTCGGACCGGGCCACCAGCGGACTGACATGGACGGTGAATTCCGCGTTCGCCATCGCCAACCCGGTCAGCTCCGCTGTCACGACCTTGCCGAGCTGCTTAGCAGACTTTGTCCGCGCCCGGGTCAGGTCGGCAGCAGCATCGGCGACCTGGGGGTCCAGCTCGGCGACGCG
>JBPPMS010000148.1:0-19593 GCA_051306175.1 Mycobacterium sp. | reverse complement strand
CAACGGCGCTTCCCGGAGTGGGTGGCACTCTTCAGTGACGACGTGCACTACTTCATGCCGATTCGGAGGACCCGGCTGCTTCGCCAAATCGACCAGGAGTTCACCCGCCCCGGGGAGATGGCGTTCTTCGATGAGACGAAGGAATTGCTGCAAGGTCGGGTGGCGAAGGTGATGTGCGGGACGGCGTGGGCCGAAGACCCGCCGTCTCGCACCCGCCACATCATCACGAACGTCCAGGTTGTGGCTGAACACGCCGACGGACTCGACGTCCACACCAATTTCCTTCTGTACCGGACCAGGCTCAAGTCGGAGGAGACCACCTGGATCGGATCCAGGCGCGACACACTGCGCCGCCATGAGGGCTCTTTTCTGATCAGCAAGCGGGAAATCCTGCTGGAGCAGACCGTTCTGCTGTCGCAGAATCTGAGCAACTTCTTCTAATCGACCGCCGAGCCCGACCCGGGCGACTGGAACAGGAGGCCGACCAATGGGGTGGCTCGAAGGGGACGTTGCACTCATCACCGGCGGCGGATCGGGACTGGGCCGAGCTTTGGTCGAGCGCTTCGTGGCCGAGGGCGCACGAGTCGGGGTGCTGGAACTCAACCCGCACAAGGCGAAACAGCTGATGGAGGACTTCGGTGACATGGTGTGCGTCACCGAAGGGAGCGTCACCAACTGGGCCGACAACACACGCGCGGTCTCCGACACGGTTGCGGCCTTCGGCCGGCTGGACACCTTCGTCGGCAACGCCGGGCTGTGGGATTTCGGAACCAGTCTGGAGGCGCTTAGTGGCGAGGCTCTGCCCGGGGCGTTCGAGCAGCTTTTCGGTGTCAATGTTCTGGGCTACATGCTCGGGGCCAAGGCATCCATCGACACCCTTCGGGCTACCCGCGGATCGATGATCTTCACCGCATCCAACGCAGCCTTCTACCCGGGCGGCGGGGGCCCCCTCTACACCGCGTCCAAACATGCGGTGCTGGGCCTTGTACGCCAGTTGGCCTACGAACTTGCCCCGGAGATCAGGGTGAACGGAGTCGCGCCCGGCGGGATGCCCACCGACCTGCGTGGCCCCGCCGCGCTCGGGCTGCAGGACACCCCGTTCGGCTCTATGCCGGTGGACCAGCTGATGGTTGCGATGTCGCCGCTGGAACAGCCGATCAGCGCGGCAGCCTACACCGCTACCTACGTGCTGCTGGCCTCCCAAGACAACTCGCCCACCACGACGGGCTCGATGCACAACTGCGACGGCGGACTGGGGGTCCGCGGTCGAAAAGCGGATCAAACTCTGATGGGACAGCTGCTCGGCGATGAGCAGGGTTGTTAGCCATCCCAAGTGCAAGGAGTCACGATGAAGATCACTTCGCTCGGCTATGTCCGATTGGAGTCGCCGGACGCCAAGGAATGGGAGACGTTCGGCCCCGACGTGTTGGGGCTGGCTGTATCCGACGACCCGTACGGTGGCCCGGACTCGGTGTCGCTGACCAACGACGATCCGGCCCGGCCGATCGTCGTTACCGAGGCGGCGCAAAACCGTCTTGAATGCATCGGCTGGGAAGTAGCTGGCTCCGAGGCGCTCGACGCGGCAGTAGCCGAGTTGGAGGCTGCGGGGGTAGTCGTGGAAGTCGGAACCAGCACGGAATGTCAGGCTGCGCGGGTTCGGAAGCTCGTCAGGTTCTGCGACCCTGCCGGGTTTACCCACGAGCTGTTCTACGGACAGCTCGTCATACCGGCGTCATTCCGGCCTGGGCGGGCGATGTCCGGCTTCGTCACCGATGGGCAGGGCTTGGGACACGTGGTCCTGATGGTTCCCGAAATGGCGGCGTCACTCGACTTCTATTGCCGTGTGCTCGGATTCAAGATCAGCGACGAGATTGACATGTTCGGAAACCGTGTCGTCTTCTTCCACGTGAACCCCCGCCATCACACCCTGGCCATCATGGCGGTCCCTGGTGTGCGCGGCCTGCACCACTTGATGGTGCAGACCGCTTCGCTCGATGACGTGGGCATCGCGCATGACCTTTGCGTGGACCGGAACATCCCGCTCGCGATGACGCTCGGTCGCCACACCAATGACCGGATGTTCAGCTTCTACGTCCGTTCGCCCAGCGGCTTCGAGATCGAGTACGGCTGGGGTGCCGAGGTCGTCGACGACGAGGGTTGGGTGGTCACCCACATGCAGAGCCCGAGCATTTGGGGGCACCGCCCGGGTGGAGCCCCGGCGCCGGGCTGTCTTGAGCCGGTGGCCGGGCCGGGTGCCCCGTGAGCGTCACGACGAACGACGGGCGGCCGGCGGCGGCTCTCGCACACCCCCTCGTCGAACCACACCGAGTACATCGCCGCGTCTACCTCGACGAAAACCTCTTTCGCCAGGAGATGGCGCGAATCTTCGGCAAAACCTGGATCTATGTCGGCCATGAGAGCGAGGTGGCCGCGCCCGGCGACTACAAGTCCACCTTCATCGGAACTCAACCGGTGATCGTGTCCCGCGACGAGGACGGCACGCTGCACGTGTTGCTTAACCGCTGCACCCACCGGGCGGCGACCGTGTGCCAGGCGGCGACCGGCAATTCCAGCTACTTCCGTTGCGAATACCACGGCTGGACGTTCCGTAACGATGGCCGGTTGGTGGCCCCCACGTTCAGCAGCGGGTACGACAAGGCCGATTTCGACCCCGCCGCATTCGCGCTGGCTAGGGTACCCCGGGTCGACAGCTATCGGGGCCTCATTTTCGCCAACCTCTGCCCCGAAGGCGAGTCGCTGCGAGAGCACTTGGGCCTGGCCGCGTGGTATATCGATCTCGCCGTCGACTTGGCTCCTGAAGGGGAGATAGTGCTCGGTGCGGGGACCCATAAATACGCCTACGGCGGCAACTGGAAGCTGCAGAGCGAAAACGGCGTAGACGGCTACCACCCCAACTTCGTGCACTCTGCATTCTTGGAAACCAGCGGGATGGGCGGATCCATCTTTGGCCCCGGATCGCCGGGGCGAGCCGGAGCACTGGGCCGGGGCCACGGCATTCTTGACTTTCGTGCCGCCATCGCCCCGATGATGCAGGCGAAACTGGAGACCCCGGCGGGGACGGCTGCGCTCGAACAGCTCACCCGCCGGGTCGGCGATCGCCAACGTGCCATCGAGGTCCTGCTCGCCAACGCAACCCAAGGCTACAACCTGCTAATCTTCCCGAACCTGCAGATCATCGGGTGTCAGATCCGGGTTATCCATCCCCGACGAGTCGGCTATTCCGAGGTGGACCTCTACCCGTATCTGTTGAAAGGGGCCAGTGCCGAGGAGAACACCGCCCGATTGCGAACCCATGAGGCCTTCTACGGACCGGCGGGCGGTGGTGGCCCCGATGACATCGAGATGTTCGATCGGGTGGCCGTTGGACTGGCTGCCGAGGGCGTCGAATGGCTTCCCTTCCTGCGCGGACTGCGCCGGGAGCAGATCGACGGTGAAGCCCGGTGGGGACACATCACCGATGAGCAGCCACAGCGCGGATTTTACACTCGGTGGTTGGAATTGATGGGGGAACAGCCTTGAGCAGGACAGTCGCAACAAGTACGCCTACGATCACCCACGCGGAGGCGCAGGCGTTCCTGAATCGAGAGGCGGCATTACTCGACGACGGCCGGCACGAGGAATGGCTTGCACTATTCGCCCACGACGGTGTGTTCTGGGTTCCTTCGAACGACGCGGACTACAACCCGGCCCACCGGGTGTCGATCGTGTACGAGGACCGAGTCAAAATGGCCGACCGGGTGTCACGTTTGAGCCTCGGCCGTGCAATTCAGGAGAACCCGTCCCGAACCATGCATGTGATCAGCAACGTCACCGTGTTGGACAGCCCCGGCCCCGACGCACCGCCGGATACCGTCGAGATCTTGACAAACCTCGTGCTGTTCGTGGTACACGGCGCGCGCAGCTCACACCATGCTGCGCGGTGCCGCTACCTGTTGCGGCGCGAGGAGGATCGCTGGCGAATCGTTCTACGCAAGCTCATGTTCCTCGACAACGACCAGTACGCCCCGAACCTTGCCTTCCTCTTCTGATGGGGCAGACCTGGGCCTTGGGGCGGGCGCAGTGGCTGCTGCGGAATGAGTTCGCCACCGTCGTCCTCGAACTGGACGAAGCCGCGAATTCCCCGCGCCTGAAGATCACCGACGCGCGCACCGGCCGATCAGGGTATCTCGACGCCTTGAGTCTTGAACGCCTTTCGCGCGCCCGGCCCTCGGACCTCGCGCCGATCATGTCGCCGTCGTTGAGCGAACCACTCGACGAGCTTGACCGGCTTTGAGAGGAATTCACCATGGATCACACCAATTCAGCCGTACTGGTGGCGCCGCGGCGCATCGAGCTCCAGTCGTTCCCGCTACCGAGGATCGGTTCCGACGACGGACTGCTGCGCGTGCTGGGCACGGGTATCTGCGGCAGTGACTGGGCTCCGTATGCCGGAACCTGGATGACCGAATTGCCGCCGCTGGTCCTCGGCCACGAGGTGGTCGGGGAGATTGTCGAGATCGGGGGAGAGGCGGCTCGGCGGTGGGGAGTAGCCGTGGGCGACCGGGTGGTCCTGGAGGAGTCGATTCCGTGCCAGCATTGTCGACTGTGCCGAACCGGCCGGACCCATTTGTGCGATCCGATGCACACTCGCGACGGTCTGCGCTACGGTCTCACTCCGAGTTCACTGGCCCCACATCTATGGGGAGGCTTCGGTGAGTACGTCTACCTTCACCCGCGGTCGGTGCTGCACCGAATCTCGAGCTCTGTGCCGATCGACGTCGCGCCGCTGTTCATCCCGATCTCGAATGGCATTCGCTGGATCGAGCGTGACGGGGGCTGCCGAATCGGCGACACCGTGGTGATCCTGGGGCCCGGGCAGCATGGGCTCGGCTGCGTCGTCGGCGCCCGGCTGGCTGGTGCCGGCACCACAATTGTCGTCGGCACCGCCCGCGACGACGCCCGGCTGAAACTTGCTGCCGAGCTCGGCGCTGACCATGTAGTCCGCATCGACGATGGGCCAGTTTCGGAGCAGATCGCACTGCTGACGGGCGGCCAGATGGCCGACGTCGTGGTCGACGTCACCGCAGGCGCCCCGGGTGCGCTTGGCGACGCGGTGTCGGTCGCAGGGATAGGCGCCACCGTGATCGTCGCCGGCTCGCGGGAGATGGTTCCCGCAACCGGATTCCGACCGGATGAACTGTTCTTCAAGGAACTGACGGTCAAGGGCGTCTACGGTCACGACTACATGTCAGTGGAGCGGGCGATCGCCGTCCTAGAGTCAGGGTCGATGCCGCTCAGCGCCATGTGCACGCACACATTCGGCCTCGATCAAGTTGATGCTGCACTGCGCACCCTCGGTGGCGAGGGCGACGATGGAGCGGTGCACATCACCGTCGTTCCCAGGTGAGACGAGCCTCTTTCCGCAAGCTCGCACGATTTCGCCCCCGGCCGACCTCGGCACCGCCGCCCCGATTAAGCAGAAGCCGTGGCGTCCAGCAGCATCCGCAGATCACTGTCGGGGTCGGCTAGCTTGCGCCCATCCCCGACGATGACAGGCGCTCGTCCGAGAGCCCGAAGCACCGCTCGCAACTCGCGGCGTCGATTCACGCTGAGCGCGCCGACGATCTGCCCTGCACGCACGGAAATCCAAAGTGCCCCGTCGGGTCCGTTCGGGTCGCCACGTTGCCAGGTACTGTCGGCCGCCCACGGCAGGCCCGCGATCTCGATGCGGTGACCGTGCTGCACCGACCACGCCCACGGGATGCCATCGTAGACATCACTCTCGCCGACGAGCGCCGCCGCTGCCGCGTGGGCGTGGTGTTGCGCGTGTTGCCAGTGCTCGACCCGTAGCGTTCGACCGAACGTCGCACTTGGGAACCGGGCGATGTCACCGACTGCATGGACGTGGGCTGACGAAGTCAATCCCCGAGAGTTGACCAGCACCCCATCGTCCAGCGCAAGGCCAGCGTCAATGGCGAGATCCACGTTCGGTTCGCAGCCGACAGCCATGACGACCGCGCCAGCGCGTATGACCGTGCCGTCGGCGAGTTCGACGGAGTCGGCCCGGCTGCCGCCGCCGATCGATCGGATCGACGAACGTTCACGCACGTCAATACCGCTTTTTCGATGCTCGGCGAGCAACCAGGCCCCTGCCTCGGGGCCGAGTGCGGGCTGCATCGGGAGTTCTCTTCCCATCAGCAACGTGACGTCGGCGCCGCGACCGGCGAGGGTGGCCGCGACCTCCGACCCGATAAATCCCTCACCGACGACAACGGTGCGGTCGCCACGGGCAACCGCCTCCCGAAGCGCCTCAGCGTCCTCGAGATTGCGGATGCTGATCACGCCGGGCAGCTCTGAGCCGCGCACCGGGAGGCTTCGCGGACGTACGCCGGTGCACAGGAATGCATGTTCGGCCGGCACGACGGCGCCGCCCTCAATGTGCACGCCGACACCGGGAAGCACGCGGATCGCGCGCCGGCCGAGTACCAGTTCAATCTCGTCCGCTTCGTACTGGGCCATCGGCCGCACCTGCAGAGTGTCGAAGGAGACACCCGTTGTCAGGAACTCTTTGGACAGCATCGGCCGCTCATAGGGCAGATGGACTTCGTCGCCGATCAAGCTAACCCGGCCGGTGAAACCCTTCTCACGCAGGGTCCGGACTATCGTCGCCCCGGCAAGCCCGGCCCCGATGACAGCGACAGAGTCGCTCACCGGGGCGATACGCCGACAAGCACGGTGAGCACACCTGAACGGATCTCGACCGTGTGCGTGGCGACAGGCAAACTGGCCGGGAGCCCGTTGGGCTCACCGGTCCGCAGGTCGAATTGCGAGGCGTGGAATGGACACTCCACGTAACAACCCTCGAGGTCGCCGTCTGCCAGCGACGCCTTGGCGTGCGAGCAGGTGTCATCAATCGCGTAAAACACACCATCGACGTTGAACACGGCGATCGGTGGATCGATCTCGACCACCCGCGCCTCACCGGGGCTGAGTTCTTCCGCTGGGCACACCGAGATCATCCTGGGCGGCGCATTGGTGCTCATCGGGGAAAGCCTTTCACTCGCGGGTGTCCTGTCGAGTCTCGACCGTGTGTCGCCAGGGAGATCAGGGTCCGGTGAGGAACGAGACCGCGAGGGCGTCGAACTCCGCTTGGTGCTCAAGCTGAGCCCAATGACCGCAGCGTGGGAACACATGCAGACGTGCATCGGGCATCCGCTTGAGCATGAAAAATGCTGAGTCGAGGGGCAGAACGCGGTCATCACGGCCCCACGTGAGCAGTGTCTTGTGTCGGATGGTGTCTACTTCGCGCCACAGCTCCTCCGGTACCCCGGCGCCCCGAGCGCCGAAGGTCTTGAAGAGCCGCGTGACGTAGTCGATGGCGTCGGGCGCGGTCGCGTCGGCGTAGCGCTGTTCGAGCAGTCCGGCAGGAGCATTCTGCGGGGCATAGGTCATCACATTGATGAGGTGTTGCATCTTCTCGAGGCTCGGTCCAGGGGGAGCGTAGAAGTCGAAGAGGACCTTGAGGCCTTCGGAGGGGTCCGGCGAGAACATGCTGAGCGCGCCCCCGGCCGGGCCCATCAGGATCATCCGGTCGACCCGCGATGGATAATCGAGAGCCATGCGCAAGGCCGTGCCGCCGCCCAAAGAGTTGCCGAGCAGATGTACGACAGGAATGTCGAGCGTGTCGAGGACGCCGTTCAGAATGTAGGCGTTAAATGTCCAGACGCCTTCCTTCACAATAGGTTTATCCGAGCGGCCATAACCGGGTTGGTCCAGGACGAGTACCCGAAAGTGCTCGGCAAGGCCGGCAACATTCTGGCCGAAGTTACTCCACCCGGAAGCGCCAGGACCCCCGCCGTGCAACAGCACTAGAGGCGGTCTGGTAGCTCCCTGTGCGGTCCGAGCACCCGTGTCATGCAAGTGAATGCGGTGCTCGTCGACCTCCACGAATCGTGAAGTCGATTCCGACGTGATCTCCGCAAGCGTGCCGGTCATACTGCTTCCTCCCGTGTCTGTCATGCAGGCCAGGATCTTCGCCTGGGACATAATTCTGCCGATCGTTCAGCTGACCCGGCATCCGTGGGAACTACGTAACAGGCGTTGATCGGCGAGCCTTGAACGGAGTCGCCGGCCACCCAGGGCGTTTCGCAGGCCAGACGAAACAGGCCCTCTGGGCACCGCTCGTCAGCGTGCGAGAACGCGAAAGCCTTCCCATGCTTGTCGGCGGGCGGCATGGGGATCGTTCTCCACCCGCGAATCGCGATCGAAGACCAGTACCCCACGGGCGTCGCGGGTATAGCGTGGCCAGTCGTTTCCTGGAACCCCTCGGTGGGCGAACGCAACCCATCGCTCTTGCATGTCGTCGCTCACGCGCATGGCCGAGCGGCGATCGGCTGCGGCGCTGAGAAGACGACCGAGGTGCGTGCGGTAGACGTCGAACACCGCAAGAAGCTCCGTCGCGTGCGTGGCGCCCAGTCCGGACCATTGCAGCATGCGGGGGGCGAAGTCGTAGCGGTACAGATATGTCGGGGCGTGGCGACTGTGGGAGTCGGCGATCTGCCACAGTGTCGATCCGAATGTGAAGTCGGCCCCTAGCCGGATGCAGGCCTCTGGGGCTGGATAGTCGGGATAGGCCGCGGTGATGCGCCGGCGATCGGCAGGTTCCGTGCCCGCGAGTAACCGTTCGATCTTCACTTCGTTCGTCGGCAGGAGTTTGAGAAAGCGAGTGAACAACCGGCCCTCGTCGGCATTCGCGCCGACGATGAGCGGCACGCGGTACGCCTTGCCCTCGCCCATCGCTTGAATGGGATCGAGCGGTAGATAGTCGGTTCCGAAGGTGGATCCCACCGGGTAACCGCCCGGTAGGTCCGCTGAACTCGTGATGAGCAACCGATCGAATGCCTTCACTAAATGGGCCGGACGCGCCGCCAGCAAGAGGCGGGCGCCGTCGCGCTCCGTTGCGCCGAGAATGGATGCGAACTTGACGGCGAACTCTGCGGCCAACTCCTTGGAACGGGACAGGGCGCCCGCCGGACTTTGTGAAATCGCCTGCGCGAAAAGGCCTTCAGCCGCTGGCACAGCCAACAATGTGGCAACGGCGTGCGCGCCCGCGCTCTCCCCGAATATCGTCACGTTATCGGGATCGCCGCCGAATGCCGCGATGTTTTGGCGCACCCACCTCAGCGCCGCCACGAGGTCGCGCAAGTAGAGGTTGTCGTCAATACGAATGTCGTCGGTGGACAGCGCCGACAGGTCGACAGCCCCCAGCGCGCCCAGGCGGTAGTTCGCCGATACATACACGCAACCGGTGCGGGCGAGGGACGCGCCGTCATAGATCGGTGTCGCGGAACTGCCCAGGAAGTACGCGCCGCCGTGGATGAAGAACATCACGGGCAGAGGCCGGTCAAAGTCGCCCTCGGGTGCAACGACATTGAGGGTGAGGCAGTCCTCGCTCGTAGGCTGGAATTTACCCGCACCGACGATCGTGTAGCGGCGCGGCTGCGGAGCGCAGTAGCGGAAACGGTGGCAGGGTCGCACGCCCGCCCATGGCTCGACCGGTTGGGGGGCCTTGAAACGCAATGCGCCGATCGGTGGCTTGGCGTAGGGGATGGAACGCCAGCGATTGACGCCGTCCCGCGTGAATCCTTCGATGGCACCCGAGGCGATGTTCGTGCGGACAGTCTTCGATGACATTTCTCGACACTAGCGAACGAGTATTCACACCGGCGCATCGCCATCCACGCCGCAACGGCCTATGCACCGACTTGTGCGGGTCCTGACCTAATCCCGGCGGTTGCCACCGACGGGGATGGTTCGGCGGTCGAGCAGTCCGTAGCGGCCGGCCAGCGCGGCGGCCTCAATCCGGTTCCGGGCGCCGATCTTGTGAATCAAGCTTGCAACCATTCTCTTGGTCGTTCGCTCGCTAACGTGCATGCGAGCGGCGATTGCGTTGATCTCAGACCCCTGCGCCAAGAGGCTCCAGAGCTGGACGAGTTGCTCGTCGAGACCCTCGAGTAGTCCGTCATCTGGGGTGCGATTGCTCGCGAGGAGCTGGTCCAGCAGTTCGGCGTTTACGACCTTCATACCTGCTGCGATGACCAATAGCGGCGCCACCAATGCGTCTGCATCGGAGGTCTTCTGCAGGAACCCGTCTGCTCCGGCTCGCAAAGCTCGCTCGGCTAACGACAGGTCGTCGGTGCCGGACAACGCCAATATCCCAGTGGACGGGTAGGCGGCACGCACCGCCGTGATGGCGTGCACGCCGCCGTGCGGTGGGAGCGTCAGATCGATCGTAACGATGTCTGCGCGGTGTTTGCCGACCAACGGGACGGCGTCTTCGCTGCTGCTGCCTATTGCTGCAACGTCGAACACACGGTCGGCCCTAGAGGCCAAAAGCAATTGCAGGCCCTGTGCAAAAAGGGCGTGGTCGTCCACGATGACTACGACGAAAGGCCCCGGGTGCGAGGTCGATCCCGTCATATCTACCTTTCCGCGGGTGGCGGTGCATACCAAAGCGAAGCTGGAACGCTGTGTCGAGGGCGGAGGCGTGGGTGAACGCAATGAACAACAATTCCACCATGGTCGGTCGGGGGGCGGTTCAGTGGCGAGAACCCGAACGTGTGATCGCCGTGTTGAGAGTTCTGGTGGTCGTCAGCCTCGCCGTGCTGGTGACCTTTGGTACGCCCGTCAACAGGACGTACTTGACGTTCGGTGGTGTCCTCATCGGGTTGGCCGGGTTGTACGCGATCTATGTACTCCTCGCCAATCTCCGTGGGCGCGCGCTGTCGCAGGGCTGGATGACGACCTTTGACGTGGCACTGACCGTGTTGCTCACGGCGGCGACCGGGGGGGCGTCCAGCGTGGTTGTTGCGTTGATTCCGTTGGCAGTGGTGGCCAGTGCGGTTCGGCAGGGGTTAAGGCCCGCGATCCTCGCGGCACTCGCCACGGGCGTGGTGTTCGCTGCGGTGACGCTGGCCGTGAGCCGCCCAGACATTCCTCTGCATCACCGGATCGAGGTCGCCCTGTGGTGGTGCTGCTATTTCGTTGCGTTTGCTGTGTTGACCGGATCTCTGCGACGGATGCTGGACCGTGAGCACGAGCGCACCGTGCGCGCCAAGGCCGAGGTGATGGCAGAGCAGGCGGAGGCTGCCGAGGAATGGGTTCTTCGGGCGCGCATTCTCGAGGCGCAGCGGGTGCGTGAAGAGGGTCTTCGGGTGGTGCTGCATGAGTTTCGTACGCCGGTGTCATCCCTGGCGGCGCTGGCGCGATCACTGACTGTGCCCGGCCGATTGGACGCCGGGGGTAGGGACGAGGCAATCACCTTGGTGGCGGCGCACGCTCGCCACCTCACGGACATGCTCGACGGTCTCGCCGACCTGGCCATCCAGACAGGGAATCCGCGGGGACTGCCGAGAATCCGTCGGACCGTCGTGCGGGACCTGGCGCAAGCATCCTTGACGGCAGCGGGTGTACCGGCTGAGCACAGCACGGTCTCCGTCGAACCGCCGGGTGCGGTGATCTACTGCGACGAACATCGCGTGCGCCGAATCATGACGAACCTGCTGGAAAACGCGCACCGTCACGGCAGCACCCGGGCGGTCGATCTCCGCATTGCCTGCACCCGGTACGCGCTGACGCTCGAGGTGGGCGATCGCGGCCCCGGACTTCTGTCCACCAAGCACGCGTCGGCGATTCGTGGGGGTGCCAGCTCCGACCAGCGCACCGCGTCGGAGGGGCTGGGGTTGTGGATCGTCGAGCAGCTGGTGAGCGCCCTGGGCGGCACATTCGTACTTGAGCCACGCGTGGGGGGCGGCCTGCTGGCCCGGGTGGTGATTCCGCTCAGCTGAGCTCGCGGTCACCTGGTATTCGATTGGCCGCCAGGTGGCGGCAGGACGTCCTCCACTCAGGACAAAACGCGACATGCACGAGACGCGGTTGGCCTATGTGGGCCAGAGGTGGCACGAATGCCCCGTGCCGTGACTCTTGCCACATACGTAGGCTGGACGTGGCGCAGCACACCAGGTGGGCAACTCGACGACGAAACGGTTGTGCCCACATCCAAACGGTGGAACGCCAGTGAAGACCCGCCGCTGCGTTCGTCGCCTTTATGCGTACCGGGTCATCGATATGAGGAGCAACAGTGAACAAGACTTCTGTGGTAACCAGTGAGCCCGATTCGGGAGCTGCTTATGCGGTCGCCCTGGAGGACATCGATGTAAGCGATCCGTTGCTGTACCGTGATTACACGTGGCAGCCGTATTTCAAGCGGTTGCGGGAGGAAGATCCGGTCCACTTCTGCAAGGACAGCATGTTCGGCCCGTACTGGTCGATTACGAAGTTCGCAGACATCATGCAAGTGGATACCGCACCGGAGATCTTCTCCTCGGAGGCGAAGTTCGGCGGCATCACGATCATGGACGACAACGCGGCCGCGAGCCTGCCGATGTTCATCGCGATGGACCCCCCCAAACACGATGCGCAGCGCCTGGCGGTCAGTCCGATCGTCGCACCGGAGAACCTCGCCAAGATGGAGTTGGTCATCCGTGAGCGCACCGCGAGTTTGCTAGACAGTCTGCCTCTGAACGAGACCTTCGACTGGGTCCGGAATGTCTCGATCAACTTGACCACACAGATGTTGGCGACCTTGTTCGACATTCCCTGGGAGGACCGCGCCAAGTTGACACATTGGTCGGATGTAACGACCGCCATCCCCGGTGCCGGCTTGATCGAGTCCGAGGAGCAGCGGATGGGCGAATTGCTCGAGTGCGCCGCGTACATGACAGGGCTGTGGAATGATCGTGTCAACGCTGAACCGCGTAACGATCTCATCTCGATGATGGCGCATTCGCCGGCAACCCGACACCAAACGCCGGAAGAGTTTCTCGGCAACGTCCTGTTGCTGATCGTCGGCGGTAACGACACCACCCGCAATTCGATGACGGGCAGCATCGTAGCTCTCAACGAGTTCCCAGATGAGTACCGAAAACTGTGCGGCAACCCTGCCCTGGTCGGCTCCATGGTCCCCGAGATCATCCGTTGGCAGACGCCGCTGTCGCATATGCGCCGCACCGCTTTGACGGACACGGAGATCGGCGGGAAGTCGATCCGCAAGGGCGACAAGGTCGTGATGTGGTACGTGTCGGGTAACCGCGATCCGGAGGCGATCGAGAATCCGGATGCGTTCATCATCGATCGTGCCCGACCGCGTCATCACCTGTCATTCGGGTTCGGGATCCACCGCTGCGTCGGCAACCGCCTGGCCGAATTGCAGTTGCTAATCGTGTGGGAGGAGATTCTCAAACGTTGGCCCAACCCGATGCAGATCGAGGTCGTTGGGGCCCCCACCCGGGTGACGTCGCCGTTCATCAAGGGCTATGAGTCCCTGCCCGTGCGCATCAACGTCTGATCGGTGAGTTCGAAGAGGCGCTGTCCCACCGGTAATCCCGCTCGACTGGGTGCTGCATTTTCCCACTGTCCGACCCCACGCTGTCGACCGTTTTCGCCCCTATTGCAAAAGGACTGAGATGACCAAGATCACGTACGTAGACCACCACGGAGCATCCAGAACCGTCGATGGGATCGACGGCGAGTCGCTGATGGAAGCCGCAGTGTCGAACCTGGTCCCGGGTATCGACGGAGACTGTGGCGGTGCGTGTGCCTGCGCCACCTGCCACATCCACGTCGAACGCGACTGGCTCGACAGATTGCCACCGAAACAGCCCACCGAAAAGTCCATGCTGGAATTCTGCGAAGGCGCCGACGAGACGTCTCGGCTGGGCTGCCAGATCGAGGTCGGTCCGGCCCTCGACGGCATCGTAGTCCGCACTCCAGTTGCCCAGCATTGATAGCGGGACTGGAGTTGGGCGCCCGCGCCGTGGTGAACTCAGTCGACGAATACGGTCACGACAAAGCGCCGACCTGCCAACGAACGACCCGAAGGCTCCGGACCACGGGGGTGATTTTCCACTGAGTGTGAATCGCCTTTCGCGGCGTGGGTAGCTCACTGGTGGATGCTGCTGGGACGACCTGCTCAACTACCCGGGTCGTGACGGCGAGCATTACAAAGCCGCAAAAAGGTAACGATCCTTTGCAAAAGCTGGTATGGTGAGCGTCACAAACTAAGCCCCCCAGCACTCTCTGGAGTTGATGTGAGCAAGGACGTATCCGTGGCGACGACGGGTTCGGTGGAGCGGCGGGCCTCTCGACCCGATGACGACACCAATCTGTCGTCGGCGGCGTTGTGGGAGTCGACCGCCACGCTGCGTGAACGGGTCTTCACCGGCCGGCGTGGGCGTGCGCCCATCACTTCCATCTTAGGTGAGGGAATCGTACTGTAGGCGATGGCCGAAGATGCCGTGCCAACCAGGCGCTGAGCATCGTCGATTGAGCCGTAACTGGCCGCTCGCGGCCGTCACTACTACTAACAACGAGAAATGGTGGAGGTTGACAATGGCCGTGTTCAAGGATGAGGACGAGGTTTATACCTTTCTGGCTGGAATATTTCGCCGGGGCCTGGAGAAAGAGGGACTAGCGGACAAGCTCGCCGGCTCGGGCGTGGTGCTGCGCGTGCACTACACCGATCCGGACGCAGTGGTGACAGTGGACATGCCGAACAAAACCGTGGAGACGGGAGCGGCCAGTACCGCGCAGCCAAACGTCGAGCTGTTCATGTCTTCGGACACCGGGAACAAGTTCTGGCTGGGGAAGGTGAACCTGACCATGGCGATGGCCAAGGGGACTGTGCGCGCGAAAGGTCCGGTACCGAAGCTGCTCAAATTGATCCCGCAGGCCAAGAATTTGTTCCCGGAGTACCGGTCGATGCTGCAGAATCAGGATCGGCAGGACCTTATCGATGCATGACCGTCGCCTAACCGCGGGTTGCAGGAAGGGGGCGCTATGAAGAGCACCATGCAGGACATTGCCCTGACCGTCTCAGGAATAGTGCAAAATGCCTCGACGGTCCACGGCGATCGCGAGGTGCTGACAGCGCGTGGACCCGGACAGATCTCTCGGGTGTCCTACCGCGAGTTGGGGGAGCGCGCGGCAAGGTTGGCAAATGCGTTGCGCGAGATCGGCATTAACGGAGATGAGCGTGTCGCGACGCTGCAGTGGAGCAACCAGGAGCATCTGGACTCTTATGCGGCGGTCCCGTCGATGGGCGCGGTTCTGCACACGTTAAACCTGCGGCTGCCGCCTGAACAGTTGACGTGGATCGCCAATCATGCCGATGATCGGGTGATCATCGCCGACGACACGGTGCTTGGTATCTTAGCCGCGGCGCTACCGTCGATGACCTCGGTCCGCACCGTGCTGGTGACGGGCGCGGGTGACCTTGCCGCGGTCGAGGGGTGCGGTAAGGAGGTCCTTCGGTACGACGACGTGGTGGCCGCCCAGCCGAGCACGTTCGACTGGCCCGACGTCGACGAGCGGTCAGCCGCAGCGATGTGCTACACCAGTGGCACAACCGGGCACCCGAAGGGCGTTGTGTACAGCCACCGTTCGACGTGGCTGCACTCGCAGGCGGCGTGCACTTCGAATGCTCTGGGCATCGGTCATGACGACACGGTGTTGGCGATTGTGCCGATGTTTCACGCCAACGCATGGGGGCTTCCCTACGCGGCGATGATGGCGGGCGCCCAGCTTCTGCTGCCCGACCGTTTCCTGCAGGCTGGGCCGTTGGTGGAGATGATTGAGGCGGCGCGACCGACGGTGGCGGGGGCTGTGCCGACGATTTGGACCGACGTGCTGCACTATTTGCGGGACAACCCCGGTCATGACGTCAGTTCGTTGAAGATGGTTGCATGCGGCGGTTCGGCCGTTCCGCGTTCGTTGATAACCGCCTACGACGAGTTAGGCATCCGCATCGTGCAGGCCTGGGGGATGACCGAGACCTCCCCTCTGGCCTCGGTCGCACTACCGCGGAACACCGACACCCCGGAGAAGTCTCTGCACCTGCGCGGAACCCAGGGCCGGGTGGTGGCCGGCGTACAAGCCCGCATCGTCGATGACACCGGTGCCGAACAACCCTGGGATGGGACGTCGGTCGGGGAGATTCAGGTCCGCGGCCCGTGGATCACCGGGTCGTATTACGAGCACGACAGCCCAGCGGTGTCGCCGGACGGATGGTTGTGCACCGGGGACGTCGGGACGATCAGCGCGGATGCGTTCATCACGCTGACCGACCGCTCCAAGGACGTCATCAAGTCCGGGGGCGAATGGATCTCCTCGGTGGAACTGGAGAACGAATTAGCCGCTCACCCTGCGGTACGCACCGCCACGGTGATCGGGGTGCCGGACGACAAGTGGCAGGAACGTCCGCTGGCCGTGGTCGTCCTGGCTGCCGAAAGCAACGCCACCGCCGCGGAGTTGACCGGATTCCTCCGGTCGCGGGTGGCCAAGTGGTGGCTGCCGGAACGGTGGGCGTTTGTCACCGACATTCCGCTGACCTCCACTGGCAAGTTCGACAAGAAGAAGCTGCGCCGCCTGCACGCCGACGGTGACCTCACCGTCGAGACAATGGCTTAATCATCAATCCACTGCTACCGAAACATCGACGTTAAGGAGAGACATGAAGACACGCGCTGCAGTGCTCTGGGGGCTGGGCGAGAAGTGGGAGGTCGAGGAGGTCGATTTGGATCCTCCCGGCCCCGATGAAGTGCTGGTCCAGCTGACCGCGAGCGGGTTGTGCCATTCCGACGAACACCTGGTGACCGGTGACCTGCCCTTTCCGCTGCCCGTTGTCGGCGGCCATGAGGGCGCTGGCACCGTGGTCGAAGTGGGTGCAGGCGTCGAGGACGTCGCCGAGGGCGATTCGGTCATCCTGACGTTCCTGCCGTCATGCGGGCACTGTTCCTACTGTGCGCGGGGGATGGGCAATCTGTGCGACATGGGCGCGGCGATCATGATGGGACCCCAGATCGACGGGACCTACCGCTTCCATGCCCGCGGCGAGGACATCGGCCAGATGTGCCTACTTGGCACGTTCTCGGAGTACACCGTGGTGCCCAAGGCGTCGCTGGTCAAAGTCGACCATGGAACACCGCTGGACAAGGCGGCCTTGATCGGTTGCGGTGTCACCACCGGTTACGGCTCGGCGGTGCGCACCGGCGAAGTGCGCGCCGGGGACACCGTGGTCGTGATCGGAGCCGGCGGCATCGGCATGAATGCGATTCAAGGCGCCCGCATCGCCGGCGCGTTAAACATCGTCGCCGTGGACCCTGTGGAGTTCAAGCGGGAACAAGCCGGCGGATTCGGCGCGACGCACGCCGTTGCCAGCATCGACGAGGCCTGGTCACTCATTAGCGACATCACCCGCGGCAAACTCGCCGATGTGTGCGTCTTGACCACCGATGTCGCCGAAGGGTCCTACACCGCCGAGGCGCTGTCACTGGTCGGTAAGCGCGGCCGCGTTGTCATCACCGCGATCGGACACCCCGAAGAAACCTCGATGTCGGGCTCACTGCTGGAACTGACGCTCTACGAAAAGCAGATCCGCGGCGCGCTCTACGGCTCGTCGAACGCCGCTCACGACATCCCGCGGCTCGTCGAACTCTACAACGCCGGCCAACTGAAGCTCGATGAGCTGATCACCCGTGAGTACACGCTCGATCAGATCAACGAGGGATACGACGACATGCGATCAGGCCGCAACATCCGAGGGCTCATCCGATTCTGATGCGGCAGTCGAACCCCGGAAAGAACGCCGCAGTAAGCGGGGCTCAGCTATGACGGTCGTGATGCTCCAGTCGAGGGCCTTCGTCGACAGTGACGCGTCGGTGGAGTTCTAACGTTCGGACGGTGGAGTAGCCGCGGCGATTGGCGTCAGGATGTTCCTGCCGGTGATCGTCGCGGTGATCGTTTTTGGGGCCGATCTGGTTGTGGTCGCGAACCCAACCGGGCTCGATCTGGCTCTGCCACAGACACACGAGGAGGCAGCGATGACCGGGGTGCAGATTCCCTACCGGCATAGGAAGGGAGGGCATTGCGGTTCGGGGGCGCTTCGCGACCTCACTGAATGGGCCGAACTCGGTTGGGGGACAGAAGTACTCAGCGAAGGATTGGTCTTCGCCCTCGGTGGCGCCTTGGGCTTCTCGTACGTCCGCGCTGCGCAGTTGTTTCCGCAGGCCTACCTGGTGGGGCGGGGGAACGACCTGGAGGACGACTACCTGACCCGGATTGGCGCAAAGTTCGTCGTGCAATCGACCGATGACCCAGACACCGGATGGGCGTTTGTGACCGACGAAGTCGACAAGGGTCGACCGGTCATGGTGTGGGCTGACATCGGCGAACTTCCCTACCTGCGTGTCCGGCTACACATGAGCCGCCACGACATCGTCATCATCGGTTACGACGATGAGCAACGGGTGGCCTACGTCGTTGACAACGACCGCGACACCACCCAACTGGTTCCCTACGACGATCTGCGCCGAGCGCGCTCCTCAACCGGGTTCCCTACGCCTACCCGGCACACCACCTATCACGTCGACTGGCCGGACCAAGCGCCCGACCTTCGCTCGATTGCGGGTCCCGCACTGGCGGCGAGCGCAGCTTTCATGCGCGGGAACGCGGTCGGTGCGCAGTCCCTGCGGGTCCAGCCGGCTGAGGTCGAATCTTCGGGTTTGAAGGGTGTGCAGGACTTTGCCGATGACTTGCGTCGTTGGCCATCGCTGTTCGACGATGATGCACTGACCGCGGCATTGTTCGGGCTCGGAGCGTTCATCGAGAAGGCGGGCACCGGGGGTGGGCTGTTTCGCACATTGCAGGCACAGGGTTGTCAAAATATCGCGGACCTCTTACAGGACGTCGCCACTGCCGATGCGGCAGCGGCGGCCAGAGACGCTTCCGCAGCGTGGTCCACCCTGGCGGCCGAGGCTACCAATGTCGGCACATCGCTGCGGAGTCGGAGCCTAGCTGCGGCCGATGTCGCCGCGATGATCCCAGGGGTTGAGATGCGTCTCGTCGAAGCTCTCGAAGACGCCAGTCGATCCGTTGGCAGCGGCGGTATCGACATCGAGTCCCAACTGAAAGGCCGTCTGTGAGTGATAGGTCGAGCGATTCGACCTTCCTGGAGACGACTGGATTCCTGGATTGGCAGCACTACGATGTGCAACTCCTACCGAGGACGCGGTCGGCGATGGCGGTAACCCGGTGCAGAAGGCCGGCTTGATCTTCACCGCGGTGCGAGTAGGCCT
Organism: Mycobacterium sp.; assembly: GCA_051306175.1. Taxonomy (GTDB): domain Bacteria; phylum Actinomycetota; class Actinomycetes; order Mycobacteriales; family Mycobacteriaceae; genus Mycobacterium. Next base: position 403 of record JBPPMS010000148.1, on the reverse strand, counting down.
TCTCACAGACCGCCAGCACGGCCCGGCCGAGCGGTAGCCTCGGCCTCGACCGGCGGCCCCGATTCCTATGAGGTGAATCCGGGAATCGGGTATTGCCCGTTGAGGGTATGTTTGCCGACGTCGGCGATCTTGTAGGACACCGGATCGTGCAGGGTGTGGGTGCGTACGTTGCGCCAGAAGCGGTCGAACCCGTACTTGGGATGTGTTCCGCGTGCGCCGATCACCTCGAAGATTCTGCTGTTGATGTCGAGGGCGGCGTTGGTGGCCAACGTTTTGACCCCGGAGATCTTCACCATCAGTTCGCCGCGGTCCTCGGGGGTGAGCGCGTCGCCCTTGTCCCACACCGTCTGCAGCAGGTGGGCCGCTTCGCGGGCGGCGGCGTCAGCGCCCTGCAAGGCGATGG
>JBPPMS010000147.1:0-6190 GCA_051306175.1 Mycobacterium sp. | reverse complement strand
CTGAGGCCGGCTGGCTGCGAGGCGACGAGGGCGTGATCCTGGCATGAAGATCGCCATGCTCGCGCCGATCGCCTGGCGCACCCCGCCGCGGCATTATGGCCCGTGGGAACTGGTGACGCACCTGCTGACTGAAGCGCTGGTGGCGCGCGGGCTGGACGTCACGCTGTTCGCCACGCTCGACAGTATCACCAGCGGCACGCTCGCCGGCGTCGTCCCCGCGCCCTACGAGGAAGACCCCTCAATCGATGCCAAGGTGTGGGAATATCGTCACCTCGCCCACCTGTTCGAACGCGCAAGCGAGTTCGACCTGATCCACAACCAGGCCGATTTCCCGGCCCATGCCTTCGCCAATCTGGTGACGACGCCGATGGTGACGACGATCCACGGCTTTTCGTCCGACCGCATCCTGCCGATGTACCGGCCGTTTCAGCACCGCGTGCATTACGTCGCCATCAGCGAGGCCGACCGCCATCCCGACCTGCGTTATGCCGCCACCATCCATCACGGCATCCGCATCGCCGATTTCGCCTTCGACGCGGCGGGCGGCGAGAACCTGCTGTTCTTCGGCCGCATCCACCCCGACAAGGGGGCGGCCGAGGCGATCGCCGTCGCGCGGGCCGCAGGGCGCAGGCTGGATATCTACGGCATCGTTCAGGACCAGGACTATTTCGAGCGCTCGGTCACCCCGCATCTGGGGGACACGGTCCGCTATCACGGTCCGGTCGGCGGAGCGGCCCGGGCGCGGGCGCTGGGGTCGGCGCGCGCGCTGCTCCACCTCGTCAACTTCGCCGAGCCGTTCGGCCTGTCGGTGGTGGAGGCGATGGCCTGCGGCACGCCGGTGATCGCGACTCCTCGCGGTTCGATGCCAGAGCTGATCGCACACGGCGTGACCGGCTTTCTGGTCGACAGCGTCCCACAGGCGGTCGCGGCCGTCGAGAGCGCGGGCGCGCTCGACCGCGCGGCCATCCGCCGCATCGCCGCCGAGCGGTTCTCGGTCGAGCGCATGGCGGAAGACTATCTGGCCCTCTACCGAACGATCCTCGGCCGCGAGTGACGCCCGCAACGGCGGAGCTTACGCCGCCGCGCCCCTGACGTCTGCGACGCGAACCGAATTGGCAGGATCCCACACCGTGTACGTCTTGCCTGCTATGACCGAATCGAAGATGCCGGCGGCGACGCCGAACAGGCTTTCGAATACGCTGACCAGAGTCATGACCAGCCGGATCTTCAGCAGCATGCCGACAGCGAGTGCCGCCAGCGCGGCCACGAACACGCCCGCGACCAGCGGAAAACCCAGGGCGATGATGGCCGCGACCGTGAAGCAGACCGCCGCCGCCAGCAGCACCAGCGGCGTCATCCATTTCAGCAGCCTGTGCGAAACGTAGCCGTACAGCGCCAGCAAGCGCATCCTGCGCAGCTGCGGCCACAAGGCGCGGTGAACATTGACGGCCTGGCAGGCGATGCGCCGCTTCCTGATCCGTTCCTCGTCCGATGCGACCGCGCTGCGCTCATAGACCCGCGCCTCCGGCACCGAGACGACCTTGCGGTTCTGGATCATCACCGAGAGGCTGAGATACAGATCGTCGATCAGATCGGGTGGAGGGGGCCGGTGCAGCGAACGGCGGATCGCGAACATCGCCCCGTCCACCCCGACCAGTCCGATGCTCTCACTCTCGATCCGCTTGATGCTTTCCTCCCATTCCCAATAGGCAGCGCCGGCTGCGGCGGTGACCGATTCGTCCTTGTTGAGGTAGATGAGGCGGGCACTGGCGCAGCCGATCTCCGGGTCGTTCAGCGGGGCGACCAGCAGGGGCAGCACGTCCGGCCCGTGTTCGACATTGGCGTCGGTGAACAGCAACACCTCGCTTTGCGACCGGGACGCCAGCAGGTTCATGCCGTAGGTCTTGCCGGTCCTCACCTCGGAGATCACCAGATCGACGCGATCGGCAAAGGGCCGCAACAGTTCGGCGGTGCGATCGGAGGGGCAGTCCGCATAGACGTGGATCGTGGCGTTGCCGTAAGCGTCGGCCATTGCGAGCAGGCTGTTCATCTTCGCGACGATGACCTCCTGTTCGTTGTAGGCGCACATGCAGATGGCGACCGACGGACGCGCTGCGGCGTCAATCGCCGGCCGAACGAGTCCCCTGCACTTCGTCAGCAGCCGCAGTGACAGCGGGTAGGTGAGAAACGGGTGGAAGGCCATCGCGCCAAATAGCAGTCCGGCGGCGACAGCTACCCAGAACAAGCCCGCATGGTCGTTCACCGCTTGCTCCAGCCACCCTCGGACTTGCGTGTCATATATGGAACTCCAGCCATTGTCGAAGGAGGCCCCCGGCCATGCTCGACGTCGTCCCGTTCGGGCACGATCTGCGCGGAGCGGCATAGGCCGCTATTCGCAGCAGCGCCAGTGCGATGCTGCATTGCGGCGGAAGCGGTTTTCCGCCATGAGCGCACAAACTTCGCGAGGTAAGGTGCATGAAGCGGACGTTGGCATTGATTGCTGTGGCCCTGTCGCTCGGCGGGTGTGTCTCCCGGGACATGGACCTGCCACTCCAATCGGCGGAAGAGCTCGATCGCGTTCGCGCGTCGAACCTTGCCGATTACCGGCTTGGTCCCGACGATCAGGTCGCGCTGACGATCTATGGCGAACCGGACCTGACAAAGACCTATCGCGTCGGGCCCGATGGCGCGGTCGACGTTCCGCTCGTCGGCCCGGTGCAGGCAGCGGGCCTGACGATCGATGCATTTGCCCGCTCGGTCCAGGCCCGGCTGGCCGCAGGATATCTCCAGAACCCGTCGGTCGCCGGCACGATCGCAGAGTACCGGCCGTTCTTTATCCTCGGCGAGGTTAATACGCCGGGCCAGTATCCGTTTCGTCCCGGGATGACGCTCGACGGTGCGGTGGCACTCGCCGGGGGATACACCTACCGTGCGCACCCTGATTTCGTGATCATCCAGGGTGAGAACGAGGCGGTCGGCCACCGCGTCACCATCAGCTCCGCTCTGGCGATCCGCCCCGGTGACACGATCCGTGTCGCCGAACGCTTCTTCTGATCTGTTGCCGGTGCGCCCCGTCCTTCGGTCTCCGAGGCCGGCATGGCCCCAGGCGATCTGCGCCGGGATGGTCGTGGTTGCCGCATTGCTGCCGGGGGCGGCATGCGCGCAGATCGCGTCGCCCCTGCTCGAGTCCGAGATCCCGTTCGACCTGCGCGACCCGGAGCGTCCGACTGTCGTGGAACGCCAGCAGGAGCGGCTGGAGCAATTGGGTCTGCGGGTGCGTTCGTTCCGCGTCCTGGCGCAGGCGGAAACGGCCGCCGGCTATACCAGCAACGTGTTCGGCGCCGCAGAGGCGCCGGAAGCCGACAGTTTTGTCGACCTCGTTCCATCGATCGCCGTGCGGAGCGACTGGGGACGACACATGCTGAACGCGCGGATCGAGGGTGACCTGCGGCGCTACATCTCCAACCCGGTCCGCGATCAGACCGGCTACGATGCGTTGGCCGAGGGACGTGCCGATCTGGCGCAGGCGGAGCTGTACGGCCGCATTCAGGCCCGGCGGACCTTCTCCGAGCCCTATTCGGGCGATTTCCCGGAGCAGGCAGCCGAAGCGATTCCGATCGACAGTCGCAGCGCGGTGGCGCGGGCGACCTACGAAGCGGGCCGGATGAGCATCATCGCCGCAGGCGACGTGAACCGCCTCGACTATGAGGACGTCCAATCGCTTGGCGGCAACATCATCGACCAGGACTACCGCGACGTGACGATCTGGCGGACCAGTGCGCGGGGCGAGTTCGAAGTCGGCCCGGCCCGCTCGCTGTTCGCCCAGGGCAGCTATCTGATCCACGATTACGACGCGACGGACGCGGGCAGGCTCGATCGCAGTGGCACCGAGACCCGGCTGCTGGTCGGCGCAGCGTTCTACCTGACCCCGCTGCTGCGAACGCGCGCCGCCGTCGGCTATCTCTGGCGTGAGTATGACGATCCCACCGTTTCCGATCTCGCCGCCCCTGCGGTCGACATCCAGGCCGACTATCTGCTCAGTCAGCTGACGACGCTCAGCGCCTCGGTCAGACGCGAGGCGCAGGATGCGATTCGTGCCGATTCGCCAGGCTATATCGCGACCACGTTCCGCGTGCGCGCCGACCACGAGCTGCTCCGCAATCTGCTGCTGTACGGTAACGCGGCCATGGAGCTGCTGGCCTACGAGGATATCGACCGGGACGACACGATCAGCCGGGTGGAAGTCGGCGCGAACTACACGCCGTTCCGTCACCTCGTGCTTGGGCCACGTGTGCAATGGCTGGCGCGGGACAGTTCTGGACGCGACACCGGTGCGCAGTTTGACGAGGTTCGAATCCTCGTCACGGCGACCGTGCGGCTCTAGGGATCGTGTGCAGTCCGATGCGGTAAGATCGTTCGATCCGCTCGGGGCAAGTTGCGTGTAGTGTATTGGTGTACAACCATTGGGGTCAATTGGGATGGCAGACGACGTTCTTGTCCGCAGCGAAGACAGGCAGGATGTATCCAGCTTCGCCATGCGGGCCCGCAGGCATGCTCCGGTCGTTGCGCTGTGCGTGATCGCCGGGCTGGCGCTGGCCTATGTCGCGACGATGTTTATGCCGCGCCTCTACACCGCGGCGGCGCAGCTCGAATATGCTCCGCAGGAACGGACCGGGGTGACGCAGGCGCAGAGCGACGCCGCGCGCGACGCGGAGATCGACGCCCAGATCCAAGCGGTGCAGTCGCTGCCGGTGGCGGAGCGGGTGGTCGAAAGACTGCGGCTCGACCAGAATGAAAGCTTTGCGGCCAAGATCGAGGACTTCGACGATCCCAATGTCACCCGCAAGCAAGCGCTGGCCATTGCCGTGCTTCAGGACGTGAACGCATCGCGGGTGGGAACGACCCCGTTGTTCAACGTCAGCTACACCGCCGCCAATCCGGTGACCGCAGCGACCATCGCCAACGCTTTTGCCCAAGCCTATCTGGACATCGAGCTGCAACGCAAGATCGAGCAATCCGAGGGTGTTGCCGGCCGACTTGACCAGCGGCTGGCAGAATTGCGCGCCAAGGTTCAGGAGGCCGACGACGCCCTCGCCGAGTTCCGCGTCCGAAACAACATCCTGAACGAACCCAGCTCGACGGTCGCGGAGCAGGAGATCTCCACGATTCAGGCCGAACTTGCCGGCGCGCGCGCCGATGCGGCCCGGGCCCGCACCCGCGGTGCGGCCGGTGATCTCAACACCGTCGTCGGCGGGACGTCGGTGATCGGATCGACGGCGCTGGCAAACCTTCGCAACCGGCGCGCCGAGATCGCCGCGAGGGCGGCCGCCGACACCGCGCGCTATGGGCCGCTGCACCCCCTGGCGCAGGGCGCGGACGAAGAACTGGCGGCGATCGACGCTCAGATCGAACGCGAAGAGGCTGCGCTCGCCCGGGCCGCCCAGGTCGAAAGTGCGACTGCCGGATCGGGCGCAAGCTCGCTGTCCTCCAGCCTTTCGTCCGCCCAGCAGCGGCAGTCCCGCAACGTGGCCGCCGGCGCCCAGCTGGCGCGTCTGCAGCAGGACGCCGATACGGCCCGCCAGGCTTATCAGCAATTGCTGGCGACCGGGATCGAGCGCTCCGCCGACCTGACGCTGGCCCGTCCGGACACCCGCCTGGTCGCCCCGGCGCCGGTTCCCGCCCGCCCCAGTTCGCCGAACCTGGCCGTGAACCTGTTCATCGGCATGATCCTCGGGCTCGCCGTTGGCCTGGCGATCGCCTTCGTGCGCGAGCGCTGGACCCGCAAGATCATGAACGTCGATGATGTCGAGATGCTGCTCGGCCTCGATTACCTGAACAGCATCCCGACCGTGCGATCCTCGATCGAATCGCGCAAGACGGACGATCCGCTGGAGGCCACCCTGGTCCACCCGCTGTCCGCCTACACCGAAGCGTTCCGCAATCTGGCGACCACGCTGAGCTTCGCGGCCGGCGGCAGCGGCGCCAAGGTGATTGGCATCACCTCGGCCCTGCCTAAGGAAGGCAAGACCACGACGGCGATCAACATGGCGCGCGTGCTGGCGCTGGGCGGTTCCAAGGTGGTCCTGCTCGACGCCGATCTGCGGCGGCGGTCGGTCACTCAGGAACTGGTGCCGGGCGCATCGGCCGGATTGCTCCAGGTCCTCTCGGACGAGGTGCCGCTCCAGGACGT
>JBPPMS010000146.1:0-2180 GCA_051306175.1 Mycobacterium sp. | reverse complement strand
CGGGCCGGACCGCGTAGGTCTCCGGCGTGCCGGTCATCGGCATGAGCCGATCGAACTGGCCGCCGAGTGCATGTGCGCAGCTGCGCTGCTTCAGCAAATTCCACCGGGTCCGCGGAGTCGACGTGGCATGTAGCAAAGGGCGACTTCGCCGCCATGGAATCAGTGAATGGCAGTTCACTGATGTGGGTCCGGCGATGGACGACCACTTCATCGGTGACATCGGAATGGCAATGTTGAATTCATTGCTGGAGTCATTGTCATTCTTTGAACGCGCAATATTCTGATTTAGCTGTCATTCTTAGGCGTCTCGGTTAATGTTCGGTCTGCGCCGGTTCGCCGTCGCAGATTTCGTGAAATATGCACTGGTTCAAACGAATTCCATGGTGGCACTGCCGGTTTATCGGGACTGCCCCCTGCTGTAGGCGGCACGTCTGGCACTGAGTCGAGTTTGCGCAGTCGGTTATTCTTCGGTCGGTCATATTTGCCTGCGCTCATTCAGCATGCCCCAACGGTCCGCATGTTCATCTGTCGGATGACGTAAACGGAATGGGGTAGGACGCGATGGGCTATATGGGCGGTCGGTCGAATCGCTATTGGCTGGGTGCGGGAATGATGGCCGTCGGTCTCGGCGCCGCGATCGCGTCCGGGCAGGGTGTGGCGCTCGCGGCTGCCGAAGACGCCGGCGGGTCGGCGACGTCCACGGAGCGTGGTTCCTCCATGGAGCGGGAGCGCGCGGGTGCTACTTCGGACGACGGGGGCGGAGACAAGGCGAGCTCGACGACCGTGGGCACCGCATCCGCGGATGCACGGCTTGGTCGGGAAAGCCAGACTGCGTCAGCGGAGCGGTCTGCACCTGACAGGTGGAGGTCGGTCACCAGCCTCCGGCCTGTTTGGGACGTTGATGTCGAGAAAAATGGACCACGCACCTTCGCAGTGGACGTCGTGGCGTCCAGAGTGGCGGGATCCGACGACCCGGAAGGAGCGCCAAATCACCTCGTCGAGGACGCAGAGGCTGCCGTACCGCCTGATCCGGAAACAGAAGCGCCGGGAAACGCTGCCTACGACCGACGACGCACCTTCGCCGAAACCCGACCAGCGCGTCCGGAGCGGCGCAGTCGGACTGTGGCCTCCGGAACCGTTGACGAGCTAACCGCGGCGTCCGATGAGTCATCCGCCGGCTCGCGAGCGGAGAGCGAGTCGGACGCGATTGCAGCACTCTCGACGCAAACGACCGCGGCCGAGGAGGCAAAGTCGGTTTCGGTGACAACGAGAGTTGTTGCGGTGAAGCCGGTTACGATCGCAAGCATCCTCGCAGATGTTCTTTCCCGCATTGGTTTCACTTCTGGCGCAGTGGACTTACCGTTCCTGCAGTCCCCGCTTCCCGTGGTCGTTCAGAACTGGTGGCGGGACGTCCGTCATAGGTACCTCGGTATTCGCGATACGTTTGACGCGGTTCCGCCGACGGAGCCGACAAACCCGGGCCCCACGGTGCCGGGTCCCACCATCCCGCTGCCAGCGAACCCGACACCCGAGGTGAGTGCCCCGGTGCTGCTGTGGGAGACCAACTTCACCGATATCGCCGAGGCGATGCAGGCCTGGTCGATGCAGACCGGGCGATGGGGCCAGTCCGCCGGGGAGAACCAGTTCTACACTCCGGACTTCTCCAATGTCAGCATCGATGCCAACGGCCATCTGGTCATCGAGGTGCGCCGTGAGGCGACACCTGACGGTGCGACAGCACCGCACAACTACACCTCGGCGCGCGTGGTCACCTACGGCAAGCAGTCCGTCGAACCGCCGGTGCGGATCGTCGCCCGGCTGCAGATGCCCTACACCCAGGGCACGCTGCCGGCCTTCTGGATGGTCGGCCTCGAGCCGGGCCACGAGTTCGACTGGCCGCGTCAGGGGGAGATCGACATCGTCGAGTACCCCGGCTTCCGGGACGGGCAGGGGCGCACCACATGGACCGGCAACATCCACGGGCCCTCGGCGGCGGACAACACCGTCGACGTCAAGCTGCACACCGTGGGCGCGGACCTGGGCGTCGACCTGTCCGCCGGTTTCCACGACTACGGCATCGACTGGTATCCCGACCGCATCATCTGGCACGTGGACGGCGTCGAAACCGGGCGGGTCACCAAGGCGCAGTACGAGGCACTCGGCGGTGATTGGACACCGTT
>JBPPMS010000145.1:0-46904 GCA_051306175.1 Mycobacterium sp. | reverse complement strand
CGTTGCGGATGTAGTCGTGGGTCTGCTGCTCGAAAATGCCTTGGCGCAGCGGCAGCGTCGGCTGGGTCCGATCCAACGCCTGGATCTGGGACTTTTCGTCGACACTGACCACGACCGCCCCGTCCGGGGGGTCCAGATAGAGCCCGACCACGTCGCGCAGCTTGGCTTCCAACTCGGGATCGGTGGAGAACTTGAAGGTCTCCACCCGATGCGGCTGAATGTTCCACTTGCGCCAGATCCGGCCCACCGAGGCGAACGAGACCCCTAACCGCGCTGCCATCAGCCGCGTCGACCAGTGCGTCACACTCAGATGGGCGGGCGGTTCCCCTTGTCCGCCAACGTTTCTGCCAAAACCGCGATCTCGTCGATGACCGGTGCACGACCCGGGCGTGGGTCGTCATCGAGTCCGGCGATACCGGAATCAGCATAACGGCCACGCCATTTGAGCACCGTCGGCCGCGAGGTGCCGGTGAGATCGGCGATATCGGTGTTGGCCACCCCGTCCGCGGCCAACAACACGATCCGAGCCCGAGTCGTCAACCCCTTAACGACACGCGACACTAGGCGTGTCTGCCCGTGTCGGTCGAATGGCTGACACCGCGGCAGCGACATGCGTGACATTATTCTGTGTCGATGGTTTGTCCGTCGCCTCAGGAGACTCACGCCAGGTCATGACAGACTCTCAGTACGGTTTCGGCCCGAACCGAGGCCGAATCAATCGCCTCCACCCGCGTCGGGGCTGCCAGCCGCGCCGAGCACCACTCAATTCCTCGGATACGCGCGGCCGGCGATTCCGCCGATTCCGCGCGCCGAAGTCATCCGTGAGTTCGGCGCCCTGGTCTTTCTCCTCGCCGGATTGATGATTCCGTGGAGTTCGGACCTCAACCTGTTCGGCGGTGGAAACACCGCACTGATCGTGCTGCTGGTCCTGGCCACACTGTTCGCTGTCGCGTCGATCTTCGTGCCACTTATGGTTCGGTACGGCACTATCAGCTCGGGCGCGGGTCGACTGTCCACGCTGATAGCCGGCGGTCCCTACGTCACCTTGATCGTCGTGGTGGTGACGTGCGATGTGGTGACGTCGTTCCATATCTTCGATCGGCCTGCCGAGCTCGGTCCCGGTGTCGGGCCTGGAGCGCTCCTCGGCGTCGTGGGCATAACCCTGGCGCTGCGACCCCGCGCGTGGGATTTCGCCCCTGCACCACGGCGCTGGCGGGGGAGGGCTCACGGCCCTCGTGTGCTTGTGGCCGCGGTGGCTTTAACCGGCATCTCGGCGCTGGTGTCCGTCATCGCTGCCGCTGTGTCCGACGCCCCCGCTCAGGCAGTACTGGCTACCATTTTGATGGCTGGCATAGCGCCCCTCGTCAACGTCATCGCGGCAATTGGGATGCGGCGCGACCCGGACGCTTGGCGCCTCACGGTGTTCGTGTTCGGCGCTGCGCTCGTCATCGCGTCCTTCGCCTTGGCGTTCACCCGTACCGCCGGGATCGAACAATTCGGCGGGGGTTGGTATTACGCACTGTTCGCGTGGGTTCTGGTTGCCGCCATGAGCGTTCACCACGGCGGACTCGTCCACGTGTGGCCAGTGCCTGCGCGCGCAGCCCGCAACGTTCTGTCACTCATCGCGGTGTGGAGCATCGGATACGGAATTGCCTCCGCGGGGCTGGGAGTGCTGGGGCTCACCGCAATGTCGGACGGGGCCATCACGGTGCAGGCGGTCTTCGCGCTGTTAGCCGGCGCAGCAGCACTCATCGGGTCGCGCGGAGTCAATCCGTACGGATTTCCGCCGACCGCGGTGCGGACAGGGACAATTGTGTGCGTCATCGTCGTCGGTGCGACGGCGCTCCGGCTCATCATCCTTGGCGCGATCACACCCCAGTCGTTTTGACGACGATGGACCTGGCCGTCCTGGTGTCTGCCACCCTCACCGTGGCCGGACTGCTCGCTACGCGTCGTACGGCAGGCCAGCCCCAGTGGCACGGCACGCACCAGTGGCAGGGTCCGCCGATGCCCGCGTCCGCAGCGCCGTCCGCTGCCCACCCGGCGTCCTTGGCATCGCCGGACTCATACGGTGCGCCCCCCGCCCCGGCCGTGGTCCGGCCTCCACACTGGTCTCCGGCACCACCGGCGGCCACCCCAGCCCTGATGTCCACGCCATCGCTGTCCTCAGCACAGTTCACGTGTGACTCCGACCGTGCCGCGGCGTACCACCCGGACACCCCGCCCGAGGTCCTTGCCGAGATTGCGGATCGGCGTCCCGACCTCAAGGCGATTATCGCGACGAATCCCAACGCTCCCGCCGACCCGACACACCGATCCCCTCGCCATGGCTACCCGGGATTGCCCTCATGACCGGCAAGCTGCGTGCAGCCACGGCGTGCTCGCTTCTGGTGCTGTCGTTGACGGCGTGTACATCCGGCGTCGTGACCAATCCGCTGGCCCAGTCTCTACCCGAGGTTTTTCCCTCCTCTGGCCTGGGTTGTGTTGACGCCGCCGGGCCCAATTCCACCGCGGAGCAGATCGCCGCCGGGCTCCTCGAAGCCACCGAGCGCACGATGCAGTATTACGCCCAAGCAGTCGCGGATGCGCCGATCGACCGGACACAGCAGGAAGAGCTGGCCGAGTCGATGGAGGGATTCATCGGACTCGCAGAAGAGATCGCCGGTGAGGACGCACCTGACTTCACCGACCCCGACGTCGTGCGAGAGATGATCGCCGACAGCGTGTTCGAGGATGTGCCCGCAGGTGGCGACGCGGCATACGCCGCGGCGGTGTGCGAGCTGCCGACCGGATGGCTCACCTTCCCGAGCAACGACGCAGGCGCGTTGGGGATCACCGACGAGTTGCACTCTCTTTATCGCTCCACCTCACACGCTGTGCGCAGCACAGGGCGTGCGACGTGCGATGCGGTGGCCGGCTACGACGAAGGCGCCGAGGCGTGGGTCGCGATGATGTACGACGACGATGAAACGTTCATCATGGCCACCGAAGATCCGGCCGAATACATCCAGAACCAGTTGGATCTCGTCGAGGATCAATTAGACGACCTCGAATCCGGAAGCGAAGTCTACGATTCGCCGCTCTTCGGCGGCCGCGAGGCCGCCCGCTGGAGCATGATGAAGACCCGCGATTACCTACGTGATCTACAAGACCACCCGCAGACGATCGCCACTGCGGCGAGCGCGCTGCGCGACGCCGACTGGGCTGCCATCGAACATCAGTGTCCTCAGTTCAGTTCGGAGCTCGCGACGGTGAACGCGGCAGGCGAGCCGACGCTGGGACGAGAGGAGCCGATTTCATATTCGGAGGGGTTCGGCGTCGCCAGGCCGGACTACATCTCCTTCGGCGGGTCGGTGAGCAGTACCGTCAGCGACATCGAGTGGGAGTCCTGGGGTGAGCAGGAAGCCGTTGGATTCGGCACCGGCTACAGCGGCCCGGACCCCTACGAGGTGTACGTGATCGCGTTCGATCTGGGCACCTGCGACGGACATTCGGCGTACCGCATGGTCACACTGGTGGACGACCCCGACGATTTCGATCCCGACGACGATGCCACCGATGTGTGCCCGTGACGGAAGTGCCTGCTGGAACAACGGCGGGCAGTGGCGAAGTGACCCGGCTCGCGTTAGGTTTTGGCTGTTGTGATCTCGAGCGGAAGCACACCCGTCTCGAGGTCCAGTAATGCGCGCTTGCGCTCAAGCCCACCGCCGTAGCCGGTCAGGCTGCCCGAGGCGCCGATCACCCGATGGCAGGGCACGATGATGCCAATGGGGTTGTGGCCGTTGGCTAAACCCACCGCCCTGGACGCGCCGCAGGCACCGATCTGCTCGGCGATCTGCCCGTAGGAACGCGTCTGCCCGTAGGGAATGGTCTGCAACGCCTCCCACACGCGGCGCTGAAACGGCGTCCCGCCGAGGTCCAGGTCGAGGTCGAACGTGGTCAGCTCTCCGGCGAAATACGCTGCGAGCTGTTCGGCGGCGTCGTCGAACGCCCCCTCATCGGCTGACCAGCGTGTGCGGTCCGGCTCGTAGGTCTGATCGACCATGCGCAGATGGCCGAGCCTGTTGCCGCGTCCTGCCAGGGTGAGCGGACCGACGGGGCTGTCGATGGTGCGGTAGACAATCATGCGATCTCCTTGACAGGCCAGTGATTGACGGGATGATCGAGTGCCGTCCACAGGTGTTGTGTGGCATAGGAGCGCCATGGACGCCACCGCGCACCGATCTCGTTGAGTTGCTTCGCGTTCGCTGCGATGTCGAGTTGTCGTGCCGCGGTTAACAGTCCGAGGTCAGTGACGGGGAAGGCGTCCGGGTCGCCCAGGCCGCGCATCGCGATCACTTCTGCGGTCCACGCACCGATGCCGGGGAGCTTCAACAGCCGGGCGCGGGCCTCGTCCCAGTCGCACCCCGTGTCCAAGGTCAGCCTCCGATCGGCCAACGCATCGATGAGCGCCCCCAGCGACCTGCGCCGCGAACCGGGCACCGCCAGGTGCGCGGGATCGATGTCGCCGAGCTCGGCGACAGTCGGAAACGCGTGCGTGAGACCGCCGACCGGGTCGGTCACCGGCCTGCCGTAGGCCACGACCAGGCGGCTGGCATGGGTGGCTGCCGCTTTGGTGGATACCTGCTGGCCGAGGACGACGCGCACGGCCAGTTCGGCTTCGTCGACGGTGCGAGGGATGCGCTGCCCGGGTGCGTTGGCCACTACCGCGCTGAGCCGCTGGTCGGCGCCGAGAGCCTCGATGACGGCCTCGGGATCCGCGTCAAGATCCAGCAGCCGCCGACAGCGGGCTATCGCGGTGGCGAGATCACGGAAATCGTCCAGTATCAACGCACATCGCACATGGTCGGGTGCGGGGGTCAACGACACGATGCCGGTGCCCGACGGTAGCCGCAGAACCCTGCGAAAAGCACCGTCGCGCACCTCTTCGCAGCCAGGCACTCGCGTTGCGGCCAGATGGCCGAACAACCCGCCGTAGGCGAAGGGGGTACGCACCGGCAGGCGCAACGACAGCGTCCCCGGCGCGGCGTCCCCGGCGCCGAAGCGGCGTGCCGCGTCTCGCCGTAGCTCGGTGGGCGTGCTGCCGTACGCCCCACGCACGGTGTCGTTGAACTGCCGGATGCTGGCGAAACCCGCAGCGAAAGTGACGTCACCGAAAGGCAGGTCGGTGGTCTCGATCAGCACCCGCGCGGTCTGTGCCCGCTGCGCCCGAGCCAGCGTCAACGCGGTGGCGCCGACTTCGGCCGCCAACATGCGCTCGAGCTGTCGTGTGGTGTACCCGACGTGAGCTGCCAGGCCGGACACGCCGTCACGGTCTACGGTCCCGTCCGCGATGAGGCGCATGGCGCGCGCCACCACGTCGCCCCGCATGTTCCATTCCGGCGACCCCGGCGAGGCATCCGGCCGGCACCGCTTGCAGGCGCGAAAGCCCGCCCGCGCAGCGGCGGCCGAAGTCGGATAGAACTGCACGTTGCGCGCGAACGGTGGGCGTACGGGGCAGCTGGGCCTGCAGAAGATCCTGGTGGTGCGCACCGCGGTGACGAACCAGCCGTCGAAGCGGGCGTCCTTGGACTGCACCGCTCGGTAACAACGGTCGAAGTCCTCGTACATCCCTCGACAATGACACGTGTGCACCGACAACACTAGCGGAAATCCGACATCGTGGTTCGCCACGCGCACGCGTCAGTCACACCACGACGATCGGTCCCACTTCCAGATCGGGTGAGAAATCCTCACGATGGAACGAATCCCACGATGGATGGGACGACTCGATCATGCACTTGGGCCACCGCCCAGCCCAGGGCGCGGTAGGCGTCGAACTGTTCATCCGACAGCAGTTGGTTGCTTGTCGGGTGTTGCGGGAACTTGCCGTCCGATGTCGACACCCAACTCGGCCCGGGCGACCGCGGCTGCGCGACCGATGTCGGTGAGGGACGAGCGGGCGCCCGCGCTCGCGTCCATGACCACGATGTGGGTGCAGCGTCGCCGCAACAGTTCGACCAGACCCAGGTTCTCCCAATGACCGCCGTCCGAGACATGGACATAGCGATGGTGTCCCCGAGTGAGTCCGAGGCCTTCCCGGAAGACGTATCCCGCACCGGGCTGTCTGAGCAACACCGATAGTCGGTGGCGCCAACCGCCGCGAGGCGGCCCGCTCGGAGTGTGCTCAGGATTCGGGAGCCACACGCCTAACCGCAGGTTGACGAGCGCGATCAACAACCGAGAAGCCGGCAGCGAAAACCGGCCCATCAGCGGCGAGATCGCGGCGCCCGAGATCACCATGATGGACGGCAGTGTCAGCTTGCCGCCGCCGTGGTCGAACCCGGATTCCAGGTCGGCGGTAGGGATCTGCAGTCCGAGGTCCGGACTCCCCGACCAGGCGGGGCTCGAAGGTGAACGACGTCGCCCACGACCTGGTCGGAACGTCGCCTTCACTGGCCGCGATGATGGCCGCACAGATCAGAAAGTGCGGAATGCCCCCTCGCATGCGATTTCTTGTAGCCGACTTCGCGCGGTGGGCGCCGCGCGCCGAAGAACCCCGATCCGAGAAGGAGAGCCGGTCGGGTCCCTAGTATTTCGCCCCGTGGCCGACCTGGTGCAGGACTACCTCGATGCGATCATGGCCGAGCACGTAAACAGCACGGACGGACGGTTGGCGGACTACATCCCCGAGCTCGCGCAGGCGGACCCGGCGGGATTCGGATTGTAGCTGTCCTCGTCGGACGGCTACATCTACACCTGTGGTGATGCCGATCTCGAGTTCACCATCCAGTCGATCTCCAAGCCGTTCACCTACGCTCTGGCGCTCGATCAGATCGGAGAGGCCGCAGTCGACGCGAAGATCGGGGTCGAGCCCTCCGGCGAGGCATTCAACGAGATCAGCGTCGACAAGGTGACTAACACCCCGAAGAACCCGATCGGTGTACGCCTCGGAGAAGGTCAGCGGCAGCCGAAACCGCGCGATCGCGTACATGCTCGAAAGTTTCGGCGTCATCGACACCGATCCCGACGACGTTCTTGACGTCTACTTCCGGCAGTGCTCACTGAAAGTCACCACCACCGACCTGGCGAGGATGGCGGCCACCCTGGCACGTGGGGGAGTCAACCCGCTCACCGGCCGTCGGGTGACCGACACCCTGGTCGTCCAGCGGACACTGAGTGTGATGGTCACCTGCGGCATGTACGACGCCGCAGGCGACTGGGTCAGCGCCGTCGGCATGCCGGCCAAGAGCGGAGTCGGCGGCGGAATCGCTGCCGTGTTACCCGGACAGCTGGGTATCGGGGTCTACTCTCCGCGGCTGGATGCCAAGGGCAACAGTGTGCGCGGAGTTCAGTTGTGCCGCAGCCTGTCTCGACGACTCGGCCTGCACTTCCTCACGGTGCCGCGGGAATCGCGTTCGACCATGCGGGCGGTCTACGACATCGCCGACCGGGTGCGCGTCTACGAGATCCACGGAGACCTGCTGTTCGCCGGCGCCGAACTGGTGCTGCGCACCGTCGCACGCGAAAAGGACGACTTCGACGCCGCCATCCTCGACGTATCGCGCACGGACAGTATCAACGACACCGCGCGCGCCATGCTCGCAGGGATGAGTTCGGTTCTCAGAGACGAAGGGAAACAAGGCTTTCTGGTCGATCCCGATAATGCCGTGATTAGGATCAGGCACGACTTCGACCCCGTCGTGTTCAGCGCCGTCGACGACGCGCTGGCCGCCGCGCTCACCTGGATCCGCGGCCGCTGGGACGCCGACTAGACGGGTGAGGCCAGGCGGGTGGGTTCGTCGTATCCGCGCAAGGTGACGGTCTCACCGAATTGCCACAGCGTGCTTTCACTTTCGGTGGCGCCGTCCACGATCGCCGACGACGCCAACAGTCGACCGGGCACGTCCTTGGCCAACTCGCACAGGCGTGCTGCCTCGTTGACCGGCTCGCCGATGACGGTGTACTCGAACCTCTCTTTGGCACCTACGTTTCCGGCCACGACCTGGCCTGCGGCCACCCCGATGCCTGCCTCGCATTCGGGTACTTCGTCGCAGAGCCGCCGCGCGATCGCGCGCGCCGCCGCCAGCGCCTCGTCCTCGGTGTGCTCGAGGCGCACGGGTGCCCCGAAAACGGCCAGTGCGGCGTCACCTTCGAACTTGTTCACGAAGCCGTGGTGACGGTCGACCTCCTCGACGATCACGGCGAAGAATCTGTTGAGCAGGTCGACCACGTCCACGGCAGGTCTGCCGGTGACCAGCTTCGTCGATCCGATGATGTCAACGAAAATCACTGCGGCGAAACGCTCTTCGCCGCCTAGCTTCGGACGCTGCTGCTCGGCGAGCGCTGCGACTTCGCGGCCGACGTGCTTTCCGAACAGGTCGCGCACCCGTTCGCGCTCGCGCAGCCCGGCGACCATCGAGTTGAAACCTCGTTGCAGCTGGCCGAGTTCGGTGCCGTCGAACACCACCAGATCGGTGTCCAGATCGCCCTGCTCGACGCGGTTGAGTGCGTCGCGCACCACCCGCACCGGTGTGACGGTGAGCCAGGCCAGGATCCACATCAGGATGAAGCCGAACACCAACGGGAACAGAGCCAGGATCATGATTGCGACGATAAACTGCGTCGGCGTCACGTTCTGCAGCATCAGGGTGATCGCGGCGGCGAGTAAGATGCCCAGGACCGGCACGCCGGAGCCCAGCGCCCACACCAGCATCGTCCGGCCCATGATGCCTTCGGCCGCACGCCGCGGAGGCCGGCCCGCCGCCAATGCCTGTGCGGCCACGGGTCGGAGGGCGAACTCGGTGAGGAGATAGCAGCTCGTTGAGACTACGATGCCCGGAAAGCTGATGCCCAGCAGCCATTTCGGGATGAAGTTGGCGTCGTAGAACCCGTAGACGGCGGCGATCACGATGGCGCCGACGCCCCACAGGATCAACAAGACACGGGTCAGCCGCCACGGGGCGAAGAAGGTGTTTCGCTGGTCCTCCCGCGTAGGCGGGACCTCCTCGATCGCCCACCGCACATTGTTGATCACCCGGCGGGTGGCCCAGAAGATGCCGATCACCAGCGCCGCGACCACATACCCGGGCACGATCGCGAAGCTGATCCAGCGGACGTCCGGTTCGAACACGCTGGGGGTGGGGAACGCGACGAGTACGACCAGAGTCGCGACGCAAATCCCGATCAGGTTGGCGACGATCACGAACACCGTCAGGATCAGCTGGATGCGGACCCGTCGACGCCGCTGGCTTTCCGACACCCGCCCCAGAATCCACGAGCCGTACTCGGGGGTGCCGGGTAGTCGGCTACCTTGTCGCGTCACGGTCTCCAGAACGCGTCCCAGACGTTGCGCCGCGGTCCCTGTCCGCGGGTGGGACCGATAGCGCTTGGCGTGCATGGTGGCGTCAGCATAAATGCCGCCCCCCTAGAGTGGACGAGTGCGTCTTGTCATCGCCCAATGCACGGTCGACTATCTCGGTCGGCTCACCGCGCACCTCCCGTCCGCGAAGCGGCTGCTGCTGGTCAAGGCCGACGGGTCGGTGAGCGTTCATGCCGACGACCGTGCGTACAAGCCATTGAACTGGATGAGCCCGCCGTGCAGGCTCGTCGAGCAGGCCGGCGGTGAACACCGGGTGTGGGTGGTGGAGAACAAGGCCGGCGAACAGCTTCGGATCACCCTGGAGAGCATCGAGCATGACACGAGCCACGAACTGGGAATCGATCCCGGCCTGGTCAAGGACGGCGTTGAAGCACACCTGCAGGTGCTGCTGGCCGAGCATGTCGAACTGCTGGGAGCCGGTTACACACTGGTGCGCCGGGAGTACCTGACGGCGATCGGTCCGGTGGACCTGATGTGCCGCGACGAACAGGGCCGTTCCGTCGCCGTCGAGATCAAGAGGCGCGGCGATATCGACGGTGTCGAGCAGCTGACGCGCTACCTCGAGCTACTCAACCGAGACACGGTGTTGGCGCCGGTGGCGGGGGTGTTCGCTGCCCAGCAGATCAAGCCGCAGGCCCGCACGTTGGCCACTGACCGCGGAATACGCTGCCTGACATTGGATTACGACGCGATGCGCGGAATGGACAGCGACGAGTTCCGGCTGTTCTGAGCCATTACCTAGTTAGACTGCCGGTGTGGCAAAAAGCCGTCGCACCGGTCGTAGGCAACAGCCGTTTCGGCCGCTGACGATGCAACGAAACACGCAAGTCGGCTCAGACGGGTACGACTACGAAGTGCGGCAGGTCGCCGGTGCCCGCGCGGTGAAGACTTACCGCTGCCCAGGCTGCGATCACGAAATTCGCTCCGGGACATCACATGTAGTGGTGTGGCGGGCGGATTTGGGTGACGCAGGCGCCGAGGACAGGCGCCATTGGCACACGCCGTGCTGGGCGAACCGGGCCAATCGTGGTCCCACGCGGCGGTGGTCCTAGCAGGATCAGTGCGCGTCTTTGGCGGGCTCGACGAGCTCGATCAACACGCCGCTAGCGTCCTTGGGATGGATGAAGTTCATCCGTGAATTGGCGGTACCGCGCTTGGGGGCGTCGTAGAGCAACCGCACGCCCTGTTCGCGCAGGCGCTCGGTGAGTGCGTCGATATCGCTGGTGCGGTAGGCGAGCTGCTGCAAACCGGGTCCGCGCTTGTCCAGGAACTTGGCGATGGCGGACGTCTCGCTGATCGGCGCCATCAACTGGATCTCGGGGCTGCCGTTGGGCGCGCCACGGACCGTCAGCATGGCCTCGATGATGCCCTGCTCCTCGTTGAGCTCTTCGTGCAGGACGATCATGCCGAGGTGATCGTGGTACCACTTCTTTGCGACCTCGAGATCAGGTACCGCGATCCCAATATGGTCAATGCCTGTTACCAGCGCCGTTGCCAGGACTGGACGGGCGTCAACCTGATCGGTGGTCATAACAGCACGGTAACCTGATGGGAAAGTTTGTGCTTCCCCGGTCGCTCGGATACCAAAATTACCCACGCTTTGGAGGTAGATATGACAACGTCGGTTATCGTTGCTGGAGCCCGCACACCGATCGGCAAGTTGTCGGGTTCGCTCAAAGATTTCGCGGGGAGCGATCTCGGCGGTGTCGCGATCAAAGCGGCGTTGGAAAAGGCCGCAGTGCCCGCGTCGTTGGTCGAGTACGTGATCATGGGCCAGGTGCTCACCGCGGGAGCGGGACAGATGCCTGCCCGGCAGTCCGCCGTCGCGGGTGGCATCGACTGGGACGTTCCCGCGTTGTCGATCAACAAGATGTGCCTGTCGGGTATCGACGCCATCGCACTGGCTGACCAGCTGATTCGCGCCGGCGAGTTCGAGGTCGTCGTGGCCGGGGGTCAGGAGTCGATGACCAAGGCGCCGCACCTGCTGATGGACAGCCGGGCGGGATACAAGTACGGCGATGTCACCGTGCTCGACCACCTGGCCTACGACGGTTTGCACGACGTGTTCACCGATCAGCCCATGGGCGCGCTCACCGAACAGCGCAACGACATCGACCAATTCACCCGCGCCGAGCAGGACGAATACGCCGCCGCGTCGCACCGGAAAGCCGCGGCGGCGTGGAAGGACGGCGTCTTCGCTGACGAGGTGGTGGCGGTGTCGATTCCGCAGCGCAAGGGCGATCCGATCGAGTTCGCCGAGGATGAGGGTATCCGCGCAAACACCACCGCCGAATCGCTGGCCGGGCTACGGCCCGCGTTCCGCAAGGACGGCACGATCACCGCAGGTTCGGCGTCGCAGATCTCCGACGGCGCGTGCGCGGTGGTGGTGATGAGTAAAGCGAAGGCTGAGGAGGCGGGCTTGTCCTGGCTGTGCGAGATCGGTGCCCACGGCGTCGTCGCTGGCCCCGATTCCACGTTGCAGTCGCAGCCTGCCAACGCGATCAAGAAGGCCATGGTCAAGCAGGGTGTGACGATCGACGACCTGGATGTGATCGAGATCAACGAAGCATTCGCGGCGGTCGCGTTGGCGTCCACCAAAGAGCTGGGTGTCGACGCCGAGAAGGTGAACGTCAACGGCGGTGCCATCGCCGTCGGACACCCGATCGGGATGTCCGGCGCGCGCATCACCCTGCACGTCGCTCTTGAGCTCGCACGGCGCGGATCGGGTTACGGTGTCGCCGCGCTGTGCGGCGCGGGTGGCCAGGGCGATGCCCTGATCCTGCACCGCAGCTAGCGCGAATTACGACGTGCTGTAGTAGCTGGCGGCGGGATCGGGCACAATGACAGCCATGACGAGCACATTCGACGTGCGGACCACCGCGGGCCGCTTTCGGACGATCGCCTTAGTGGAAGCGGTGACGTGGGCCGGGTTGCTGATCGGCATGTACTTCAAGCATCTCGCGAGCTCCACCACCGAGATTGGCGTGAAGATCTTCGGGATGGCTCACGGCATCGCGTTCATCGCGTTCGTGATTGCCGCGCTGTTCGCCGGAATTCTGTATAAGTGGACGATCTCGACATGGCTGCTGGCTTTGCTGGCCAGCATTCTGCCCCTAGCCACTGTGATTTTTCTCATATGGGCCGATCGCACGGCCAAATTGGGCGAAACCAGCGCCGCGTCGGGCGGGTCGGCACCGGTGGGATCGCTACCCGAGAGTCCGTGACAGACTTGATGGCGTGACTCGTCCGCGTTCCTCGATCGGGCCCGCTCTCGCAGGCGCCGTCGACCTGTCCGCCCTCAAGCAACGCGCCCAAGCGGCTGACCAAAAAGCTGGTGCACCGCCGGCCGCGGGCAATGGTCCGGCGGCCGGGGTGGAGATTACCGAGGCAAACTTTCAGACCGAGGTGCTGGCTCGCTCCAACGAGGTGCCGGTGGTAGTTGTGCTGCTGTCGCCGCGCAGCGAAGCCAGCCTGCAGCTCGCCGACAGCCTGTCCGAGCTCGCCGCCGCCGACAGTGGTACGTGGGTACTCGGGTTGGTGAACGTCGACACCAATGGGCGTGTGGCGCAGGCCTTCGGTGTGCAGGCCATCCCCACCGTCGTCGCGTTGGCGGCGGGCCAGCCGATTTCTAGCTTCGAGGGTGTGCAACCGCCCGATCAGCTGCGCCGATGGGTAGACTCACTGATATCAGCGATGGCCGGAAAGCTCGGCGGCTCAGCGAATTCCGTAGCTGAGGAGATCGATCCGGCAGTTGCACAGGCGCTGGCCTTTCTCGACGAGGGTGATTTCGGAGCCGCCTTGCAGGCGTACGAAGACATCGTGGCCTCCGATCCTGGTCATGCGGAAGCCAAGGCGGCGATCCGGCAGATCAAGTTTCACCTTCGTGCCAGCGACCATCCGAATGACGCGGTTGCCGTCGCCGACAAGTCGCCCGACGACATCGACGCCGCACTCGCCGCCGCTGATGTCGAGATCCTGCAGCAAGCCGTCGCGGCCGCATTCGCTCGCCTGATCGCGCTGGTGCGGCGCACCGCAGGCGACGACCGGGTCCGGGTGCGCACGCACCTGATCGAACTCTTCGATCTGTTCGACCCGGCCGACCCCGACGTCATCGCGGCACGACGCAACCTGGCCAACGCCCTCTACTGACCCCGCCTTCCCTTTCGCCGAAACTCACGTACGGGCGGAAATGTGCGAGAAGACGCCACCAGAGCGTTGGTTTCGGCGAGGGTAGACCTCCGCCGCAGTCCGCAGTGCCCGTGACGGCTTACTTTTGTAGGCGCCGCCCTGGGTTTTCTGCACCGATGCGGGCGCTGAGTATCTGGCGGGCCACACCTACTGCCGCGAGCGCGCAGTAGCGGACGCCGGGCGCTGCATTTCCCCAGCACATCGGCAACGTAGGGCGTACCAGGTTGAGCGCTCGCGATGACACTGCAGCCGCCATGGCGCCGAAACCAACAAAATGGCATGGGCGTCCTGGGAAATCTCCGCCCGTTCGTGAGTTTCGGCGGGCTAGAGCTCGGGTTCGAACCAGAGGGCGGAGGTCGGGGGAAGGGTCATGACGGCCGACGCCGGGCGGCCGTGCCAGGGATCGTCCGTCGCCTCGACTCCACCCATATTGCCTATGCCGCCGCCGCGGTAGACGGCGGCATCGGTGTTGAGGACTTCGCGCCACCGGCCCGCGAACGGCAGTCCCAGTTGGTATCGCGGATGCTCCGAGCCGGAGAAGTTGAACACGCACGCCATGATGGAGCCGTCCGCGCCGAAGCGCAGGAAGCTCAGCACGTTGTTTGCCGAGTCGTTGGCGTCGATCCACGAGTAACCCTCGGGCAACGTGTCCTGCGACCACAGTGACGGATTGCCCCGATAGATCCGGTTCATGTCGTAGACCAGCTGGAGAATTCCCGAGGAGAAGCTGTTCTCGTCCAACTGAAACCAGTCGACGCCGCGTTCCTCGGACCACTCGGCGCGCTGGCCGAACTCCTGGCCCTGGAACAGCAGCTGCTTACCCGGGTGCGCCCACTGGTAGGCCAGTAGGCTGCGCAGACCGGCCGCCTTGACGTGGTCGTTGCCGGGCATCCGCTCCCACAGTGTGCCCTTGCCGTGCACCACCTCGTCGTGGCTGATCGGGAGCACGAAGTTTTCACTGAATGCGTACAGCATCGAGAAGGTGATCTCGTGGTGGTGATAGGTGCGGTGAATCGGGTCCCGCTTCATGAACTCCAGGGTGTCGTTCATCCACCCCATGTTCCACTTCATCGAAAAGCCAAGGCCGCCAATGCTGGTGGGACGAGTAACGCCGGGCCATGAGGTCGATTCCTCAGCGATGGTGACGATGCCGGGGGTGATTTTGTGGACGGTGGCGTTCATCTCCTGCAGGAACTGCACCGCCTCCAGGTTCTCCCGCCCGCCGTGGATGTTGGGCGTCCAACCACCTTCTGGCCGTGAATAGTCGAGGTACAGCATCGATGCGACGGCGTCGACGCGCAGCCCGTCGATGTGGTACTCCTGCAGCCAGTACAGTGCGTTGGCCACCAGGAAGTTGCGCACTTCGGCACGGCCGAAGTCGAAAACGTAGGTGCCCCAGTCGAGTTGCTCGCCCCGGTGGGGGTCGGCGTGCTCGTAGAGCGGGGTGCCGTCGAATCGCCCCAACGCCCACGCGTCCTTGGGGAAGTGGGCCGGCACCCAGTCGACGAGGACGCCGATGCCGGCCTTGTGGAGTTCGTCGACCAGATAACGGAATTCGTCGGGGCTGCCGAAGCGTGCGGACGGCGCGTAGTACGACGTGACCTGGTAGCCCCACGAACCGCCGAACGGGTGTTCGGCAACCGGCAGCAGCTCGACGTGGGTGAACCCTTGCGCCACAACGTAGTCGGTGAGCTGATGGGCGAGGTCGACATAGCTGAGTCCCGGCCGCCATGAGCCGAGGTGCACCTCGAGGGTGCTCATCGGCAGGAACGCCGGGTTCTTCTGTCCACGTTCGGTCATCCACGCCGTGTCGGTCCAGGTGTAGTCCGACAACGTGACGCGCGACGCGGTCTGCGGTGGCACCTCGGTGGCGAACGCCATCGGGTCGGCCCGGTCGGTGATCGAACCGTCGGCCCCCTGAATGCGGAACTTGTAGAGCGCACCGACCGGGAAATCCGGCCAGAACAGTTCCCACACTCCGGTCGAACCGAGTGCGCGCAGGGGCGCCTCGTAGCCCTCCCAGTGATTGAAGTCGCCGACGAGTGCCACGCCGTGGGCATTGGGCGCCCACACGGCGAACGACACCCCGGACACGTCGCCGTCGGGTGTCGAGTAGGTGCGCGGATGCGCACCGAGTACATCCCAAAGGCGTTCGTGCCGACCTTCGGCGAACAGGTGCAGGTCGAACTCGCCGAGGGTGGGCAGGAAGCGGTAGCCGTCGGCCACGGTGTGCAGCATCGGCGATTCGCCGCCGGTGTCGTAGCTGACCTCGAGGCGATAGTCGATCAACCCGACGAAGGGGAGAGCGACGGCGAATATGCCTGCATCGACGTGCGCAAACTCAAAGCGGTCGGTGCCGACGAGCGCCGCGAGTTTCAGTGCGTGGGGCCGATAGGCGCGGATGACCGTGTGATCGCCGTACTCATGTGCCCCTAGGACCGAGTGGGGGTCGTGATGTGTGCCGCTGACCAGACGCGCGAGGTCGGCGGGATCGGGGGCCAGATGTGTGCTGGTGACCTGGTCGGTTCCGGTCATTCGCCGTCACACTCCTTTCATTCCCGGCGCAGCAGCGCCGCTCGGGATTCGGGTGGGATCTGCGGCATGTTCAGAATATGGGCGACAGCCTTGGCCGGGTCGATCCGGACATAGTTGGCCTGACCCCACTGATACTCCTCACCGGCGATTTCGTCGCGTACCCAGAAACGGTCGTAGGACTGCATACCCAGAGCGGGCATGTCCAACCACAGGGTCGCCTCTTCGGGCCCGTACGCATTGAGGCTGACGATGACCAGCACCGAGTCGCCGCTGATCGGGTCGAACTTGCTGTAGGCGAGCAGCGCGTCGTTGTCGATCTTGTGGAAATGGATGGTCTTCAATTCACGCAACGCGGGATGAAGGTGCCGAATCTCGTTGAGCCGAGCCAGGAATGGCTCCAGAGAGCGGCCATCGCGCAGCGCTCCCTCGAAGTCTCGGGGACGGAGTTCGTACTTCTCGGAGTTCAGATACTCTTCGCTGCCCTCCCGGACTGCCTCGTGCTCGAACAATTCGTAACCCGAGTAGACGCCCCACGACGGGCTGAGCGTGGACGCCAGGACCGCGCGGATCGCGAACATTCCCGGTCCGTTGTGCTGCAAGCTCTCCTGCAGGATGTCGGGGGTGTTGACGAACAGGTTGTGCCGCGCGTAGTCCGAGGTGTCGGCGATCTCCTGCCCGAACTCTTCGAGTTCCCACTTCGCCGTGCGCCAGGTGAAGTATGAGTACGACTGCGTGTAACCGAGCTTGCCCAGTCCGTACAGCCGGGCGGGCCGGGTGAAGGCTTCGGCGAGGAACAGTACATCGGGGTAGGCCGCTTTGACCTGGCCGATCAACCACGCCCAGAAGTTGGGCGGCTTGGTGTGCGGATTGTCGACGCGGAAGATCTTGACCCCGTGATCGACCCAGTGGCGGACCACCCGCAGCACCTCGTTGTAGAGGCCAGCGGGATCGTTGTCGAAGTTCAGCGGGTAGATGTCCTGATACTTCTTCGGCGGATTCTCGGCGTAGGCGATGGTGCCGTCGGGCAGCTCGGTGAACCACCGTCGATGTTCGCCCGCCCATGGATGGTCGGGCGCGCACTGCAGCGCCAGATCAAGGGCCACTTCGAGGCCGAGGCCGTTGGCTGCTGCGACGAAGTTGTCGAAATCCTCGATGGTGCCCAGCTGGGGATGTAGGGCGTCGTGGCCACCCTCGTCACTGCCGATCGCCCACGGTGAGCCGACATCGCCCGGTGACGCGGTCACCGCGTTGTTGCGACCCTTGCGGTGCACCTTGCCGATGGGATGAATGGGTGGCAGGTAGACGACGTCGAAGCCCATCCGCGCCACCCTCGGCAGCGCTTCGGCGGCGGTGGCGAAAGTCCCGTGTACCGGCCTGCCCTCGTGGTCCCACCCGCCGGTGGACCGCGGGAACAGCTCGTACCAGGCGCTGAACCGCGCCTTCGGCCGATCCACCCACACGCCGTGCTGGGCGCCGCGGGTCAACAGTTCGCGCAGTGGATACCGGGCGAGCAGGGCGTCGTTGTCGCGCGACAGCGCCACGCCGACGCGCTCGAACGGGTCACCCGGCTTGCGTAGGATCTCCGACGCATCGACCAGCGGGCCCCGCAGTTGGCGCGGGACGCCGGCGGCAGCCCGCTCGTACAGCCGCGCTCCGACGAGCAGATCGTTGGACAGTTCGGCTTCGCTTTGTCCTGCCTCGAGTTTCCTGGTGACGCCATGGCGCCACGTGCTGATCGGGTCACCCCAGCCGTCGATGCGGTAGGTCCACAATCCTTCGCGGTCAGGGACGAACTGGCTGTGGAACACATCGGGCTTTTCACCTGTCGCCATGGCGATCAGCTGCGGCTTCACCCTCGGTTCCGCGGACGACGCGACAGCAGGAACGGCGGTCCCGCCAACGGCCGTGGTGTGCAACGGCGCGTCGGCCAGCTGCGGATAGCCGCGACCCAGATAGCGCACCACGAGCGTCGCGGCCACGGCATCGTGTCCCTCGCGCCAGACCGTGGCGGAGATGGGGATAACCTCGCCGACCACCGCCTTTGCCGGAAAAACCCCGCCTGAAATCACGGGCTGGACGTCGTCGATCTCGATGCGACCGGGCACTGCACACTCCGTCCTTGAAGTCCTCGGGTCGAAAACATTTGTCGTTCGCTCACAAGTCTGGACTGGCATTCCCGCACCGCGCTCACCCCACACCGTAATCCCCCGATCAGCCGCCTGAGCATCGGAATATTCACCACACCGAAACCGGGCTGACGGTCGCGAGCGGCCCGGGGCAGGCGGTGCGCGTGGCCACGGCACCTCGATTCGTCAGTAAGGTCTGAATCGTGAAAGCTCTCCGCAGGTTCACCGGCCGTGCGCACCTTCCCGGCTGGCGGGCCGCTTTGGAGCAACTGTCGATCAACCTGCGATAGTCGTGGCGCACACCGACCCGGGACCCTTTCGCCGCCATCGACGGAAGGCTGTGGGAGCAGGCCGGGCGAGACCCCGTCGCCCTGCTGGGCGCGGCGTCCCTAGGGCGGCTCGATGAACTGGCGCTCGACAACGGGTTCGTCGCACGCCTTGATGCCCACGCCGCAGATCTGAGCAACTACCTGACCCGCCCGCTGTGGTACCAGCCGCAACTGGCCGACGGCGCTGAGTTGCCGACCGGTGACCATCCCAAGTCCGCGTCGGATCTCCGGCTGCCTCAGATCGTTCACCCACACCGGCGACGATCAGATCGGGCGGATCAACACCGATGGGAGCTGAGTACCTTCGGCCTGCCCGATGGCGGCGGTCCGTTCGGGCTGACGCGCGGTCCCGACGCTGTGCTGGTGGTTTACCACGATGAACGCTGCGAACGCGATCGGCAGGCTCGCCACGTCGGGACGGCTGACGGTGCGGTCGCCACCATCGACCTTCCCCAGGGTTGCCGACCGCCTGAGTGCTGATTCTCGACCCCGCGGCCAGCGGCCCTGACGGCGGGGTGAGCAGAACATCGCCCCGCCAGTAGCTGCCCACCCTCGTCGGTCGTCGGAGGATCCTCTCGACGTCGGTGCTCTCGAACTTCCTGTGGTCACTCGAACTTCTCGTAACACTTCTCCATGTCGGCGCCCAGCACCCCGGCGCGAAAGGCGTCGATGCGGGAAAACCCCGACGGCACGCCCTCTCCGTTGACGTCGGTGGCCGCCAGCCCGTTGGTGAGCAGCCCGGAGACCGCCTCGTCCAGGTCTCCGGCCGTGAGTGTCAAAGTGTTGCCGTCGTCGCCAGTGACGCCGTCGAACATCATGGTGGTGGAGACGCCCGTCATGCACGCGGTGCGCAGCGCGGCGTCGGCGTTGCCGAGGGGCACGCCGCGCTCGTGCTGCATGGCCAGCATGTAGCGCGAGGTCAGAATCGAGTACGCGGTGTTGTCGCCCGTGACCACGCTGCCCGAGCGGCGGACCGCGGCTTCACCGAACCCGGCCAGTTCCTCCACATCGACGGCGATGGTGTTGCTCGCCGGACAGTAGGCTGCCGCCTCGGTGGGCTCGGCGTCGGGGCACGAGGCGATCTCGCCGGCGTCGAGGCTGAGGTTGGGCGGGTTGGCGGGCTCGAACATCAGGTCGAGCGCGCCGATGAAGAGCTCGACCGACTCGTCGGTGACCTCGAACTCGCCCGTGACGTCCGCGGGGAGCGCGACGGGGAGATCGCCCCGGCGTTGCTCGACTTCGCGCTCGTCGATCTCCACACACGCTGCAGGTCCGTCGATGAACCCCATCTGGAACGCCGAGATGCGCTCGAAGGCGCTGCCGTGCTCGCCGCTGCTGTCGGCGAACTCCTCGAGCTCGTCCTCGGTGAGGATCTCGTCACGCGAGCTGACGAGCTCGGCCAGCACGTCGTTGAGGCCGTCGCCGGTGCTCAACGTGAACCGCGACGAATTCCCTTCGGCCACCCAGCGCATGTAAGCGCCCTCGAAACAGTCGGCCTGCTGTTCTTCGACGAGCACCGAATCGCTGCTGTTGACGAGGTCGGCATGGTTCTGGATAGCGTGTCCGTACTCGTGGGCCAACACCGCGGGCAAGCCGATGTCGCCGAAGACTCTGCGCCTGTTGAACATCATGTCGCCGCGGTCCCAGGCGATGGTGTCGGTGCGGTAGCAGTACATCGCGTTCGGAAATCCGTACCGGACCTCACCGCAGACTGCGAAGTCGTCACTGCTGTCGGTGGCGTCCCACGACTGGAGGTTGTCCACCGGGGTGAAGTCGTCGTCGGAGACCTCGGAGAAGTGCTCGCTCCAGTAGTCCTCGACATCGCTGATGGTCATCGCCGACAATTGGTCGATCTCGCCGCCGTCGCTGTTCTCCACTTCGCGATCGGACAATGGCGCATCCTCCCGAAAACCGGTGGGGCCGTCGTTGGCGTCCATCCCGGCGACGTGGAACGGGTCGTCGAACACCGAGACGGGCTCGCCAGCAATCTCCGTCGCGCACGAGGTCACCTCGAGGATGACGCTGAGCGCGACAGCCATGCCGACCAGATGTCGTCGGTTCATCGGAGCACCCCGTTCCGGGCCGTTGGCTATGCCGAAATCTTGCCATGGGATTCCGACGCGGGGAGCCGGTGGTTTCACACGATGACGGATCGTCAGGAGAACTTCAGGTAGCACTTCTCCAGGTTGGCGCTCAGCACGCCCGCACGGAACGCGTCGATGCGGGCGAAGCCGGACGGCACGGTCTGGCCGTTGACGTCGCTGGCGGCCAACCCGTTGGTCAACATGCCCGAGACGGCCTCGTCGAGGTCGCCCGCGGTGAGTGTCAGGGTGTTGTCGCCGTCGACGGTGACACCGTCGAAGAGCAGGGCGGTGGCGACGCCGGTGAGGCACGCGGTGCGCAGGGCGGCGTCGGCGGTGTCCAGGGCCACGCCCCGCTCGTGCTGCAGGGCCTGCATGTAGCGCGACGTCAGCATCGAATACGCCGTGTTGTCGCCTGCCACCCCGCCGTCCAGCAAGCCTGCATCGGTCTTGCTGATTTTCTTCAGCCCCGGGACGTCGACGGCGATGGTGTTGGTGGCAGGGCAGTACGAAACCGGTTGGGTCACTTGAGCGTCGGGGCACTGGTCGTTGGCGGTCGGGTTCAGACTGAGTTCCGGCGGATTGGCCGGGGTGAACATCGAGTCGAGTGCCTCGACGAAGACGCGGACGGAATCGTCGCTGACCTCCCACTCTCCGGTCTTGTCCTCGGGCAGCGACACCGGCAGGTCGCCACGGCGTTGTTCGATCTCGTCGGCGTCGATGGCCGCGCAGGCTTGCACGCCGTCGGTGAAGCCGATCTGGAAGGCCGAGATCCGTTCGAACGCGCTGCCGTGTTCGCCGTAGGTGTCGACGAGGTCTTCGTGCTCTTTGTCGGACAGCGCCGGATCACGCAGGATGATCACGCTGGCCAACAGCTTGTTGAGCCCGTCGCTGGTGTTGAGGGCGAAGCGGGTTGAGTTCGCCTCGGCCACCCAGCGCATGTAGGCACCCTCGAAGCAATCGGCCTGTTGCTCGAAGACCAGCACCGAATCATCGTCGGACACCAGTTCGGCTTTGTACTGGACGGCGTGACCGTACTCGTGGCCGAGCACGCCCACCACCGCCATGTCACCGAAGTTCTTCTGCAGCAACGGCATCAGGTCGCCACGGTCCCACGAGATGGTGTCTTCGTCGAAGCAGTACATGGCGTTGACGAACTGGTACCCGGGAATTCCGCACACGTCGATCTCGCGCGGATCGGTGGAATCCCAGGACACCAGGCTATCGACGGGCTCGAAGTGGTCCCCTCCGACCTGCCCGTAGTACTCCAGCCAGAAGTCCTCGATATCGCTGACCGCCATGGCTGCGACCTCGTCGATCTCGCCGTCGTCGGTGTTCTCGACGTCGCGGTCCGACGGCTGCGCGTCATCCCGCGGCCCCGACGGTCCGTCGGTAGCGGGCATTCCGCCGACGTTGTAGGGATCGTCGAACACCGACACCGGATAGCCCGCCACCGGCGCGGAACAGGCCGTCAGAGAAATGGTGAGGCACGCCGCAATGACGATGCCGTTCCAGCGTTGCCGCGCCATCGATCCCCCCCTGGTCCTGGCCGCGGGTGTAGCCGGCTGGCGACCCGTCGACGCAACGCCCGTCATGAAAATCGTTCGTAGCAGCGATCGGAGTCGCCGAGCACTCCGGTCCTGAACGCGTCTATTCGCGAGAAGCCCGCCGGAACCGTGGCGCCGTTGACGTCCGAGGCCACCAGGCCGTTGGTCAGGATGCCCGAGACCGCCTCGTCCAGGTCACCCGCCGACAGTACGAAAGTGCCCGCGTCGGCGTCGGTGCTGTCCTGCGTGAGCTGCGATGACGCGGCTCCGGTGAGGCACGCCGTCCGCAACGCGGCTGCTGCGGTATCGAGTGGCAGCCCCCGTTCGTGCTGCAGGGCGAGCGTGTATCGGGAGGTCAGAATCGAGTAGGCCGTGTTGTCGCCGCTGAGCTGTTCGGATCGCAGGCTCTCCGACGGGACCCCCAACGCGGCCAGTTCGGGAAGGTCGACCGCGATGGTGTTGGTCGACGGGCAGTACGACACCGGCGGGCTGGCTCTGGCCTCTTCGCAGGACGAGGCGGCGTCGACGTCGTAACTGAGGGTGGGGGGCTCATCGGGATCGAACGTGAGGTTCAGGACGTCGATCAGGGTCTGCACCGATTCCTCGGTCACGTCCCAGTTGCCGGTCTGGTCGGGCTGCAACCACACCGGCAGGTCGCCACGGCGCGATTCGATCTCATCGAGGTCGATGGCAGCGCAGGCGCTCGCGCCGTCGGTGAAGCCGAACTGGAACGCGGAGACCCGCTCGAACGCCGAGCCGTGCTCGTCGCCGCTGGCTTCCATGTCTTCTTCGCTAAGCAGGGGATCGCGGAACGCGACAAGCGCCGAGAGGACGGTGTTGAGTCCGTCGGCGGTGGACAGGCTGAACCTGTCGGAATTGCCTTCGGCCGCCCACCTCATGTAGCTGCCCGCCAGGCAGTCGGCCTGCTGCTCCCGGACCAGGATGTCTGTGGTCCTTCGGCTGATCCGCGCCTGTAGTTGGATAGCGTGGCCGTATTCGTGTGCCAGCACCAGCGTCACGGCCATCTCGCCATGCGCGTCGCGCAACGCCGGGAACATCTCCCCGCGATCCCAGCCGATGGTGTTCTGGGGTATGCAGTACCCGGCGTTGATCAGTCCGTATGTATTGCCGTCGCAGAACTCGCCGCCGTATCCCGCGGAGTCCCATGAGATGAGCTGGTCGGCAGTCTCGAACTCGCCGTCGAACGTGTCCGGGTAGGCGGTCTCCCAGTACTCCTCGATATCGGAGAGCGCACTGAGTGCCAGCCGGTCGATGGCACCACCGTTGCCGCCTTCGGCCTCGCGCGAGGGTTCCTGAGCGTCGGCGCGCAGCCCGGACGGACCGTCGACCGCGCGCATGCCCGCGACGTAGAACGGGCTGTCGAAAACCGAGACGGCCTGCCCGTCGAGCAGGGTGGTGCACGACGTCATCAGCAACGCAGCCGCGAAGACCGCAGCAGCGCCCGCGGCGCCCCCGAGAAGTCGTCGGCTCATCGTGTCCTCGTCGCGGAATCCGGTTTGGAACAAACATATAGTGCACCGAACCCGGGGTCAGGTCGCGCGCAGTCTTTCCAGCGCGGCCCGCACCTTTTTCGGGTCGGTGGTGGCCCAGTAGGGCGGCAGCGAAGCCCGAAGGAAACCGCCGTAGCGGGCCGTCGCCATCCGCGAGTCCAGTACCGCAACCACCCCGCGGTCCTCGGTGGACCGCAGCAACCGCCCCGCCCCCTGGGCGAGCAGCAGTGCCGCATGGCTGGCGGGCACCGTCATGAAGCCGTTGCCGCCACGGGCGGCGATCGCACGCTGACGCGCCGTCAGCAGCGGATCGTCGGGCCGGGGGAACGGGATGCGGTCGATGATCACCAGCGACAGCGACGGGCCGGGGACGTCGACGCCCTGCCACAGCGACCGCGTGCCGAACAGCGAGGTCTCCGCGTCCGCCGCGAACTGGCTGACGAGCGTCGAGGTGGACTCCTCGCCCTGGCACAGCACCGGCGTGTCCAGCCTGCCCCGCATGGCCTCGGCGGTGGCCTTGGCGGCCTGCATCGACGAGAACAGTCCGAGTGTGCGCCCGCCTGCGGCGCTGATCAGCGCCTCGATCTCCGCGAGTTGCTCGGCCGACCCGGTGCCATCGCGGCCCGGCGGTGGGAGATGAGCCGCCACATACAGGATTCCGGAGCGCGCATGGGAGAACGGCGAACCGACGTCGAGTCCCCGCCACTTCTGGCCGGACTCGCCCGCAAGTCCCCAGGCGGCCGCCATCGCGTCGAACGAGCCGCCGATGGTCAGCGTCGCCGACGTCAGCACGGTGGTCGCCTGCTCGAACAATCTGGTGCGCAGCAGGGCCGACACCGACAGCGGCGCCACCCGCAGCACGGGGGAGACCGAACCCCCGGCCGCTGCGCTCCCGCGCGCTGGACGGGTGCCGCGGTTGTCCTCGTGGTCCAACCAGACGACGTCCGGGCGATCGGGGATCGGCGCGACGAACGCGGTGAGGATCCGGGTCGCGATGTCGGCGATATCGCCAAGGGCTGCAACGGATTCGGTGCGAGCCGCCGCAACCTGGGGATCGGCGGGCGAGGTGTTGACGGCCGCGCGTGCCGCGGCGGCCGCGTTGCGCAGCGACGTCAGGTAGGTGGCCAACTCGTCGTCGAGGTAATCGATGCGCCCGGGGTCGGCGTCGTGGATGGCGGAGGTGAACGTGGTGGACGCCGCCTCGAACTGCTGGACCAGTTCCGGCGAGACCAGCCGTGCGACGCGTCTGGCGGCGACCGACAGCACCGTCGCCGACAGCTCGCCGGTGGCCACCCCGGTGACGCGGTCCACCAGATCATGGGCTTCGTCGACGATCAGCAGGTCGTGTTCGGGCAGGACATCGGCTGCGGCGATCGCGTCGATGGCTAACAGGGCGTGGTTGGTGACCACCACATCGGCGCGGGCCGCCTTGGCGCGGGCCTTCTCGGCGAAGCACTCGGTGCCGAACGGACAGCGTGCCACCCCGAGGCATTCCCGCGCGGACACGCTGACCTGCGACCACGAGCGATCGACGACCCCCGGTTTGAGATCGTCGCGGTCGCCCGTCTCGGTATCGGATGCCCACCCAGTCAGGCGTTGCACGTCGCGGCCGGGCGCGCTGGCGGCCATCGGGGAGAAGAGCTCCTCCTGGGACAGCGCCGACGGGTCAGGACCGGCGGCGCCGTTGTGAATCTTGTTCAGGCACAAATAGTTTCCACGACCCTTGAGGAGGGCGAACCGGGGTTCGCGCGGCAGAATGTCGGCGAGCGCCTCGGCGAGACGTGGCAGGTCGCGGTCGACGAGCTGGCGCTGCAGCGCGATCGTGGCCGTCGCCACCACCACCGCGCGCTCATCTGAGACCGCGCGCGCGATGGCGGGCACCAGATACGCCAGCGACTTGCCGGTGCCGGTGCCCGCCTGCACAGCGAGGTGTTCCCCGGTGTCGAACGCACGTGTCACGGCCTCGGCCATCTGTACCTGGCCGGGGCGCTCGCTGCCTCCCAGTGCTGCCACTGCAGTGGCCAGCAAGTCGGTGACGGGGGTGGTCGTGATGGCTCCCTGAGGTCGGTCAGGAGAATTATGGCCCAGCGCGGTGCCGAACCGGTGCAACTGTCCCCAGGCGCGGTGTCACGTGGGTTCGACCAGGCGGGTCGGGATGGCCGGTTCGCCGTTGGAGAGTTTCAGTCCCTCCCACGGCAGGCTCTTTAGACCAGCGGCGGCGAGCGCGCGCCCGGCAGCGATGTCGTTGTCGGCCAGCGGTTTTCCGTCACGGACCAGCGGGATCGTGAGGATGCGACCCTCCTCGGGGGGCTGGCCTGCGGGGTACACCACCTCCTCGGTCACCGTCCCGGATGCGCGGGCGAGGCGAATCGCCTGCTTGTGGCCGCCGTGCGACTGCTTCTGGCTGCTGCGTTTGACCACGGGGATGCCGTCGACCTCGACGAGCTTGTACACCATCCCGGCGGTGGGAGCTCCCGATCCGGTGACGAGCTTGGTGCCAACGCCGTAGCTGTCGACGGGCTCGGCGCGCAGTGCGGCGATCGCGTATTCATCGAGATCGCCGGACAACACGATGCGCGTATTGGTGGCGCCCAGTCCGTCGAGCTGTTCGCGCGCGTGGCGGGCCAGCACCCCGAGGTCGCCGGAGTCGATGCGCACCGCTCCCAGTTCGGGCCCTGCCACGGCGACGGCGTTAGCGACTCCGGCGGTGACGTCATAGGTGTCGACGAGCAGCGTCGTACCCACCCCGAGGGCGCCGACCTGGGCGCGAAAGGCCGCCCGCTCCCAGTCGTCCTGGCTCTGGCCCGCCACGGTGTGCAGCATCGTGAACGCGTGTGCGCTGGTTCCGAGTGCGGGAATGCCGTAGCGGCGCTGCGCCTCGAGGTTCGACGATCCGGAGAACCCCGCCAGATAGGCGGCGCGCGCAGCCGCGACAGCTGCCTGCTCGTGAGTTCGCCGCGAACCCATCTCGATCAGCGGGCGCCCGTCGGCCGCACTGACCATCCGGGCCGCAGCCGAGGCGATGGCGCTGTCGTGGTTGAAGATCGACAGCGCCAGGGTCTCGAGCAAGACGCACTCGGCGAAGGACCCACGGACCGACAGGATGGGCGACCCGGGAAAGTACAGCTCACCTTCGGCGTATCCGTCGATGTCGCCGGTGAACTGATAGGTGCGCAGATAGTCCACCGTCGCGTCGTCGAGGAATCCCCCGACCAACTCGAGCGCCACATCGTTGAAGGTGAAGTGCTCCAACGCCGCCACGAATCGGCCGAGGCCTGCGACGACGCCGTAGCGGCGGCCGTCGGGCAGCGTGCGGGCGAACAATTCGAAAGTCGTGCGGCGATGCGCGGTGCCGTCGTGCAGCGCCGCGGCAAGCATGGTCAGCTCGTACTTGTCGGTCAGCAGCGCCACCGTCACGACGCAACGGTAACGGCTTTTCCCTGTGCGTCTACTGCTCGCTATCCTGTACGTCATGGTTGCGCCAGCCCGGACCCAGCCGGGTACCAGCGGACAGCGGCAGAGCGAGACTGTGGACAAAAAGGACAGTCCGTGGGTCACGATCGTGTGGGACGACCCCGTCAATCTGATGAACTACGTGACCTACATTTTCCAGAAGCTGTTCGGCTACAGCGAGCCGCACGCCACCAAGCTGATGCTCCAGGTGCACGAGGAAGGCAAGGCGGTGGTGTCGGCCGGTAGCCGCGAGGCCATGGAGGTCGACGTCTCGAAACTCCACTCCGCTGGACTGTGGGCGACCATGCAGCAGGACCGGTAGAGCCGCTTTGCGAAAATGGAAGCGGGTCGACACCGCAGCCGGCCCGCGGTTTCGTTCGGCCTTGGAGCCCCACGAGGCCGATCTGCTCACAAACATGGTCTCATCCATGCTGGGCATGCTCGATGACCGCGAATCATCTTCGCCCGCAGACGAACTCGAACGGATCACCGGGATGAAGACGGGAAATGCCAACCGGCCCGAGGATGCGACGATGCGTCGGCTGCTGCCGGACTTCTTCCGTCAGCAACGTGAGCATCCCGCGGGTTCGGCCGCTGCCGACAGTTTGAACAGCGCGTTGCGAAGCCTGCATGAACCCACCATCATCGACGCTAAAAGGACTGCGGCACAACGTGTTCTGGAGACGGTGCCCAAAGGCGGCGGTCGATTCGAGCTGACCGAGGACGACGCCAACGCTTGGATAGCCGCCGTCAACGACGTGCGACTGGCGCTGGGCACCATGCTGGAGATCGGGCCAGGAGGCCCTGACCGGCTGCCGACCGATCATCCGATGGCGGGGCACCTCGATGTGTACCAGTGGCTGACGGTGTTGCAGGAGTACCTGGTTTTGGGGCTAATGAAGCGGCCGATGCGGTGATGAGCGCTTGCGCGAAGAACAGAAGACACCGATGAGCGCTTGCGCGAAGAACAGAAGACGCTAGTGGACGCCACGTACGGTTCGATCACAGACGTCGCGGGCATTCTGGTCGGCAACCATCACCGCATCGACGACGACGCCACTCTGGGTGCCGGTTGGGCGGCCGGCAGCACTGTGGTGGTGACGCCGCCGGGCACCGTGGGTGCGGTCGACGTGCGCGGCGGTGCGCCGGGTTCGCGAGAGACCGACCTGCTGGATCCGTCCAACTCGGTGCGTTATGTCGACGCGGTGCTGTTGACCGGCGGCAGTGCCTATGGGCTGGCGGCAGCCGACGGCGTCATGCAGTGGCTCGAGGAACACGGTCGTGGGGTTGCCATGGACGGCGGCGTGGTGCCGATCGTGCCGGGAGCGGTGATCTTCGACCTCCCGGTCGGCGGGTGGCAGTGCAGGCCGAACGCGGCCTTCGGCTACAGCGCCGCCCAGGCGGCAGGTACCGAATTCCTGCTCGGTAATGTCGGCGCCGGAGCGGGCGCCAGGGCGGGTGTGCTCAAAGGCGGCCTCGGTACCGCGTCGATGACGTTGGAATCCGGGGTGACGGTGGGAGCCATCGTCGCGGTGAACCCCGGCGGCAACGCCGTCGACCCGGCGACGGGGCTGCCGTGGATGGCCGAGCTGATCGCCGAGTTCGGCTTCGTGCGCCCTCCGAACGACGAGATCGCCGCCTTCGCAGCGCTGGACGCGGAGTCCGGTCCGCTGAACACGACGATCGCGGTGGTGGCCACCGACGCCGCGCTGAGCCCGGGGGCCTGCAAACGCGTTGCGATCGCCGCACACGACGGGCTGGCCCGCACGATCCGCCCGTCACACACCCCGCTGGACGGTGACACGGTGTTCGCGCTGGCGACCTGCGCGGTCGAGGTGCAACCACCCGCGGACGTCCCGGCGTCGATGTCGCCGGAGATCAAGCTCACCACGCAGGTCGGGGCCGCGGCGGCAGACTGTTTGGCACGTGCTGTGCTGGTGGGAGTGCTGGCCGCCGAACCGGTGGCCGGAATACCCACCTATCGCAGTCTGTTGCCCGGAGCGCATCTCTGATCTGCTCACCCCCCCGAAACGGAAGTGGAGTCCCGCCGTGCTGGTAATCCGTGCCGACCTCGTCGACTCGATGGTGTCCCATGCCCGGGCCGACCACCCCGACGAAGCGTGCGGCGTGCTGGCGGGCCCGGAAGGATCTGACCGGCCTGAGCGGCATATCGCGATGCTGAACGCGGAGCGCTCACCGACGTTCTACCGCTTCGACTCCGGTGAGCAGCTTACGGTGTGGCGGTCGATGGAAGCCGCTGACGAGGTGCCCGTCGTCGTCTACCACTCGCATACCGCCACCGAGGCCTACCCGAGCCGCACCGATATCTCCCTGGCCCAGGAACCCGACGCCCATTATGTGCTGGTGTCCACCCGTTCACCCGACACCCACGAGCTACGCAGCTACCGCATCGTCGGCGGCGAGGTCACCGAAGAGCCCGTTCAGATCGTCGACAGTTATCAGAAAGGCCAACCCCAATGACCGTCACCGTCTCGATTCCCACGATTCTGCGCACGCACACTGGCGGCGAGAAGCGAGTCGCCGCCACAGGCGACACCCTGCAAGCCGTGATCTCCGATCTCGAAGCCAACTACAACGGCATCACTGACCGGCTGGTCGACCCCGCCAATCCAGGCAAGCTGCACCGGTTCGTCAACATCTACGTCAACGACGAGGACGTGCGCTTCTCTGGCGGGCTCGCCACCGAGATCGCCGACGGCGATTCGGTCACCATCCTGCCCGCCGTGGCAGGCGGGTGAGTCGGCGGCGATGACGCGCTACGACTCGCTGCTGCAGGCGCTGGGCAACACCCCCATCGTCGGGCTGCAGCGGCTGTCGCCGCTGTGGGATACGGACGGGGACGGGTCTCCGCACGTGCGCTTGTGGGCGAAACTCGAGGACCGCAATCCGACGGGATCGATCAAGGACCGGCCAGCGTTGCGCATGATCGAGCAGGCCGAGCGTGACGCGACGATCACACCCGGTGACACGATCCTGGAACCGACGAGCGGCAACACGGGCATCTCGTTGGCGATGGCCGCGCAGCTCAAGGGCTACCGGCTGATCTGCGTGATGCCGGAAAACACCTCCATCGAGCGGCGTCAGCTGCTGGAGCTGTACGGCGCGCGGATCATCTACAGTCCGGCCGAAGGCGGTTCGAACACCGCGGTCGCCACCGCCAAGCAGCTGGCCGCCGAGAATCCCGACTGGGTGATGCTCTACCAGTACGGCAATCCCGCCAACGCTGCCGCCCACTACGAAGGCACCGGCCCGGAGATCCTGGCTGACCTGCCCGAGATCACCCACTTCGTCGGCGGCCTCGGCACCACAGGGACCTTGATGGGCGTCGGCCGATTCCTGCGCGAGAACGTGCCCGGCGTGCAGATCGTCGCCGCGGAACCTCGGTACGGCGAAGGTGTCTATGCGTTGCGGAACATCGACGAGGGTTTCGTCCCCGAACTCTACGACCCCGAGGTGCTCACCACGCGCTATTCGGTGGGTTCTTTCGACGCGGTGAAGCGCACGCGCGAACTGGTCCAGGTCGAGGGCATCTTCGCGGGCATCTCCACCGGGGCGATTCTGCACGCTGCGTTGGGGATGGCCGCCAAAGCGGTCAATGCGGGTGAGCGTGCCGATATCGGCTTCACTGTGTGCGACGCCGGCTGGAAATATCTGTCGACCGGCGCATACGCCGGTAGCCTTGACGAAGCAGAGGACGCTTTGGAAGGGCAGTTGTGGGCATAGGTCAACCCAGCGCATATGCGCCGCCGCCCGAGAAGAAGCGGCCCCCGTGGGTGGTGGGCGGCGCCACGGTGGTGAGTTTCGTCGCGCTGCTCTATGTGATCGAGATCGTCGACATCCTGTCGGGGCACCGCTTGGACGACAACGGCATCCGTCCGCTGGAGACCGACGGACTGTCCGGCATCATCTTCGCGCCGCTGCTGCACACGGACTGGGCCCATCTGATCGCCAATACGGTGCCCGCACTGATTCTGGGTTTCCTGATGACGCTGGCCGGCCTGTCCCGCTTCATCTGGGCCACCGCCATCGTCTGGATCGCGGGCGGGTTCGGCACGTGGTTGATCGGCAACATCGGCGCACCTGCCGGACACGAGACCAATCACATCGGTGCATCGGGGTTGATCTTCGGCTGGTTGACCTTCCTGATTGTGTTCGGCTTCTTCACCCGCAAGATCTGGGAGATCGTTGTCGGCGTCGTAGTGCTGTTCGTGTACGGCGGCGTTCTGTTCGGCGTGCTGCCGAGCACACCGGGGGTGTCGTGGCAGGGCCACCTATGCGGCGCTGTGGCCGGGCTGTTCGCGGCGTACCTATTGTCGGCGCCGGAACGGAAGGCGCGCGAACGCCGCAAAGCGAGCGCGCCACGCTCCACCTCATGACCGACGGGCTGGCGCCTGTCGGCATCTTCGATTCGGGGGTGGGCGGCCTTACGGTGGCGCGCGCCATCATCGACCAGCTGCCCGACGAGAACGTCATCTACGTCGGCGACACCGGTAACGGGCCCTACGGAACGCTGAAGATCCCCGACATCCGCAGCCACGCTCTTGCCATCGGCGACCATTTGGTGGAGCGCGGCGTCAAGGCCCTGGTCATCGCCTGCAACACCGCATCGTCGGCATGCTTGCGGGATGCCCGCGAGCGGTATGACGTGCCTGTCATGGAAGTGATCCTGCCGGCGGTTCGCCGTGCGGTCGCCACCACGAGGACGGGCCGCATCGGCGTCATCGGAACCCAGGCCACCGTCGCGTCGCGCGCCTACCAGGACGCGTTCGCCGCGGCCCGCGACACCGAGGTGACGGCCGTGGCCTGTCCGCGGTTCGTCGACTTCGTGGAGCGCGGCGTGACCAGCGGACGACAGGTGCTCAACCTCGCTGAGGGTTACTTGGAACCGCTGCAGCGCGCCGAAGTCGACACCCTGGTGCTGGGCTGCACGCACTACCCCTTGCTGTCCGGTCTGATCCAGCTGGCCATGGGTGACAATGTGACGCTGGTGTCCAGTGCGGAGGAGACCGCTAAGGACTTGCTGCGGGTCCTGACCGAACGCGACTTACTGCGGCCACACGACGTCGGCCCTGCGGTGCACCGGTTCGAGGCGACCGGCGACCCTGAGGCGTTCCTCACATTGGCGTCCCGGTTCCTCGGACCAGCGCTGACCGGCGTCTCACCTGTTCAGCGTCACGTGCCGGTAGAAACATGAT
Source organism: Mycobacterium sp. (assembly GCA_051306175.1). Lineage (GTDB taxonomy): Bacteria > Actinomycetota > Actinomycetes > Mycobacteriales > Mycobacteriaceae > Mycobacterium. Next base: position 14,557 of record JBPPMS010000145.1, on the reverse strand, counting down.
TCTCATCGCGTAATGCGGTGATGTTTTCGTCACAGGGCGAACGGGCATGGCAAGCTAGTGCACGTGCGAATCACCGTCCTCGGTTGCTCTGGCAGTGTTGTCGGGCCCGATTCGCCGGCCTCCGGGTATCTGATTTCCGCGCCGGACACGCCGCCGCTGGTCCTCGACTTCGGCGGAGGAGTGCTGGGCGCTCTGCAGCGCCACGCCGACCCCGGCGACGTGCAGGTGCTGCTGTCCCATCTGCACGCCGACCACTGCCTGGATCTGCCGGGTCTATTTGTGTGGCGGCGCTACCATCCAACGCCTCCGGTCGGGCGCGCTCTGATGTACGGACCGTCGGACACTTGGTCGCGCTTGGGCGCCGCGTCGTCGCCTGAAGGCGGCGGCGTGGACGATTTCACCGATATCTTCGATCTCCGGCGCTGGGTGGACAACGTTGCGGTGCAGATCGGCTCGCTGACGATTTTGCCGCGTCTGATGGCGCACCCCTGCGAGACGTTCGGGCTCCGCATCACCGACTCCTCCGGCGCCGCGCTGGTCTACAGCGGCGACACCGGCGTGTGCGACGCGTTGGTCGAACTGGCATCCGGCGCGGATTTGTTCCTGTGCGAGGCCTCGTGGACGCACGATCCCGCCAACCGCCCGCCCGACCTTCACCTGTCAGGCACCGAAGCGGGCCAGATGGCCGCACGGGCCGGGGTCGGGGAACTGTTGTTGACGCACATCCCGCCGTGGACCTCACGCGAGGACGTCATCAGTGAGGCGAAAGCGGAATTCGACGGCCCCGTGCATGGCGTGGTGTCCGGCGAAGTGATCGACCTCAAACGCGACTGAATTCGCGTCGTTCCGAGCCGCTAGTGTTGCCGGGTGTCCAGACGAGAAGACGGCAGACTCGACGACGAACTCCGACCGGTGACCATCACCCGCGGTTTCACCGCGCACCCGGCGGGTTCGGTGCTCGTTGAGTTCGGGCAGACCCGGGTGTTCTGCGCGGCCAGCGTCATCGACGGGGTGCCGCGGTGGCGTAAGGGGTCGGGACTGGGCTGGCTCACCGCCGAGTACGCCATGCTGCCCGCCGCCACCCACACCCGCTCGGATCGTGAATCGGTCAAAGGCCGCGTCGGCGGACGCACCCAGGAGATCTCGCGGTTGGTGGGCCGCTCGTTGCGGGCCTGCATCGACCTGCGGGCGTTGGGCGAGAACACCATCGCCATCGACTGCGACGTGTTGCAGGCCGACGGCGGCACGCGCACCGCTGCCATCACCGGTGCCTACGTGGCGCTTTCCGACGCGGTGACCTATCTGGCGGCGGCTGGCAAGCTGTCGGATCCCCGTCCGCTGTCGTGCGCGATCGCTGCGGTGAGTGTGGGAGTGGTCGACGGCCGGGTGCGGGTGGATCTGCCGTACGAAGAGGATTCACGCGCCGAGGTCGACATGAACGTCGTCGCCACCGATACCGGCACCTTGGTCGAGGTGCAGGGCACGGGAGAAGGTGCGACGTTCCCGCGCTCGACGTTGGACAAGCTCCTCGACGCCGCGCTGGGGGCGTGCGACGCATTGTTCGCCGTGCAGCGCCAAGCACTCGAGCAGCCCTACCCCGGAAAGCTGCCCGAGGGGCCCACCGGCAAGAAAGCGGGCAGAAACTGACCCGGCTGCTGGTCGCCAGCCGCAACACTAAGAAACTGGCCGAGCTGCGGCGGGTGCTCGACACCGCGGGGGTGTCGGGGCTGGAACTGGTCGGCCTCGACGATGTGCCGGAGTTTCCCGAGGCCCCTGAGACGGCGGCCACCTTCGAGGAGAACGCACTGGCCAAGGCCTGCGACGGGTATTCGGCTACCGGATTGCCTTGTGTAGCAGACGATTCCGGACTCGCGGTCGACGCGTTGAACGGAATGCCCGGGGTGTTGTCCGCGCGGTGGTCCGGGGTGCACGGCGACGACGTCGCCAACCTGCAGTTGCTGCTGGGTCAGCTGCGGGACGTACCTGTCGAACGGCGCTCGGCGGCATTCGTGTCAGCGTGCGCGCTGGTGTGGGCGGGTGGTGAGACTGTGGTGCGCGGGGAGTGGTTCGGTGCCATCGCCATCGAACCGCGCGGCGACGGCGGCTTCGGGTACGACCCGGTGTTCGTGCCCGCGGGTTCGGACCGGTCGGCAGCGGAGTTGAGCCCCGCGGAGAAGGACGCCGCGTCGCACCGCGGCCGGGCGTTGGCGCAGCTGGTTCCCGCGCTGCGAGCGCTGATCTAGTGTCCCGTATCCGAAAGCGGGTCAGATCTTCTGCACTGTCCTCCCCGACGGTGTCGGGGCAGGTGACGATCGTGGGCGCCGCACACTTCCTGCAGGAGGACCGCGGGGAACAGATCGCCGCCGAGGTGCTCAAGCACCTCGCGTAACTCAGATCCCGAACCGCGACTTGAGTTCCTTGGTCTGAAAATGCTCGACGACGACGCCTGCCAGCGGAATGGTGCCGGACAGCAGGATGCCGAGGGTCTTCGGGATGGGCCAGCGCACTTTCATTGCGAGGTTGGCGGTGAAGACGAGGTAGATCAGGTAGGCCCAGCCGTGCACGAACGGGACCATCCGCAGCCAGGTCGGCAGGTCCTCGACCGTGAGGATGTATTTGACGACCATCTCGTAGCACAGCGCGATCAGCAGCACACCTGTCGTCCACGCCATGATGCGGTAGCCGAGAAGCGATCTGCGAATCTGTTCGACGGGTACGAGGGGTGCCTCCGGCGTCTCGGCTTGCGTCGATTCCGGTTCGGTGCTCATGCACTGGTCCTGTTCTGGTTCTGTCGGTGGTTCCTCGCGAGTTCGGCGAGGTAGGCGTTGTACTCGCGGGTCGCCGGGTCGTCGTCGTCCACGGGCACAGCGGCTGTCGGGCGTTCGGGCAGCAGCCCGGCGGGGATTTCGGTGATCTCGTCCGGTTTGCGGATGTCGGGCGGCGCTTCCTCGTAGCGCACGAACTTGCGGTAGGAGTACACGCAGAACACCGCGAACAGTGGCCATTGCAGTGCGTAGCCGAGATTCTGGCCGGTACCCGACACCGATTCGAAGCGCACCCACTGCCACCAGCCCAAGGCAAGGCAGCCGCACGCCGCGACGGCAACCAGTGCGACGAGCGCTGGTCTCCGACGCCGTGTAGTGGACATGCGTCGACGGTACCGCCCCCGGGTGGATTCTCGGCGACGAGGCCGACGTCAGCGGCGCGGTAGGCTGTTGGCGCTCACGCGCGAGTGGCGGAATTGGTAGACGCGCTGGATTTAGGTTCCAGTGTCTTAGGACGTGGGGGTTCGAGTCCCCCCTTGCGCACCCTGTGGTGGCCCTTGTTTCGCATCAGGAAATCGGCCAGAAATCCCTCGTGTGGCACGTGTGCAGCAAAGCGATGCGTAGGCACTGCGCCCACGAAGACGTTCGCGATCGACGGCTCGTCCAGCAGCTGGTCCACCAGTTCGTCGTCGTCGGTGATGGCCGCGATCACCAGCGAATCGCGAAGGGCGCCGACTCCCCCGGCGCGTGACCACGGTGCCACCCAGACGCACGGGAACGGCAGCTCGACATTGAGCACCTCGACGTCCGGCTTGCTCAGGAGGTGGACCGCAGGACGCAGCGCCGCGAATCCGCCACCGAGGTCGCCGACGATCTGATCGGCCCCCAGGATCGGCACGGTGCCAGCGGCTTTCGTCGCGACGTATGCCGCCAGATCCCGGGCGCGCTGCGCGGAGACCACCGGAAGCACCGCCCCTGGGTCGGTGATCGGGAGCGGGGCGAGGACAGCCAACCGCTCACCGAGGGCACGCGCCAGCGGTTCGGCGTCGCGTTCGGCAAGCACTGCTGTGGTGTTCACGCAGGCGGTGCCACCCAGGCTAGCCACGGAATCGACGATGATGTCCAGATGGTCGCGCCAGTCCTGGTCGGCGGTGACGAGGATCTTCGTCTGGCCCGGACCGTTGGTAAGCACCGTTGTGTCGTCACGGTAGCGGTCGACGACGTCCCTCCCTCCGTACGCGAGGGAGAGGTCGGCCCCGGCGATCAGATCGGAGGCCACGGTGTGATCGGTCGGAAGATACAGCGCGTCGACATCCCGAAAACCGCTGGTCCGCAACGCGAGCATCATGCGGTGGGCGGTGAACGGCTCACGCCGAGACGGACGCACCGCCACCCGATAGCCCAGCGCCAGCGCCTGCGGCCACAGTCCGTGCACTCCCGGTGCGTTGCCCGGTGCGTGGACGGCCAGCACAGTGCCGCGACGGGCCCACACCGCCGAGCCCGCGGCAGGCGCGGCGCGCCAATCGGCCACAGCTCCGCTCGGTCGGGCGGGGCGGACGCCGTCGACCGCGGTCCGCAGGCCGTCGGCCGCCGCCACGGCACCGTCGCGCGCCACCGCGATCGGCAGACCGGCGACACGGCTGGTCAGCTCCACATAATCGGAGAATGTGAGACCGCCGAGCGACTCCGACATGAACAGTTCGGCGGCCCGGGGTAACGCACGCCCACTGTCCACCGCGGGCAGGGAGGGCGACTTTCGTTGGGCGGCAAGGGCCCGCGCGATGTAGAGGCGGGGCACCAGACTCATCTCGGCGACGGGTTGACCGGCGACGTCACGCACGGTCTCGCGCGCCCGCGTGCGGTAGGACCCCTCAGGTCCGAGCGCGTCGAGCAGGACGAGGTCGTCGACCGAGGCCGGGCGGGAGGTCAATACACGCCCTCGATCACGGCTTGACCCTCGAACGTGACGACCGGCGCCACCACCGACAGCGAATCGCCGGCCTGGCCTGGCGCGCCCGGAAACCGCACTGCGGTGTCGCGTTCGAGATTGTTGGGGATGAACATCGCCTTGCTCACGTGATTCATCACGACCTGGCCCCGCTCCCCGTGCGGCACGGGGACTCCAGATTCGGGGTCGATCACCCAGAAGGCGACGTAGGGCGAGCGTGGGTCGAAGACGAATTCTCCGTCCACGATTCGGGTGGACGCCTGCGACAGGATCATCGTGCTGCCGAATACCATCGCGATCGAGGCGTGCGGGAAGATCGCACGTAGCAGGTCGAGGCTGTCGATGTCGATGTGTGCGCCGCTGAGCAGCACGTAGCGCACCTGGTCGTTGACCAGCTCGACGAACGCGTCGTCGCGGGCGATCGCTTCCAGCAGTGGCGGCGTCGTGTGCAGGTTGGCGACGCGTTGTGTCGACAGCACGAACCTCGCCTGGTCGAGCAGGTGCGTGAGATAGGCCGACATTTCTGCCGAAGCGCCGCGTGCCACAAGTTTTTTTACCCAGCGTGGGTCCAGATCGATCGGATGAAACGTCGACCCGAGGCGCTCGGCAACTTCGCGGTCGAAATGGCCGACCCCGTGGGGCCCGTTCGGCATCATGGCAAGCAGGCCGCTGCCAGGCACGAAGCCGCCTGCGAGGAAGTCTTCGATCTGCCACCGGGTCACCTGCTCAAGCCAGTCAGGCAGTTGGGCGGTCCGCTTCGGAGCGCCCGTGGTGCCGCCGGACTCATAGATTCGCGGCACGGGCGGTGGAGTGCCGTAGCCACGGGGGATCAGGTCCTCGACGGGCACGTCGCGCAGTTCGTCCACCAGATTGGGGAATCGCCTCAAATCCGCGAAAGTGTGCACGTCGGTCAGCGGGTCGAAGCCCAGCGTCGGCGCCGTCCGTAACCAGAACGGAGACCCGGTGTCGGCGCCGAAATGCCATGCGATGGCGGTGCGCAGGTAGCCGTCCGCGTCAGCGGGCGGCGCATCTCGCGGGACGTCGAGCAGCGCGAAATCCATCCCAACATCCTGACCGAGTTGCGACGACGTACCGGGCGCAGCGGACCAAACAGGTTCTGACGGCTAGGTGAACAGCCCGCGTCGGCCCGCCGACCCGAAAAGACAGTGGCGTCCTCCTTGTGATTCAACACTCCGACGCCGTATGATGTGATTATCATCACAATGAAAGAGTGGCCGATGCATCCACACAGCGGAATGGCGAGTCAGTCACATGCCGCGCTGCCCACGGCGGCCGATTCGTCCTCCGACCTCACCCGGGTATTGACCGGACTGCTGCTGGTGCTGGTCGGCATCGGCGCGATCGCAGGCGGCATCATGGCCTTCACCGCTGGCCTTCCGGCGCTGGCGTTCGCCATCGCACTCGTCGCAGGCGCGTTCCTCGCCCGGATCGGTTGCTGACGCTCATCGGAAACGGGAGCCGACCTCAGCCGACCATTCGAAACGGGCGGTAGGCAGACCGCCAGCGGGATCGCATGTTCGGTTCGGGCGCGACCGGCATTTCTCACTCTGGTGCCGCCACGTCAGCTCGATGTCGAACCCGTCGCCACGAAAACCACGCGTCGGCCGATCTCTGCGGCATGATCGGCGAATCGTTCATAGAAACGACCGAGCAGGACGATGTCTACCGCGGCTGCGACGCCGTGACCCCAATCCGGTCCCAGGACAAGAGTGAACAGGCTCCGATGCAAATCGTCCATGGCATCGTCGTCATCGCGAACCCGCTTGGCCTGGACCGGGTCTCCGGTGGTGAGGACTTCTTGTGCCGCATCGGCCATCGCGACGGCGACGCCGCCCATTTCGCCGAAATACTTCCGTGTTTCCTCGGGAAGCACCGCAGCCGGGTGGCGTCTGCGGGTGATGCGGGCGACGTGCGCGGCCAGTCCACCCATCCGGTCGGCGTCGGCAGCGATCTGCAGCGACGACACCACGGCCCGCAAATCACCCGCCACCGGCGCTTGAAGAGCAAGCAGTGCAAAGATGCGTTGTTCGACGTCGGAATTCAGTGCGCTGATCTTCTCCAGCTCGGAGAGGACGTACTCGGCGGATTCGAGGTCGACCTCTAGCAGCGAGTAGGTGGCAGCACGCATCGCCGTGCCTGCTTGCTGGCACATCCGACCCAGGTCAGCGGACAGCAGATCCAGCTGACGATGAAACTCGGTCCGCATTCAGGCTCCTGTCGCGGCGGGCACGATTCGTGTTCGTACCCACGGTGATGATCTTCAAACATTGGCCAAAGTGTCATTGACGCCACCGTAAGCAGGCAACGCGGTTAAGCCGGTTGTGCAGTGGGCATTCTCGCCTGAAGCGGTTTCGATATGCTCGGGAGGGATGACAGGATGCCGGATTCGTCGATCAAGAACGAAGAGATGTACGAGGACCTGCGCGAGGAAGGCGACTCCAAGGAGAAGTCTGCTCGTATCTCCAACGCCGCCGCCGCTCGGGGCAGGGCGAAGGTGTCGTCCAAGGGGGGTCGTTCCGGGTCTTATGACGCCTGGACCGTCGTTGAACTGAAGAAACGGGCGAAAGAACTCGGCCTCACAGGATATTCTGGATTGCCGAAAGACAAGCTGATCGACAAGCTGCGCAGTCACTGACCCTTGCGGGTTCAGCTGCGCGGGAGGGTCGCCGATTTGGGCAGTGCGATCAGCTGCTCGCCCAGTTCGTCGTCGTCGGCGTTGCAGGTAAGGACGCCGACGGTGGCGCCCGCCGGATTCTTACCAGACGGTGGCAGGCGCTGGCGTTGATCGGGGCATCACGCGGCTTGGTATTCGCATTCGCATTCTTGGAAAGTACGTTATCAATCGATGGATGTCACCGCGCAAACCCCTTCGGGCCTTCCCGTCGAGCTCCCATTCACCCGCGGCCGGCACCGGCCATCGCTACCGGACTACCGCCCCCGCCGGTGTTGGGCGAGCACACGCAGACTCACTCGTCGTAGTTGATCGTCACCGAGCCATCGGGAGTCGCCTGGCATGTCAAGGTGTAGCCCTCCTCGACTTCGTCGTCACCGAGAGCGTCGTTGACCCGCATGGTGGCGGTGCCGTCGGTCAGCTTTCCCATGCAGGTGCCGCAGTTGCCCGATTCACAGGACGAAGGCGGCGTGAGCCCAGCCCGTCGCGCTGTTTCCAGCAGCGTCTCGTCTGCGCGCATCGATGCGGTCACCGTCTTACCGTCCAGCACGATCGTCACGCTCTCCTGCTGGGTGCCAGCAGCTCGCGGCGTGCTTTCGGCTACGTCCTGGGCCGAAGACATCGCCACCCCACCTCCTGTCGAAATCCAAGTTCGCATTCCACGATAGTGCGGTTCTCTTAAAATGATAGTCTATTCTCGATGTGCCTGTGATCCAGGGTTGTTTGTCGCAACGCCCTCGCCGGGGCGCTGAGGTGCGGCGAGGGCTGCTTCCGCGGTTCTGGCATATGCAGAACGAGGGTACGACCTCCGCCAGCTCGACGCATGGACAGACGGGTCGGGGGGCCTCGCTGCGTACACGTCGATCTGGTGGTGGTGACAAGTCCCACCGGGAGGGCGCCGACCAGACGGTGCACTACCTCAAGGGTGAATGCTCAGTGGACACGTACCGGGACGGCGCGTGAAATTCGGGAGGCGCTCATCGTGAGCGAAGTTCTATTTCGCCGAGAACGTAATTCTTGGACTAGCTGGCCGCAAATCCCTCGGAGCAGAACTCCCACACTTCGTCGGCGGCTATCGGTTTGGCAGTGTCGTCTCCGTCGGCCCCGCTGTACTGCGCGATGAACATCACCGTCTGCATCACCATGGCAGCCATCCGGGGCGCGGCGATGCCCTCGCGAAGTCGGCCCGCCGCGGCCGCGTCCTCCATCAACTCGGTGAACAGGGCGACCAGCGGCGCGTGACCGATCCTCACCTCGGTGGGGTGGGAGACCAGCAGTTGTGGCGCGAAGTCGGTGAAGAGCGGCCGTTTGGCAGTGGGATCTGGGCGCGAGAGTTCGAACAGCAGATGAATAGCCACATCCAGGCGTTCTAGCGGATCGGACTGGCCGGACGTTGCAGCGCGGATTTGGTCGGCGGCGCGGCTGAGAGCGTCTTCGAAGAGGGCGAGCAGCAGTTCGTGCTTGCCGTCGAACTGGAGGTAGAAACTGCGCAGCGACTGTCCGGACCGGTCGACGACTTCCTGGACGGTGATGTCGGTACTTCCCTTCTCCGTGACGATCTCCTGGGCGGCATCGAGAAACCGCTGGACGCGCTGCGCGGCACGTAACTTGGCGGTTTTGATGGAGCGTTCGACCGCGCGCTGCTTCCAGGCGGGCTCTTCTCTGGGGCTACTCACGGACGCGCCGAATCGAGGCCCTTGGGAAGGTGCATGGATGAACTGTACCGGAGAACAGAATGGGATTGAGCTCTCACGCGCGACTTAAGGGCAGTTTTGCGAGAGTCTAACTATCGATCATGATAATGATGTTGTCGGCTGGCGAATGCCCGCTGCCCCAAGGTGGAGGAACGAGGGGACGATCGCCGCTGAGACCCAGCTGTGCAGCTGCCCAGCTTCGAACGACCGGACGGCGAAGCGTTCCGCGTCGTGGAGTTCTCGGGGTTTCTTCACGAGCACCTGCCCGACCCCGGCCAACGCAAGCTCCTGTCGTTAATGAGAATAAAGTTCGCATTGTGAATATACGAGGTTTCCCAGGACGTCGGCGTTTGGTCAGTCCCCGACGAATCGCGAGTGTCGTACTTATCTAGCTACGTGACGTGACCTGGCACGTCGCGTGCGGAGAAGGTGCAAGGGCGGCTGTCACGATTGTTGATTCTCCAACTGGGAGAAGCTAGTTTCCTAAAGGAGAACCGTTGTGGGATGCGCTGGTCGAGGCCGAGACGGTGATGAACGGGCACATCGGGTCGTCAGGCACGCTGACGATCACCACCCCCTTACGCACCGATGGACGTGATGATCACGCTGCAGCCGATGAACATGCAGGCCTCGGCGGATCTGTTGTGGTCGGCGCCGATCAAGGCCTACCCCGATCTCAAGATCGCGTTGAGTGAGGGTGGGACGGGACGCACTGGTGAAGAAACGAGCTTCGCCGACTTCGCCGCCAGCGCGACGTCCATGAGTCTGCATGGCCCGGTCCGCGATTGCGGGAGCCAAGGACTGAGAACCGACAGAGCCGACAGTGCCCGATGGGCAGCAGAAGCTTCGCGACACGGGAGATCGTATGAGTGGGATGAGTTTCGAGCTCACCGAGGATCAGGAACTAATCCGAAAGTCGGTGCGCCAGTTGGCATCGAGGTTCGACGACCACTACTGGATGGAGAAGGACCAAGCGCACGAATTCCCGCAGGAGTTCTACGATGCCGTCGCCATGGGTGGCTGGCTCGGTATGACGATTCCCGAGGAGTACGGCGGACACGGCCTCGGCATCACCGAGGCCACCATTCTGCTCGAGGAGGTGGCCCGCTCCGGCGGCGCGATGAACGCCGCGACGGCACTGCATCTTTCGATCTTCGGCATGCAACCGGTCGTCGTGCACGGCTCTGACGAACTGAAAGCCCGCACGTTGCCCAGGATAGTCGACGGCAATCTCCACGTCTGCTTCGGCGTCACCGAACCGACAGCGGGCCTGGACACCTCGCGGATCACCACCTTCGCCAAACGTAGTCGCGACAGTGCCGGCGAACACTATCTAGTCAATGGCCGTAAGGTGTGGATCTCCAAAGCGCTGGAGTCCGAGAAGATCTTGCTGCTGACGCGTACGACGCCGTACGACCAGGTGACCAAAAAGACCGACGGCATGACGCTGTTTCTGACCGACCTGGACCGCGCCCACGTCGACATCCGCCCGATCACGAAGATGGGCCGCAATGCGGTGTCGTCCAACGAGTTGTTCATCGACGACCTGCGGGTGCCGATCGAAGACCGCGTCGGCCAAGAGGGCCAAGGCTTCAAGTACATCATCGACGGACTGAACCCCGAACGCATGCTGATCGCCGCGGAAGCGCTCGGGATCGGCCGCGTCGCGTTGGATAAGGCCGTTAAGTATGGCAACGAGCGGGTGGTGTTCAACCGTCCGATCACGATGAACCAGGGCATTCAGTTCCCGCTGGCCGACTCGTTGGCACGCCTGGACGCGGCCGAGTTGATCCTGCGCAAGGCCACCTGGCTCTACGACAACGGCAAGGCGTGCGGCAAGGAAGCCAACATGGCGAAATACCTCTGTGCCGACGCCGGGTTCGACGCCGCGGACCGGGCCATGCAGACTCATGGTGGTATGGGCTACTCCGAGGAGTACAACATCTCCCGCTACTTCCGGGAAGCCCGGCTGATGAAGATCGCGCCGATCAGCCAGGAGATGATCCTGAACTTCCTGGGATCACACGTGTTGGGGATGCCGAGGAGTTACTGATGCCACCGCTGGCCGGCGTCACCGTCGTCACGCTCGAGCAGGCGGTCTCGGCTCCGATGTGCACCCGGGTCCTGGCCGATTTCGGTGCCAGGGTCATCAAGGTGGAGAACCCGAAGGGCGGTGACTTCGCCCGCGACTACGACGACGTCGTCAACGGTCCCGGTGGATTAGCGGCGCATTTCGTCTGGGCCAACCGTAACAAGGAATCGGTGACGCTCAATCTCAAATCAACTGCGGGACTCAATGCTCTGCACCGCCTGCTGGAGAACGCCGACGCACTAGTCTCGAATCTCGCACCTGGTGCTACCGCACGGCTGGGGATCGCGCCCGCACAGTTGCAGGAGCGCCACCCGCACGTCATCCCCGTCGAGATCGACGGTTACGGTGCGGGTGGCCCGCTGTCGCACAAACGCGCTTACGACCTGCTGATTCAGGCCGAGTCGGGCGCGTGCGCCGTCACCGGGAGGCCCGGTACGCCCGCTAAACCGGGCCCGCCCGTCGCTGACATCTCCACCGGTCTCTATGCGGCGCTCGCGATCCAGGCGCTGCTCTATGAGCGGGGCAAGTCTCGCGGCCCCAGTGTTCCTTCGGTCGACGTGAGCCTGTTCGACACGATGACCGACATCATGGGCTATCAGCTGACCTACACGCAGCACTCCGGCGTCGACCAGCAGCCGCTCGGGATGAGCTCGCCCGCGGTATCGCCCTACGGAGCGTTCGACACCCGTGACGGACAGAAGGTGGTGCTCGGCACCACTAACGACCGCGAGTGGCAACGACTGGCGCGCGAGATCATCAAGCGCCCCGACCTCGCCGACGACGCGCGATTCGCCAGCAACTCCGACCGGGTGTCCAACCGCGAGCCGCTCGACGACGCCATCGGATGCTGGTGTGCCGAGCGTGATCTCGTGGAGATTCAGAAGATCGCCGACGACGCGGGCATCGGCAACTCACGGTACAACCGGCCCAGTGAAGTGGTCGAGCACGCGCATCTCAAGGACCGCGATCGCTGGCGTGAAGTGGACACGTCGGCCGGACCGATCTCTGCGCTGCTGCCACCGCCGATCATCTCCGGTTTCGAACAGCCGATGGGCGCGGTTCCAGGGCTGGGGCAGCATACCGACGCCGTCCTCGCCGAATTCGGTTATGACGCAACACAGATCGCTGCGCTGCGTGACGCGGGTGCGATCGGGCCAGCCTATCGACGACCTGTTGCTCCTGAGCGAGCAGGACGGCGTTCGGACGCTGACGCTGAATCGGCCCCATCGTAGGGATGCGCCGCACACCCGATGCCGTTCCGAGTCCACTCGCCTGGTACCGAACCGTACCTGCTGCGCAGGGAGCGGCGATAATGTGATTGCCATGGGAGGCCCAGGCCCTCCCCGCCCGCCATAGGCCTCCGCGCCGATGAGTCTAAATGATTCAAAGTCGACTCATTTCGGCGAATTGGGCTAGGCTGGAGGAACCAAAGCGCACAGCTTGCCTGGTTCAGCGACTAGCCCGCGAGATGCAGCGCCTCTCCCTGCAGATGCAGTTCTTGCGAGGTAATCTATGTCTCACACCCCCGTCGAGCACCGTGATTTCTGTGTGTTCGAGGAGCATTGGTATGACCGCACCGTGGTGATCGGCTGTTCTGGTGCTCTCGATATGTTGACCGCCCCCGAACTCGAGCGCCGCGTCGGCGAAGCGGTGCAGAAGCGCCCGGGAGCGGTGGTCATCGATCTGACCGCCGTCGACTTTCTCGCATCCGCAGGCATGCGGGTGCTAATCGAGTCCAACGACAACCTCACTGGCGAGGTGGAATTCGCGGTCGTCGCCGACGGGCCGTTCACACGCCGTCCGATGACGCTGGTGGGGCTGTCAGATCTGTTCGACATGCACACGACGCTGCAAGACGCGCTCGACGAATTCGCAGGTAGAGCTCATGGGTCGGCAACCTGAAAGTGAATTAGCCTGGGATCTGGTCGACGAGAATCGAGACATTCTCAACGACCACGAGCGCCACACTGTCTTCGTCCACCTTGGCGTCGGCGACTACCAGGATGTGGTGCGATGCGTGTTGGGCGCCATGGCGCGCGAGCAGACCGCGATGCCTGCTCCCACTGTTTCGCGCCTCCGCACCTGGATCGATCTCTATGACATGGGTAGCGAGTTCGGCGCTCTGCTCGCCCGCATCGTCGACGGGTCGCCGACGGAGGGCCTGAGCGCGTAGCTCGTCACCGCGAAGTTCGTCACGAAGCGACGACCGGAGCCGAAGCACTCGTTGCCGCGTGGTGTGCCGCCCCGAAACCGAACACCATGGCGGACTGAGGGCTTGTGATAAATTCCATCGTTTGGGGTTTGGGCGTTACAGTTGTGCTATGGCGGATCTGGCCGACTCGGTGGCGCGGCGATAATCGACCGCGATGACGGCTACGCCGTCGTTGACCTCGAGGTCGACGATGAAAGCGTTCTCCGAAGAAGATAGTGGCATTATCCAAAGTGCGAATATTATCGCGATACGTGGACTTGGCTTCGCAGCGACTGCGCCGCGTGCCCACCGAGTTGAGTTGGCGCGCACCTACGCCGAGAACGGCTGGTGGACCGGCTAGAAATGGAAACCACACCGCACAGCTCCAGTTGGGACGATGTGCCGATGGCCCGCAGAGACCGCGACGACGCAGGCAGACCGCAGAGCGCCCGCCCCCGTGACGCGCTGGGCAGGCCACAGCCCTACGGCAGTTCCGGGGTGCCGCGCATCGCCGATGACCTTGACCTGTCGCCCGAGGCGACGGTGAGCTTTGCGCAGGACCTGCTGGACGAGGGCTTGGCGTTCAACGCGCACGAAGTGCTGGAGGCGGCGTGGAAGAAACGGGGCGAGTCCGAACGGACGTTGTGGCAGGGACTGGCCCAGCTAGCCGTCGGTATCACCCATGTCCAACGCGGAAACACCGGCGGTGCGGCGAAGCTCCTGCGAAGGGCCTGCGGGCGGCTGGCGGATTACGATGGCGTCACCCACGGAGTGGATATCGTTGCGATGGTCGACTACGGCCATGGCTTGGCGGCTGCGCTGGACCGCGGCGAGCGTCCGGCCGGGCCACGATTGCGTCCGCGGCTGGCCCGCCCGTGACGGTGTCTTGCGGTCGGTGTCGGCCGGGTGCGGTTATGGCTCGGGGAGCCGAAGTCGGCCAGATGTCCAGTCAAACGTCCCGGGCGGACCAAGTCCACAAACGCAAACAGGAGTCAAGCAATGTCGCTCCTCGCCGATCGCGAGAGTCGTCTGCTCATCGACGGCAAGTTAGAGACAGGATCGGCGCGCACGTTCCCGACCCCAAACACCGCAGCCGCACGCAAAATTTCGGCTATCCGGTGTGGGTGTCGTCGTCGCGGGTTGGGGGGTCGCTGCTTGGGGGGCCGCTGCTTGGG
>JBPPMS010000144.1:0-2746 GCA_051306175.1 Mycobacterium sp. | reverse complement strand
GGCGTCGGGTTCGACCCCATCACGACCACACTCGGCCACGGTGTCGCCGAATCGATCGTCGGACGGATGCGGCGGGCCACGGTCCGCGCGGTCAGCAACAGGACGGTGGTGATGGCCCCCTCGACGGCCAGCATGTAGTACAGCATCGGGATGTGCAGGACCTGCGACCACCCGACGACCTGCGCGCAACCCACCATGTAGGCCGCCGTGATCGCCAGCGCCGCAGGGAAGCTCACCTTGGGTGGCTGGGCGATGGCACAGGTGATCACCGCGACGCCGGCGATGACCTGGGGCACGGAGTTGGTGTAGAGCAGCTGCGGGTCGGTGCCGAAGACCGGCACCGACATGGAGACGACCAGCACGTAGCAGAGGTCGAGGAACTGAAACAACGGTGTCGTGGACCTGGTGGCCATCCGGTAGCCGGCCCAGCACACCAGCAGGGCGAGCGCGACCAGGCCGATATTCGATTCCGGGGTATTCGGCAGCAGGAGTGCACTGATCGACGCCACCAGGGTGACGCTGTTGAGCAGAATGACGGCAAGATTCTGAGCGCGCGTGATCACCTGCTGCTCAAATAGATGAACCGCCGGGTTGTGGCCGCGATCGAGCACAGGACATTATGTACCGAATGTCTATGTCAAAGTCAGCCAATTGACGGACATTGCCACATCGGTCACAGTCGACTGGGCCTCTGCACATGGTGCCGCCGGGGCAGGCTTCGATGCTGTGCAAAATGTGGCTGACCTGAGCGCGTCGAGGTGAGGAGCGTGGCCGGTGTTGTGGCGTTACGTGAAGGCGCAGGCATGGGTGCTGTTGTGCGGCGGACTGGTCGGTCCGATATTCCTGGCCGTGTATTTCGCCACCGGTCAGAGCGATCTGATGAAATGGATGTTCTGGGTCGGTCTGCTGGTGACAGCCATCGATGTGCTCGCCGCGCTCGCGATCGCCGGCCTTGGAGCCAGATCGCAGGCCAGGACCGCAGCCCTGGAAGCCCACGGCGTGCTCGCGCTGGCACAGATCATCGGGATGGCGGAGACCAACACCCGGATCAACGACCGGCCGGTGGTAAAACTCAACCTGCGCATATCCGGGCCCGGTATCGCCCCGTTCGACGTCGAGGACCGGGTGATCGCCGATGTGACCCGGCTGGCCATGCTCACCACACGGCGGTTGGCGGTGCTCGTCGATCCCGCGACCGGTCAGTTTGAGATCGACTGGGAACGAAGCAGTTTGATCAACGGGCAGCGGCCCGCGACGTTCTCGATCGACGAGGACCAGCGAACCTATGACCTGACCGGCCAGGTCGAACCGGTGATGGAGATCCTGCAGATCATGAAGGCCAACGGCATCGGGATGAACCGCATGATCGATCTGCGTAGCAATCCGGCGGTTCGTGCGCAGGTGTTGTCTGTGGTTCGCCGAGCCGCGACGCAGCAACAGACGCCACCCGCGCCGCCGGTGGGCGCGCCACCGGTCGGTGCCTATCCGGAGGGCGCCGGTTTCTTGCGGCCGCCGGAGGTGAGCACGGCGCAGCGGCTGCAGGAGTTGGCGACGCTGCGTGCCACCGGGGCGATCTCGGAGGACGAGTACAACACCAAGCGGCAGCAGATCATCGCCGAGTTGTGAACAGCCGTCATAAACCCGCCGTACCGGCCCGGTAGCTGATAGCGTCCGGATCGGTAGCCAGGTCCGGGAGGGCGGTGCGTCGATGCGGTTCGAATCGATTGTCCGCGAGAAGCTCTCCGCCGCGCGCTCTTTGCCGGCGTTGGCGCCGCGTCGTGCAATACCCACCTCCGGTCACCTCTCCGTCTACGGTGAACACGTTGCCGCACAAGCCGTTCCCGGACTCAGGGGCAGCCATGAATGTCGGTGAGGCGCCGGTGACGGGCGACGTCAAGGACGACAAGGTCAGCCTGCCAACGCTCACCGCCATGGTCATCGGTTCGATGATCGGGTCGGGGGTCTTCCTGCTGCCGCGCCGGTTCGGTGTGGAAACGGGCGTGGCCGGCGCGCTGATCGCCTGGACGATCGCCGGCGCCGGAATGCTGATGCTCGCCTTCGTCTTCCAACGCCTGGCCACCCGCAAACCCGACCTGGATGCCGGCATCTACGCCTACGCCCGGGCCGGCTTCGGCGACTACGTGGGGTTCAACTCCGCGTTCGGCTTCTGGGCCTCGGCATGTGCGGGCAACACCTCCTACTGGGTGCTCATCATGGTCACCCTGGGCTCGCTGTTCCCGGCGTTGTTCCCCGCCCTCGGCGACGGCTCAACCGTCATCGCGGTCGTCGTCTCCTCGATCGGCGTGTGGCTGTTCTTCTATCTGATCCTGCGCGGCGTCAAAGAGGCCGCGATCATCAACCGGATCGCGACATTCGCCAAGATCGTCCCGATCCTGATGTTCATCGTGATCGCCGTCATCGCCTTCAAGGCCGACGTGTTCACCGGCAACTTCTGGGGTGGTGACGGAAACTATTCCTGGGCCTCACTTTTCGAACAGGCCAAGGGCACCATGCTGATCACGGTCTTCGTGTTCATGGGAATCGAGGGCGCCAGCGTCTACTCGCGCTTCGCCAAGAAACGCGAAGACGTCGGCAAGGCGACCGTGATCGGGTTCCTGGCCGTGCTGTCGGTCTTCATGCTGGTGACGTTGTCCTCCTACGGAGTGATGCCGCAGTCGGAGTTGGCGGGGGCAACGCAGCCGTCGATGGCTGCGGTGCTGGAATCGGTTGTCGGACCCTGGGGTTC
>JBPPMS010000143.1:0-13357 GCA_051306175.1 Mycobacterium sp. | reverse complement strand
CTCCAGCACCATGCGCTCGGCGCCCCGCTTGCCGATGCCAGGCACCCGAGTCAGGGCCGTCACGTCGCCATCGGCCAGCGCCTGCCGCAGCGACGCGGCGTCGTGAACCGCCAGAGTCGCCAGCGCGATCTTGGGCCCGACACCGGACACCCCGAGCAGCGTGGTGAACAGATCGCGGGCATCGGCGTCGCCGAAGCCGTACAGCGTCATCGAGTCCTCACGAACGATCATCGCGATGATGAGCCGGGCGTCGGTGCCGCGCCGCAGTGTGGCCAACGTCGACGGCGTGGTCATCACCTTGTAGCCCACCCCCGCCGCTTCGATGACGACGTGGTCGAGCGCGATCTCGAGCACCTCACCGCGCACCGACGCGATCATCGCGCCGACCGCAGTTTGGCCTGGTATTTGCGACGCTGTTCAGCGGCGATCGCCTCTGCGGCGGCCATCCGGGCGATCATCGGGGCCCGCCAGCAGTGACAGATGGCCAGCGCGAGCGCGTCGGCAGCGTCGGCGGGTGTCGGTTTCTGTTGCAGCGCAAGGATTCTGGTGACCATGGCCGTCACCTGTGCCTTGTCAGCACGACCATTGCCAGTGACGGCGGCCTTCACCTCGCTCGGGGTGTGGAAGTGGACCTCGATGTCGCGTTTGGCCGCCGCCAGCGCGATCACCCCTCCGGCCTGCGCAGTGCCCATCGCCGTCGACACATTTTGCTGGGAGAACACGCGCTCGATGGCGACGACGTCGGGTCGGTGGGTGTCCATCCAGTATTCGACCGTGTCGCTGATGGCCAGCAGCCGCCGCTGCAGCTGTTCGTCGGCGCGCGTGCGGACCACGTCGACGTCCAGCGCGACAACCTGACGACCATGGCCGCTCTCGATCACCGAGAGCCCGCATCGCGTCAGCCCGGGGTCGATACCCATTACGCGCACCTCCCACCGATCCTTCCACTCACCGAACAGTTGTTCGAGAGCCTAACGGGCGTCGCCGACAGGATCGGGCAGGGACACGCGGAACATGCGCGGACTCAGAACGTGTAGCGGGCCTGGGTGTTGGCGATGTCGCGGGCGATCTCGAGGGCACGCCGACGCGACCGGTAGTAGCCGCGGATCTTCTCCGCACCGACCTGGCGTTCGTCGCGTTCGATGACGATCACCCACTTGACGCCGAGGAACTTGCCCAGCAGCCAGAACGGCCATACCAGCAGGAACGGGATGGACAGGATGAAGCCGATCCAGGCGAAGAAGTCGTCCTCGAATATGTCGGTCAGATCGGGAAACGGCCACCATTTGCGCCGCACCGACCACGTCAACCCGTTCGCATCCCGAACCAGTACCACGCCGCCCCCTCACCGTAGGTCTGGGAGGCAATCGTAAACAGAGCAGCTAATCGTCGTCGAGAGCAGCGGCAACGTCGTCGGAGATGTCGACGTTGGAGAACACGTCCTGCACGTCGTCGCTGTCTTCCAGCGCGTCGATCAGTTTGAGCACCTTGCGGGCGCCGTCGACGTCGACAGGCACCGTCACCGACGGCTGGAAGCTGGCCTCGGCGGAGTCGTAGTCGATGCCCGCGTCCTGCAAAGCGGTGCGCACAGCCACCAGATCCGTTGGCTCCGAGATGATCTCGAAGCTGTCGCCCAGATCGTTGACGTCCTCCGCGCCTGCCTCGAGGACGGCAGTCAGTACATCGTCCTCGGTCAGACCGTTCTTCTCGAGCGTGACCACACCTTTGCGGGTGAACAGATAGGACACCGAGCCCGGATCGGCCATGTTGCCGCCGTTCCGGGTCATCGCGACACGCACTTCACCGGCGGCCCGGTTGCGGTTGTCGGTAAGGCACTCGACGAGAATCGCGACGCCGTTGGGCCCGTAACCCTCGTAGGTGATGGTCTGCCAGTCGGCGCCGCCCGCCTCTTCACCCGCGCCGCGCTTGCGCGCCCGCTCGATGTTGTCGTTGGGCACCGATGTCTTCTTCGCCTTCTGGATGGCGTCGTACAGCGTCGGGTTGCCGCCCGGATCACCGCCGCCGGTCCGGGCGGCGACCTCGATGTTCTTGATCAGCCTGGCGAATTCCTTGCCGCGACGCGCGTCCTTGACGGCCTTCTGGTGCTTCGTGGTTGCCCACTTGGAATGGCCGCTCACGCGCGTTACCTCTTTCTTTGCCTGACGCTCCGCCCGACGAGTCTACGTGCACCCGATTTGCCCGCCGGAACATTCCCCCGGTCAGCAGTCGTTCGGTTCGCCCACTTTGACGACCGACAGCACGGCATCACCCTCGCCGATGGGGGTCCCGGCCTCGGGACGCTGCGCCACCACGATCCAGTTGCGGTCCATGAGCTGCTCGCGGGCCTGGCCGGTGGCATCCTCACTGCGGGAGAAGAAGACCCCGTGCTCCTGGATCAAATTCTGAGCGTCCTGCAGGTTCATACAGACCACCGAGGGCATCAGCGCGTCGGAGGCCGGTTCGGCCGTAGGCGACGCCAGTACCGACGTCGACGTGGTCGTCGACGTGGAGGATGCCGTCTGGGCAGGTGTCGCCTACGGCCCGACATCGCATGCGACGCACACCATCGCCGCTGCCGCACCGAGGACCATCGCTCTCATCCGCATGCCAGGAGTCCTAACACGCCTACACCGCGAACACGATGAGTCTCACCAATGCGTGAAATTCCTCTTGAATTGAGACTAGTTTCATCGTATCGTGAGACTATGCCCACCAAAGAACGCCGGCTCAACGGCCCGCAGACCACCGGCCGGCAATACCGCAATCTCAGTCAGCCGCAGTTCGGGATGCGCCGCGACGACAACACCCGGGTGCCCATGCGCGACGGTGTCGCGCTTCTCGCCGACGTCCACCGCCCCGATGCCGACGGCCGGTACCCGGCCTTGATCGCCGCGTCGCCTTATCCCCGCCAGATGCAGGACCTGGGCGCACCCGCCGGCTTCATCGAAGCGGGCGCCACAGACTTCTGGGTCCCGCGCGGATAGGTCCACGTCATCGCCAACCTGCGCGGCACGGGCGGCTCCGGCGGCACGTTCGGGTTCTTCGACCCGCAGGAACGCCAGGACATGTACGACCTGGTCGAATGGGCCGCAGCCCAACCGTGGTGCGACGGCAACGTCGGCATGATCGGCATCAGCTACTTCGCGATGACGCAGCTGGAGGCAGCCGTCGAGCGTCCACCCCACCTCAAGGCGATCTTCCCCGTCGCGGTGACGGCCGATCTGTACGACGCCGCATCCCACCACGGACTCGCCAGCGCAACGAAGCAGCGGTCACGATGATGCGCGGGCTGCTCAAACTGCCGCACGACCCCCGCCCGTGGGACGACCTCTGGCTCGACACCATGGTCAAGCACCCCCTGCGCGACGACTGGTGGGAAACACGCAACGTGCTGCCGCTGTTGGCGGATATCGACATCCCCGTCTATCTGGGCTGCGATTGGGAGAACGTCCCGCTGCACCTGCCATCCACGTTCACGGCGTGGAAGGCGCTGACGGACAACCCGAATGTGCGGATGGGCCTGCTCGGCAAGTTCGGGTTGACGTGGCCATGGGAAAGCCTGCACCACGAAGCGCTGGCCTGGTACGACCACTGGCTCAAGGGTGCCGACACCGGCATCATGGACGGTCCGGCAATCCGCTAGCGCTGCCAGGCGCCGGCGCAGACACGTGGCACACCGCCGAATCGTGGCCACCCGCAGCGACACACTGCGAGCTGGCACTGCGCGCCGACGGTGAACTGTCCAGCGACGAAGGCGGCCCCGGCTCCCGCGACTACATGGTGCTCGGCGCGGGCCTCAACCGCGCCAAGGCCAGCCCGATCGATCCGCCACACCAATTGACCTGGACCAGTGCGCCCCTGGAGGCAGACCTCGACGTCGTCGGCGATGCCGAACTGCGACTGTGCGCATCGGCCACGGCCATGGACACCGCGTGGATCGCCGTGCTGCGCGACGTCGCCCCTGACGGCACGGTCGAGGAAGTCACCGCAGGCTGGTTGCGGGCGAGCCTGCGTGAGGTGGACGAGGCGGCCAGCGCACCAGGAGCGCCCGTGCTGCCGAGCACATCGGCGACGGCGGTTCCTCTCGGCACGCAGGTCGAGTACCGAATTCCGTTGGTGCCCAATGCTCGACGCTTCGCCGCGGGTCACCGCATCGAGCTCGTGCTGTGCAGCGACGACCAGGCTGCCGACCCAATAGGCCGTATGGGGTGGCCGTCGACGCCACTGTCGCGGTGTACTTCAACGACGGCGGCAACAACCAAGTGCTCATGTTGCCGGTGACATGAATCGGATCCGGTGAGCGCATCCTGACATCTAACACTCGGTCCCGAAAGTCACCCGCCGGCGAGCTCAGAGCATGTCGAGGAACAACTGGTGCACACGCCGGTCGCCGGTCACCTCGGGGTGAAACGCCGTCGCGAGCATCCGGCCCTGCCGGACGGCGACGGGATGGCCCGCGGCACGTGCCAGCACCTCGACTCCCGCGCCGACGCGCTCGACCCACGGCGCGCGGATGAACACCGCGTGCACGGTGCCGTCCAGTCCCTCGAACGCGATGTCCTCTTCGAACGAGTCGACTTGCCTGCCGAAAGCGTTGCGCCGCACTGTCATATCGATTCCGTGCAGCGGTAACGCCTCGCGGCCGGGCACCCCGGCGTCGACGATCTCGGTGGCCAGCAGGATCATCCCGGCGCAGGATCCGTAGGCAGGCAAGCCGTCGGCCAAGCGCGCCCGCAACGGTTCCAGCAGCTCGAACTCACGCAGCAGATGGCTCATGGTGGTCGATTCGCCGCCTGGTATGACGAGCCCGTCGACGGCCGCGAGTTCGGCTGCGCGGCGGACGGTTCCGGTTTCGGCGCCTGCGGCTGTCAGCGCGGCGAGGTGTTCGCGGGTGTCCCCCTGCAGTGCGAGCACCCCGATCCGGGGCGCGCTCACTTCGGCTGCGCGGGTTCCGGGCTGTAGCCGCGCTGGTAGCGGGTCAGCCCCTCCTGCATGACAGCAGCGACCATCTCGCCGTACTGGTTGAAGATCTTGCCCTGCGTCAAGGACCGGCCCGCGCATGCCGACGGCGAGGACTGGTCGTACAGCAACCACTCGTCTGCGCGGAACGGGCGCATGAACCACAATGCGTGATCCAGCGACGCCACCATCAGATGGTCCCACTCGCGCGGGTGGTTCACATGCGCCGAACCCAGCAGCGTGAGGTCGCTCATGTAGGCCAGTGCGCAGATGTGCAGCACCGGATCGTTGGGCAGTGGGTCGCGGTGGCGGAACCACACCCGCTGCTGCGACGCCTTACCCGGGGTCTTCTCCAGCTGCTCGCGTGACACCATGCGCAGGTCCCACTCCTCGAACTGCCGGAACCCCTCGTCTTTGAACAGCCTCAGCGCCCGGAACTCCTCCAAGTCGTCCGGGCCGGGGCCGACGGGCATCTCGTCCTGGTGTTCGATGCCGCTCTGGTCACTCTGGAACGACGCAGACATCGAGAAGATCGTCTCGCCGTGCTGAATCGCATTGACCCGTCGGGTGACGAACGAACCTCCCTCACGCAGGCGCTCTACGAGGTAAACCGCAGCCGCCTTGGGGTCCCCCGGGCGGAGGAAGTATCCGTGCAGCGAATGCACGATGAATCGAGGATCTACGGTGCGCACAGCGGAAACCAGTGACTGACCGGCCACCAGTCCGCCGAAGGTGCGGTTGTTCAGTCCTGGCGCATCGTCGTGGACGTGGCCGCGGAAAATATTGACCTCAAGCTGCTCGAGATCGAGAATCTGCTCAATCGCCACGCTAGTGTCGTCTGCTCGTCGCGCAAGCGCTCATCGACACCTCTTACCAGCCGCGTTCGGCGAGGCGGTGCGGCTGCGCAATGTCCTCGACGTTGATGCCGACCATGGCCTCGCCGAGTCCGCGCGACACCTTGGCCAACACGTCGGGGTCGTCGTAAAAGGTGGTGGCCTTGACAATCGCCGCGGCCCGTTCGGCGGGGTTGCCGGACTTGAAGATGCCCGAACCGACGAACACGCCCTCGGCACCGAGCTGCATCATCATCGCCGCGTCGGCCGGGGTCGCGATTCCGCCCGCGGTGAACAGCGTCACCGGCAACTTGCCGGCCCGGGCCACCTCGACCACCAGGTCGTAGGTTGCCTGCATCTCCTTGGCCGCCACGAACAGCTCGTCTTCGCTCAACGAGGTGAGCCTGCGGATCTCGCCGCCGATCTTGCGCATATGGGTGGTCGCGTTCGACACGTCGCCGGTGCCTGCCTCACCCTTGGAGCGGATCATCGCCGCGCCCTCGGTGAGGCGGCGCAAGGCCTCGCCCAGGTTGGTGGCGCCGCACACGAACGGCACGGTGAACTTCCACTTGTCGATGTGGTTGGTGTAGTCGGCGGGCGTCAGCACCTCGGACTCGTCGATGTAGTCGACGCCGAGGCTCTGCAGAATCTGCGCCTCCACGAAATGGCCGATCCTGGCCTTGGCCATCACCGGGATAGAGACGGCGGAGAGAATGCTTTCGATCATGTCGGGGTCGCTCATCCGCGACACGCCGCCCTGAGCGCGGATGTCGGCGGGCACGCGTTCCAGTGCCATCACGGCCACAGCGCCCGCGCCTTCGGCGATGCGGGCCTGCTCAGGGGTGACGACGTCCATGATGACGCCGCCCTTGAGCATCTCGGCCATGCCCCGCTTAACTCTTGCGGTCCCGGTCTGACCGTTGAGTCCAGGTGCTGGGGAATTCACGTCTGCCTCACTTTCACCGTGCAACTCCTCCATTCTAGTGGTCGGCCCAGCGAGAATTTTCGGAGCGGTCAACGGATGGCGAGTGCCTGCTGCGGGTCGCCCACGCTGGCATGTCCCCCCGGCGCCGTCGCCAGCCGGTGGGCCTGCGGCAACAGCTCCGCCAACTGCACCGGATAAACCGCCTCACCCCCCGCCACCAGCGCGTGGATGTCGTCTGCGTCACACCAGCGGTGACCGTGGATATAGCGCATTTCCAGTGGCGTGCGGGCGACGTCGGACGGCTCGAACCGGTCGGTCCGATGAACGAAGAAGTATTCGTGGCTGCGGATCACCGCGCCGTTGAAGTTGATCACGGCCTCGCGCCGCCACACCGGCCCGATGATGTGCTCCGGTGCAACCCTGAGCCCGGTCTCCTCCGCCAGTTCGCGGCAGGCGGCGGCCCTCAGTTGTTCGCCCTCGTCGACCTCCCCGCCGACGGTGAACCACCAGCGGGGCGGTTCGCGCACTGTGCTGGCCGGATCGGACCCACAGAACAGGAGGACCGTGCCCAGTTCGTCGAGCAGGACCACCCGCGCCGACGTGCGCGGGCCGGTTCTGCGCTGTTCCCCGGGCAGCGTCAGTTCGGGGCGCTCGACGATCTCGAAATACGTCGGGAGTGGCGCGGTCCCACCGAGGCGCAGCCAGCGGATCGCCCGTCGTTCCCGCAGCGAAAGAGTGTCGCGAACGGCGTCGTTGTGGAAGCGCCGCGCCAGCAGCACCCGCGCTTCGGCGTCGGCCAGTTCGGCGATCAGCGGGGTCGGCAGCAGAGCCGGGTCCACCTGCCCGATTTCAGAGGTCAGCTCGTTCTCGCACACTTCGCGGCGCGTCCGTGAAGCCCGCTCGGCGGCGTCGGCCAGCCACGCCAGCCGCCGGGCCGCGGGGGTTCCCGGCCCGTATGCGTCGGTGGCCACTGCGCGTGCCACCACCGCGCGACGCGCCAGCGCGGCATCCAGGGCCTGCCACGACAGGTCGTAGCGGACGTGCAGCCGGTCTAGTCGCGTGGCAGTCTGATACGCCCAGGTGGCCAGCAGCAGCAGCGCGACCAGCGCAACCGCGGACGCCACTATCACCCACGTCACGACGCTGCCCACGTCATGACGCGACCTCTACCTTGGTCCCCGATCCCGCGACCGTCTCGTACACGCGCATGATCTGGTAAGCCACCACGGACCAGTCGTAGCGGCGGACCGCGTCCGAAGCCGCGCTGATGTAGCTCTGCCGCAGCGCCTCGTCGGACAGCGTGTCGATCAGTCCTGCCGCCAGCGCTTCGGGGTCGTCGACCGTGACCAGGCGTCCCGCTGCCCCGTCGAGCAGGACCCGGCGGAACGCGTCCAGGTCGCTGGCCACCACCGCAGTGCCCGCGGCCATCGCCTCCACCAGCACGATGCCGAAGCTCTCGCCGCCGATGTTCGGCGCGCAGTACACATCCGCGCTGTGCAGCGCCGCTGCCTTCTGTCGGTCGTCGACCTGGCCCAGGAAGCACAGGTGTGACGCGAATTCGCCTGCCTCTTCGCGCAATTCGTCCTGATCACCGCGGCCGACGATCAACACCTCCAGATCGGGATAGCGCTCCACCACCTGAGGCAGAGCCGCGAGCAGCACCGACATCCCCTTCCGCGGCTCGCCGAAGCGCCCGAGGAACAACACCGACTTGCCCGCCCGGGGATAGCCGGGCAGAGGTGACGCGTCCGCCAGTGCGGCGACGTCCACTCCGTTAGGAATCTCCACCGCGTCGGACCCCAACGCCTCCATCTGCCAACGCCGCGCCAGATCCGACACCGCGATCCGGCCCACGATCTTCTCGTGATACGGCCGCAGAATGCCCTGAAACACCGACAGCGTCAGCGATTTCGTGGTGGACGTGTGAAAGGTCGCGACGATGGGCCCCTCGGCCGCCTGCAGGGCGAGCATCGACAGGCTGGGCGCGTTGGGCTCATGCAGGTGCAACACATCGAACTCACCCTCACTGAGCCATTTCTTCACGGCGCGGTGAGCAGCGGGCCCGAAGCGGAGCCGGGCCACCGACCCGTTGTACGGGATCGGGATGGCCTTGCCGCCGGAGACGACGTACTCCGGCAGGTCGACATGAGGTGACGACGGGGCCAGGACGCTGACGTCGTGTCCGTAGCCGCGCACCACCTCGGCCAGTTGCAGCACATGGGACTGCACGCCCCCGGGGACGTCGAACGAGTACGGGCACACCATCCCGATTCGCATCAGCGATCCCCGGGCGTCATCAGGTGCCGCCCTGGAGCTTGACGCGACGGTGCTCCGGCAGGTCGGCGATCCACTGCGGCTGCAGCATGTGCCAGTCCTCGGGATGGGCCGCGATCCCTTCTTCGAATCGGTCGGCCAGCGCCTGGGTGACGGTGGCGACATCGCCGGAACTGGTGTCCAGCGCGTCGTAAAACTTGGTCACGCAGTCGTTTCCGTCGTAGTAAACATGCGCGGGGTGCAGCGGTGCACCTGTGGCGATAGCCAGCTTCGCCGGCCCTGCGGGCATGCGGGTGCGCTCGCCGAAGAAATCCACCTCCACGCCGCTGCGGGTGAGATCACGGTCGGCCATCAGGCAGATGAACTTGTTGTCGCGCAGCCGTTCCGCCAGCGCCTCGAACGGCGGGCGCTCACCGCCGGATAGCGGAAACACCTCGAAGCCGAGGCTCTCGCGGAAGTCGAGGAAGCGCTTGTACAACGATTCCGGCTTGAGGCGTTCGGCGACCGTGGCGAAGCTGCCGTGGGTGTGCGCGAGCCAGACACCCGCCAGATCCCAGTTGCCGCTGTGCGGCAGCGCGAAGATGGCGCCCCGGCCTGCGTCCTTGTCGACCAGCAGCATCTCCTTCCCGATGAACACCTCGTCGAGGCGGCGGGCGACCGCGGGAAGATCCATTCTGGGTAGCCGGAATGCCTCCCGCCAGTAGCGCGCATAAGAGGCAAGCGAAGCACGGATCAGCGAATCCGGCACCGCAAGCGGCGGTACACCGGTCACCCGCGCCAAGTTCTTGCGCAGCTGCTCGGGGCCGCCGCCACGCGCGGCGTAGCGGGCACCTGCGTCGAATGTGTTGCGCGCGGCGAACTCCGGCATCGCGCGCACCAGCCGCCACCCTGCGGCGTAACCCCAATCGGTCAACTGCTCGCGGTCGATCACGAGTCTTTGCCTTTGGGCTCGATGGGCTGGTGTTCGATCGGGTCCATCGCCCCTTCCGAGGTCCGCACCGCGTGCACCCGCTGGGCCAGCGTCACCACGCTGGCGACCACGAGTAACCACATCGCGACCGATAGCATCCAGGGTAGCGGGAAGAACGGCAAGTCGGACAATCCGGCTCCCAGGAGCACGATGATCAGCCGCTCTGGCCTTTCGATGACGCCGCCGTCGGCTCGCAGACCACTGGCCTCCGCACGCGCCTTGATGTAAGAGATCACCTGTGATGTGACGAGGCAGATCAGGGTGGCCACCATCAGCGAGGCGTCGTGCAGGCCGAAGGCCGCCCACCACAGCAGGCCGCAGAAGATCGCGCCGTCGCCGATCCGGTCGCAGGTGGCGTCGAGCACCGAGCCGAATCGTGTGCCGTAGCCGCGTTCGCGTGCCATTGCGCCGTCGAGCATGTCGGCGAGAACGAAGAACCACACCGCGACCCAGCCCCAGAACAGCTGACCCATGGGGAACAGGGTCAACGCAGCCAGCACCGAGCCCGCGGTGCCGATGATGGTGATGCTGTCGGGGGTGAAGCCCAACTTCAGCGCGCCTCGGGCTACCGGTCTGCTGAGCTTCGTGTAGGCCGCCCGGGTCATCAGGTAGAAGTCGCTCATCGGGCATCCCCCTTCGCGCTGGAATGGGCCTCCCACGCCGAGGCCAACAGAGCCCTGGTATCCCTCAGCAACTGCGGGATCACCTTGGTGTCGCCGATGATGGTGATGAAGTTCGCATCACCGCCCCAGCGCGGCACCACGTGCAGATGGAGGTGCTCAGCCAGCGATCCGCCCGCCGAGTGGCCCAAGTTGAGCCCGACGTTGAAGCCGTGCGGTTTGGACACTGCCTTCATGACGCGAATCGCCTTCTGCGCGAAGGCCATCAGTTCGCTGGTCTCGGCGACGGTGAGGTCTTCGAGCTCAGCGACGCGACGGTACGGCACCACCATCAGGTGACCCGGGTTGTACGGGTACAGGTTAAGCACCGCGTACACGAGTTCGCCGCGCGCCACGACGAGGCCGTCTTCATCGGCCATATTCGGGATGTCGGTGAACGGCTCCTTGGACGCCGCCGAGCCACCCTGTGGAATATTCTTCATCGGCGATTCTGCGATGTAGCTCATCCGGTGCGGAGTCCACAACCGCTGCAGGTGATCCGGATCGCCGGTACCCCGATCAATCAGCTGTTTGTCGAGGTCCCCCGCCCTCTCGTCGTTCACCTGAGACTCAACCCTTCAAGGCCCTCCGTCACCAGTTCCGCTGTGGGCGCCAGGTTTCGGCGAGCTTCGATCCACGACACGATGGTGTTCACCGCCTGATCGCGCGGAACCCCGTTAATCTGGCCGCGGTCGCCAAACCGGAACGACACCGCGCCCGCCGCCACGTCGCGGTCACCCGCGAGCAACATAAAAGGCACCTTCTGGCTGGTGTGGTTGACGATCTTCTTGGCCATCCGGTCGTCGCTGGCGTCCACCTCGACTCGGACACCGCGCGACTTCAGCTGTGCGGCAACATCTTCCAGATATGGGGCGTGTCCGTCGGCCACGGGTATGGCCGCCACCTGCACCGGCGCCAACCACGCCGGGAACGCGCCCGCGTAATGCTCGGTGAGGATGCCGAAGAACCGCTCGATCGACCCGAACAGCGCGCGGTGGATCATCACGGGCCGTTTCCGGGTTCCGTCGGAGGCGGCGTACTCCAGATCAAAACGCTCCGGGAAGTTGAAATCCAGCTGGATGGTGGACATCTGCCAACTGCGTCCCAGCGCGTCACGGGCCTGGACCGAGATCTTCGGTCCGTAGAACGCGGCGCCGCCCGGGTCGGGCACCAGTTCCAGCCCGGAGTCCGCGGCCACCTCGGCGAGCGTGGTGGTGGCTTCTTCCCAGATCTCATCGGGGCCAACGGACTTCTTCGGGTCTCGGGTGGACAGTTCCAGGTAGAAGTCGTCCAGGCCGTAGTCGCCGAGCAGATCGATGACGAAGCTCAGCAGCGACGCCAGCTCTTCGCGCATCTGCTCCCGGGTGGTGTAGATGTGCGAGTCGTCCATCGTGAAACCACGGGCACGGGTCAACCCGTGCACCACACCTGACTTCTCGTAGCGGTACACGGTGCCGAACTCAAAGAGCCGCAACGGAAGTTCGCGGTATGACCGTCCGCGCGACCGGAAAATCAGGCAGTGCATCGGGCAGTTCATCGGCTTGAGGTAGTAATCCTGGCCGGGCTTGCGGACCGTGCCGTCCTCGTTGAACTCGGCGTCGACCTGCATCGGAGGGAACATGCCGTCGGAATACCAGTCCAAGTGCCCAGACGTGTGGAACAGGTCCGCCTTGGTGATGTGCGGGGTGTTGACGAATTCGTAGCCCGCCTCGATGTGCTTGCGGCGCGAATAGTCCTCGAGCTCGCGGCGCACGATGCCGCCCTTCGGGTGGAACACCACCAGGCCCGAGCCGATTTCGTCGGGGAAGCTGAACAGGTCGAGTTCGGTGCCCAGCTTGCGATGGTCGCGCTTCTGCGCCTCCTCGACGAGGGCGAGGTGGGTATCGAGCGCCTCCTGCGACTCCCACGCGGTGCCGTAGATGCGCTGCAGGCTGGCGTTCGCCTGGTCACCGCGCCAGTACGCCGCCGAGCTGCGCGTCAGCTTGAACGCCGGGATGTAGCGAGTGGTCGGGATGTGCGGGCCGCGGCACAGGTCACCCCAAACCCGTTCTTTGGTGCGGGGATTGAGATTGTCGTAAGCGGTCAGCTCCCCGTCTGATTCTGGGCCGCCCACTTCCATGATCTCGGGGTCGCCGGACTTGTCGTCGACGAGCTCGAGCTTGTAGGGCTCGACTGCGAGTTCCTTACGCGCTTCGTCCTTGGATTCGTAGACCCGCCGCGAGAACAGCTGACCATCCTTGATGATCTGCTTCATCTTCTTCTCGAGCTTCGTCAGATCCTCGGGAGTGAAGGCCTCAGGGACGTCGAAGTCGTAATAGAAGCCGTTGGTGATAGGCGGGCCGATCCCGAGCTTGGCCTGCGGGTGCAGATCTTGCACCGCCTGAGCCAAGACGTGGGCGGCCGAGTGTCGGATGACGCTACGTCCGTCCTCGGTGTTGGCGGCGACGGGGACGACGTCGGCGTCGAATTCCGGCGTCCAGCTGAGGTCGCGGAGTTTTCCGTCGATGTCGCGGACCACGACGATCACGTCAGGCTCGCCGCGTTGCGGCAGGCCGGCTTCGCGCACCGCGGCGGCCGCGGTGGTCCCGGCAGCGACCCGGATCGGGGCTGCGGGGGCGGGGCTGGCTGCGGCGCTCATCGCGAACTCTTTCGGCTAGGGGATGTCGAACGCGACCAATGCTATCTGCGGAGGGCAGGAGCGCAGCGACCCGGGAATGCAATCTGCGGAGGGCAGGAG
>JBPPMS010000142.1:0-68182 GCA_051306175.1 Mycobacterium sp. | reverse complement strand
GGTCATTGGGATCGACCCCACCCCGCGCCCCCTACCCCCGCTGGGCAAGCTCGGCATGGTGTTCGCATCGATTCCCCTGCACGCGTTCTTCGGGGTGCTGCTGATGGGTAGCAAAACCGTTCTCGGCGAATCGTTCTACCGGTCGCTACAACTTCCGTGGCACACCGATCTGCTGGGCGATCAACGCCTCGGCGGCGGCATCGCCTGGGCGGCGGGCGAGATCCCGTTGGTGGTCGTGCTGCTTGCCCTGTTCATCCAGTGGCGACGCACCGACGACCGCACTGCCAAGCGACTCGATCGCGCAGCCGACCGTGACCACGACGAAGAACTGGTTGCCTACAACAACATGCTTGCCGAGATGGCGAGGCGCGATGCGCGTCGCTGAGCTCCGAAAGCGCCGGACCGTCGTCGTGGAAGACCGTCGTCGTGGAAGGCCGTCGTTGTGGAAGACCGTCGTTGTGGAAGACGTTCCGGGCAACCACGCTCCTCGGTGCGGGCTCAGCCCACCGCACCCGCTGCCACCGCGTCAGGCCAGCTGCCGTAGTTGCTGATATCTGGGCCGGTGGCCGCGGAGCTGTCGCAGCCGAATCCGGTACGCCAGGTGTCGTCGTCGCATTCGACCTTGCCTAGCTGCATCGGTGCGGGAAGCGCCGCCAGGAACGCGCCGAGGGCGGCGGGCGACAACAGCCACCGGTGCCCGAGCAGCGCCGTGCCCCCGGTCGCGACGCGTTCGACCGCGGGCTTGGGTGGCACTGTGTCGAGAACGGTCATCCGGTAGCGTGGAGCCGTTCGGATTTCGCCAGCCCACCGCGCGCCCAGATCGGTGAGCTGGAAGGCGAGTGCCCCGCCGCGCAGGTGTGCGCCGAACACCACCAGCTCGACGGCGAGGGCACCGGCCAACGGCCAGACGTCGTGCGGCGGCGCCTCTTCGGACAGCAACGCCGCGATATCGAAGGCGACCGCATCGTCGAATTCCCGGGCCAGCACCGTAACGCCGAATTGGGCAGCCACGGAACCGCTCGCCGCCACCGACACGGCGCACAGGCCCACCAGTGCGGTCGCGGTCGGCACCAACAACGCGTCGGTGCCGTCGTCGAGCAGGGGGGCGGCCGGGTCGAGGTCGGTGGGCACGATGCGAGCCCCCTCGGCCGCTAGTCGCTTGACAGCGCTGTCGAACGCCGTACGCCAGTCGTCGTCGAGGTCAGGCAGTGTCGACGGCACCGCGACGACGGGTTGTGGCGGTGCGGCGAACCGGGTGTCGGCCGGCCAGCGCCGGGGCGAGGTGTCGACCATTGCTGTGAGCGTGATATTGGCCGCGTGCAGATGCGGCGCGAAAAGCGTTACGCCATCGAAAGATTCGCCGGCACCGAGTGCGCCGTCGGCGTTGAGCACTCCGACTGTAGGCGTGATTCCGACGACGCCGTCAGTATCGCGAGTTTCCACAGCTCCACTCTCATCCACAGGGCATGGTGCTGGCTGGCGTCCGACGGGCCAGGTTTGTCACCGGTAACGCGGTCAATGGTGTCAGCACTCGCGGTGCAGCGCTGGTCGGCAGGCTCGAGACGATTCCCCGTCGCTTCGCTCCCGCCCACCGGCGCGTGCACCGCGTCAACACACGAGAAGGGAAACCCCGCCATGTTCGAAACTCCGCTGACCGTCGTCGGCAGAATCGTGACCGCGCCGACGCGTCACCACATCGGCAACCAGGACGTCGTCAAATTCCGGATTGCCAGCAACACGCGCAGGCGCAGCGCCGACGGCGAGTGGGAGCCCGGTAACTCCCTCTTCCTGTCCGTCAACTGCTGGGGCAGGCTCGGCACCGGCGTCATCGCCAGCGTGGGCAAGGGTGACGCGGTCATCGTGTCAGGCCACGTCTACACCAGTGAGTACCACGACCGCGAGGGCGTGCGCCGCTCGTCGGTGGAGCTCCGCGCCACCGCTGCCGGACCCGATCTGTCGAGATACATCGCGCGCATCGAGAAGCTCACACCCGCGCAGCCTCTCGGCGAGCCCGCCGACACGCCGCCAGAGGACGGCGAAACCGTAGATCCGTCCGACGCCGACAGCCCGGAGCTGCTGACACTGTCGGCGTGACGCCAACTCGGCGGGCCTAGGATGGTTCGCGAGCATCACCCGCAGACGTCGAAAGGCACACCCAGGAATGGCTGAGTTCATCTACACGATGAAGAAGGTCCGCAAGGCGCACGGCGACAAAGTCATTCTCGACGACGTCAACCTGAACTTCCTCCCAGGAGCCAAGATCGGCGTCGTCGGCCCCAACGGGGCGGGCAAGTCGAGCGTCTTGCGGATCATGGCGGGGCTGGACAAGGCCAACAACGGCGACGCGTACCTCGCACCAGGTGCGACGGTCGGCATCCTCATGCAGGAACCGAAGCTGGACGAAGAGAAGACCGTGCGCGAGAACGTCGAGGACGGCGTTCCGATCAAGGCCAGGCTCAACCGATTCAACGAGGTTGCCGAACTCATGGCCACCGACTACACCGACGAGCTGATGGACGAGATGGGCAAGCTCCAGGAAGAGCTCGATGCCGCCGACGCGTGGGACATCGACTCGCAACTGGAACAGGCGATGGACGCGCTGCGCTGCCCGCCGCCCGACGAGGCGGTCACCCACCTCTCCGGCGGCGAGAAGCGGCGAGTCGCGCTGTGCAAGCTGCTGCTGTCCAAGCCCGATCTGCTGCTGCTCGACGAGCCGACCAACCACCTCGACGCCGAGAGCGTGCAGTGGCTCGAGCAGCACCTGGCCAGCTACGAGGGCGCCATCCTGGCCGTCACCCACGACCGCTACTTCCTGGACAACGTCGCCCAGTGGATCCTCGAACTCGACCGCGGCCGCGCTTACCCCTATGAAGGTAACTACTCCACCTACCTGGAGAAGAAGGCCGAGCGCATCGCCGTGCAGGGCCGCAAGGACGCCAAACTGCACAAGCGGCTGCAGGAGGAGCTCGCCTGGGTGCGCTCAGGCGCCAAAGCGCGGCAGGCCAAGAACAAGGCACGGCTGGGGCGCTACGAGGAGATGGCGGCCGAGGCGGAGAAGACGCGCAAGCTCGACTTCGAGGAGATCCAGATCCCTACCGGTCCCCGGTTGGGCAACATCGTCGTCGAGGTCGAACATTTGGACAAGGGCTTCGAAGGGCGCGCCCTCATCAAGGACCTGTCGTTCACGCTGCCGCGCAACGGCATCGTGGGGGTGATCGGGCCCAACGGTGTCGGAAAGACCACGCTGTTCAAGACCATCGTCGGCCTGGAGCAGCCCGACAGCGGCGTCGTGAAGGTGGGCGAGACCGTCAAGCTCAGCTACGTCGACCAGGGCCGGTCACAGATCGATCCCAAGAAGAATGTGTGGGAGGTCGTGTCCGACGGACTCGACTACATCGAGGTCGGCCAGAACGAGGTGCCGTCCCGCGCCTACGTGTCGGCGTTCGGTTTCAAGGGCCCTGACCAGCAGAAGCCGGCCGGGGTGCTCTCCGGCGGTGAACGCAACCGGCTCAACCTGGCGCTCACGCTCAAAGTGGGCGGCAATCTGATCCTGCTCGACGAGCCCACCAACGACCTCGACGTCGAAACTCTCAGCTCGTTGGAGAACGCGTTGGAGAAGTTCCCCGGCTGCGCGGTCGTGATCTCGCACGATCGCTGGTTCCTGGATCGCACCTGCACGCACATCCTGGCGTGGGAGGGCGATGACACCAACGAGGCCAAGTGGTTCTGGTTCGAGGGAAATTTCGGCGGCTACGAGGAGAACAAACTCGAACGGCTCGGCGCAGAAGCTGCTCGCCCACACCGGGTGACCCACCGCAGACTCACCCGCGACTGATCCGGCGAGCGACCCTCGAAGCGACACAAGGCACAACTAATCTGGTCGCCTGCGTACCAGCGTCGGTACGCAGGTGTGAGTCAGGAGCGTTCGCATGACGACTAGTGCGGCTATCCGCGGAAATATCGCCCAGGCGTATCGGGAGACCTACCGAGGGCCGCACGGCGACGCGCTCGAGATCGATGACAGCGTCGACTCCGGACCGTTCGACCAGCTGGCGTCAGCCGATGACGTCCCGCGCGAACTGCGGGACGCCCACCTCGAATTGGCCAAGCGGCGTCGTCCAGGCCACACCCTGGTCCGCACGTACGGCGCGGATGAAGCCGGTGGCTTCGGCCCTGCGATTCAGGTGGTCACCGACCACGCACCGACGCTGATGGAATCGGTGACGGTGCTGCTGCACCGGCTCGGTGTCGCGTACCTGACGGTGATGAATCCCGTATTCGCGGTGCATCGCGGCGACAGTGGCGAACTGATCGACGTCCAGCCCGCCGAGGACGTGACCGACCGCACGCGAGCAGAGAACACCCAAGAGTCGTGGGTGCACATCCAGTTGGCTTCGTCGGTGGACCCCGCGGCGGTGGAACGTGCGCAAGCCATGATTCCCGACGTTCTCGCCGACGCGCGCGCGGTGTCGGTGGACGCGCCTGCGATGGACTCCGCGCTGATGGTTCTGGCCGACGCACTCGAGTCCGACCACGCGGGGCATTTTCCCGACGCTGATCGCAGCGACGTCGCAGCGTTGCTGCGCTGGCTGCACGAGGGAAACTTCGTGCTGCTTGGTTACCAGCGGTGCCCGGTACATGACGGGCAGGCCAGCGTCGAGGAGTCGAGCAGGCTGGGTGTGCTGCGCTACCGCGACGACGCCCTGCCCCAGCTGACGCATTCGGACGAACTGTTGGTCCTCGCCCAGGCCACAGTGCCGAGCTATCTTCGCTACGGCGCGTATCCCTACATCGTGGTGGTGCGTGAGCGCAGCGACCGGGGGATGGGCAGCGGCGGCGCTGGCGCGAAGGATGACGCCATCGAGCACCGGTTCGTCGGCCTGTTCACCGTCGCCGCCACCAACGCCAATGTGCTGGAGATCCCGCTGATCTCCGTGCGTGTGCGCGCCGCGCTGCGGCTGGCGCAGCACGATCCGAGCGTGCCGGGGCAGATGCTGCTCGACATCATCCAGACTTTCCCGCGCTCGGAGCTTTTCGCCCTCGACGCCCAGCGCATGATGGCCATGGCGACGGCCGTCATCGACCTCGGGTCGCGGCGCAAAGCGCTGCTGTTCCTGCGGGCCGACCAGCTGGGGCATTTTGTCTCCTGTTTGGTGTATCTGCCACGCGACCGCTACACCACCGCGGTTCGCCTGGAAATGCAGGACATCCTGGTGCGTGAGTTCCGTGGTACCAGCATCGAGTACACCGCGCGGGTCAGCGAATCG
This sequence comes from Mycobacterium sp., assembly GCA_051306175.1. Classification (GTDB taxonomy): domain Bacteria; phylum Actinomycetota; class Actinomycetes; order Mycobacteriales; family Mycobacteriaceae; genus Mycobacterium. The sequence continues at coordinate 62,915 of JBPPMS010000142.1, read as the reverse complement.
CCTTGGGCGCTGGTTCATTTCACGGTGCGCCTGCCCATTGGCTCGCGGCCCGATTCGGTTGACACCGGGACCTCCAACCGCGCGCGTGTTCAGGGCTTACTGACCGAGGCCGCACGGACTTGGGCCGACCGTCTGACCGGTGCGGTGCAGACCGGAGGGCAGGAGCGCAGCGGCCCGGATAATGTTGCGGGCTCGTTGAGCCCGTCGGTGGCCGACCACTACGCGTCGGCGTTCAGCGAGGCTTACAAGCAGGCGGTCAGCCCCAGGGAAGCCATCGATGACATCGCGATCATCGAAGAGCTGCACAGCGATTCGGTCAAACTGATGCTCTCCGAGGTCGGTTCCGACGGTCAGGCGCAGCTCACCTGGTACCTGGGTGGTCAGTCTGCGTCGCTGAGCCGTCTGCTGCCGATGCTGCAGAGCATGGGCGTCGACGTTCTGGAGGAGCGCCCGTTCGCGGTCACGCGGCAAGACGGTCTGCCGGTCTGGATCTATCAGTTCAAGATCACACCGCACCCGACCATTCCGATCGCTGAACCCGACGAGCAGGAAGGCACCGCGGCTCGGTTCGCCGACGCTGTCACCGCGATCTGGCACGCCAGGGCCGAGATCGACCGGTTCAACGAACTGGTATTGCGGGCCGGACTCACCTGGCAGCAGGTCGGTGTGATGCGCGGTTACGCCAAATATCTTCGGCAGGCTGGCTTTCCGTACAGCCAGAGTCACATCGAGTCGGTGCTCAACGACAACGCGGGTACCGCCAGGTCACTGGTCGATCTGTTCGAGGCGATGTTCGGGCCCGAGAGTCCCGACGGTGGCCGCACCGCGCAGGCCGCTGCCGCGGCGGTGAGTGCGGATATCGACGCGCTGGTGAGCCTCGACACCGACCGTGTGCTGCGTGCGTTCGCGTCGATGATCCAGGCCACGTTGCGCACCAACTACTTCGTCACCCGCGACGGGTCGGCGCGGGCACAGAACGTGTTGTCGTTCAAGGTCAATCCGCAGCACATCGACGAATTGCCGCTGCCGAGGCCGAAGTTCGAGATCTTCGTATACTCGCCAAGGGTCGAGGGTGTGCATCTGCGCTTCGGCAACGTCGCCCGCGGTGGGTTGCGGTGGTCGGATCGTCGCGAAGATTTCCGCACCGAGATCCTCGGACTAGTAAAGGCCCAGGCGGTGAAGAACGCCGTGATCGTGCCGGTCGGCGCCAAGGGCGGCTTTGTCGTCAAGAGCCCGCCGCTGGCCACCGGCGATCCCGCCACGGACAGAGACGCCCAACGATCCGAGGGCGTTGCGTGCTACCGGCTGTTCATCGCGGGTCTGCTCGACGTCACCGACAATGTCGACAAAGCCACCAAAGCCGTTGTGGCCCCAGCGGATGTCGTCCGGCGCGACGGCGACGACGCCTATCTGGTAGTGGCCGCAGACAAAGGCACCGCGACGTTCTCCGACATCGCCAACGAGGTTGCGAAATCCTACGGCTTCTGGCTCGGTGACGCGTTCGCCTCGGGTGGGTCGGTGGGCTACGACCACAAGGCCATGGGCATCACCGCCAAGGGCGCGTGGGAAAGTGTCAAACGGCACTTCCGGGAGATGGGCATCGACACCCAGACCGAAGACTTCACGGTGGTCGGCGTCGGCGATATGAGCGGCGACGTGTTCGGCAACGGGATGCTGCTGAGCGAGCACATCCGACTGGTCGCCGCGTTCAACCACATGCATGTGTTCATCGACCCCGACCCGGATGCCGCCTCGTCATTTGCGCAGCGGCGCAGGCTGTTCGATCTGCCGCGGTCCAGCTGGGAGGACTACGACGAGTCGCTGATCAGCGCGGGCGGCGGAATCTTCAGTCGCGATCAGAAGTCGATCTCGTTGAGCCCGCAGGCGCAGCAGGCACTTGGGCTCGACGGCGCGAAGGACGAGGTCCTGGAGATCACACCGCCCAACCTCGTACGCGCGGTCCTCAAGGCTCCGGTGGACCTGCTATGGAACGGTGGCATCGGCACCTACGTCAAAGCTGAGATACAGTCCGACGCCGACGTCGGCGACAAGGCCAATGATGCCGTGCGGATCGACGGGAATCAGTTGCGCGCCAAGGTGGTCGGCGAAGGCGGCAACCTCGGCGTGACGTCGCTCGGCCGGGTCGAGTTCGACTTGAACGGCGGCCGGATCAACACCGATGCCCTGGACAACTCCGCGGGTGTGGACTGCTCGGACCACGAGGTGAACATCAAGATCCTCGTCGACTCGCTCGTCACCGCCGGAACAGTCGGTGAAGGCGACCGCACCGCGCTGCTGGAGTCGATGACTGACGAAGTGGGCGCTCTGGTGTTGGCCGACAACGCCGAGCAGAACGACCTGTTGGGCACCAGCCGAGCCAACGCGCCGAGCCTGCTCAACGTGCACGGCCGCCAGATTGCCGAGCTTGTCAGCTCCGGGGCGGTCAACCGCGAACTGGAGGCGCTGCCGTCGGAGAAGGAGATCCGGCGCCGCTTCGATGCGGGCCTCGGCTTGACATCGCCGGAACTATCCACCCTGATGGCGCACGTCAAACTGGCGATGAAAGGCCGCGTGCTGGCCAGCGACCTGCCCGACCAGGAAGTGTTCGCCTCCCGGCTGCCGCTGTACTTCCCGACGCAGCTGCGCGAACGCTTCGGCACCGAGATCCGCGGCCACCAGCTGCGCCGCGAGATCGTGACGACCATGGTGGTCAACGACCTCGTGGACACCGCGGGGATCAGCTACGCCTACCGGATCACCGAAGACGCAGGCGTGGGGCCGGTAGACGCGGTGCGCACCTACGCGGCCACCGACGCCATCTTCTCGATCGGCGAAGTGTGGCAGCGGATCAGGGCCGCGGGCGTCGACGGTGTGCCGGTCGCGGTGACCGACCGCATGACGCTTGATCTGCGCCGACTCATTGACCGGGCCAGCCGGTGGCTGCTCAATTACCGCCCGCAGCCGCTGGCGGTCGGCGCCGAGATCAACCGCTTCGCACAGAAGGTCCGCATGTTGACGCCGCGGATGTCGGAGTGGTTGCGCGGAGCCGACCTGACGATAGTCACCGCGATGACATCGGAGTTCGTCTCGCACGGCGTGCCCGCCGATCTGGCCGACGTCGTGGCAACCGGGCTGTACCAGTACAGCCTGCTCGACGTCATCGACATCGCCGATATCGTGGACCGCGACGAGGCGGAGGTGGCCGACACCTACTTTGCCCTGATGGATCACCTTGGCGCTGACGGGCTGCTGACGGCGGTGTCGGAGCTGCCGCGCAATGATCGCTGGCATTCGTTGGCGCGCTTGGCGATTCGCGATGACATCTACGGGTCGCTGCGGTCGCTGTGCTTCGATGTGCTTGCTGTCGGCGAGCCGGATGAGAGCGGTGAAGAGAAGATCGACGAGTGGGAGCACACCAACGGGTCGCGGGTGGAACGCGCTCGTCGCACTCTCGGCGAGATCTACGCCGACGACGAACGCGATCTGGCCACCCTGTCGGTGGCGGCGCGTCAGATCCGCAGCATGACGCGGACGAGTGGAACCGGAGTATCCGGGTGACAAACCCGTTCGTGACGCCGGTCGCGGTGCGCTGGTCGGACATCGACATGTACCAGCACGTCAACCACGCCACCGTGGTCACTCTCCTGGAACAGGCTCGAATCCCTTTCCTGGCGCCGGTATTCGGTGCCGAGATCATCACAGTGGGCCTGCTGATCGCCGACGTCCACATCGCCTACAAGGGGCAGTTGCGGCTGCTGGATTCGCCGCTGCAGGTGAGCATGTGGGTGAACAGGCTGCGGTCGGTCGACTTCACCCTCGGCTACGAGGTGCGGTCGGTGTCGGCGGCACCGGATTCCAAGCCCGCGGTGATCGCCGAGACTCAACTGGCGGCGTTCGACATCACGGAGCAGAAGCTGGTGCGGCTGTCGATCGAGCACAAGGAGTATCTGCAGCAGTGGCTCCGCTAGAGCGCGACCGCGGCCTTTGGCTCGCGCCGATGCAGCGCGACGATCTGGCTACGTTCGTCGACCGCGTGGTCCGACTCGACGAATCGAGTGTAATTCGATTGCGTGCGCGTAGCAAAGACGTGTTGGTGGCTTGGGCAGCAACGGGTTTCGACGTGCTGGTGAGCCGGGTGGTCAACGGCAGGATCAAACCCGACGACCTTTCGGTGGGCGCCGACCAGTTGGCGCGCGGGCTCGCCGCGATCGACGGCTCCGGGTTCGTCGAGCCGGGTTTCGCGATGGATTCTGCGTGGCGCACCGCCCTGCCGCCGGAATCGGGCTTCGCCCATCTCGACGACGTCCCGGCCCGTGCCGTGCTCGATCTGGCGCAGCGCGGCGTCGAACTCGCTCGCGAGCACCGCAGCAATCAGGGGCCGCCTGCGTCGCTGCTGGACTCCGAAGTGGTCCGCGCGCAAGCCGACGGCGTCAGCGTCGGCGTCCCGATGCGCTGTGTGTTCGCCTTGACGGCAATGGGTTTCATTCCTGGCACCAGGGGGACGGCAGGTGGTGACTTCGATGTTGACACCGTGGCCGGTGACGAGATCGTCCGGGTGCGGGTGTCACCCGCCTGGCTGCGGGTCGATGCGCGGTTCGGTTCGGTCTATCGGCGACACGAACCGCTGCTGCTGCGCTAATCACGCTAATAGGACTAGCGTGATCAGCGCGAAATTCGCTACGGCGAGATCGCGGAAATAACCGTCACGAGCACGGAAGCCAAGAACCGCCTCGCCCTCCTGCCCGAAGCCGAGCTTGCGGCCTGGGGGAACGGCGATTCGTGAACGTGCTCTTGGATACTCACACCTTGCTGTGGCTTGTCAGCGTGCCGACATGAGTACTGCGGAGTTGGCCATCGAGTCTGCAGATACCATTCTGGCTGGCCGGCTGCCTTGGGTGCACACAGACCCGTTCGACCGTGTCATTGCCGCCCATGCGCTTCGTCGCAACCTCACGATCGCTACCCGTGACGACATAATTCTCGATGCCGCTCTCACACCCATTCTCAAGGCTTGAGAACCTCAGGCCTGACTGTGCTGCGGTCGCACTGCCCCAGATGCTCCAGGGTGACCTCGGTGATTGTCCGAAACCAGGTGCGCGCCCAATTTCGAGAAGCACGAATCTAGCTGGTGACGAGACTCAATTCGTAACCAGCCACACGGCCGCGTCGGGCGACAGGGCGCCACCCGTCAACGGCGTGCTGGCCAGCAGCACCTGGCCATCCGGCAGATTGATGGGCGCGCTTCCCGCGTTCAGCACACAAGTCAGCCCACCCTCTGTGGTGAAAGCCACCGACCCTTCGGCCTCCTGGAGCCACGTGATTGCTCCGCGCAATTCCTTTTGCTCCCGTCGCAAGTGAATCGCGCGGCGGTAGAGGGCCAGCGTCGACGTGTCGTCGGCCAGCTGCTTCTCGGCCGTCAACGACGTCCAGGCGGGTGGCATCGGCAGCCAGGTGTCAGGATTGGTGGAGAAGCCGAACGGCGGTGCGTCGCCGGACCACGGCACCGGCACCCGGCAGCCGTCACGGCCGCGTTCGGTGTGGTCCGAACGCTCCCAGGTGGGATCCTGCAGCACGTCGTCGGGCAAGTCGTCGACATTGGGCAGGCCCAACTCTTCTCCGTTGTAGACGAACACCGTCCCCGGCAACGCCAGCATCACCAGCGCCATCGCGCGCGCCCGGGCCAGGCCCTGTGCGCCGTCGCCGTAGCGGGTGACCTCGCGCTCGACGTCGTGGTTGGACAGACACCACGTCGGGGGCGAGCCGGCCAGGTCGGCTGCGGCCAAAGAGTTCTCGATGGCCTCCCGGACGGCTGGGGCATCGAACTCGGTCCGCACAAGCCGGAAATTGAACCCTAGGTGAAGCTCGTCGGGGCGAAGGTATTTGGCGAAGTCCTCATTGTCGAAGACCCAGATCTCGCCGATGGTCACGGCTTGCGGGTATTCGTTGAGCACTTTTCGGATGCCGCGGTGTATATCGTGGACGCCGTCGTGGTTGAACCGTGGATCGTCGTCGTCAAGGGTCAGCATCGGCAGGTCTGGATTCCGCATGTCCGGCAGCCCTGGCGGTTTCGCCATGCCGTGCGCCACGTCTATGCGGAACCCGTCGACGCCGCGGTCCAGCCAGAAGCGCAGAGTCTTCTCCAGATCCTCGGCGATCTCGGGATTCTCCCAGTTCAGGTCCGGCTGCTCGGCGTCGAACAGGTGTAGGTAGTACTGGCCCGGGTTGCCGTCTGCCTCGACGACTCGCGTCCACGCCGGTCCGCCGAACACCGAGACCCAGTTGTTGGGCGGATGGATGCCGCCGGGGCCCGTTCCGTCTCGGAAAATGTAGCGCTTCCGTTGGTCGCCGCCGGGACTTGCGGCCAGCGCGGCCAGAAACCACGGATGCTTCGAGCTGCTGTGGTTGGGCACCAGGTCCATCGTGATCTTGATCCCGAGTCGATGCGCCGCCTCAATCAGGCGGTCGAGGGCGGCCATCCCACCGAATATCGGGTCGACGTCGCGCGCGTCGGCAACGTCGTAGCCGTGGTCGACCATCGGCGACACCATGACCGGGTTGAGCCAGATGGCGTCGATGCCGAGACGGCTGAGGTAGTCCAGCTGCTCGGTGACGCCGTCCAGGTCGCCGACGCCGTCGCCGTTGGTATCGCAGAACGAGCGCGGATAGGCCTGGTAGAACACGGCATTCGACCACCACGGCTGATCGGGTTGTGTCACGTGTACCCATTGTGCCGCACAGCTGAAATAGACGGCGGCTGTCGTATGCAGGCAACTGCGTGGCGACCTGGTGCACCAAGGGGTGGATCGCCGCATCGTGCCCCTCGGGGACGCTCTGCAGCTGGAGTCGTCCGCCGCCATGACGCCGTGCCCACCACGAACTCATCGACTTCCTCAGAACGGCGAGTTAACCATCGACTGCGCCGCCATTTCGAGGTAGTCCAGCAACTGCCGTCTGTGCTCGTCGTCCATGGTCTCTGAGTCGATCGAGGCGACGGCGGTGTGCATGCAACGCAGCCAGGCGTCGCGCTCGATCAGGCCGATGCGGAAGGGGTTGTGACGCATCCGCAGCCGCGGATGACCCCGCTCGTCGGAATACGTGCGAGGTCCGCCCCAGTACTGCTCCAGGAACATGCGCAGCCGCACCTCTGCGCCGTCCAAATCGTCATCGGGATAGAGGGGCCGCAGCACTTCGTCGGTGGCCACCTCCAGGTAGAACCGCGCGACGATGCGGTGGAACGTCTCCGCACCGCCGACCGCGTCGTAAAACGACTGCTCGACTTCGGTCACTCCGCCATTGTCCCTGCCCACCGTCGGGGGCGGGCAGCCGCACGCCTGTCACGGGAAGTTCACCGATTTGACCTGCGAACACGTCGCAAATTGTCGTGCGCTGGCTGCGGATCCGTGGTCCACTGGTCCGCGGAGGTTCCATGGCGCAACGCACAAAAGGCCCCGGCAGGCGGGCACCTACGGCGGTTCCGCTCGCTTCTGCACGGTCCCTGCACCGTGTCGACAGCGGTCCGCCTTCCTCCGATCCCGGCTCTGTCTGGGGCCGACGCAGGGTCCTCCTCCTGAACTCCACATACGAGCCGCTGACCGCACTGCCGATGCGCCGCGCGGTGATCATGTTGCTGTGCGGCAAGGCCGACGTCGTGCACGACGACCCATCCGGGCCGGTGATCCACTCGGCCACCCGCGCGATCACCGTGCCTTCGGTGATCCGGCTGCGCACGTTCGTGCGGGTGCCGTACCGCGCCCGCATCCCGCTCACCCGGGCCGCGTTGATGCACCGCGACCGCTTCCGGTGCGCATACTGCGGCGGCAAAGCCGACACCGTCGACCACGTGGTACCGCGCAGTCGAGGCGGCGAGCACACCTGGGAGAACTGCGTCGCCTGCTGCGCGAACTGCAATCACCGCAAGGCCGACAAGTTGCTCTCCGAGTTGGGTTGGGCGCTGCGGAGCGCCCCGCTGCCCCCCAAGGGGCAGTACTGGCGACTGCTCTCCAGCGTCAAGGAACTCGACCCGGCCTGGGTCAGATATCTGGGCGAAGGCGCGGCGTGATCGGCGCTGAGATACGGTTTGCATCGTGAACCCTGTCGAGGTGCTCGCCTACTTCATCGGCATTCCGGCTCTCGTCGTCGCGCTGCTCGCCGCGTGGATCTGGTCGCACAAGGGACCGCATCCCGCCACGTACAAGATGACGGATCCCTGGACGCACGAGCCCATCCTGTGGACGGCGACGGACGAACTGATCCCGGGCGGACATGGACATGAACATGGATCGTCGGACTTCACTGTGGGAGGTGGCGCAAGTGGCAAGTGGTGATCACAGCACGGGGATCGCGACGATCGATCCGGCCGAGCTGCCCTACGGCTGGGCGCAGACTTCGAGCGGTCGGCTCTCCGGCGTCACCGAACCCGGTGAGTTGTCGGTCCACTATCCGTTCCCGATCATGGACCTGGCGACCCTCGACGACGCGTTGACGTACGGCTCGCGCGCATCGAAGGCCCGATTCGCGGTATACCTCGGCGACCTCGGACCCGACCCTTCTGCCCGGGCCCGCGAACTGCTCGCTCGGGTGCCCACCCCCGACAATGCTGTGCTGCTGGCGGTCTCGCCGGATCAGCACGCCATCGAGGTCGTCTACGGCGCGGGCGTCAAGGGACGTGGTGGCGAATCGGCAGCACCGCTGGGTGTGGCGGCCGCGGCAGCGTCGTTCGCAGAGGGCAATCTGATCGACGGGTTGATCAGCGCGGTGCGCGTGCTCAGCGCGGCGATCTCACCCGCCTAGCCCACAGTCGCTCACATCGCGACTTCGCTCGTCTGCCTGACGAGCTGTGTCCGCTCACCACGGACCGAATTCTTGCCAGTTCCGCAGGCCGACCGAGCAGCCCTGAACTACCCACTGGCACGGCGGTTTCGGGTTGATCAGCCGACGTCGAAGAACCGCGCGCGCAACGCACGCTCGACACCGGCACGGCCTTCCAGGACCAGACGCCGCAACGCCGACGGCAGCTCACCGGCCAGGAAGGCATCGGCGGCGTCCAGACCCGCCTGGCTGATGTCCCACGACGGGTACAGCCCGACGACGACTGTCTGTGCGACCTCGCTGGATCGGCGCGCCCAGATGCCGGGAATGGCCTCGAAGTACCGCGGCGTGTACGGCTTGAGCAAGTCGGCCTGCCCGGCGGAGACGAACCCACCGATGATCGCCCGCGCCGTGATGTTGGGCAGCGTGTCGTCCTCGGTCACCTTCTGCCAGGCCAGTTGCTTGACCTCCGGCTGCGGTCGGGCCGCCGATGCGGAGGCGCCGACACGCTTGCCCGCCGCGGTGGGGTCGCGTTGCACCTCGGCATCGATGAACGGGCTCGCAGCGCTGTCGGCGTCGATGCGGCCGGAGGCGGCGAGGGCCACGACGATCCGCCACCTCAGGTCGGTGTCGACAGTCAGACCCGGCAGCCCGGAATCGGCCTGGTCGCCGTCCAACAGCGCCTCGAGCGCATCGACGTGGCGCGGCGACAGCACCGACGTGCACAGGCTGTTGACATACGCCAGTTGGTGATCCGATCCCGGTTCGGACTCACGGGCCAACTCCAGTAATCGGTCGGCGAATGCGGGCCATCCGGTGCTCTTGGCCCACTCGGGATCCGAATAGGAGTTCAGCGCCGCCTGAGCCTGCAGCAGCAGTCGCTGTGCGACGCCGACTTCGCTCTCGGCGTGGATTCCGCCGGTCACCAACGCCACGAAATCGCGGGCCTTCAATTCCGCGTCGCGCGTCATCTCCCATGCCGCCGACCACGCCAGGGTGCGGGGCAGCGGGTCGGCGATGTCGGCGATCCTCGCCAGTACCGTGTCCAGTGACTCCTGGTCGAGCCGCACCGAGCAGTACGTTAGGTCGTCGTCGTTAACCAAGATGAACTTGCCGCGCGAAACTCCCTGCAGCGCAAGGACGTCGGTGCTTTCGCCGTCGATGTCGAGCTCTTCGCGGTGGACGCGCACCAGCTTGCCTGAGCCCGTGGGATCGTCGTCGTACACCCCGATGGCGAGCCGGTGCACGCGAGTCTCGCCCGCGCCGGGGACCGCGCCGCCCTGGGAGATGGCGAACCGGGTGAACGTGCCTTCTGCATCGACGTCGAAGTCCGGGCGCAGCGTGTTCAGGCCGGTGGTTTTGAGCCACTGCCTGCCCCAGCCCGATAGATCACGCCCAGACGACTTCTCCAGTGCGCCAAGAAGATCGGAGAAGGTGGCGTTGGCGAACGCGTGATCGCGGAAATAGTCGCGCAGCCCCGCCAGAAACGACTCCAGCCCCACGTAGGCGACGAGCTGCTTGAGCACGCTGGCGCCCTTGGCGTAGGTGATGCCATCGAAGTTCACCTCGACGGCAGCCAGATCGGGGATCTCGGCGGCGACGGGATGGGTGGACGGCAACTGGTCTTGGCGGTAGGCCCAGGACTTCTCGGAGTTGGCGAAGGTGGTCCACGCCTGGGTGTACTCAGTGGCCTCGGCCTGACAGAGCACCGAGGCGAAGGTCGCGAAAGATTCGTTGAGCCACAGATCGTCCCACCACGTCATGGTGACGAGGTCGCCGAACCACATGTGCGCCATCTCGTGCAGCACGGTCTCGGCGCGACGCTCATAGGATGCCCGCGTCACCTTGGAGCGGAAGACGTAGTCCTCCAGGAACGTCACCGCGCCTGCGTTCTCCATTGCGCCCGCATTGAACTCCGGGACGAACAACTGGTCGTACTTTCCGAAAGCGTATGGCACGCCGAAGTTCTGGTGGTAGAAACCGAATCCCTGCTTGGTCTCGCTAAACAGCCGTTCGTCATCCATGAAGTCCGCCAACGACTTCCGGCAGAACAGGCCAAGCGGGATCTCGCCGTGTTCGTCGCTGTAGGAGTCGTCCCATCGCGCGTACGGTCCCGCGATCAGCGCAGCCAGGTAGGTGCTCATCCGCGGGGTGGTCGCGAAGGTGTGCACCTTCGCCTCGCCCCCGCCTGTCCGGCCCGCATCCTCGACGCTTGCGGTGGCTCCGTTGGAGATGACCTCCCAGTGCGACGGCGCTGTGACAGTCACGTCGAATGTGGCTTTGAGATCGGGCTGGTCGAAACACGCGAACATTCGCTTAGCGTCGGCAGTTTCGAACTGCGAGTACAGGTACACCTCGTCGTCGACCGGGTCGACGAAACGGTGCAATCCCTCACCGGTGTTGGAGTACCGGCAATCGGCGTCGACAATCACGGTGTTGCGCTCGCCGAGTCCCTGGAGGGCGATTCCGGTGGCCTCGTCGTAGCCGGACACGTCGATGCTGACGCCATTGAGTGTGGCGCTGTGGACCGTGGCCGCGGCAAGGTCGAGGACGGTGCCGGAGCCTGCGACCGCGTCGAACGTCACGGTGGTGGTGGACCGGAACGTCGCATCCGCGGACGTGAGATCCAGCACGATGGCGTAGTTGGCTACGGTCACCGCAACGGCGCGTGCGGCGGCCTGGTCTTGAGTCAGATTGGGGAGAGCCACATGGCCAACCCTATCTGCTCCCTAGATGCCGAGACCGGACAGCTCGTCCAAAATGTCGAGGCTCGGCATGTCGCCGTTGCCGATCGACGTGACCATGTCGGGGCAATACACCGAGATCGCGATGCCCGCGAACAGGGACGCCGCGTCGGGTGAGAGGCCTTCGACGAGCCCGACTTCTGAAGCGGCGCTGGCCAAGGAACCGCCAGGCTCCACCAGCATGGGGCAGACCGATTGGCCCAGCGCCACTGTGTTGCTGGGGTCGATATCGGAAATGCCTGCGCCGCCGAGCGCGTCGAGGAACGACGTGTCGATCGGGTCGGCCAGGGCGGGTGATGCCGTCATGAGTGCTGCAGATGTCAAACCTGCGGCGACTATGAGTACTCGCATATCGATCCTCCAAGGGTTGGGGAAAGCGGTCACGGCCCCTCGCTGGGCTAGCGAGGCGTCGGGATGCGTTCCAGTAACAATTGTGCGCATCAGTCACGGGAACAACACGTTTTGATGAAAATTCACGCACATTGCGTGTCGTGTCCGCCCGCGCAATGGTTACTGCCCCCGAGAAGTCGACTTTACCGCGGTTGGGAACAGGTGCCGAGCGGGAATAGTTGTGCTCAACGGAGTTGTGGCCAAAACACCCGAGAGGACTTGTCAATGTCGAAAAAAGATGTCGCTGGTTTCTGGTTCGATCCGCTGTGCCCGTGGTGTTGGATCACATCCCGCTGGATCCTGGAGGTCGAGAAGGTCCGCGATATTGACGTGCAGTGGCATGTCATGAGTCTCGCGGTACTCAACGAGGGACGCGATCTTCCAGAGCAGTATCTCGAGATGATGAAGATGGCCTGGGGTCCGGTGCGGGTGGCGATCGCCGCCGAGCAGGCGCATGGGTCTGAGGTTCTCAGCCCGTTGTACACCGCGATGGGTACCGAGATCCACAACAACGGCAACACAGACTTCGACGACGTCATCGTGAAGGCTCTTGCGGAAACCGGTTTGCCCGCTGAACTCGCCGCCGCGGCCCACACGGACTCCTACGACGAGGTGCTGCGCAAGAGTCACCACGCAGGTATGGACGCCGTTGGAGAGGATGTCGGCACGCCCACCATCCACGTCAACGGCGTCGCGTTCTTCGGCCCGGTGCTCTCGCGTATCCCGCGCGGCGAAGAGGCGGGCAAGCTGTGGGACGCGTCGGTGACCTTTGCCGCGTATCCGCACTTCTGGGAACTGAAGCGCACCCGCAGCGAGTCACCCGAGTTCGATTAGTTCACGCCAGAACAAGCTCGGGTGTTGCGACCCGGACACCCGGGAAGCGGCCGAGTCGCTGTCGTAGCTGACGATGTCGCCCCGGTGTTCAAGGGCCAGCGCAACCAGATGTGCGTCGTTGACGAGATTTCCAGCTGCGCCTTTCTTGGCGACGAGCCCTGCCAGCACGTCGGCGTGCCGCGACGTCGGACCGATCACGATTGCACCAGGCGCCGAACAGCATTCGTTCAGCTGCGTGGTTGGGGGGAGGCGAGCAACAGATTGCCGCACATGTCTCGATGCATCCACCCCGGCCGGCGGCTGACCGAGGTCACGTTGCAGCGGAATGCGTTAGTTCGGGCCGGGCAGGTGCAACACCAGGCGGGTGCCGCCCAGCGGGCTGGACTCGAGAGAAGCTGTGCCGCCGTGTAATTCGGCTTGCTGAGCCACCAGTGCCAAGCCGAGGCCCGAGCCCGAGCGTGATGCGGTGGACCCGCGGGAAAAGCGCTCGAACACCATCGCGCGCTCGTCGTCGGGAATGCCGGTTCCGTTGTCGTCGATGGTCAGTTCCACGCCGTCGGCTGAGCTGGTGGCGTTGAGTCGGACCGCGGACGCGCCGCCGTGTTTGACGGCGTTGGCGATCGAGTTGTCGATCACCAACCGCAGGCCTGCGGGCAGGCCGATCATCAGCACCGTGGTCGACGCGGCGAGCGACACATCGAGGTCGGGATAGGTGCGCTGAGCATCGTGGGCAGCGCGGTCCAGCAGCTCGGTGATGTCGACGGGTACGAAGTCGTCGACGGTGGTGAGCTGGCCTTGGGCCAACCTTTCCAGCGCCATCAGCGTCGCCTCGATCCTGGTCTGGGTTCGAATCACGTCGCCCAGCACCTCGGTGCGCTGGTCAGCGGGCATGTCGAGCGTCGCCAGCACCTCCAGGTTGGTGCGCATGGCTGTCAGCGGCGTACGTAGTTCGTGGCTCGCGGCGGCGGCGAAGTCCCGGGCCGATTCCAGCGCGGCTTTGGTGCGCTGCTGCTCATTGCCGATTCGGGCTAGCATGCCTTCGACCGCCTCGGCGATTTCTTCGGCCTCCCAGATGCCGCGGACCTGGACGTCGTCCGGATTGGATTGGGCGTTGATCGCGCGGGCCTGCTGTGCCAGCAGCCGGAACGGGTTGACCATGATCAGCGAGATCACCCAGCTAACGGCCACGGTGCCGACGATCAGCACGCTGCAGATGATCAGGACGCGCAGGTGCAGCTGGTAGATCCGCCGCTCGGTCTCGGCGACGGGTGCACCCAGCGCGATGACCGCCGCTCCGGCGGTGAACGTTCGGACGCGGTACTCGATGCCATCGATCGTCGTGTTGTCGTAACCGTTCGGCAGCGGCGGCAATTCGACGGTGTCGGGCACGGACATGGTGACCGGGCCTATTCGCACCGTCCGCACCAGACTGCCGTCCGGTGGCGGAAGGTCGGGATTGCTGTTGTTGGTGCTGCTCAGCAGCGAGCCGAAGTCGCCAAGGCTGCTCACTGAATCGAGCCGCCGGTCCAGCTGGCTGTACTGGTCGGTGGTGATGCCCACCCAGACCCAGCCGCCGATGATCACGACGGTGGCGATCACCCCGAGCTCGCTGATGATGACGATGCGGCGCAGCGACAACAGCCGCATCGGCCCCTGGACCAGTTGGTAGAGGCGGTCGCTCAGCTTCACGATTGCGATGTGCGTTTCTTGGTGACGCGAGGTACCAACTGCACGACTTCGGGCACCACCGTCGGGTTTGGGTGGGCGACGATCACCAGTCCCAGCGGAGCGTCGGCGACGTCACGGATGCCGGACATATGTGCAGACCGGCGACTCGTCACTCACATTGACCTGCTTTCGATCGATCTGGGGAAGTCCTGCCACGGTATCTGCTGGTCATTCGTTTCTGTCAGTCAGACCTGGGGAGAGCCGACAGCGAAGCGCGCCGCGACCAGCTGCGTGCCGTCCAGCCCCGCCCGGTGAGTCCCATGGCGAGAACGCTGCCGGGCCCAGCGGCGGCCACGCGGCTTCGTAGTCACGGGTCGACCAGGAGTGGGATCAGTTGGTCGTCGACATCAATGTCCGGGTTTATTCGGATGTGCTCAGTGCTGCCGCTCACCAGCACCCTCCAGCACCGGACCGCTGACGGACTCGGGCGTGACGAACCGGGTCCTGGCTTCGTCGCCACCGAAGAGGGCGACTTTGCCGGGGCTGTCGTCCGGTATGACGAGCAGGGCCCAATCGACCAGCTCGGGCTGGATCAACCTGACTCGGTATCATCTCCACCGTAGCGCTCAGTCCTGACGACGGCACGGTATCGACTGATCGCCGCCACGACTTAGTAGGGTGACCGCCATGCGCGTTTACCTCGGCTCTGATCACGCCGGATACGAGTTCAAGCAAGCCATCATCGAGCACCTCACCAAGGCGGGACACGAGCCGGTGGACTGCGGCGCGTACACCTATGACGCCGACGACGACTACCCGTCATTCTGCATCGCCGCTGCGCTCAAGACGCGGGACGACCCGGACAGCCTCGGCATCGTGCTCGGCGGATCCGGCAACGGTGAGCAAATCGCGGCCAACAAGGTGCCCGGCATCCGGTGCGCGCTCGGCTGGAGCGTCCAAACCGCCTCGCTGGCAAGGCAACACAACAACGCGCAGGTGATCGGCATCGGTGGCCGCATGCACACCGAAGAAGAGATGCTCGCCATTGTCGACGCGTTCCTGTCAACGCCGTGGTCAGAAGCCGAACGTCATCAACGTCGCATCGACATCCTGGCCGAATTCGAACGCACTCACGTTCCGCCGCCGGTGCCAGGCACCCCGGCCTAGGGATGCCAGAGGGTCACACGCTGCATCGGCTGGCAAAGCTGCATCAGCGGGAGTTCGCCGGCCGGGCCGTCGCCGTGTCCAGTCCACAGGGCAGGTTCAGCGACGGCGCCGCAGCGGTTGACGGGCGGGTGCTGAAACGGGCCAGTGCCTGGGGCAAGCACCTGTTCCACCAGTACGTAGGTGGTCTGCACGTGCATGTCCATCTCGGTCTGTATGGCACGTTCAGCGAACTGCCTGTGCCACCGCCGATGCCGGTTGGTCAGGTGCGGATGCGGATGGTCGGCGAGCAGTTCGCCACCGACCTGCGTGGCGCCACGGCATGCGAGGTGCTCGTCGGGGCGGAGGTCACCGAGATCCTCGCCAGACTGGGTCCTGACCCGCTGCGCCGTGGGGCCGATCCTGCGCTGGCCTGGGCTCGAATCACCAAGTCGTACCGGCCTATCGGCGCGCTGCTGATGGACCAGACAGTGCTGGCCGGGGTCGGCAACGTGTATCGCAGCGAACTGCTGTTCCGGCATCGCGTCGATCCGTTCCGCCCCGGTGTGCAGATCAGCGCCGACGAGTGGGACGCGATGTGGACCGACCTGGTGGCGCTGATGAAGGTCGGCCTGAGTCGCGGCAAGATCATCACCGTCGCGCGCGCGGACGACAAGGGTCCGCCGTCGTATCGTCCTGGCCGTCCGCGCACCTATGTCTACCGCCGCGCCGGTGAACCCTGCCGGATCTGCTCCACCCCGATCCTGACCACGGTCATGGAAGGCCGCAACGTGTTCTGGTGCCCTAACCGTCAGAGCTGACGTTCGCAGGTCGGCGCTTCTCGCCGCTGTCTCGCGACGTGCCGACGGCGCAGCGGGAACCTGGTTGTCGGCACATCCACAAACACGGCGATATTCATGCGTAGTGCTCTTGTCTGCTGGTTAGATAAGCTATTATTGCCGCACTCGCGGATTCGCCGCACTCATCGGGAGCCTTCGTTGTCGAACATCCGAATCAGGGACGCCGCTGCGCTACTCGGCGTCAGCGACGACACCGTGCGCCGGTGGATCGACAGCGGCGCCCTCATCGCCGAAAAGGACGACTCGGGGCGCAAAGTCATTGCCGGCGACCTTCTTGCCGAGTTCGCCCGCGGGCACGCCGCCCCGCCGCCAGATCCACTGGGAGTCGCGAGTTCGGCGCGCAACCGCTTCGTCGGGCTCGTGACCAAAGTCACTGCGGACGGGGTGATGGCCGAGGTGCAGATGCAGTGCGGCCCCTTCACCGTTGTCTCGCTGATGAGCAGCTCGTCGGCCCGGGGCCTGGGCTTGGAGCCCGGCAAACTGGCAGTCGCCGTCGTCAAGGCCACCACCGTCATCGTCGAAACCCCAGAAGCAAGTTCATGAGACGCATTTTTGGGGTCGCCCTCGCCGCAGTCGGCGCGACGGCTCTACTTGCTGGCTGCTCGGGCACTAGCTCGCAGTCCACCTCGGGGACCGCGTCGAGTGCCCCCACCGGGGAAATCACGGTCTTCGCTGCGGCATCGTTGAAGGCGACGTTCATTGCACTGGGCGAGCAGTTCGAGCACGCGAATCCCGGGACCACGGTGAACTTCAACTTCGACGGCTCGTCCAATCTGGTCACCCAACTGATCGAGGGCGCCCCAGCAGACGTCTTCGCCGCTGCCGACACCAACAACATGACCAAGGCGGTGGACGCCGACTTGGTGGACGGCGATCCCGTGAACTTCGCCACCAACACGCTGACGATCGTCACGCAGCCCGGAAACCCATTGGGCATGGACTCGTTCGATGACCTGACCAAACCTGGGGTCTCGGTGGTGGTCTGCGCGCCTCAGGTGCCGTGCGGATCGGCGACCGAGAAGATCGAAGAAGCCTCCGGTGTGACGCTCGCGCCAGTCAGCGAGGAAACCGCGGTGACCGACGTGCTGGGCAAAGTCACCTCCGGCCAAGCCGACGCCGGCCTCGTCTACGTCACCGATGCCCAGGGCGCAGGCGACGCTGTCACCGCGGTCCCGATCCCTGAGTCCGGCGACGCGATCAATACCTATCCGATTGCGGTGCTCGGTGATTCCGCGAATGCCAACACCGCTCAGGCCTTCGTCGACCTCGTCACCGGCCCCGAGGGGCAGAAGGTGTTGGCGGAAGCCGGCTTCGCGGCTCCGTGACGCGGCGGCGCCGAGCGGCTGGGCCGATCCAGGTCGGCCTGCCGGCCTGGCTCTTCGTGCCCGCCGCGATCGGCGCCGTGTTCGCCATCGCGCCGCTCGTCGCGATCCTGGTCAGGATCGACTGGGCGAACTTCGTCCCGCTCATCACCTCTGAATCCTCTCGCGCGGCACTGGTGTTGAGCCTCAAGACGGCCACCGCCAGCACCGTACTTTGCATGCTGATCGGTGTCCCGATGGCCGTGGTCCTCGCCCGCGCCCGGTTTCCCGGTCAGTCGGTCCTGCGTGCCTTGGTGCTGCTTCCTCTGGTGTTGCCTCCCGTCGTCGGTGGTATCGCGCTGCTCTACACCTACGGCCGGATGGGCCTGCTGGGTCAGCATCTCGAAACCATGGGCATCAGAATCGCTTTCACCACCACTGCGGTGGTGTTGGCCCAGTCATTCGTGTCGCTTCCGTTTCTGGTCTTGAGTCTGGAAGGAGCGTTGCGCTCAGTAGGTAACCAGTACGAGAGCATCGCCGCGACGCTCGGTGCCCGGCCGACCATGGTGCTGCGAACGGTCACCCTGCCGCTAGTCCTACCCGGGGTGATCTCGGGGGCGGTGCTCGCGTTTGCCCGATCGCTCGGCGAGTTCGGTGCAACCCTGACGTTCGCCGGGTCTCTGCAGGGTGTGACGCGTACGCTGCCGCTGGAGATCTATCTGGAACGTGAGACCGATCCCGATGCGGCGGTAGCGCTTTCGCTGGTGCTGATCGTGGTCGCCGCCGTCATCGTCATCGCGTCGGCGTCCCGGCGGTTAGCGGGTCCGATATGAGCGGGGTGAGCGTGCGGGCCCGCGTAGAACAGCGGGACGCCGAGTTCGATCTGAGGATCGACGACGGTGACGTGCTGGCCGTCCTGGGCCCGAACGGGGCCGGGAAGTCGACGCTGTTGTCCTTGATCTCCGGGCTGTTGCGACCCGACGACGGCAGAATCGTCCTCGGGGACGTCGTCGTCACCGACACCGCCGCGGGCACCTTTGTCCCTCCGCACGCACGGGGGGTCGCGATGCTGGCCCAGCAGGCGCTCCTTTTCCCGCATATGAGCGTGGCCGGCAACGTCGCGTACGCGCCACGATGCAAGGGGCACAATCGATCCGGCGCGCGAGAAATTGCCCAGCGCTGGCTCCAGGCGGTGGATGCCGAACACTTGGCGGATCGAAAGCCCGCTCAGCTCTCCGGCGGCCAGGCGCAGCGCATCGCCATCGCCCGGGCGCTGGCCGCCGAACCGCGCGTACTGCTGCTCGACGAACCGATGTCGGCACTCGACGTCACCGCCGCACCGTCGGTGCGACGGCTGCTTCGGGGCATCCTGCGCGAGGAACGTCGCACTGCGGTGATCGTCACGCACGATCTGCTCGACGCTCTCGCCATCGCCAACAAGGTGATCATCGTCGAGGACGGCCGAATCGTGGAGAGCGGACCTGTCCGAGATGTCCTCACCTCACCGCGGAGCGAGTTCGCCGCCCGGATCGCGGGGATCAACCTGATCTCCGGTGTCGTGTCGGCGCACGGGGTTATCCAGACCTCTTGGGGTCAAACAGTTTCAGGGCTGGGGGATATCCCGGTGGGTACCTCGGCGGTGGCCCTGTTCTCCCCGTCGGCGGTATCGGTGCACCTCGAGCCGCCCCTCGGGGGTCCCCGCAATGTCTTCCGGGTGACGATCGCCGAGATGGACATCACCGGCAACTCGGTGCGGGTCCGGAGTCCCGATCAACCCGACGGCAGTACCGGGCTGTCCGCCGACGTGACCGTCGCGGCGGCCGCCGACCTGGATCTTGCGCTTGGGCAGGAGGTCTACTTTGTGGCGAAGGCCCAGGAGGTGAAGCTTCATGTCGCGAGCATCGCGCCCGGTCACACAGCTGCGGACTGACGTGCCGACTCAGAAATAGCGAGTCAGAAGCTGCCGAAGTCTCCGCCAAAATCGCCGCCACCGAAATCGCTTCCACCCCAGTCATTTCCGGCGTCACTGCCACCACCGCTGTCCCAGCCGCCCTCTGGGCTCGCGGCCAGACCGTCGGAATACCCGTCGCCGTAACCGCTCTCGAAGCCCTGCGCGCCGTAGTCGACACCGTGCATGCCGGAGAACATCGCGTCGAACAACAGCACCGACCCGAGACCCCAGGCGCCCGCGACCAACGCTGGCTTCCACCACGGTTCGGAGTACCAGCCGGCAGGCACCGGCCGCCCGGCGACCCGGCCGCCGGGGTAGTAGTTCGGGGTGCGCTCCGACGGCGACGGCGACGCCTCGATCTGGCGCCCCTCGAACTCGACGCGGCGGTCCTCGGTCACGCTGCCCGCCGTTTTCTGACCGGACAGCGTCGCCAGATCGGGGCCTGGGTCCATGCCCATGGCCACGCGTGCGGCCCGCGAGTAGTAGAGGCCCTCCAGCGCGCTCTCCTTGGCCAGCACCGCCTGCTTCACCGTGGACGCCTGCTCGATCTGGGACGTCGCCGCGGTGAAACGCTCGGAGGCGTCGGCCATGGCCTGCTTCGACGCGTCGTCGATGCCGGTGAGGTTGAGCACTTGACCGCCGAGACGCTCGATGACGCGGCGCGCATCGGCCTTGGCGTCGGCCAGCGAGGACTCAGCCCGGCCGCGCGACGCCCGCGACCACGTGACCGCCGCTAGGGCGACCGCGCCGACCACCAGAAGGATGAGGATGACCAGGAAGCCCGACGACATGCGGCCAGCCTACCGACGGCTCCACCTCGCGAAGCTCAATCGCGGGTGACACCGATGGCCGCGTAGATCTCGTCGGACAGCGTCACGCTGCGCGGGTCGGCGTTGGCCTTGGTGGCGTCGAAGTAATTCATCACATACGCGTAGCCGATGCGGTGTTCGAGGTCGACGAAGGCGAACGAACCACCCGATCCACCGTGGCCGAACGTCTTGGGGTTTGGCCCGGCGACGCCACGCTGGTTGAGCATGTAGCCGAGTCCCCAGCCGTGATCGGCCACCCGCGGGCCCAGCACCACGTCGATGTCATAGCCGCCCTGCGACACCCGGCACAGTTCCATGCGGTCGCGGGTGAGCAGCTTCTCCTGGGCCATGGCGTTGTAGAACGTCGCAAGACCGAGGGCGGACACATGGGCGTTGGTGGCCGGGAACTCCATCGTGCGCCACACGTCGATAGTCTCCGAACCCACCTCGTCGTCGGGCACGAATCCCATCGCCACCGACAACCCGGCCATCGGATGCTCGGCCAGCGTCGCCGGGTGCCCAGGCGCCTCACCGGCGGCCAGCACGTCGCGGATGTGGGGCTTGTTGATCATCTCGGCACACCGATGATGCTCGGAAACGGGCAGCCCGACATGGACATCGATCCCGATGGGCTCGGCGATCTCCGTGCGCAGATACTGGCCGATGGTGCGCCCGGTGACCCGCCGGACCACCTCGCCGAGGATAAACCCGAATGTCACCATGTGGTAACCCTGCGCGGTGCCGGGCTCCCACCACGGCGTGGCGGCGGCCAGCTCAGCGCACACGCCGTCCCAGTCCTGAGTCTGGCTTGCGGTCAAGCGCGCATTGGGTCCGATGACGCCGGAGCGGTGCGCCATCACCATCGCCAGCGTGATGTTCTGCTTGCCGTTCTGGCCGAATTCGGGCCAGTAGGTGGCGATCGGTTCGTACAGGTCGAGTTCGCTGCGTTCGGCGAGCAGGTGGACACAGGTGCTGATCAGTCCCTTGGAACCGGAGAACACGCTGACGAGGGTTTCTTCTCGCCACGGCTTGGTTGTTGCCAGGTCGGCTGACCCGCCCCACAGGTTGACGACCAGCTCACCCTCGACCCACGCCGCGACCGCGGCACCGATTTCGTTCCGCTCGGCGAAGTTTTGTTCGAAGGCGTCCCGTACCCTTTCGAAGCCCGGGGCACACAAACCCTCGATGCTCACTTCGTCGCTCAACGGGCCTCCTGCCGCGGTGTCGATCTGGGAGGGGCAGCAATTCTCGGCTGCCCGCTGGTCCACAAGGACTGTACCGGGATAAGGCCGGTGGGCGCGAAAGATGTCGTTGACCACGCCGTCCAGCAGCCTGAAAGGCCAACTGCAACATCAACTTCTACAGGGGGTTCAGGTGAGCACGGCCCGGATGAGTTCGGGTTGCGATCCGGTAGCGATCAGCGTTGCCCGTGACGACGATCCAGTAATGACGGCCCAGCTAATCACCAACCACCCTTGTGAACTGGGATTTTGTTGCGTGCGCAAATTGTGGTGGTCCGTAGGCCGCATGCCTCAGGGTTCCGTTTCTCGTGATGCCCTTACAAAAGACAACCCGCAATGTGCCCCACGCGTAACACAAACGATGTCTACTTGACCCGCCGTGTGACGACTGGTCACCGCGGCGAGCCCAGTGACGGACATTGTCTGCGGGAAGGAGGCACATGACCGCGGGGACCTCCGACGCTGTGCTGGTGGACATTGCCCCGAACCTGCTCATCGGCGGCAGGTGGGTGCACGCGTCCGATGGCGGCACCCGTGACATCGTCAATCCCGCGGACAGCAGCGTGGTCGCCGTGGTCGACGAAGCCACCGGCGCCGACGCCGCTGCAGCCGTCGCCGCTGCGAGGGCGGCCTTCGATGCGGGCGAGTGGCCCGCGACGCACGCCGCCGATCGCGCGGCACTTCTGAACCGCATCGCAGACCTGGTGCAGCGCGACCGCGAGGGGATGGCCCGAATCGAGACCCTGGACACCGGCAAGACGCTGCGGGAAAGCCTCATCGACATCGACGACGTGATCGCGGTGTTCCGGTACTACGCCCACCTCGTCGCGATCGAGTCCGACCGGTTGGTCGATGTCGGCGATCCCGCGGTGGTCAGCCGCGTCGTGCGCGAGCCCGTCGGCGTCTGTGTGCTGATCGCCCCGTGGAATTACCCGCTCTTACAGATCGCCTGGAAGATCGCGCCCGCCCTGGGAGCCGGGTGCACGATGGTGGCCAAGCCCAGCGAGGTCACCCCGCTGACCACCATCGCGCTGGCCCGCCTCGTCGAGGAGGCCGGCGTGCCCCCGGGGGTGCTGAACCTGATCCAGGCCGCGGGCGCGGCGGTCGGTCCGGCGCTCACCGACACCGACGACGTCGACCTGATCTCGTTCACCGGCGGAGCCGCCAGCGGAACCAGGATCGCCGCCACGGCGGCTCCGCACGTCAGCAGGGTCGCGCTGGAACTCGGTGGCAAGAACCCGCACATCGTGTTCGCCGACGCATGTGCGAACCCGGCCGCATTCGACATGTCGGTGGACCACGTCCTGACGGGTGTGTTCATGCATTCCGGGCAGGTCTGCTCGGCGGGCACGCGGTTGATCATCGAGGAGGCGATTGCCGACGAATTCGTGGCCGCCTTGGCCGCCCGCGCCGAGAAAATCCGGTTGGGCGATGGACTCGACCCGCACAGCGAAACTGGGCCGCTGGTCTCGATGGCGCACCGTGACAAAGTGGAATCGTATGTTGCGCTAGGCATATCGGAAGGCGCGGTGCTCGTCACCGGCGGTCAGCGGCCCACCGATCCCGCCCTATCAGCAGGCAGCTTTTACCCACCGACGATCTTGGACCGCTGTGATCGCTCCATGCGCGTCGTGCAGGAGGAGACGTTCGGCCCGATCCTGACCGTCGAGCGCTTCACAGCTGAGGCGCAGGCCGTCGAGCTGGGTAACGACACGTCCTACGGTCTGGCGGCCGGGGTGCGGACAGGCGCCACCGGGCGCGCCGAGCGCGTGGCCCGTGCGCTGCGCGCCGGGACAGTGTGGATCAACGACTTCGGCTACTACACCCCGGCCGCGGAATGGGGTGGCTTCAAGAAGTCGGGGAACGGACGCGAACTGGGGCCTACCGGATTGGCCGAATATCAAGAGATCAAACATATCTGGAACAACACCTCGCCAGCGGCGGCGGGCTGGTTCAACGGTGGCTGACAGCCACAGCCGGTCCGGGCCAGCGTGGTTCCCGGCCGACTTTCGTGGAAATCGACGAAAGGTTCTCCATGACAACAGAAGTAAAATCTCCCGGCGACGACAGTGGGATGGAGGATTTTGGCTACAAGGAATCACTGGACCGCAGTATCGGCAAGTTCGCCAGCTTCGCTGCCGGCGTCAGTTACATCTCGATCCTGACCGGAACCTTCCAGCTGTTCTACTTCGGTTTCGGCACGGCAGGACCGGCCTACCTGTGGTCGTGGCCGATCGTGTTCATCGGGCAGATGGCTGTTGCGCTTTGCTTCATGGAACTGGCCGCCAAGTATCCCGTGGCGGGCTCGGTGTACAACTGGTCGAAGAAGCTGGGCAGCAAGGTAGTCGGGTGGATGTCCGGCTGGTTGATGCTGACGGCGTCGATCGTGACGATCTCGGCTGTCGTGCTGGCCTACCAACTCAACTTGCCGAGGCTGTGGAGCGGGTTCCAGTTCGTCGGAGCAGACAAACTGAATCCTACTGACGCTGAATTCGCCTTGAATGCGGTCATTCTCGGGACGCTCCTGGTCGTGTTCACCACGGTGATCAATGCGCTCGGTGTCAAGCTGATGGCGACGATCAACAGCACCGGTGTCTTCATCGAGCTCATCGCGGCCGTTCTCATCGCGATCATCTTGGCGGCCAGTGCCACCGTCAACAGCCCGTCGGTGTTTTTTCAGACCAACGGCTATGGTCCCGGTTTCACGGGCGGCTTCCTCGGCGCGTTCCTGATCGCCTCGCTGGCCTCCGGTTACGTCATGTACGGCTTCGACACCGCCAGCTCGCTCGGTGAGGAGACCGTCGAGCCGCGACGCACCGCACCGAAGGCGATCTTCCGGGCCATCTTGGCGTCGTTCGTCATCGGTGGCGCCATCCTGGTGTTCGCGGTGATGGCGGCTCCCGACCTGGCGGCCCCGGAGATCGCGGCCAAAACCGGCGGCCTGCAATGGATCGTGGAGCAGGTGATGTGGGGCCCGCTCGGCAAGATCTTCATCGTGTGCATCGTCGTCGCGGTCACGGTGTGCAGCCTCGCGGTGCACACCGCGGCGATCAGGCTGATGTTCGCGATGGCCCGCGACAACGCGTTACCGTTCGGGGAGCGGCTCGCCACGGTCAACCCGAAGACCCAGACACCGATCATCCCCGCCGTCACGATCGGCCTGATCGCTGTGCTGATCCTGGTGATCAACGTCGGCCAACCGGCGATCTTCACCGTGTTGACCTCGATCGCCATCATCATGATCTACCTGGCCTACCTCATGGTGACCGGTCCGATGCTCAAGAAGCGCTTTCAGGGCCAGTGGCCGCCGAAGGATCTCAAGGAAGGCGGCTACTTCACGATGGGAAAGTGGGGGATGGCCGTCAACATCGTCGCGGTCGTCTGGGGCGTCGGCATGGCCATCAACTTGGCGTGGCCGCGCGAGTATGTCTACGGCGTGGGTTGGTACAACGCCTGGGGTGCCTTCCTCTACATCGGCGGGATCCTCGGCACAGGCCTGCTGTGGTATTTCCTCAAGGGGCGCAACCACATCGGCACGTTGGAATCCCACGCCGCCGCCACCAAAGCAGAGGCGGCGGAACAAGCCTGATGCCAGACACTTTCGACTACGTCATCGCCGGCGGGGGAACGGCGGGCTGCGTACTGGCAGCCCGCCTGTCCGACGATCCCGACATCACCGTCTGTCTTGTGGAGGCCGGGCCGAGCGACGTCGGCGACGACACCATCCTGGTGCTCTCGGAGTGGATGCACCTGCTCGATTCGGGTTATGACTGGGATTATCCGGTGGAGCCGCAGGAACGGGGCAACTCGTTCCTGCGGCACGCCCGCGCGAAGGTGCTCGGCGGGTGCTCGTCGCACAACTCGTGCATCGCATTCTGGCCGCCTGCCGAGGCGCTCGACGAATGGGTGCAGCTGGGTGCTGCCGGATGGAGTGCTGCCGAGATCCTGCCGCTGACGGATCGACTCACCAAGACGGTGCTGCTGCGCGACGTGCCGCCGGAAGATCCCTGCGGCGCCGCGGTTCTGGAAGCGGCGGCGCTGGCGGGGCTGCCGACCGTGGCGTTCAACCGCGGCGAGACGGTGCACAACGGTGCGGGGTGGTTCCAGATCAACGCAAGCGCGGACGGCACCAGGATGTCGAGCTCGTATGCGTTCCTGCACCCGATCCTGGGGTCGCGCCCCAATCTCGAAGTGCGAACCGATTGCTGGGTCGCGGAGATCGTGTTCGACGAGCGCAACGCCGCCACCGGCGTCCGCTATCAACGCCCCGCCCTCACCGGCTACGACACGGTGTCTGCCCGTCGCGAAGTGATCCTCACCGCCGGTGCGATCGACACCCCGAAGTTGTTGATGCTGTCGGGAATCGGTCCCACCGCGCACCTGCGGGAGATCGGGATCCCGGTGCGTGTCGACTCACCGGGCGTCGGATCGAACCTCGACGACCATGTGGAGGGCCTGGTGTTCTGGGAGGCGGTCCGCCCGATGGTCACCACGTCGACGCAGTGGTGGGAGATCGGACTGTTCACCACCGTGGACGAGGGCGTCGCGCAACCGGACCTGATGATGCACTACGGCAGCGTGCCGTTCGATATGAACACGCTGCGTCGCGGCTATCCCACTACCGATAACGGATTCTGCTTGACGCCCAACGTAACTCAGGGCAGATCCCGGGGCACGGTGCGGTTACGGAGCCCAGACTTCCGCGACCGTCCCCGGGTGGACCCGCGCTACTTCACCGACTCCGAGCGCTACGACGAGCGCATCATGTTGACGGGTGTGCGGCTGGCCCGCACCATCTCCGCGCAGTCGCCCCTGCTTCCGTGGGTGGCGCGCGAGCTGGCGCCAGGTCCCGACGCCATCACCGATGACGAGATTCTCGACTACATCCATCAGTGTCACAACACCGTCTACCATCCGGCGGCGACCGCCCGGATGGGGGCCCCTGACGATCCGATGGCGGTGCTCGATCCGCAGTTGCGGGTCAAAGGCGTTGAGCGGCTGCGGGTGGTGGACGCGTCGGCGATGCCGAAACTGCCTGCCGTCAATCCGAACATCACGGTGATGACGATGGCCGAGAAATGCGCTGAGCTGATCCGCGGCGGGTGACGTCCCAGCAGGAGCTGGCCGCCTACCTCGGTGACCACGCTCCGTTCCAGTCGATGACGCCGCAGGCCCTGGACGAGCTGGCCGCGTCAGCCTCGACGCATGCATTCTCCACCGGCGGGTTGATCGTCGACTACTCGGTGCAGGTACCCGACGAGATCTGGATGCTCACCGACGGCCACGTCGCGCTGGTGGCGACCGACGGCGGCGGGTCCGAGGAGTCCGTCGACTCGGTGACGCCGGGCGGCATCTTCGGCTATTTCCCGCTTCTCACCGGCGGGCGCGTGCAATTCGCCGCTCGCGCAACCGAACCGAGCACGCTGATCCGGCTGCCCGGATCGCTGGTGCGGGCGGTGTTCGCCAACCCCGCCGGCCTATCCTTCCTGGCCACCGCCGCATGGGACGTCATCTCCAGTCGCGCACCCGCACAACAGTTTTCCCTCAGCGCAGTGGCCGACCTGTTGCGTGGCGAACCGGTGCTCACCGACGCGGACACCAGTGTGCGCGATGCCGTGGTGCATATGACGGCGCACCAGGTGTCGTATGTGCTGATCCCGTTGCCGGACGGCACCTTCGGCATCTTCACCGACCGCGACCTGCGGACCAGGGTGGTGGCTGCAGGTGTCGACCTCAACGCCCCGATTTCGTCGGTGATGAGCGCGCCCGCGCGCACCGTCACCGCCGACCGCGCCGCAGCCACCGTCCTGATCGACATGCTCGAAGCCGGGTTGCGGCACCTGCCGGTGCTCAGCGCGCAGGGACGCGTGCTCGGCGTGGTCGAGGAGACCGACCTGGTAGCGTCGTCCACCCGCACGAGCTTCCTCCTGCGTCGCGCCATCGGGTTGGCAACCGACAGGGCCGCACTGCGGGCGTCGGCATGTCAGATCACGAAACTGGCCGTCGATCTGTTCCGCGGTGGAACCGACGCGGCAGGCACCAGCGCGGTGCTGTCGGTGGTGATCGACGCGGTGGTGCGGCGGGCGCTGGAGCTCGAGCTGACCGCGAAGAGCGCGCCGTGGCACAACGAATTCGCCTGGCTGACGCTGGGCAGCATCGCCCGTCGCGAAGCCATGCCGTCCTCGGACGTCGACAGCGCTCTGTCGTGGTCGGACGAGACGGATGCCGATGCGGGTCTTCTCCTCGGCTTCGCCGCGAATGTGCATGCGGTGCTGGACAGTTGCGGACTGCCTGCCGACACTAACGGGGCGGTGGCGTCCAAGCGGATGTTCGCCAGGTCGGCCTCACAGTGGTCGGCTGCCGCCGCAGGTTGGCTGGACGACCCGCTGAAGGACCGTGGCCTCATCCTGTCGTCACTCCTGCTCGACGGGCGGGTGGTGTGGGGTGATGCGGCGTTGCATACGGTGCCAAGGGCCTTCGCCAGAATGTCGCGCGATCACCCCAATGCGCTGCGACTACAACTCCTCAACGCGCTCGCAGGCAAGGTCCGCACCCGCTCGCTGCGCGATGTGGTGGCACGCCGCGGTGGCACGTTCGATCTCAAGGACCACGCCCTGAACCCGATCGTCAACCTGGCGCGGTGGGCCGGTTTGACCGTCGGTGTGGTGTCGGCGTCGACCACCGCGCGACTCGAGGCCGCCGCAGGCAACGAGATGTTGACCGACGATGACGTCACGACCCTGCGTGAGGTGTTCGACCTGCTGCAGCGACTGCGGATGGCCCATCAGGTCGATCAGATCGTGTCCGGTGTCAAGCCAGGGGACATCGTTGCGATGGCAGATTTGTCGCCGCTGAACCGCAGCCTGCTCAACGACGGGGTACGGGAGGTGGCTGCCGTGCAGCGGCGGGTGCGTCAGATGGCGTCGTTGACCGCCGGGCAGGGTGGGTGAAATCTCGCGTCGCGTCCAGCGCCACGCACACCGATTCGAAGACCGACCCGTGTTGCCCGCAAGCCTTACGCTAACCCGCAGCAGATCCTCATCTGACCTAGGAGTCCGCTGTGGTTCGAGTGAGTTTTTCTTTCCTAGCTCGGTTGTCCACCGTGACCGCGGTGGCGATTGTGCTCACAGCGTGCGGCGCGGGCAGCGTCACCACCGAGGAAACCACCGAAGACAACCTTCCCGCGTGGACCGTGATGCTCTACTTCGACGCCGACGACGAGGTGCTCGAAGAGGACATGCTGTTCGGGCGCTTTCCGCTGCCCGCGATGAAGCCCAGATCGACACGTTGGACCTCGTCGTCATGGACGCGTGTCTCATGGCACAGCTCGAGGTGTTCAGCATGCAGGCGACGCATGCGCTCTACGCAGTGGCCTCCGAGGAAGTCGTGCCGTCAATCGGCTACTCCTACACCTACTGGTTGAGTCGGCTCACCGATGACCCGACCATGGATGGCGCCGCTGTCGCGGAGGCCATCGTCGAGGGGTACATCGACGAAGACACGACCATCACCGACGACGACGTGCGCGAAGAACTCCTGTCGGACATGGGGATCTAAGACGTCGGCGCCGAAAACATATGCCGAAGCCGAGGGCCAGAGCACCACGATCAGTGCCGTCGACCTCACCTTGATCGGCGACGTGAATGCTGCCTTGAACGCCTACGTCGACGAACTCCGTGATGAAAATCCGTTGGTCATAGCGCGGTCGCGGTGCTACGTGCAGAGTTACACACCGTATTTCGGGGAGGGTTCGTCGTCCTACATCGATCTGGTGAACTTCGCCAAGTTCGTGCAGGCCCTCAGCGACCACCCCGATCGGTTGGAACAGGCGACGTCCGATCTCGTCGACGCGGTGTCTGCCGCGGTGACCACCGAACGTCATGGAGACAAGGTCTCCGGCTCCAACGGCATGGCGATTTTCTGCCCGCCGATAGATGTATTCGCAACGGACGACAACTTCAACTACAGCGAACTCGCCGCACCGTTTACGACCGACACCGATTGGGATGACAGATCGGATACCTGGCCGAAGATCTGGATGGGTACTACAGCTATTCCAGCGCGAGCGTCGCCGTCCAGAGTTAGACAGTGCGCGATTGGGGCGACCGAGGAGTGGATCATTGCGGCGCGGCGGGAAAGCGCCGCGCGTGCTGCATCGTGGAAAGCACCGCGAGTGTCGACTCCGCGCCCTGATCGGGGTTGACCCCGTCGGCCAGCAGGCCGTCGAAGCCTCCGCCGGTGGCGGGGTCCCACATAGGTTGTCCGGCGTCGTTGGCGCCGTGGAACCACGCTGCGGCCGCGTGAATGCCTGCAGGCCACGTCGCGCTGGCGTCCACGGCGGCGGCGCGTGCGCACGCGTCGGCCAGGGTGGCTACCTCGGTGGGTCTCTGGTCGAATCCCGGGCGCGGATCACCTGGTCCTCGGCCGCCTGAGGGGGTCGGCGAGAGGTGACCGTCAGCGGTTTCAGCCTCAATCAGCCACCCGAGCAGATCCAGACCCCGCTGGCACAGCTCGGGTCTGTCGAGGGCAACGCCCACGGCGATCATGGCCTCGGGCAGGACTGCATTATCGTAGCTCAAGCGCGGCTCGGGCCACGGCCAGCCGTTGTCGGCGGTCGGCTCGGTGATCGTCGCGGCGTAGCGGGAGATCAAGGTGTGTGCGGCGTTGTTCTCAGGATCGGCGGTGAGGAGTTCGGCAGCGCCCAGTGCCGCGAATGCCATCGCCCGTGGCGAGGTCGTCCGTGCCTGGGCGGCGCGTTCGAACTGCACCACTGCCAGCTTCCGCACCAGCCCGACGTCACTGTGGGCGGCCGCAGTTCCGAGTCCCCAGATGCACCGGCCCCAGTGGTCCTGCGTGGTCGGCTCGTCGATCCATCTACCCAAGCTGTCCATCCGGTTGCGGCACGCGCCGGAATACGCTTGCGCTTCATTCAAGTAGCGCAGTGCGATCCCGGCGAGACCATTGACTTCCCCTGACGAGTCTGGTTCGCGGGTGCACACCACGAGGACCCGGGCCATGTCGTCAGTGCAGTATCCGTGCTGAGGTTGGCCCTCGGCGAGGTGTGCGTGCTCGAACGTGCCACGACGGTCCGTCATTGCGAACAGGTGCGTGAAAACCGGGGCGGACACGCTGGCCATGGTCAGACCAAGGCCTTGTGGTCACTGGATAGAATGCGCTGCGCCAGAGCGTAATACGATTCGGAAACCACCCGCCAGCTGATCCGCGGCGCCATCGTGCGCGCTTCGGCTGCCATGGCACCCGCCAAGCGCGGCTCGGTGAGGACTCGGCGAAGGGCCGTTGTGAGCGCTGCCGGATCGTCGTGGCTGACGGTCAGGCCCGCGCCGCTGCTGAGTAGTTCGACGGCGTGTGGAAACGCCGTGGCGACGACGGGCCGGCCGCTGGCGACGGCGTCCATCAGAACCCCGGAGGTGTCCTGGTCGGTCGAGTCGTACGGCAGCACGACGGCAGCCGAAGTCTGGGCCAGCGCAGACAGCGAGGACACGCTGCGATACCGCGCGTCGAAGCTCACCGAATCAGCGACGCCGAGGCTTTGTGCACGTTCGATGCACGCGTCGCGGTAGGCCTCACCGTCGGCGGCGAGCACCTTCGGATGCGTTTGGCCCGCGATCAAATAGCGCGGCCGTCCGGGAAGATCGCGCAGCGCGCCCATCGCGTCGATCACCCGCTCGATGCCCTTTCCCGGCCGGAGCAGACCCCACGTCAACAGTGTCGGTCGTCCCGAACGCTTGAGGGGAGCTCCCTTGGGGATCGTCGCGCCGTGCGGGATCACGACGATCTTGCGCCGGTTGACGCCGTACTCGCGACACAGACGTTCTTGAGCAGCCGAGGACATGACGACCAGTTGATGTGCTCGCTCAGCGACCAAAGCGAGCACCGAGCGCTGCTGGCCCGTTGGCGTTTGGGGAACCGAGTGCGCGACGACGATCGACGGGATGCGCAATCCGTCCATGATGTCGACGAGCTCGTCGCCCTCGCGTCCGCCGTAGATGCCCCAGTCGTGATGGATGATCGCGATGTCGCCCCGGTTGAGCAGATCCCACGACGCTGCGACCGACGGTGCTGAGTCGTTCACCAGCTCGCCGGACACCCGAGCGCTGACACCTGGTGATCCGTCGGCCACCCGCACGACGCTGACCTCGGAACCGATCGCGCTCAACCCTTCGGACAGCGCGGCACTGAACGTCGCCAGGCCACATGCCGTCGGTGCGTAGGTGCTGAGCTGGCTCACGCGCGGCACGCAGGAAAAACGGTGCGCCATCGGGCGGTCAGTTTCGGGCCGAAATATCGAAAGCGATGTCAAGGTGATCCAGACTGGTGGTTGTCACCTGCGCAATCCGGCAAGAGCGGTTGCTCGGGGAGATCAGCGCGACGCTGCCCCATCCCGGATCGGCTGGATTCCCAACGTTTCCAACTTACACCCTGGGCGGCGCCAGCGGTGGACTGGGCTCGTTGCGGGCCGCGTGCCACCTCGCAGGTGTTATCTCTCGGAACGACTGCCCCGGCCGCCGGGGTACCGGGGTACCGGGGTGCGCTGACTACGAAAATTGTTGTGTGACAACGCTAATTGGACTGCTGCGGCGGCAGTAATGATGCACCGCCGCCGTGGCGGTCGGCGGCGACATGGACATTCCCTGCCGCGGTTCACTGGGGTATGGTCGTGTATCGGGACCGTTCAGGCCCCCATGAGTAAGGGGCCAGCAGTGTCCGACAAATCTCCTCGTCAAACTATGACCAAGAAGTCCGGGAAATCTCTCAAAGAAAAACGGGCCGCCAAGAGCGCGAAGGCTGCGCAGGCGACGTTCTCTGAAACGTTGAATGACAAAAAGCGCTGATAGGAAACAACTTTCGTTAGCGGTACTGGCTCACTCCCGGAAGCCGAACGAGCGTCGGCTGCCGATCCACCCGGCACATTTCTCGCGAATCGACGCTGATCTTCGGCAGCGGATCTTCGTCGAGAGCGGTTACGGGTCGGATTTCGGCGCCACCGACGACGAATTGGCACGTCTGGTTGGCGGAATCAGGAGGCGTGACGAACTGATCGTCGACTGTGACATCGTCCTGCTGCCGAAGGTCCAGTCCGAGGACCTGGCAGAGTTGAGGACGGGCCAAATCGCCTGGGGCTGGCCGCATTGCGTGCAAGATGCGGCGTTGACGCAGATCGCGATCGACCGGCAGCTCACCCTGATCGCTTTCGAGGCGATGAACCATTGGCGCTCCGACGGCGGGTTCGGCTTGCACGTCTTCCACAAGAACAACGAGCTGGCGGGTTACTGCTCAGTGCTGCACGCCATGCAGTTGGCTGGCGTCACGGGCAGCTACGGGCGCAGGCTTCGCGCCTCAGTCATCGGGTTCGGGGCCACCGCCCGCGGCGCGGTGACCGCCCTCAACGCCCACGGTGTCGACGATGTGCGGGTGCTCACAAATCGTGATGTTGCGGCGGTCGGTTCACCGATCCACTCCACGCAGATCGTCCAGATGTTCCCCGACGAGGATGATCCAGGGCGGATCTGGGCGGACACTCCTGATGGGGTGGTACCCATCGCCGAGTTCCTGGCCGACAGCGACATCGTCGTCAACTGTGTGCTGCAGGACCCCAGCGCGCCCCTGGTCTTCATCACCATCGACGATCTCAAAGGGTTCGATCCGGGCCTCCTGATCGTCGACGTCTCGTGTGACGTGGGGATGGGATTCAGCTGGTCACGCGCCACATCGTTCACCGAACCGGTAATCGAGATGGATCCTGGCGTCTTGTACTACGCCGTCGATCACAGCCCGTCGTTCCTGTGGAATTCGGCGACGTGGGAGATCAGTGAGGCACTCATGCCGCATATCGAGGCCGTGCTCGGTGGACCCGCGCTGTGGGATCAGTCGATGACGGTTTCCCGGGCGATCGAGATCAGCGGCGGCAGAATCCGCAACCCGGACATCCTGTCTTTCCAGCATCGCGAGCAGGAATACCCGCACCTGGTTTCCAGTGGCTAGTCGACGTCGTCGATCAGGTTGAAAACCTCGACGTCGACCGCCGCCGATGGTTAGCGCACCTTCTCCGGGATGGAGTTGAGCGCATGCAGGATGTGCACGGCCAACTCGTCGGCCGCCTTCTTGTTGAGCTTGGAATGGGTGGTGATGACGTCGTGGACGAGTTCGACTCGTCGTTCGTAGGGCGTGTGGATCACTGTAGCCGTGGCCATCGAATTTCTTTCGTAGTCAGACATTTTCACTCGAAACCGAGTTGCCCGATGTGCTCACAATACGCCCTGCTTGGAAGCCATGTCCGCGAGCTGGTCCGATACCAGGGGCCTTGACCTCGACGGTATCGAAGGATGTTGCTGTACTTGTGCTATTCGTGTCGAACGGGTGCGGCGTTGTACATAATGCTTCGCAGTCCAGATGTGACGCCTGCACCGGTAGCTGTGGAGCGGGCGACGGGAATCGAACCCGCGTATCGAGTTTGGAAGACTAGCGCTCTACCATTGAGCTACGCCCGCATGTGCAACTCGCCCCAGAACTCTACTGTGCGGCGTCACAAGATCCAATTCGGGCTGGCGGAGCGGCGGGTTCCGCACGGTCGGTTTCCGGCCTGCTGTGCGCGGCCCGTAGGATGCCCGTGGCTCTCGCATGCAGTTTTCGCACGCAACAAGCCGGGGTGTAGCGCAGCTTGGTAGCGCATCCGCTTTGGGAGCGGAAGGCCGCAGGTTCAAATCCTGTCACCCCGACAACACCCACGCTGCGGATGGCCGCAGAAGACCGATATGAGGAGCACGCACTGTGAAGAGCACCGTTGAACAGTTGAGCCCGACCCGGGTTCGCATCAACGTGGAGGTGCCGTTCGAGGAGCTCAAGCCCGATTTTGATCGCGCTTACAAGCAGCTCGCCAAGCAGGTCCGACTGCCCGGCTTCCGGCCCGGGAAAGCGCCGGCCAAGCTGCTGGAGGCACGGATCGGGCGCGGAGCGATCCTCGACCAGGTCATCAACGACGCCCTGCCTGCGCGCTACAGCCAGGCCGTCACCGCCACCGACGTGCAGCCGCTTGGCCAGCCCGAGATCGAGGTCACCAAGATCGACGACGGCAACGAAGTGGTGTTCACCGCCGAGGTCGACATCCGGCCCAAGTTCGATCTGCCTGACCTGAGCGCGCTGACGATCACCGTCGACCCCGTCACGGTGGACGACGACGATGCCGACACCGAGCTGCAGTCGCTGCGCGCCCGCTTCGGCACGCTCACCGGCGTCGAGCGCGGCGCGACCGAGGGTGACTTCGTCTCGATCGACCTCAGCGCCAGCGTCGACGGACAGGATGTGCCTGACGCCAAGACCGAAGGCCTCTCCCACGAGGTTGGCTCCGGTCAGCTGATCGAGGGTCTCGACGACGCGATCGTCGGCCTCGCTGCAGGCGAGACCAAGGTGTTCACCACCACGCTCGCCGCGGGTGAGCACGTGGGCAAAGAGGCGCAGGTTACGGTAACGGTGAACTCCGTCAAGGAGCGCGAACTGCCTGAGCCCGATGACGAGTTCGCGCAACTGGCAAGCGAATTCGATACCATCGACGAGCTCAGGGCGAGCATCACCGAACAGGTGGAGCGCGTCAAGCGCGTGCAGCAGGCCGAGCAGATCCGCAACAAGGCCATCGAGAGCCTGCTGGGCCAGGTTGAGCTGCCGCTGCCCGAGAAGATCGTCCAGGCCCAGATCGACGACGCCATGCATCGCGCGATCCACGAACTCGACCATGACGAGGACAAGTTCGCCGAAGCGCTCGGGGCGCAGGGTTCCAGCCGCGACGAGTTTGACAAGGACACCCGCGACGACGCCGAGAAGGCCATCAAGACCCAGTTGCTGATGGACGCGATCGCCGACGACCTCGAGATCCAGGTGGGGCAGAACGACATCAGCGAGCGTCTGGTTCTGATGTCGCGTCAGTACGGCATCGAACCGCAGCAGCTGCTCGGCTACCTGCAGGAGAACAACCAGTTGGCGCCGCTGTTCGCCGACGTGCGGCGTGGGCTGACGGTCGCCGCGGTGATCGACGCCGCCACGGTGAAAGACACCGACGGCAACGTGGTCGACACCGAGGAGTTCTTCCGGAGTCCGCTCGAGCCCGCTGCCACCGACGACGCTGACAGCGTCGAAGTCGATCCCCTGGTGACGATCGACACCGAGGTTGCAGCAGCCGACGAGGCCGACGACACGAAATGAGCCCTGAGCGAAAGCACACCCGCCGGGGAGTGCAGGTCGCTTCGGGTTGGTTAGTGTTCGGTACGTACGAATCCGCGAGAAAGCAGGTATCAAGTCGTGACTGACATGCGTTCGGGCTCTTCGGGGCTCAACCTCGTCGACTCGGTGTACGAGCGCTTGCTGGCTGAGCGCATCATCTTCCTCGGCTCTCAGGTGGACGATGACATCGCCAACCGCCTGTGCGCTCAGATCCTTCTGCTGGCCGCCGAGGATCCCCGCAAAGACATCCACCTCTACATCAACTCTCCCGGCGGCTCGATCAGCGCCGGGATGGCGATCTACGACACGATGGTGCTCGCGCCGTGCGACGTCGCCACCTATGGCATGGGTATGGCCGCGTCGATGGGCGAGTTCCTGTTGGCCGCGGGCACCAAGGGCAAGCGGTACGCGCTGCCCCACGCCAGGATCCTCATGCACCAGCCGCTGGGCGGTGTGACAGGTAGTGCGTCGGACATCGCGATCCAGGCTGAGCAGTTCGCCGTCATCAAGAAGGAAATGTTCCGGCTGAACGCCGAGTTCACCGGCCAACCGATCGAGAAGATCGAGGCCGATTCAGACCGCGACCGCTGGTTCACCGCGCAGGAGGCCCTGGAGTACGGCTTCGTCGATCACATCATCACCCGCGCCGACATCAACAACGGAGTTGCCCCGTGAGCTACCAGACAGATCCGCGGATCCGGCCGCAGGCGCGGTACATCCTTCCGCAGTTTACCGAGCGGACGCACACCGGCGAGCGAATCGTCGACCCGTATGCGAAGTTATTCGACGAGCGCATCATCTTCCTGGGTGCCCAGGTGGACGACGTGTCGGCCAATGATGTGATGGCGCAGCTGCTGGTGCTGGAGTCGCAGGACCCCGACCGCGACATCACGATGTACATCAACTCACCGGGCGGCTCGTTCACCTCGCTGA
Organism: Mycobacterium sp.; assembly: GCA_051306175.1. Taxonomy (GTDB): domain Bacteria; phylum Actinomycetota; class Actinomycetes; order Mycobacteriales; family Mycobacteriaceae; genus Mycobacterium. Next base: position 26,001 of record JBPPMS010000142.1, on the reverse strand, counting down.
TGGCGATCTACGACACCATGCAGTACGTGCGGGCCGACATCCAGACGGTGTGCCTGGGCCAGGCCGCCTCGGCAGCCGCGGTACTGCTGGCCGCGGGATCGCCGGGCAAGCGCTTGGCGCTGCCCAACGCGCGAGTGCTCATCCACCAGCCGTCGCTGGGCGGGGTAATCCAGGGCCAGTTCTCCGATCTGGAGATCCAGGCTGCTGAGATCGACCGGATGCGCACGCTCATGGAGACCACGTTGGCGCGCCACACCGGCAGGACTCCCGAGCAGATTCGCAAGGACACCGACCGCGACAAGATCCTGACCGCCGCGGCGGCCAAGGAGTACGGCATCATCGACACGGTGCTGGAGTACCGGAAGTTGTCGGCCCAGAACGCGTGAACGTGCGTGCCAGGGCGAGCGAAGCGACGGGACAACGGATGTGGCTGGCGACACGCCAGGGACGCGTGCGGCGTCGCGACGGCATCGGAGCCTCTGGAGGGGATATGTTCACCTCATGCCTGCACACCCCGGCTCGGAATACCACTGACGCGATTCGTGATTAACGGTCGCACTGTGCCGGAACATGCGGGTACCGTCGGGTCTATCCGCACGACATGAACAATCCAGACACCGACAGCGACAGGAAGTAGGGTCTCACCACCATGGCGCGCATCGGAGACGGCGGAGATCTGCTGAAGTGCTCGTTCTGCGGAAAGAGTCAAAAGCAGGTCAAGAAGCTCATCGCGGGTCCAGGCGTGTACATCTGCGACGAGTGCATCGATCTGTGCAACGAGATCATCGAGGAGGAACTCGCTGACGCTGATGACGTCAAGCTCGACGAGCTTCCCAAGCCCACCGAGATCAGGGACTTCCTCGAGGGTTACGTCATCGGCCAGGACACCGCGAAGAAGACGCTGGCCGTCGCCGTCTACAACCACTACAAGCGCGTCCAGGCCCAGGAGAAGGGCCGCGACTCCCGCTCCGGCGAGGCAGTCGAACTGGCCAAGTCCAACATCCTGATGCTCGGACCCACCGGCTGCGGTAAGACCTACCTCGCGCAGACGCTGGCCAAGATGCTCAATGTCCCGTTTGCCATCGCCGACGCCACGGCGCTGACTGAAGCTGGCTATGTAGGCGAGGACGTCGAGAACATCCTGCTCAAGCTGATTCAAGCCGCCGACTATGACGTCAAGCGCGCCGAGACCGGCATCATCTACATTGACGAGGTCGACAAGATCGCTCGCAAGAGCGAGAACCCGTCGATCACGCGCGACGTCTCCGGCGAAGGTGTGCAGCAGGCCCTGCTCAAGATCCTCGAGGGCACGCAGGCTTCGGTCCCTCCCCAGGGCGGACGCAAGCACCCGCACCAGGAGTTCATCCAGATCGACACCACGAACGTCTTGTTCATCGTCGCCGGTGCGTTCGCTGGCCTCGAGAAGATCGTGTCCGATCGTGTGGGCAAGCGAGGCCTCGGCTTCGGCGCCGAGGTGCGTTCGAAGGCCGAGATCGACACCCAGGATCACTTCAAAGAGGTCATGCCTGAGGATCTGATCAAGTTCGGGCTGATTCCCGAGTTCATCGGCCGTTTGCCGGTGGTCGCTTCGGTGACCAACCTGGACAAGGAGTCGTTGGTCAAGATCCTGTCCGAGCCCAAGAACGCATTGGTGAAGCAGTACACCCGGCTGTTCGAGATGGACGGCGTGGAGCTGGAATTCACCGAAGAGGCGCTGGACGCGATCGCGGATCAGGCCATCCACCGGGGCACCGGTGCTCGTGGCCTGCGCGCGATCATGGAAGAGGTCCTGCTGCCGGTGATGTACGACATCCCAAGCCGCGACGACGTCGCCAAGGTTGTCGTCACCAAGGAGACCGTGCAGGACAACGTGCTTCCCACGATCGTGCCGCGCAAGCCCACGCGGGCCGAGCGCCGCGATAAGACCGCCTGACGACGATCAAGCGGCGAGGTACGAGTCCGCGTTGAGGAGTCAGGCAATCAATACCGCCTGACGACGATCAAGCGGCCTAGCCTAGGCGACAATCAGGCGTCGTCGCCGCGGTCGATGGATCAACAGCGGCGCCGCGGAAATGGCACCGTCGTGCGGAAGTCTCGCCGGGTGCACGTCGGAGATGAACAGAACGTCACTCGGATGGACGCCGGTGGTGAGCACCGCCGCGAACTGGACAGTGGCGGTTCCCGCCGGGCACGCACGGGTCGCAATGTCCAGAAGCGTCGCGTAGGTCACGTCGTCGATGTTGCCGCTGAGGTGCGCCCGCACTTCGTCCGGGACGAGTTCGGTGGGGACCTCATGCCAGTTGTGCAGTGTGTCCTCGCGCCAGATGAGCCTCACGTCGCCGTCGCACCCCTTCGGTAACAGGGATTTCCACGCGGCGCTGACGAGGCACCACGTCAGGAACGCCGCCGCAGCCAAACTCAGTTCGATTCTCATTTTCACACTCTGCTTCCTTCGCACTCAGATCCACACGGGTAGCGCACTACTCGTCTGAGTCACCGCGAGGCCGTCTTGTTCCAGTCGGCCACAACTTCGTCGATCAATACGCACATTTCGGCGACACCGTCGCGTTGTGCGAACGCGCATTCCAGCTCCCTGGCGCGCCGCAGATAGGTGTGCTCGGTCAGGACGGCGCTGACCGCACACCGGATCGCGGGTGCGGTGGGCGTGCCGGTGCGCAGATCGATACCCGCCCCCGACCACTGGACGCGGGCCGCCACCTCCGGCTTGTCCTCGGTACCACCGGCCACCACGAGCGGGACACCCGCGCAGACCGCGCGCTGGACTGCGCCGTAGCCGCCATTGGTGACGATCACGTCGACCCTGGGCAACAGGATGTCGTGGGGGATGTACTCGGCGACGTAGACGTTCGGTGGCAACGGCACACCCAGCGGGGGTGCGCCGGCTCCGGTGGTGACGACGACGGTCATGTCCTCGTCGCGTAGGGCTTCGATGGTCGGCTCGATCAACCGGGTGAGGTCGGCGTTGTCGACGGTGCCCTGCGTGACGTGGACGACGGGGCGGTCATCGTCCAGTACGCCCCACCAAGACGGTGGTGTGAAACCGTGCTGGGGACGCGGGAGCACCGCACCGACGAAGCGCACATTGGCAGGCAGGTCGCTGCGTGGATACTCGAACTCGGGCAGGGTGGGCACGACGTAGCGGTCCGCCAGCACGCCGGCGTCCAGGACGAAGACGGGCAGCGGCTTTGCGCCAAGCTGTTTCAGCAGGCGGTTGGCCGTCCTCTGAGATTGCCTCAGCAGGATCCTCTGGCTGAACAGATTCAGCACCCGGTTGCGCAGCACGCCAAGGGTTCCCACCGCGGGAGGCAGCGCCAAGCCGGTCGGTGCGGTGTCGCGGCTGCTCAACGCCAGCGGTGACGGCGTGAAGGAGATGACCGCGGGTCGATCGACGGGATCTCGCAGCAACAGTGCCACGGCACCGAGGAAATGGATGTCGGCGATGATCACATCGAATCGCTTCTGCGACATCGCCGCGTCGAGCTCTGCGAGTTGATCGGTCATGGGCGCCAGGAAGATTCGGATGATCGCTTGGTTGAGCCCGCCCGTTCCACCGTTCTGGGCCCGCGCGCCCGAGTCGAGCAGGCTGTCGTCCAGGTCGGCCGATGGCGGTAGTACGTGGTGGTTCGCACCTGCGGAGGCCACGGCGTGGCGATGCTGGGCTCCCGCCATGACGGTCACCCGATCACCCCTGGCGACGAGATCGGCGGCGACGGCGAGCAGCGGCGCCGCATGTCCGAGCGGGGATAGCGCGACAATCAGGACTGCGACCATGATCGGGTTCTCGTCACCGCGTCGGGGTCAGCAGGCGTTCGGCGATGGCGTCCGTCCGCCAGTGCCTCGATCCCCGCCAGGCTGTCCAGGTTGGCGTACTTATACTGCAGTGCAATCGCATTGACACGCGCGGCGACCTCGGGCTTGTCCTCGGTGTTGCCCGCGACCACGAGCGGGACGCCCTCGTCGGCCAATGCCTCGATGGTGGTTTCGATGAGGCGGCCCAGATCGGCGTTGCGATGGTGCCGTTGTGGGACGTGGACGACGGGCCGGGCGCCGTCGGGTTCGGGCCAGCAGGACGGCGGAGTGAAAACATTTGCGGCCAGGAGGTTGACGGCGCCGACGGCCCGGATGTGGTGGGCATGCTTGGCCGAGGTCATGAAAGTGACACGGTCACCGCGAGCCGCCAGACCGCGGGCGACGCTGGGCAGCGGCCCGACGTCCCCGATGGGCGGGCATGCTGCGATGAGGATTTCCGACACCGTGTTACTCCCTGAATCTGTGCTAGATCGACTAGATCGATACTCGTGATCAGGGGGTGGTCAAGCTTGGAGGTTGTGTGGAGATCGGGTGGAGATTGCAGGTAGATGGCTCGCGGGGGCCGCTTGCGCAAAGATCATGGCGTCGCCACGCCGAAATCGACGAAATGGTGGCGCCTACGCGGACAAATCCACCCTTTCGTGAGATTGGGCGCGTGGGTGGCTCGTTAGCGCGTGACGCGATCGGGGCGGGTGTAGACGTTCATCGAGTCGCCGCGCAGGAAGGCCACCAGCGTGAGGCCTGCCTGGCTGGCCAGGTCCGCCGCGAGCGATGACGGCGCCGACACCGCGGCGAGAATCGGGATGCCGGCCATGATCGCCTTCTGGGTGAGTTCGAACGACGCCCGGCCGCTGACCAGTAACACCGTGCCGCTCAGCGGCACCCGCCGGTTCTCCAGGGCCCAGCCGATCACCTTGTCCACGGCGTTGTGCCTGCCGATGTCCTCGCGCACGACGAGCGTAGTGCCGTCAGCGTCGAACAGCGCCGCGCCGTGCAACCCGCCGGTGCTGGCGAACACTTTCTGGGCGTTGCGCAATCGGTCAGGCAGCGCGGTGAGCGTCTCGGCGGTGACCGTGGTCGGGTCGTCGCCGGGAGAGTACCGGCTAAAGGTTCGCACCGCGTCGATGGAACCTTTGCCGCACACCCCGCACGACGACGTCGTGTAGAAGTTGCGGGTGACGTCCACGGCGGGCATCTCGACACCGGGCGCGAGCGACACGTCGAGGACATTGTAGGTGTTGACACCGTCATCCCCGGCGCCGCGGCAGTACTCGACGCGGGCGATGTCCTCGCGGTCGCCGATCACACCTTCGGTGAGTAGAAACCCTTGCGCCAGTTCGATATCAGAGCCCGGCGTGCGCATGGTGACGGTCAGTGCGCTGCCGTTGAGTCTAAGCTCCAGCGGCTCCTCGACAGCAAGCGTCTCGGGTCGTGTCACCGCGCCGTCGGCGGTGACGTGGTTGACCTTGCGTCGGGCGGTTACCCGGCCCATGCGTCGCTCCGCCTCTCCAGCTTGATGACGACTGCCTTGGAAACCGGTGTATTAGACCCGGCGGCAACATGATCCAGCGGAACCAGCGGATTCGTCTCCGGGTAGTAGGCGGCCGCGTTGCCGGTTGGCGTCGAATACGGCACCACCATGAAGTCCTCGGCGCGCCGTTCCTGGACCACGCCGTCGGAGTCCGCCCACTCGGACACGAGGTCGACGCGGCTGCCCTCACGGAGGCCGAAAAGTTTGATGTCTGCTGCGTTGACGAACACCACCCGGCGACCGCCCTTGACTCCGCGGTAGCGGTCGTCCAGCCCATAGATTGTGGTGTTGTACTGGTCGTGGCTGCGCAGCGTCTGGAGCACCAACCGGCCCTCCGGCACCCGGACCCACTGCAGGGGGTTCGTCGCGAAGTTGGCTTTGCCTGTGCTGGTGGGGAATTCGCGCGCATCGCGAGGAGGGTGCGGCAGTTGGAACCCGTCGGGTTGGCGCACCTTCGGGTTGTAGTCGGCGCAGCCGGGCACCACGTCGGCGATGGCGTCGCGGACGCTGTCGTAGTCCCTACTGAACTGTTCCCACGGCACCTGGTGCTGCGGGCCGAGCACCGCGCGAGCCAGCTGGCACACGATGGCGACCTCACTGCGCAGCTGGTCGCTCGGCGGGTACAGGCTGCCGCGCGACAGGTGCACCATGGACATCGAATCTTCCACGGATACAAGCTGTCTAACGCCAAGCTGGATATCGCGGTCGGTGCGTCCGAGGGTGGGCAGGATCAGCGCTGCCCGGCCGTGCACGACGTGGCTGCGGTTCAGCTTGGTCGAAACCTGGACGGTGAGTGAGCAACTGCGCAGCGCGGCCTCGGTCACCGCGGTGTCCGGGGTGGCTGAGACGAAATTTCCGCCCATGCCGATGAAAACCTTGGCGCGCCCATCGCGCATGGCTCTGATGGCGTCGACGGTGTCGAGGCCGTGCTTGCGAGGGCTCGCGATGCCGAAGCGCGCGTCTAGCGCCGCGAGGAACCGTTCCGGCATCTTCTCCCAGATGCCCATCGTGCGGTCGCCCTGGACATTGGAGTGACCGCGCACCGGGCACACGCCCGCGCCGGGCTTGCCGATCATGCCGCGCATCAGCAGTAGGTTGGTGGCCTCGCCGATAGTGGCGACAGCATGCTGGTGCTGCGTCAGACCCATCGCCCAGCAGAAGACGGTGCGCTCGGAGCCGACCAGCATCCGCGCGACGCGGCGCAGCTGGTCCTCGCTGATGCCGGTGGCCTCGGTGACGGTGGCGAGGTCGACCGCACGCGTTTGGCGTTCGTAGGCCTCGAAGCCCGCGGTGTGCGTTTCGACGAACTGCCGGTCGACGACGGCGCCTGGTGCTGCGTCGTCCGCTTCGAACAGCAGCCTGCCCAGCCCAGCGAACAGCGCCATGTCGCCACCGAGCCGGATCTGGACGAACTCGTCGGCGATGGCTACTCCATCGCCGACCACGCCGTGGACCTTCTGCGGATCCTTGAACCGCATGAGCCCGGCCTCGGGCAGTGGGTTGACTGCGATGATCTTGGCGCCATGGGCTTTCGCCTTCTCCAACACCGACAGCATCCGGGGGTGGTTGGTGCCGGGGTTCTGGCCCGCGATGAGGATGCAGTCGGCGCGTTCGACGTCGGTGACGGTGACGGAGCCCTTGCCGATGCCGATGGCGTCGATCAAGGCGGCGCCTGAACTCTCGTGGCACATGTTGGAGCAGTCGGGCAGGTTGTTGGTGCCGTAACTGCGCACCATCAGCTGATACAGGAAGGCGGCCTCGTTGGAGGTGCGTCCCGAGGTGTAGAACACCGCCTCGTCGGGGGAAGGCAGCGCGGTCAGCGCGTCGGCGATCAGGCCGAAGGCGGCGTCCCAGCTGATCGGGCGGTAATGCTGGTTGTTCGGTGCGAGCACCATCGGGTGGGTGAGCCTGCCCTGCTGCGAGAGCCAGTACTCGGGCTTGGCCGCCAAGTCCGCGATGGAATGGCGCGCGAAGAACTCGGGTGTGACGGTGCGCTTCGTGGCCTCCTCGGCGACGGCCTTGGCGCCGTTCTCGCAGAACTCGGCCAGCTTGCGGCCACCTGGGTCCTCCGGCCAGGCGCACCCGGGACAGTCGAAACCGTGGCGCTGGTTGAGGCGGGCCAGCGCGGCTGCGGTGCGGACCGGGCCCATCTGGCGCACGCCGCGCTCCAGCGACACCATGACGGCCTTCATGCCCGCGGCCTGGTGTTCGGGGCCGGTGGAGACGACGGAATGCTCATCGAAGCCGGCGACGATGTCGCGGTCGGGGTGGCGGCGCGTACCCATGGGTTCAGCCTATTACTCCGGGGTTGCCCAACTAAGCCTTAGACAAGCTAAGATCCTTACATGAGAGGCGCATGGTTGGTGGTGATCGGAGTCGCTGCGGCTATCGGTTTGGCCGCCCCGGCACAGGCCGACGTGGATACCGATTTCACCAACGCACTGCACATCCACGGCATCTATGGGCAGAAGGACTACAACGCCTGGATCGCCAAGATCGCGTGCAAGCGCCTGAACCGCGGGCTCGATCCTGACGCCTTCGCATCGGCTGAATTCGTTCTTGCGCAATTGGATACGGACGCCACTACCGATCAGGCGTGGCAGTTCCTCGGTCTTGCGATTCCCATGTACTGCCCGGAGCAACAGCACGTTCTGGTCGAGGCTGCGGGTTAGGAAGGAACAGATGTCCCACCACAAACGAGCCAAGGCCCTGCTTCGAACCGGTGTGGCAGCGTTGGCGGTCAGCGCTGGCCTCGCCGTCGTGCCCGGCGTCGCGGCGGCGGATGCTACCGACGACTACCCGATCCCGAATCGCATTCTGAACACCACCTGCACCGTCGACCAGTACATGGCGGCGGCGCGCGATACCAGCCCGGTGTACTACGAGCGCTACATGATCGACTACAACAACCGCGGCCCTGACATCCAGACCATGGCGCGCGACCGCATCTATTGGTTCTTCTCGTTGGATTACGCGGGTCGTCGTCAGTACTCGGAGAACACCGCCACCAACGTCTACTACGAGCAGGTGGCCACCCGATGGGGCAATTGGGCCAAGCTGTTCTTCAACAATAAGGGCGTCGCGGCCCACGCGACCGATGTCTGCGCCACCTACCCGGTCACCGATCCGACGGTGTGGACCTGGATGGTCTAGGCGGCACAACGAGCGGCGCCGTCCCGGCTGGTGCCGGGGCGGCTTTTTGTGGATCATGGTAGCTACGACATAGCTACGACGTCGAGACCTACGAAATGGTGGGATCCACCTGGATCTTTTCCGCCCAAACGTTCGTCTGGGCGGGGTCGGCGGGAGTTGGCTAGCCGCCGCCGGTGACGGGGTTGGAGGACAGCGGGATGAAGCCGCCGTTGATCCAGACGCCCCAGCGGCCGCCCCAGCCCGAGTACCAGACGATCGGCTGTCCCAGCCACATCTCGGCAGGCTTCGGTGGGGCCCACGCCGGCACCGGTTCGCCCAGGACCGGTGCCGGTGCAGGCATCGGGGGTTCGGCACTCACCGGGCTGGCGCCCAGTCCCAGCGTCGCAAGGGTGAGTCCGCCGGCGACGACGCAGGCGGCAAGCGCGTTCTTGATGAGTTTCACGAACAGTTCTCCTTTGCCGTGGCTGACCGGGTCAGACGGATGCTTGCTCTTCTGCGCGCGGCTTCGGCCATGGCTCGGGCAGCGGCCGTTGCCGCACGGCCTGCGGCCACCAGAACCACTTGCCGAGCAGCGCGGCGATCGCCGGCGTCATGAACGACCTGACCACGAGGGTGTCGAACAGCAGGCCGAGGCCGATCGTCGTGCCCACCTGCCCGATCACCGTCAGCTCGCTGACCGCCATCGATGCCATCGTGAACGCGAACACCAGACCGGCTGACGTCACCACGGAACCGGTGCCGCCCATGGCGCGGATGATGCCGGTGTTCAACCCCGCGTATATCTCTTCCTTGAAGCGCGACACCAGCAGCAGGTTGTAGTCGGCGCCCACAGCCAACAGGATGATCACCGACATCGCCATCACCATCCAGTGCAGCTCGATGCCGATGATGTGCTGCCAGATCAATACGGACAGCCCGAAAGACGCGCCAAGTGACAGCACTACGGTGCCGACGATCACGGCGGACGCCACGATGCTGCGCGTGATGATCAGCATGATGATGAAGATCAGTGCGAGAGCGGCGATCGCGGCGATGATCAGGTCGTAGGTGTTGCCGTCGGCCATGTCTTTGTACGTGGCGGCGGTGCCGGTCAGGTAGATCGTCGAACCCTCCAGCGGCGTGCCCTTGATCGCTTCCTTTGCCGCCTGCTTTATGGCGTCGATGTGCGCGATGCCCTCGGGCGTCATCGGATCGCCCTCATGGCTGATGATGAAGCGCACCGAGCGGCCGTCGGGCGAAATGAACTGTTCCATACCGCGTTTGAAGTCTTCGTTGTCGAAGGCTTCAGGCGGCAGATAGAACGAGTCGTCGTTCTTCGCCTCGTCGAACGCGGTCCCCATCGCGGTCGAGTTCTCCTGCATCGCTTCCATCTGATCCTGCAGGCCCGCATTGGTGGCCTGCATCGTCAGCATCATCGTCCGCATCGTCTTCATGGTCGCCAGCATCTGCGGCATGATCGCCAGCATCTGCGGCATGAGCGCGTCGAGGCGCCGCATCTCAGGCAGCAGAGCCTTGAAGTCGTCGGTCATCGTGTCGATACCGTCGAGGGTGTCGAACACGGACCTGATCGCCCAGCACACCGGGATGTCGAAGCAGTGCGGTTCCCAGTAAAAGTAGTTGCGCATCGGGCGAAAGAAATCGTCGAAGTTTGCGATGTTGTCGCGCAGCGCTTCGATGTCGACGACCATGACCTCCATCTGGGTGACCATGCTGTGCGTGACGTCGGACATCTGCTCCATCAACGCGATCATCCGGTCCATGGTGTCGACCATCTTCTGCATCTCGTCAGCCATGACGAGCATGTCGGCCATCCGGTCCTGCATGTAGCCCTGGTTGAGAGTCGTCGTGGTGCCCTGCTGGCTCATCATGAACGGGATCGACGTGTGCTCGATCGGACTGCCCAGTGGCCGCGTGATCGACTGCACGCGGCCGATGCCCGGGACGTCGAATATCTCGCGCGCGACCTTCTCGATCACCAGAAAGTCAGCCGAATTGCGCAGGTCATGATCGGTCTCGAGCATCAGCAGTTCCGGGTTCATCCGGGCCGGGGAGAAGTGCCGGTCCGCTGCTTGGTAGCCGGCGTTTGCCGGCAGGTCCATCGGAAGGTAATTGCGGTCGTTGTAGTTGGTCCGATATCCGGGCAGTGTCAGGAGGCCGACCAACGAGAGCGCGATGGTCGCCACCAGGATCGGTCCCGGCCAGCGCACGACGGCGGCGCCGACCTTCCGCCAACCTCTGACCCGCATCGCACGCTTGGGTTCCAGCAGACCGAAGCGGCTGGCGACGGTGATCACCGCGGGACCGAGCGTCAACGCCGCGACCACCACGATCACCATGCCGACGGCGAGTGGAACGCCGAGCGACTGGAAGTAAGGCAGCCGGGTGAAGCTCAGACAGAACGTGGCGCCCGCGATCGTCAGGCCCGAGCCGAGAACCACGTGGGCGGTGCCGTGGAACATCGTGTAGTAGGCGGTTTCGCGGTCCTCGCCGAGGCCCCTCGCTTCCTGATATCGACCTATCAGGAAGATGGCGTAGTCGGTCGCCGCGGCGATCGCGAGGGTGACAAGCAGGCTGGTGGCGAACGTCGAGAGCCCGATGATCTCGTGGTAGCCGAGGAAGGCGACGACGCCTCGGGCGGCCGCGAGCTCCAGCACCACCATCAGCAGCACGAGGATGACGGTGATGATCGAGCGGTAGACCACCAGCAGCATCACGATGATCACCGTGAAGGTCAGCGCCTCGATGAGCTGCATGCTGCGGTCGCTGGCGATGTGCTGGTCGGACGCCACCGCCGCCGGTCCGGTGACGAAGGCGTGCAGGTTGGGCGGCGCAGGGGTGTCCGCCACGATCTGCTGGGCGGCGGCGACCGATTCGTTGGCCAGCGCCTCACCCTGGTTGCCTGCGAGGTAGACCTGGACGTAAGCGGCGAGGTTGTCGGCGCTCTGCGAGCCGGCCGCTGTCAGCGGGTCGCTCCAGAAGTCCTGGACGTTCTCAACGTGCACCGTGTCGGCTTCGAGCTTGTCGACCAATTGGTTGTAGTAGGTGTGGTCGTCATTGGTCAGCGGGTGGCCCTCGTCCTTCTCCAGGACGACCATCACCGAGCTGTTGGACTTGAACTCTTCGAACACCGCGCCGATGCGCTTCATCGCGATGACCGACGGCGCCTCGTCGGGCGTCATCGACACCGCGCGCATCTGCCCGACGGTCTCCAGCTGCGGCACCACCACGTTGCCGACGATGATGATGACGATCCAGCCCAGGATGATCGGCACGGCGAACAAACGGATGAACCGCGGGAGGCCACCCCGGGAATGCCTGACGGTTCGGACGGGGCCGGTCGGCGTCTCGTCGGGGTCCACGTAGGCGGAGCCGCCGGCATGAGCACTCATGCAGATTTCACCAAACAGAAGGTCTGTGCGTTCACGCCGATCGACGTCTTCTCGTCTTTGACCTCGTCGTCGACGGTGATCCGGCAGCTGATCGAGGAACCGTCACCTTGTGCCACGATGTTCGGGAAGGCGGTCGGCGACGTGGTCTCCAACGTCAGCGTCCACGGCAGGGTCGCGCCGTCCACCCGCTGCGGTTCGGAGTCCAGGTCGAGGTAGTTGATATCGGCCGTGGAGCCGGTCCCGTAGATCTCGTAGGTGACGACCTTGGGATCGAACGGCTCAGCGTCCTCCGCGGGGGCGTTGGACATGAAGCTGGGGTCAGGTGCGCCGAAGAAGGTGCGGACCCGCATCACGGTGAAACCGGCGATAAGAACGACGATGACGATGACGATGGGAATCCACCCTCGCCGCAACAGGCTGAAAATCGAAACCTCCTGGATCCGTCCGTCGCCAAGCTTCGGAGAAGAACCGTCCCAACGGGAGTGTGGCGCAGATCGAATGCCAACTCCGCCTCGCAAGCAGGTTAGCTTACGTAGTCAGGAGATTAGACCATATAAGGGAATTGCAACGTGCCCTCCGCACCGTCTGACGTGCTTCAGTAGGGGGTCGTGTGCAGGTGTACGGCGGGTGTTGCAGGAGGTCTGCACGCTCGCGGCGGCCTACCGGCGGCCCAGATCACAAGCTGCGACGGGTATGACGTATATCATAGTTGTCGAGGTGGCAGAAACTGCCTCAGCTCGGACATTTGTTTGCTGGAGGTAGAAGCGCGAGTCTTAGCACGCTGGTGGGAGTCGTGAGTGACGCGACTGTCCGGCTATCGAGCCGCCGCGCCTGCCGAACAGGCGCCGCTTGGGTGGAGGGGAGGCGCACCGAACTCATCGGTGCGGATGCCCGCCGCCTTGGCTGCCTGGTTCCACTGTGGAAACTCGTAGCAGGTGGAAACTCGCGTAGCAGAAGGTCATACGGGTCCTGGTCGGATATCGCGTCGATGTCCTGGACGGAGAAGAATCCGACGTTGTCGATGCGCCGGCGCCAGCTCAGTACTGCGCGCACGTTGGGCGCACTGGCCGGGCATTTTCAGTGTCGACACGGCTCACAGAGGGCTATGGGCGGGCGCTCATATGATGCGTTTGCCCGTCGTGTGAATGAACACCGCATTCTGCCGTTGACGTCTGCGTAACAGAACCGGAACGCAAGTTCCCTACGGTTGGCCGGTCATCAGTCCGTGAAGTAGACGCGGGCAACGCAGTGAAAAAGGAACTCCATTGAGCGGAAACGCAGTCCGTCTGCAGGCGATCAACAACGTCGAGGCGTATGTGCCTCCCCCCATCAGCTTCGACCCAGGTGAAGCGCCGGGCGAGATCTTCGGTGCCAACGTCTTCACCGCCGCCGAGATGCGACTGAGGCTGCCCAAGTCCGTGTTCAAGTCCGTCTCCGCGACGATCGACAAGGGCGCGAAGCTCGATCCGGCCGTTGCCGACGCCGTCGCCGCTGCGATGAAGGACTGGGCGCTGTCCAAGGGCGCGACACACTACGCACACGTTTTCTACCCGATGACGGGGCTCACCGCGGAGAAGCATGACAGCTTCCTCGATCCGGTAGGCGACGGGACCACCCTCGCCGAGTTCGCAGGCAAGACGCTCATCCAGGGTGAGCCGGACGGCTCCAGCTTCCCGTCGGGTGGTCTGCGCAGCACCTTCGAGGCGCGCGGCTACACCGGCTGGGACGTCACCAGCCCGGCGTACATCCTGGAGAACCCGAACGGCAACACGCTATGCATCCCGACGGTGTTCGTCTCGATGACCGGTGAGGCGCTGGACTACAAGACTCCGTTGCTGCGAAGCCAGCAGGCCATGGGTACCCAGGCCGAGCGCATCCTGAAGCTGTTCGGCCACAAAGACTTCGACCACATCGTGTCCTTCTGTGGGCCTGAGCAGGAGTACTTCCTGGTCGACCGGCACTTCTTCCTGGCCCGTCCCGACCTGATCAACTCCGGTCGCACGCTATTCGGTGCGAAGCCGCCCAAGGGCCAGGAGTTCGACGACCACTACTTCGGCGCCATCCCCGACCGGGTGCTCGCCTTCATGATGGACACCGAGCGCGAGCTGTTCAAGCTCGGCATCCCGGCCAAGACCCGGCACAACGAGGTCGCGCCGGGCCAGTTCGAGATTGCGCCGATGTTCGAGCGGGCCAACATCGCCGCCGATCACCAGCAGCTGCTGATGACAACGTTCAAGACCATCGCCAAGAAGCACGGCATGGAATGTCTGATGCACGAGAAGCCGTTCGCCGGTGTCAACGGGTCGGGCAAGCACGTCAACTTCTCGCTGGGCAACGCGCAGTTCGGCAGCCTCCTGGTCCCTGGCGACACGCCCCACGAGAACGCGCAGTTCCTGGTGTTCTGCGCCGCGGTCATCCGCGCTGTGCACAAGTTCGCCGGCCTGCTTCGCGTGTCGGTGGCCTCGGCCACCAATGATCACCGCCTCGGCGCCCACGAGGCCCCGCCCGCCATCATCTCGATCTTCCTCGGCGATCAGCTGGCCGACGTGTTCGAGCAGATCGCCAAGGGAGCGGCTACGTCGTCCAAGGGCAAGGGCAGCATGATCATGGGCGTTGATACGCTGCCCGTGCTGCCGACCGATCCGGGCGACCGCAACCGGACCAGCCCGTTCGCGTTCACGGGTAACCGCTTCGAGTTCCGGGCGCCGGGCTCGGGTCAGACCATCAACGTGCCGATGATCATCATCAACACGATCATGGCGGATTCGCTCGACTACATGGCGACATGGCTGGAGAAGGCGGCCGGCGAGGGCGAGGACTTCGACATGGCTGTCCAGAAGCTGCTCACCGAGATCATCACCGAGCACGGGGCGGTCGTGTTCAACGGCGACGGCTACTCGGAGAACTGGCAGGTCGAGGCGCAGGCGCGTGGTCTTCCGAACCTCAAGACGACCATTGACTCGATTCCGGAGTTGGTGAAGCCGGAGGCGATCGAGGTCTTCGAGAAGTACGGCGTGTTCAACGAGCGGGAGCTTCGCAGCCGCGAGGAGGTCCGCTACGAGACCTACGTGCTGACGGTGAACGTCGAGGCCAAGCTGACGGTGGAGGTGGGCTCGACGGTGATTCTGCCTGCTGCGGTTCGCTACCAGACCGAACTGGCCTCCAACGCGGCGACGCTCAAGGCCGCAGGCCTGGATCCCGACCTGACGCTGTTGGAGTCGGTCTCCACGCCGATCTCGGAGCTGACTGCGGCGCTGACGGCGCTGAAGACGGCGATGGGTGAGCACGGTGGCGATTCCGCAGCCGAGGAGGCCAAGCATGCGCAGTCTCTGCTGCCTTTGATGGATGCGGTGCGTGCCGCTGCTGACACGCTCGAAGGTGTAGTGGCGGACGATCTCTGGCCGCTGCCCACCTACCAGGAAATGCTGTACATCCTCTGATTCCCTGAGGTCACTTTCCACCAGCGCGAGCGTGCGTGTTTCCTCGACACACCGAGTGTTGTGCCAGGGCCACGCACGCTCGTTGCGTTGTGCGGCGCTCCGGTGACCGACGATAGAATGCGGGCAGGCGGCTTTCTGACCGCGAGCGCACACTTTGGTACGGGCTAGCGATCTGACGGTTTGATATGGGGCCGTTGAACTTCCTTCCAGTCCGCATACCGCTGATAGGCCCGTTGCGTGGATGCCAGTGTTGATTCTTGGCTGACCGGGACGTCCCACCACGACTGGCTGTCGGGAGCGAAGATCATCGGGTCGGTCTCCACATGGATGACCGTGGTGCGGTCGCTGGCCTTGGCCACCTTGACCGCGTCGGTGAACTCCGCGGCGGTGCTGACACGGATGACGTTGGCGCCCAGGCTTGCGGCGTTGGCGGCGAGATCTACCGGCAGCTTGCCGCCATCTAGGCGGCCGTCGTCGCTGCGATACCGGTACGACGTGCCGAACCGCTGAGATCCCAACGACTCGGAAAGGCCACCGATGGAGGCGAACCCGTGGTTCTGCACCAAGATCGGGATCACCTTGACACCCTCCTGGACGGCGGTCACCAACTCCGTGGCCATCATCAGGTACGACCCGTCACCGACCATGATGAACACGTCGCGGTCGGGGGCGGCCATTCGCACCCCGATGCCGCCGGCGATCTCATAGCCCATGCACGAGTATCCGTACTCGACGTGGTAACCCTTGCGGTCGCGGGTGCGCCAGAGCTTGTGCAGGTCGCCGGGCATCGACCCGGCGGCGCACACCACCACATCGCGGGGATCGGACAAGGTGTTGACCAGTCCGATCACCTGGTTCTGGTTCAGCGCCGCGCCGTCGTCGGTGGCGTAGACCGAAGCGACGGTGGTGTCCCAGTCGGTGGCCAGTTCGGTGCTGTGGGAACGGTATTCGTCGCTGACGGTGTAGCCGGCGATCGAGGCGGCCAAAGCTTCGATGGCCGCGCGGGCGTCGGACACTACGCTGATGCCGCCCTGCTTCACAGAGTCGATCGACGCCACGTTGATGTTGACGAACCGGACGTCCGGATTGTTGAACGCGGTGCGCGATGCTGACGTGAAATCGCTGTACCGGGTCCCGATCCCGATGATGACATCCGCCTCGGCCGCCAATGCATTGGCCGCCGGGGTACCCGTGGCGCCGATCGCACCCACCGACTGCGGATGGTCATACCGCAGCGAGCCTTTGCCTGCCTGGCTCTGCCCCACCGGGATGCCTGTCTGCGCGCAGAACGCCGCGAGCGCTTCGGTGGCGTCAGAGTAGATGACGCCACCGCCCGCGACGATGAGCGGCTTCGTGGCTGACCGGATCACATCCGCGGCGCGCGCGATCACCGACCGTTCTGGCAGCGGACGTGCCACGTGCCACGTGCGCTCGGCGAACAGCGACTCGGGCCAGTCGTGCGCCTCGGCCTGGACGTCCTGGGGGATGGAGATCGTGGCGGCTCCCGTCTCGACCGGATCGGTCAGCACGCGCATCGCTGAAAGCAACGCGGAGGGAAGCTGCTCGGGCCGCCATACGCGGTCGAAGTAGCGCGACAACGGCTTGAACGCGTCGTTGACGGTGACATCGCCTGACGAGGGCAACTCGAGTTCCTGCAACACAGGCGAGCTGGCGCGAGTGGCGAACGTGTCAGAGGCGAGCAGCAGCACCGGGAGCCGGTTGATCGTCGCGAGCGCCGCGCCGGTGAGCATGTTGGTGGAACCGGGGCCGACGCTGGCGGTGACGGCCCATGCCTGCAGGCGGTCCTTCTGCCGTGCGTAGGCAACGCTGCTGTGCACCATGGCCTGCTCGTTGCGGCCCAGGACGTAGCGTAGTGCGGGCTCGGTGCCTGCCTCTGCCGCGTCGATCTCGTCCTGCAGCAGCGCCTGGCCCAGTCCTGCGACGTTGCCGTGTCCGAAGATGCCGAAGCAGCCGGCGAAGAACTTCGTGCGTTCGCCGTCGCGTTCGACGTACTGGTTGCCGAGGAACCGGACGCAGGCCTGTGCCACCGTGAGTCGGACGGTCAGCTCGGTATCGACAGATTTGGTTGCGGACTTCGGGGCGGTGGAAACCACGGTTCTTCTCTCCCTGGCTGAAGGTCGTGTGGGAAGCGGTCGTTAGCTGGAAGAGGTCTTGGCGAACGGCAGTCTGGGGTCGACGTCTTGGGTTTCCCAACTGCCGCGCAGCCAGGTGTGGTTGGGGTCGTCACAGATCATCCAAGCCCGGGTGGGGCCGGAGCCTGCCATCACGTTGAGGTAGTACATGTGGTGACCCGGCGCCGCGATCGACGGGCCGTGGTAGCCGTGCGGTACCAGCACCACATCTCCGCTGCGGACCTCCTCGAGCACCTCGATGGGTCGTTCTGGTGTGCCGTACAGCCGGTGGTAGCCGAAGCCTGGTGTGCCCGCTGGGCTGTCGTCGATCTCGAAGTAGTAGATCTCCTCGAGTTGAGTTTCGACGTCGGAGTTCTCGTCATGCTTGTGCGCGGGGTAGCTCGACCAGTTGCCGCCCGGGGTGATCACCTCGCAGGCGATCAGCGCATCGGCGTCGAACGCCGTCGCGGTGCCGAAGTTGTGTACCTGGCGGCTGCAGTTGCCTGCGCCGCGAAGCTCGATCCCGACGTCGGCCGCGGCCACCCGCCGGTTGGGGAATGAGTTCTCGGCGCGCGCCCCGCAGATCGCGATGCGGCCCTCGCCGGTCAATGTGTAGCTCTGGTCGATCCCGAGGTAGACCATGTCGGCCGGTCCGTCGAAAACCGATGCTCGGTAAGACAGTTCGAACGACGCTCCGTCGCAGTCGACGATGCCGTCGCCCGTCAGTGGGAGGATCATCACTTCGGTGTCGCGGGTGCTCAGTGAGAGCGGTTGCTCCGCAGTCAGGTTGACCACTTGCAAACTGGATTCGGACCACCCGGCCGATTCCGGGGTGACGTCGACGGTGAAAGGCGCTGCGGCGCTGCGGGCGGGGATGTACAGCGTGCTCTGCATGGGTTACCGCACCATCGCCACTGCGGTCGCGACGGCGGCGCTCACGTCGTCATCGGCGGGGTACAGCAGGGTGCGGCCCACGATCAGACCGCGCACCGACGGCAACCCGAGCGCCTCCTCCCAGCTGGCGAACGCTTCGTCGGGATCGGGCGGGTCGCCGCCGAGCAGCAGGGTCGGCATCGTCGTCGCGTCCATCACGCGGTCCATCTCGTCGACGACCGGGAGCTTCATCCACGTGAAGGCGGACGTGGACCCGAGACCCTGACACAGATGGATCGACTTGATCACGGCGTCGGGGCTGAGGTCGTTTTCCACCGTGCCGTTGACCCGACCGGACAGGAAGGGCTCCAGCATCGCGATCAGGTCCAGCGCGGCGAGCTCGTCGACTGCCTGAGCGCAGGCCGTCATCATCGACAGTGTGCCGGGATCGGCCAAGTCGAAGCGACACAACATCTTTGCGCCGTTCATCCGTGCGGTTGCCGTGGATGCCGCACTGGCACCGGTCATCCTGTCGTCGAGTTCGAACGAGGCGCCAGCCAGGCCGCCGCGGTTCATCGACGAGAACACTACTTTGTCGTCGAGCGCGCCGAGTAGCAGCAGGTCGTCGAGAATGTCAGCGGTCCCCAGTACGCCGTCGACCCCAGGGTCGGCCAGTGCGGCCCGCAGGCGATCGAGCAGCTCCCGGCGGCTGTTCATGGCGGTCGGGCGGTCACCCACCGACAGCGCGCCACGGGCCGGATGGTCGGCGGCGACGATCATGAGTCGACCGTTGCCGCGGATCGTGGGGCGGGTGACCCTGGTCTGCCAGGCACGCCGGATCGCGGCGGGGTCGCTTGCTCGAACGTCGGACACGGCCGCGTAGTCGGCGCACAGCGCGCCTGCGGTGGCCGCGGTGTTACCCGCCGTTTTGTTAGACATTGACGGCCTCCACTGCGGTCTGTTCGGCCAGCGCGGCTACTTCGGCTGCGGTGGGCATGGCGGTTGAGCATTCGAGCCGCGACGCGACGATCGCTCCCGCGGCGTTGGCGTAGCGCAGCGTCTTCTCCAGCGACCAGCGCAGCAGCAGGCCGTGAATCAGGCTGCCGCCGAAGCTGTCTCCGGCCCCCAGCCCATTGACGACGTCAACCTCATTGGGCGGGACAGTGACCGACGATTGCCGCGTCTTGCCCAGCACGCCGCGCGGGCCCTGCTTGACGATGGCCAGCTCGACCCCGAGGTCGAGCAGGGCGTCCGCCGCCTTGTGGGGGTTGGTCTCTCCCACGGCGATCTCGCACTCCTCGCGGTTACCCACCGCAACAGTGACGTGCTGCAGTGCGCGCTGGACCTGCTCAGTGGCGGCGGCTGGGGTCTCCCAGAACATCGGCCGGTAGTCGAGATCGAGCACCGTCAGCGCAGCCCTGGCCCTCGCCTCCCAGGCAGCGAAATGCGCACTGCGGCTGGGCTCTTCGCACAATCCGGTGACCGTCGACCAGTATAGGCGAGCAGACCGGACAGCGGTGACATCGATCTCGTCGACCCGGATCTGCAAGTCGGGGGCTGACGGCTTGCGGTAGAAGTACAGGGGAAAGTGATCCGGCGGGA
The DNA here is from genome assembly GCA_051306175.1 of Mycobacterium sp. Classification (GTDB taxonomy): domain Bacteria; phylum Actinomycetota; class Actinomycetes; order Mycobacteriales; family Mycobacteriaceae; genus Mycobacterium. Next base: position 6,050 of record JBPPMS010000142.1, on the reverse strand, counting down.
ATATCTCACAGAACGTCACCGGCGTGGGGTATTCGTCATGCGTAGCGACAAAACGGTTGTCGACGTCGAGGCGGGTTAGCTCGTCGCGCACGAAGCGCCCGAACGGGTCGGCGCCTGCACCCGAGATCAGTGCGGTGCGGTTGCCGAGGCGGGCAGCGGCGACGGCCACGTTCGCGGCGCTGCCGCCGAGAAACTTGCCGAACGACTCGACGTGCTCGAGGCCAACGCCGACCTGCAGCGGATAGATATCGACGCCACTACGCCCGATGGCGATGACGTCGAATGCCTGGTTGGCTTGGTCGGTCAAGACAGACTCCCGGTGGCGATGTGTGGGGTGCGTGGGTGGCGACGTGATGCGCCTGGTGTCACTCAATCACTGTGCTCCGGATCAGCGACCAATGTCAATACTTTGTCCTGACATTATTACTTCATGTCATTAACAGGTACGCTGTTGTCCACTGCCAGCGAATTCCGACGAGGTTGGACCGATGACCGAACCGATCGCGATCACTACGCTGAACGTGGCGATCGAGCGTTCTAGCCCAGTGCCACTCTACTTCCAGGTTGCCCAGGCCTTCGAGAAGGCGATCCTCGACGGCGAACTCAAACCCGGCGATCGGTTCGAAAACGAACTGGCACTGGCGAAGCGGCTCAATCTCTCGCGTCCGACGACCCGGCGCGCCATCCAGGAACTGGTGGACAAGGGCCTGCTGGTACGTAAGCGGGGAGTCGGCACCCAAGTGGTGCAGACGCCGGTGCACCGGCCCGTCGAGCTGACGAGCCTGTTCGACGATCTGGCCCGCGCAGGCCAAGAGCCTGCAACCATCGTGCTCGACTACCAGCTCGGGCCCGCGTCCGACGAGATCGCCAAACAGCTGAATCTCGCTGCCGACGCCGAGGTGCTCATGATGCGACGGCTGCGGAGCTCCGCAGGCCAGCCGCTGGCGGTGATGACCAATCATCTGCCTGCGGCGCTGGCGCCGGACCGCGATGAGCTGGAACAGGCAGGCCTCTACCAGGCGCTGCGGTCGCGCGGCGTGCACATCCGGGTCGCCCGCCAACGCATCGGCGCGAAAGCCGCTGACCGCGAGGAAGCGCGGTTGCTGACCGAGAAGCCGAAGGCTCCGCTGCTGGTGATGAACCGGACCGCGTTCGACGACTCCGGGAGCATCGTCGAGTACGGCAGCCACGTCTACCGCGCTTCTCGGTACTACTTCGAGACCACTCTGGTCGACCGCTAGCGCTAGCAATGACTACACAGGCAGATCTCGACCGCACGACCCACAAGGTCGTCACCGACGAACGAGTCAAGGAACAGAATCGGCTGCAGCGCCTGCTGATTCGTCCCGAGATGGGCGTGTTTGTCGGTGCGATCGGAATCTTCATCTTCTTCGCGATCATCGCCGCGCCGTTCAGCAGCCCCGAGGCCAGGGCCATGGTGCTGTACGCCAGCTTCACCATCGGCATCATGGCGGTGGCGGTCGGGCTCCTGATGATCGGCGGCGAGTTCGACCTGTCGGCCGGCGTCGCGGTGACCACGAGTGCTCTGGCGGCATCGATGCTGGCCTTCAACCTGCATCTGACCATGTTGGTCGGCGCGACATTGGCGCGATCGCGCGTGCAGCCAAGGAGCAGGGGTTCGCTCGGTCAATTATGCAGCTGCACCACGGTTCTGCCGTCCGTGTTCGGGTTGATCAGATCATCGATGATGCGCTGGTGCTCGGGATGATCCCGGTAGGTAGTGAAGTGCTCGCGGCTGTCGAAGACTCCGACGACGGTGAAGTCGTAGCTCGCAGGCGTGTGGCCGACATCAGATCCGCAGACGTAGCTTTGGACCCCTTCAAGGTGTGCCACCAGCTCGCGCAGTGCCGAAGCGATCGGGTCGGCGTCGAAGTCGTCGGTGCGCCATTTGAACGTCACGACGTGGGTGAACGGCATCTGTCTCACACTCCCGGGGATTGACGTTACCCCGAAAGCATCCCCCCACCCAGTTCAGCGCGGAGCATGGGGGTGTCCTGGTGTACCACCTCGACTCCTACCCGCACATGGCTCAGGAGTTGCTAACTGAGTCGGTGCCGGCCACCAGTGTTCCCGGCCGCCACCAGCACCCGCTGTTGGTTTCCCTTGCCTGCGGGAATCAGATGCGACACCTTCGGTGGTAATGGCTGTGCAAACAAGGACTTCAGCTGTTCGCCTTCAATATCGACGTTCGGCAGAATCCTGTCGATCCACTGCGGCAGGTACCACGCCGACGTGCCGAGCAGCGACATCACCGCGGGTATCATCACCATCCGGACGACGAACGCATCCAACAACACTGCTGCGGCCATGGCGAAGCCCATCGCCTTGGCCACAGTCTCGGGCGAGAGCATGAATGCGGCGAATACCGAGATCATGATGATCGCCGCCGACGTCACCACCCTTGCGCCGTGCTGGAATCCGACGATGACCGCCGATTTCGCCCCGGCACGGGTACGTGGGCCGTGGATGTACTCCTCGCGCATACGTGTCACCAAGAACACCTGGTAGTCCATCGCGAGTCCGAAGACGATCCCGATCAGGAAGATCGGCAGGAAGCTGATGATTGGCCCGGGGTCTGGGACCAAACCGAACCAGCCCTCCTGGAACACCGCCACCGTTGCGCCGAAGGTCGCGCCGATCGAGAGCAGGAAGCCCAGCGTCGCGGTGAGTGGGACCAGCAAGGAACGGAACACCAGCATCAGCACCAGGAACGCCAGTCCTACTACCAGGGCCAGGTACGGGACCAGCGATTTCAGAAGTGCCGCTGACATGTCGGAAAGCATCGCTGTCTGCCCGGTGACGCCGAACCGGATCCCGGCCTCTTCGGCGAACCCCGGTTCGAGGTCGCGGATGTCGTGCATCAGCGTCTGGGTCTGTGCACTGCTGGGCCCTGACGCCGGGATCACGGTGATCATCGCGCCGGTGCCATCGGCATTGAGTTGGGGCGGCGCCACCATCAAGACATCGCTCCTGGTGGCGATCACGCTGGCCAGATCGGTGTAGGCCTGCTGGGGGTTCGGGGCGGAGTCGCCGTCGACGACCACCATCAGGGGACCGGTGATGCCCTCGCCGAAGCCTTGGCCGATGAGCTGGATCGCCTTCTTCTGGTCACCGGTGGCGAAGTTCATGCCAAGTTCCAGCTTGCCGACCGGGACAGCGATCACGCACAGGGCGACAACTGCCATCAGCAGTACCGGAATTGGATGAGCAACAACCACTTTGGCCCACCGTAATCCGATGCTCGGCGCGGAGTCGGGTTCGTCGCCACGCCGCAGACCGCGAATGCGCACGGCGAAGACCTTGCGGCCGAAGATGCCGAGGAGGGCAGGCAACAAAGTGATGGCGGTTAGCACCGCGACAGCCACCGCAACGGCAGCGGTGTAACCCATCACCGCCATCATCGGGATGCGCACCACCGCGAGGGCCACCAGCGCGATCACCACCGTCAGCCCTGCGAAAACGACAGAGGTTCCAGCGGTGCCCACCGCACGGCCTGCAGCGTGCGCAGGATCGTGGGTGGAGTTCAATTCATTGCGGAACCGCGACACGATGAACAGCGCGTAATCGATAGCGACAGCAATGCCGATCATTGAGGCGATCAGCAGTGCGGATGCGTCCAGGTCGACGAAAGCCGTTGCGCCCGTGATGGACGCGACTGCGACACCGACCCCGACGATCGCCGTGATGAGGGGTAGCGTCGCGGCGACCACAGAGCCGAACGCGATGACCATGACGATCAGCGCCACGCCGAAGCCGAGCATCTCGCTCGCGCCCTGTTGCGGCGGCTGGCCATTGAACAGAGTTCCGGTGGCTTCGACGGTCAGGCCGGAGTCACGACTTTCCTGGACCACCCGTTCGAAGTCTGCGATCTGTTCCGGGTTGATATCGACGAACTTCTCGTCATAGCTCACGTCGATGTAGGCGATGGTGCGGTCAGGGCTGACCTGTGCAGGCGACGGGGCGGTCAACGGATCGATGATCGACTCGGGTGTGACGATTCCGTCGAGACCGCGCAGTTCGTGCACGAGCTGATCGACCCGCGTAGCGTTCTCGGGCTGATCCAACGTCGTGCCGACCGGAGCCTGCACAACGACCTTGGCGTTCGCGATCAACCCCGTGTCGTCGAGACCGGGGAACTTCTCGGCCATCAGCTGACTGGCGCGCTCGGTCTCGGTGCCGGGGAGGCTGAAGTCCATCAGGAAGGGTTTGGCCATGGTGGTGCTAACGCCCGCGCCGATGAGGAGCAGCACCCAGATTGCTAGCACCAATAGCCGGTGGCGAAAGGAATAGACACCGACTCGGTACAGGAATGCAGCCATCGACTCACACGTTCCTGGTCGGGGCGCTGTGGCCCGGTTGGGGGAGCCCGAGTCGCAACTGTGCGAAGCCGTCTCGAACGGCCCGGATCAGTGTGGTCCGCATGGTATCGGCGGTGAGGTCTGTGCCTATGTGCAATTCGGAGGCGGCCCGCACCACCGCGTTGGCGCACTGGAACACCAGCCGTGGATACAGGTCGACCGCCGGGTCTGTTCCAGTGCGTCGACCGATCTCGGCAAGCAGTGCATCAGAAGTCTGGTCGTAGATCGCCACCTGGTGAGCGATGAGCGGCGCGTGCTCGGCCATCAGCCGGGTGACAGCGATCATGCGGTCGAAATCGCTCTGGGATGCCACAAGTTCGGAGAACGACGCTTCAAACGAGTCCAGCACCGGTTCGTCCGGCTCGCGCGAGGTGAACGACTCGATCAGCCCTCGCACCCCCTTCTCTAAGACGAACAGGATGGCCTCCTCCTTGCAGGGAAAATAGTTGTGGAACGTTCGGGTCGAGACCTGGGCGCGTGCGGCGATCGCGTCCGCGGTGACATGGTCAAGCCCGAGCTCGATCGTCAGATCCAGCGCGGCTTGGCTCAGAGCATCCTTGGTTGCGAGCTTCTTGCGTTCCCGAAGGCCGACCCACATAGCACCAGACTGCTGGAAATTGCAGCATTATGCAACTTTTCAGTTGTCTGCAGCATTATTGGTGCTCCATACCGACGATTGATTGACAGGACACCGCTGCGACGCCGAGAGCCGTTCTTCCCAGTGGAAAGCAGTTAACTTCAGTCGGCCAGGCCCAACTGGCTGACTTGATTGGTCTATGCGTCGATGGGGTACGGACGTCTCATGTCTCCGGCACCTGTCATCCCCCTGAAATCCGGCCGCCGCAAGGTTGCGCTGCGCGTACAGGTCGCGGCACCTGCGGCGGAGATCTTCGCGCTTCTGGTTGACCCGCACCGTCATCCCGAACTGGATGGGTCGGGCACAGTGCGCGACATCCCGATCGACGGCCCGCACCGGCTCACGCCAGGTGCCAAGTTCACGGTCGGGATGAAGCAGTTGGGTGTGCCGTACAAGATCACCTCGACAGCTACCGTCGTCGAGGAGAACAAGGTGATCGAGTGGCAGCACCCAATGGGTCATCGCTGGCGGTGGGAACTCGTCGAGACGGCACCTGGCACCACTGACGTCACCGAGATCTTCGACTACTCGACGGCCAAGGCGCCGCTCGTCATCGAGGTGGTCGGTTTCCACAAAAAGAATGCGCAGGGCATCACAACGACGCTTGAGCGCTTGGCTGCCCGCTACAGCTAGAGCTGGATCCGTCCGGGCCAGTGCGCGTCAGGCGACGGTGAAGGCAGCACGGAACGCCTCCAGTGCGCCGACGTCGTCGCCGGAACTCCACGCCTCGATCCCGATGGTTCCGTTGAACCCCATGTCGCGCAGCGCTTTTGCGAACGCGGGATAGTTGATCTCGCCGGTCCCTGGTTTGCGGCGGCGCGCGGACGTCGGCTACCTGGATCTCGCCGATCGCGTCGCCGTGTCCTTGGCGCGCGCCAGCGGAACCCCGGGGTGATCGACGATCGTGTTGAGGGTTTTCGACGCAGAACGTGACGCCTGCGTCCGCTCCCAGGTCGCCGATGCGCGCCAGGGTGCATCAGCCTGGGCGTACACGCTCACCACCCGGGCGCCGGGGTTAAGCCCGGGTTAAGCTG
>JBPPMS010000141.1:0-5370 GCA_051306175.1 Mycobacterium sp. | reverse complement strand
AGGCCTGCGGATCGGCGAATTGTGCGGGCTGCACCTGGTCGACCTGCACCTACGCGACGACGCGAATTGCGGGCAGTGCCGCACCCCGCACCTGCATGTCTGCCACCGCCCGGACAACCCGAATCGCGCCGAGGCGAAGACCAAACACCCCTGGCGGGTCGATGACGACACCGTGACGGGTGGGCTCGTCAAACGGGTCAGCCCGGCGATGATCCACACCTACTTCGACTACATCACCACCGAATACCCCTGTGGCGAAACTGATCACGGGATGCTGCTGGTGCAACTGCACGGCGATCGGGCGGGCCAGCCGTGGGCGCCGGTGGCGGCGCGGCGGATGCTCGCCCGTGCCGGGCAGCGCGCCGGGCTCGGATTGGTGCGCCCGCACGCGTTTCGGCATTCGTTCACCTCGGCGGTGCTCGACGCGGCCGGCGGCAACACGATGATCGCGCGTGACGCGGGCGGGTGGGCGTCGGCGACGATGGTCGACGAGGTCTACGGCCACCTCGACGTGCACGACCCGGTGTTCGACGCCGCGTTGCGCACGGTGTGGGGTGAGCAGCGGTGACGATCGTGCATGTGGAACTGCTGCAGTCGTGTTCGTCTCGGCCAGACCGGGAAGGCCGGGACCGGCTGGAAATCCTGACCGCGTTGATCGACGCGGCGTCGTTCGATGCAATGTTGCGGCCGGACGTGATCGACGTCCCGCCGCAACATCCGATCTACCGGTGGGTCTGCATTGTCGAGGGGTGCCAGCGGCCGGGCTCGGGTAGCGGAGATCTGTGCGGGGAGCACGAGATTCAGTGGAGCCGGGAGCGGGTACGCGGCGTCGGCAAGGCCGCGTTCCTGTCCGCCGCAACGGGTTTACCGCGGTACGTGCGGGTCGAGGACACTTCGTGCCGGATCTGCCCGGACCGGCCGATCGCGCAGTCGGTGCTGCTGTTGTGTCGCTCGCACCAGATGCGCTGGTTCCGCTACCAGCAGTCGGTCGGCGAGGCCGCCCAGTTCGACGAATGGCTGAACAGTCAGAGCCCGCTGCCCGGATACGGGACTTGTGTGGTGGCGGTGTGTCTGAGCCGCGCGCACGCCCCGCTGGGATTGTGCGCACGCCACGACGCCCGCTACGCGCGGGACGGGCGCCCGGGCGGGGCGATGCTGCCGGTGCGCTGGTGGAACCGCTACGAGCGGATCGGCGAGCCGGTGCCGATCGACTACGCCGACGAGCAAGCGTTTCGCCGCTGGTGTGCCACCACCTCGGCGCCACCGGGGGGCGGCCGGATCAATCTTCTCGGGCTGCGGCCGCTGGTGGCCGCGGAGATCAAGTGGGGACTGTTCGTCCACGCTCGCCGCGCCCGGCCGCAACGTTGGCAGCTCGGGTGGCTCCGGTCGCTGGTGACCGCCTGCCGCGACCTGGAGCTCGACTCGCTGGTCGGCGTGCCGCCCGACATCAGCGGCTGTCCGCAGATGGCCCGCGCGATCGCCAAGGAGATCCAACGCGAGCTGCGGCTGGTCTACTACACCCCGGCCGACACCCGCGACGCCGGATTCATCGAGACCGACCACTTCGGGATCCGGTTTCCGCACCGGGGCAGCCATTTCGACCTCACCGGCATCCCGCAACGCTGGCTGCGGGATCTGCTCTGGGATCACCTGACCGGGCTGCTGGCGTCCCCGCAGCCGCCCCGCGCCGGCGGCGTGTTCGACGCAACCCGCAGGGCCGCAACGGAACTGGGCGTCTTCCTGGCCATCGATGCGCCCGAGGGCGGGCACGACCCGCGAATGCTCGACGGCGAGCACATGCGCCGGTTCGTCGCCGACCAACGTCACCGCGAACGCGACGGCCTGCCGTCGCTGGCGATGAAACGCCCCGACGGGTCGGCCAGCCTCGTCACCACGACCACCCGCTCGCTGGTGTTCAACGCGGTCCGCAAGCTGCTGCGCGAGGCATCCGACGACGGGGCGGCGGCCCGGATCGGCCTGAGTCGGGACTTCGTCGCCGCCGCCCCCGCCGCGGGCAAGACAACCGGCCAAACCCCGCGCCGCCCGTTTACCGACGAGGTTGCCCGCGCGCTGGCCGACCCGGACAATCTTGCGCGTCTGGCCGCCGAGCACGACCCGCTCGATCGTGGACTGCGCGACATGTGGGAGGCCACCGTGCTCACCGGCCGCCGCATCGGCGAGGTGATCGGTGCCCGGTGGGACTGCCTCGGCCGATACGGCGGGCTGCCGATGTTCTGGCACGACCAAACCAAGGTCGGCAACTACGACGCGGCGATCCGCATCCCCGAACGCCTCTATGAGCGGCTGGCTGAACGGCAACACAAGACCATGGACGCATTCGTCGCCGCTCACGGGCGCCGCCCCACCGATGCCCAACGCGCGGCGATGGCGCTGTTTCCGACCACCCGACTCAACCCCGACGCCAGCATGCCGATCAGCCACCAATGGTTCCATCTTCGGTTCAAGGCGTGGGTGAATTCACTGGACCTCGGCCGATGGGTGGCCCATCAGGCCCGCCACACCCTGGCCACCAACCTGCTGCGCGCCGGCGCCAGCCTCACCCATATCCGTACCTACCTCGGCCAGGTCAGTGATCGGATGGCCGAACACTATGTGCACCTGTCGAATTCGGACCTCGAACAGGTGCTGCAGCAGGTGTGGGTCGCCGGGCCCGGGGCGACCACCCCGGGCGAGTTGCTCACCAGCGAGCTCACGCCGATGACCCGCGAGCAGGCCCAGGCGCTGGCGATCGACCTGTCGCGGCGCTCCACCCCTGCCGAGGGCGGGTTTTGCACCTTCCAACCAGTCGTCGACGGCGGCGCTTGCCCATGGAACCTCGACTGCCACACTTGCGATCGGTTCGTGCTCTCCGGCGCGGATCTGCTCTATTGGCGGCGCAAACGCGAACAATGGCGCCAACTCGCCGAGGGCGCCCCCGACGACGCCACCGCCGACTACCTCAACCGCTACTTCCAACCCACCGCCCGCGCCATCGACGGACTGCAGACAGCCCTGGCCGGGCTCGGGCTGCTCGACCAAGCCCTCGCCCTGGACCTGCGCAAACCCCAGGACTACTTCCACCGCGTCTGGTCGACCGCCTTCCGCGCCAGCGACCTCACCGAGGACGACACCAGACGCAACACCGACAACACCGACAACACCGACGACATTGACGACACCAACGACATTGACGACGGGAAGACCTGCGCGTGACCACAACGACCGACCCACCCCAGCCACGCACCGCCGCAGCACTTGCCGCCCGCCGCCGCGATACCCAAGCCGCGCTCGACCGCGTGCACGAGGCGATCACTCGACTCCAGCGGGACAAGACACCGGTCACCGTTGCCGCGGTCGCGCGTCGCGCCGACGTGTCCCGGACCTTCCTCTACACCAACCCTGACGCGAAAACCGCTGTCGCCAAAGCCATCCGGCAGACCACCGACAAACGAGACCGCCTCCAAGACAAGCAGGACGACGCCGGTGCGGCGAGCTGGCGCGAACGTGCGCTCAACGCCGAGCACGCGCTCAAGACAACGGGCCAGGAGATCACGACCCAGCGGACACGGATCGGCGAGCTGCTCGGCCGCATCCGCGACCTGGAAGCCGAATGGACCCAGGACGCGATCCAGCGCGTCACCACCGAGAACACCACACTCAAGCAGCGTGTCCGCCAGCTCACCGCCGACAACCGCACCCTCGACGAACGCCTCAACGCCGCCCGCTCCAACCTGCGCTTCCAAGACCGGCGAATCGCCGACCTCGAAGCCCGGCTTGCCGACCCCAGCGCCACACGCTGATCAGCCCGACAGACAGCCCTCCCCGCTCCGCAACACCACCGCGTGTCGCAACGCCACGACAACGTCGCGAACATGCAATCGACGCATAAGCACAGGTCAGAGGCATAATCTGGGCGGCTGCGGTCGGAAAAATCGACGAAGCCCACCTGCTCGACAACGCGCAGATGGAAGCGATCAGGATGCTCACCAATCACGACATGGATTCCGGGGCGCCGTTCGCCGCGCTGCTGGTCGGGCAACCAACCCTGCGGCATCGCCTGCGCCTTGGAGTGCTCGCAGCGCTCGATCAACGGATCGCGGTCCGATATTCGCTGACCGGCATGGAACCCGCCGATACCGCGGACTACATCAGCCACCACGCCAAGATCGCCGGACGGGCCGATCCATTGTTCTCCGATGATGCAGTCACGTTGATCCACAACGCCGCCCGCGGATATCCACGAGCGGTGAACAACCTAGCGGTGCACGCGCTGACTGCAGCGTTCGCCGCGAAGACCTCGATCGTCGACGAGAAATCCGCCCGCATAGCCGTCACCGAAACCGGCCACGACTGAATCACCGATCGTGCGACGTCACCATGCAGAGGACGCCGTCACCACACCGACGAAGGCCCCATCCGCCACGGCGAGTGGGGCCTTCCTCACATCTGCAGCATCCGCACCCACCGCGACGGCATCGTCTGCATTCTCAGCGACGGCCAACAAGCAGGACACGGCGTTGCGCCCAAATTCCCAGGTCAACGAACCCACTACAACGTCACAAGAGCCCGAAAGTGTGTGTACGCATCCAGGGCCGCGGCAAGCGGCGCACCGCGTCTACGGTGACGACCTGGGGGGCAATGACCAACCAGATCCTGGCGCTGCGCGAGCACCTGCTCGAGCAGCAGGTCACCTGTGTGGTGATGGAGGCAACCAGCGATTACTGGCGCCCGTTCTACTACCTGCTCGAAGAGCATTTCGAGGTGATGCTGGTCAACGCCCCGCGACGTTAAGACCGTGCCGGGCCGCAAGAGCGACGTGTCCGACTCCGCGTGGCTGGCCGATCTCGGGGCGCATGGGCTGGTGCGCGCGTCGTTCGTGCCGCCGGAACCGATCCGGGTCCTGCGGGATCTGACCCGCGCCCGCACCGTGATCACCCAGGAGCGCAGCCGTGAGATCCAGCGGCTGGAGAAGCTGCTCGAGGACGCCGGGATCAAGCTGTCGTCGGTGGCCACCGATATCACCGGGGTGTCGGGGCGGTTGATGCTGCAGGCATTGATCGAGGGGCGCGACGATCCCGCGGGATCGCCGATCTGGCGAAACGACGGCTGCGGAGCAAGATCCCGGCGTTAACCGAGGCCCTGCACGGACACTTCAGCACCCACCACGCATTCATGGCGCGGTTGTTCCTGGACCGCATCGACGCCCACACCGCCGACATCGCGCGGCTCTCGACCCGCATCGAGGAATCGATGCAACCTTTCTGCGCGGCCCGGGAGCTGCTGATCAGCATCCCGGGCTTCTCCCGGACCGTGGCTGAGGTGTTCCTCGCCGAAACCGGCGGGGACATGACCCAGTTCCCGACCGCCGGG
>JBPPMS010000140.1:0-24535 GCA_051306175.1 Mycobacterium sp. | reverse complement strand
ACGTCGCCCGGGTAGTTGCGCATGAAAATCACCACCAGCGGGACCACTGCCAGCGCGGCGGCGGCGACGATCAGGGATGCCCAGCGCCACCCGTGCCGGGTGGTGACCTCGGCGACCAGAGGCAGGAAAATGAGCTGCCCGGTGGCGCTTGCGGCCGTCAGCACGCCCGTCACCAGGCCGCGTCGCGCCTCGAACCAGCGGGTGGCCACCGTTGCGACGAACCCCATCGAAATCGCGCCGGTACCGATGCCGACGAGCACGCCCCACAGCAGGATCAGCTGCCAGCTGGACGTCATCACCACCGAGACCGCCGAGCCGGTGGCCACCAGGAGCAGCGCGGCGGCCAGCACCCGCCGCACCCCGAAGCGGTCCATCAGCGCGGCGGCGAACGGCGCCGTCAGCCCGTACAGCGTCATGTTCACCGACATCGCCAGGCCGACCGTGCCGTGCGACCAACCAAACTCCTCGTGTAGCGGCATCATCATCACGCCGGGCACCGACCGGAACGCCGCGGCGCCCAGGATCGCCACGAAGCTGACCGCGGCGATGATCCAGGCCCAGTGGATTCGGGTGGTCGGGCGCAGGCCGGTAGTCGTCACGGGGTAACTGTCGCTGATCGGGGCCGCGTCCACTACTGGCCAGAATGCCAACATTCATCAAAGACGTGCCAACTTCATCCACCATGGTGTCCATGCACCGCATCGCCGTCCTGCTGCTGGAGCCCGGCGTCGGATTCGACGCCGCGATACCGCCGATGCTCTTCGGTGAGGCCACCACCGCGGCCCCCTATGACGTCGTTACCTGCGGGATGACGTCGTTACCTGCGGGACCACCCGCGATCCCGTGACAGCGACCACGGGTTCGCGATGGTGCCCGCCGCCGGTCCTGGGGCGTTGGCCGCTCGCGACACCGTCGTCGTTCCCGGAACGAAGTTGTCGGCCTGCGCGCGCGTCGTGGACGAGAACGACGGGGCGAGCGGGCAACAGCACGTGCTGACGTCGGCGGGGGTGGCAGCCCGAATCGGCCTGTGGCTGCAGATCATCCGCAGCGATTACGGCAGCCAGGTCGCCAATGCCGTGGCACGACACTGCGTGGTTCCGCCGTGGCGCCAGGGCGGTCAGACGGAGTTCATCCGAATGTCGCCGTCGAGCTATCGGTTGGTCTATCGGGGGCACTGAGCGATCGGGGTGACGGCCGCCATGGTTTCTGTAGGGGCCCGGATGGGCACAATGAGCGGGTGGCTGATCCGCTGATCCTCGCCGTGGGTGGACATGCGCCCGAATTGCATCCCGAGAGTTGGGTGGCGCCCAACGCCGCCGTCATCGGCAAGGTGACGCTCGCGGCCAAAGCCAGCGTCTGGTACTCGGCGACGGTGCGTGCGGAGTTCGAGCCCATCTCGATCGGGTCAGGCTCCAACGTGCAGGACAGCGCCACGATCCACGTCGATCCGGGTTTTCCTGCCACCGTCGGCGAAGCGGTGACGATCGGTCACAACGCGGTTCTGCACGGCTGCACCATCGAAGACGGATGCCTGATCGGCATGGGCGCGGTGGTTCTCAACGGGGCCACGATCGGTGCAGGTTCGCTGGTGGCCGCCGGAGCGGTGGTGCCGCAGGGCATGATCGTGCCGCCCAGGTCGTTGGTGGCGGGCGTGCCCGCGAAGGTCCGCAGGGAACTCAGCGACGACGAACTCACGGGCAGCGGCGTGAACGCTCTGGCCTACCAACACCTCATCGGGTTGCACCGCGACGCGGTCGTCGCCGACTAAGGAGCCTGAAAAACATGCGCACACTGGTCACCGGCGCCACCGGCTATGTCGGCTCACGACTGGTCACGGCATTGCTCGCCGATGGCAACGACGTCGTCGTGGCTACGCGGAACCCAGACAAGCTCATCAGGTTCGGTTGGGTCGACAAAGTCAATTCGGTCACACTCGACGCCAACAACTCCGATTCCGCGCGCGTGGCGCTGGCCGAGGCAGGCGACGTCGACGTCGTGTACTACCTGGTGCACGCGATCGGACAGCCGGACTTTCGCGACGCCGACAACGAGGCTGCCGCCAACGTCGCCGCCGCCGCGAAAGAGCTCGGAGTCAGGCGCATCGTGTATCTCGGCGGTTTCGTTCCGGAGGACGGCGCCCTCTCCGAGCATCTGACCAGCCGCGCCGAAGTCGCCGACGCACTCGCGGTAGAGGGTGGCCCCGACGTGGTGTGGCTCGGTGCGGCGATGATCATCGGCGCCGGGTCGACGTCGTTCGAGATGCTGCGCTACGTCAGCGACCGGTTCCCGCTGATCCCGATGCCGAAATGGGCCGCCAACCCGATGGATCCGATCTCGGTCAGCGACGTGCTGTACTACCTGGTGGCCGCCGGGGACACCGAACGGGTTCCCGCGGGCGCGTACGACATCGCAGGGCCGGACCACACCACTTACGGCGAGTTGTTGAAGACGTACAGCAGGCTCGCGGGAATTCACCGAACCGGGTTGCCGGTCCGCGGCGTAGACACCAGCGTCGTGTCGTGGGCAACGTCGCTGGTTCTCCCGGTGCCGGGCGGGCTGGCCGCGGACCTCGTTGCCTCACTTGACCATCCGATGCAGGCCACGAGGTTTGGCCTGCGGGACCTGGTGCCTGATCCACCCGGCGGTCTGACCTCTATCGAGGACGCCGTAGCGCTCTCGCTGACCAGCGGTCCGCCGCGTCCGGTGAACGCACTGACCGAACCGCACCATCTCGCCGACAGTGACCCGGTGTGGGCTGGCGGTGACGCACTGCGGCTCCGCGGCCTCGCCTCCCGTGTCACGCCGTCGTTCGTGCATCCGGCGCTCGGGTTGATCGACGCCGTGCCGCGGCCGGTCGCCGCGGTGTGGCGCACCGGACTCGATGTACTGGCCGAGGTGGCGGCGAAGGTGCGCCTGGCATGACCTCGGACATCGGCACCAAGGCCACCCTCGTCGCGCAGTTCACAGCCGCGATCGTCAACGAATGCGTGCTCGAGCAGGAACCTCCGGGCGTGATCCGGCGCCGACGCATCGTCGTCGCCGTGGTGCTGGTGTTGGGCGCGGCAGTGCTCGGTCTGTCGCTCACGCGCGAGCCGGGTGATCCGGCCTTCTACTGGTTGACTTTCGCTCTGGCCGCCACGTGGGCCGGTGGTGCGCTGCTGTCGGGCCCCCTACATCTGGGCGGCATCTGCTTCTGGGGCCGCAACCAGCGGCCCGTCATCACGGGCACGGTGGTGGGTCTGGCGCTCGGCGGTGCATTTGTGGTGGGTGCGCTGATTGCGCGTGAGATTCCCGTCATCGCCGACTTCATCAGGGGCGTACTGGAATTCGCCAACGCCAACGACAACCTTCCGCTCGTCGTACTCATCACGCTGGTCAACGGTCTGGCCGAGGAGATGTTCTTCCGCGGCGCCCTCTACACCGCGCTCGGTCGGTTCTACCCGGTAGTGGTGTCGACTGTGCTCTACATCGTCGCCACGTTGGCCAGCGGCAATCCGATGCTCGGCTTCGCTGCTATCCTGCTCGGATTCGTGTGTGCCTGGGAGCGACGCGCCACGGGTGGAGTGCTGGCGCCGATGCTGACCCACTTCTTCTGGGGACTGATCATGGTGTTGGCGCTGCCGCCGCTCTTCGGCGTCTGATAGCCGTTCAGTCCAGCGGGGGGCGGTCTCGTCGGCGGGTAGTTTGGCTGCTATCGGGGCGAGCATCGCCAGGTTAGTCGGCAATACACCGGCAACCAGGAAGATCATCTCCATCGAGATCACCTTCGACAACGGACCGGCCATCGCCATCGGGGCTGGCATGAAGGCCAGTGAGAACGAAGAAATCCAGGCTCGAGACGCGGCGCGTCAGCCGGATCACCTTCACCTGCGGGACTGCTACTGCACGCCAGAGAAACGCTCGTCAGCGCCACACGCGGGGGCCCACTGACCGGTTGGTGGTACGCCGCCTAACCGTCGCGTGAGCCCGGCTGGAAAGATGCGACGCGAGGAGTCACCGACTGACCACTCAAGGACTACTCAAGGGAGAGGGAAGACCTGATGGCAGGACCACTGCAGGGATTGCGAGTCGTCGAACTGGCAGGCATCGGCCCAGGGCCGCACGCCGCGATGATCCTGGGCGATCTGGGCGCCGACGTCGTGCGCGTCGAACGTCCCTCCACGAGCCCGAACCCGACGCGCGACGCCATGCTGCGCAACCGCAGATCGGTGACCGCCGACCTCAAATCCCCCGAGGGGCGCGACCTCGTGCTGCGGCTGATCTCCAAGGCCGACGTGCTGATCGAGGGCTTCCGCCCCGGCGTCACCGAGCGGCTGGGACTGGGACCGCAGGATTGTGCACAGGTCAACGAACGCCTGATCTACGGCCGGATGACCGGGTGGGGCCAGACCGGTCCCCGCGCACTACAGGCGGGCCATGACATCAACTACATCTCGCTCAACGGCCTGCTGCACGCCATCGGCCGGGCAGGCGACCGGCCCGTGCCGCCGCTCAACATCGCTGGCGACTTCGGTGGCGGTTCGATGTTCCTGCTGGTCGGCATCCTGTCTGCGCTCTGGGAGCGCCAGACATCGGGGAAGGGCCAAGTGGTCGACGCCGCCATGGTCGACGGCTCCAGCGTGCTGATCCAGATGATGTGGGCGTTCCGGGCCAACGGCGCCTGGTCCGACGAGCGCGGTGTCAACATGCTCGACACCGGCTCGCCCTATTACGACACCTACGAGTGCGCCGACGGTCGCTACGTCGCGGTCGGCGCGATCGAACCGCAGTTCTATGCCGAGTTGTTGAGCAGGCTCGGCCTTGATCCGGCCACGCTGCCGAACCAGAACGACTTCAGCCGGTGGCCCGAACTCAAGGCCATCTTGACTGCCGAGTTCGGAAAGCACGACCGCGACCACTGGGCGTCGGTGTTCGACGGCAGCGACGCCTGTGTCACGCCGGTGCTCGCGTTCAACGAAGTGCTGTCCGAGAAGCACATCGCCGAGCGCGACACCTTCTACGACGCAGGCGACGACGGTTTGCAGCCGCGACCCGCTCCCCGCTTCTCGCGCAGCACGCCTGGCACTCCGACGCCGCCGCGGGTACCGGGTGCCGACACCGAAGCCGTTCTCGACGACTGGGTATAGTCCCAACCAACCAGTAGGTAGACCGACGAAAGGGTCAGCGAAACGTGGAGATCAAGGACGCCGTAGCCGTCGTCACGGGTGGAGCCTCCGGGCTGGGCCTGGCCACCACCAAGCGGCTGTTGGATCGCGGCGCATCGGTGGTGGTGATCGACCTCAAAGGTGATGATGTCGTCGCGGAGCTGGGCAAACGGGCCAAGTTCGCGCAAGCCGACGTCACCGACCCCGAGTCGGTGACCGCGGCACTGGACGCCGCCGAAGAGATGGGCCCGGTGCGGATCAACGTCAACTGCGCGGGGATCGGTAGTGCCATGAAGACTCTCGGTAAAGATGGTCCGTTCCCACTCGGCGTCTTCTCCAAGACGATCCAGGTAAACCTGATTGGGACATTCAACGTGTTGCGGCTCTCAGCTGAGCGCATCGCCAAGAACGAACCGCTTGGCGAGGAGCGTGGCGTCATCATCAACACTGCGTCTGTCGCGGCGTTCGAGGGCCAGATCGGGCAGGCGGCGTACTCGGCCTCCAAGGGCGGCGTGGTCGGCATGACGCTGCCGATCGCCCGCGACCTGTCGCGTGACCTCATCCGCGTCTGCACCATTGCGCCAGGGTTGTTCAAGACGCCGCTGCTGGGATCGTTGCCCGAAGAGGCGCAGAAATCGTTGGGCAAGCAGGTCCCGCATCCCGCCCGCCTCGGGGACCCCGACGAGTACGGCGCCCTTGCGGTGCATATCGTCGAGAATCCGATGCTCAACGGCGAGGTCATCCGCCTCGACGGAGCGATCCGTATGGCCCCCCGGTAAGCGAAGCGGGTGAAGCCCAGGAGCTGATCACCGGGCGACTGGCGAACATGGTCGCGGACCCAAAAACGAAAATGTCCGGGTAAAGGCGAGCATCAACGTGTGCGCATACCGGATGCCTACGGCAAACTGCCTTGGCCGACTTCTATCACCGTACGGTCACGGAACAGCCGCCGGAGCAGCCGAGTCGGTCAGGCCGCGTTCACCGGTCAGACAGCAAAGGCGAGGGGGTCCCAGTCTTCGAGTTGGTCCGAGGTGTCTCCCTCGACGAGGTAATCGCCGTGGTAGAGCTCTTCGAAGTCAACTTTGATGACATCGGCACTGGTGTCGTCGATCCACATAGCACAGATTTTATGGGTCTCGATTAAGAAACCTGTGAGTCACGATTCGGGAAACCCTGGCAATTCTTACCCGTGGGTAGGTTGAGAGCCTGGCTAAACATCTACTCGCGGGTAGCTTCGGCGTCTGGACGCATATTTCGCTCAAGGTCCTGGCGCGGAAAAGTTGATCGGGTTGGTCCCGTTGAGCAGGATCCACGTGGCGATGGCTGCACTGCGGCCACGATTTTCGACGGTGACGTTGAAGCGATTGGACCAGAATGCCGGCGTCGTCATGGCCGCAAACCCTATGCAGTTGCTGTGACACGGAGGTGTCAGCGCTGTTAGGTCGCTGGTAGCGCCGTTGACAACTTGACTTATCATAGTTAAGTTAACGCCGATACTCGGATTCCGGGAGGTACGGCGTGCTGGAACGAATCGCTCATCTGGCCATTGCGGCACCACGCAGGATTATCGCAGTTGCGGTGCTGGTGATGGTGGCCTCCGCCGTCTTCGGGATACCGGTCGCCAAGAGCCTTTCCGCGGGCGGCGTCCAGGACCCGGCCTCAGAATCATCGCAGGCCAACCGGTTGTTGGCCGACGAGTTCGACCAGGCCGACATGCAGCTCATCGTCAGCATTTCGTCGCCTGACGGCGTCCAGAGTCCCGCGGCGACGAGTGCGGCCAACGAGATCATTGCGGGTCTGGACGCCTCGCCGCACGTCGCGAGCGTCACGTCTGCGTGGACATCGCCCCCGCAGGCCGCCAAAGAGCTGATCAGCAAGGACGGCAGCGCAGGGTTGATTATCGCAGGCGTCTACGGCGGCGAGAACGATGCCCAGAAGTATGCCGAAGCGCTGTCGGACGAACTGCTGTATCCACGCGACGGGCTGACCATCCGCGCGGGCGGCAGCGCGATGGTCTACGTGCAGGTCAACGCCCAGACCGAGCACGATCTGCTGCGGATGGAGTCCATTGCCCTCCCGCTAAGCTTCCTGGTGCTCGTGTGGGTGTTCGGCGGCCTGCTGGCGGCGGCTTTGCCCATGGTGGTCGGCGCGATGGCGATCCTGGGCTCGATGGCCGTGCTGCGCAGCATCACCTTCGTCACTGACGTGTCGATCTTCGCGCTCAATCTGACCATTGCGATCGGCCTAGCGCTGGCGATCGACTACACGCTGCTGATCCTGAGCCGCTACCGCGACGAACTCGAGCAGGGCGCCGACCGTGAGCAGGCGCTGGTGCGCACACTCTCCACCGCCGGGCGCTCGGTGCTGTTCGCCGCGGTGACCGTCGCGCTGTCGATGGCCGTGATGGCCCTGTTCCCGATGTACTTCCTGCAGTCCTTCGCCTACGCGGGCATCGCCACCGTCGCCTTCGCGGCCGTCGCGGCCATCGTCGTCACGCCTGCGGCGATCGTGCTGCTGGGCGACCGGATCGACGCCTATGACGTGCGACGCCTGATCAGGCGTGTGTTGCACCGCCCCGAGCTCGTGCCCAAGCCGGTGGAACAGCAGTTCTGGTACCGCGCCGCGAGAGTGGTCACCCGGCGCGCGTTGCCGATCGGGTTGGCGGTCGTGCTCCTGCTGCTACTCCTCGGCATCCCGTTCCTCGGTGTGCGGTGGGGCTCGCCCGACGAACGCGTGCTGCCCACGTCGGCCTCGGCCCACATCGTCGGCGACCAGCTGCGCAACGACTTCGTCGACAACTCCTCCACCGCGGTGACGGTCGTCATCCCCGACGCCGACGCACTAACACCGCAGGACCTGGAGAGTTATGCCGCCGAGCTATCCCACGTCGCCGACGTGACAGGAGTGTCGGTACCCACCGGCACCTTCGCCGGGGGCGCGATGGTGGGGCCGCCGATGGCGGCCACCGGCATCGCCGACGGCAGCGCGTTCCTCACCATCGCCAGCTCGGCGCCGCTGTACTCGGACGCGTCGGAGACCCAGCTCGATCGGTTGCACGAGGTGGCAGGACCCGGTGACCGCGACCTGCTCTTCTCCGGTTTTGCCCAGGTCAACCGCGACAGTGTCGACGCCATCATCACCGTCCTGCCGTGGGTGCTTGCGATGATCGCCGTCATCACCTTCGGGCTGCTGTTCCTCTTGACCGGCAGCGTCGTCCTGCCGCTGAAAGCGATCGTGCTCAACGTCTTGTCGCTAACGGCCGCGTTCGG
This sequence comes from Mycobacterium sp., assembly GCA_051306175.1. Lineage (GTDB taxonomy): Bacteria > Actinomycetota > Actinomycetes > Mycobacteriales > Mycobacteriaceae > Mycobacterium. The sequence continues at coordinate 16,122 of JBPPMS010000140.1, read as the reverse complement.
TGCGTTGGTGTGGATCTTCCAGGACGGCCACCTCGGTGCGCTCGGAACGACGTCGACGGGCACGCTGGTGGCCAACATGCCGGTGCTGTTGTTCTGCATCGCCTTCGGGCTGTCGATGGACTACGAGGTGTTCCTGGTCTCCCGGATCAGGGAGTACTGGCTGGTGCTGCGCGACAAGGCGACCGGGGCGGGCGAAGCGACGGGGGATAACACGCATGAGGATCCGGTGAAGATCCGGGCCGCCAACGACGAGGCCGTCGCGCTCGGGCTGGCCAGGACAGGCCGGGTGATCACCGCCGCCGCGCTGGTGATGTCCATCTCGTTCGCCGCGCTCATCGCCGCGGAAGTGTCGTTCATGCGGATGTTCGGCCTCGGGTTGACGGTGGCGGTGCTGGTGGATGGCACGTTGGTGCGGATGATGTTGGTGCCCGCCTTCATGCATGTGCTCGGCCGGTGGAACTGGTGGGCGCCGAAACCGTTGGCGCGGTTACATGAACGCATCGGGATCAGCGAGGCGGACGACGAAGCGCCCGTTCCCGACCGGGAGACCGCCTCGGCACGGCATGCCGTCGGTGCCGTGGACAGTGGCTAGCGTGTCCATTCCGTCGCTGCGTCGGCGCCGGGCCCCCCGTGGCTCGGGTGAGAAGCTGCGCGAGGAAATTCTTGACGCCGCAACAGATCTGCTGTTGGAGACCGGCCAAGCCAAGGACGTGTCCATCCGGTCGGTCGCACAGCGCGTCGGCGTCACGCCGCCGTCGATCTACCTGCACTTCGCCGACAAGGACACCCTGCTCGACGCGGTGTGTGCGCGCTACTACGAGAAGCTCTACGAGGAAATGCTGCGCGTATCGCAGGACTGCTCGTCGACGCTCGCGGTGTTGCGCGCTCAGGGGCTGGCCTACGTGCGGTTCGCGCTGCAGACGCCCCAGTTGTATCGCATCGCCGCCATGGGCGAGGGCAGGCAAGGCAGCGATGTCGACGCCACCCTGAACAGCTCGGCGTTCGTGCACCTGCGCGCGTCCGTGCAGTCGTTGATCGACGAGGGCATCTACCCGCCCGGTGATGCAGGAGCCTTCGCGCTGGAGTTGCTCAGCGTGGCGCACGGCGTCGCGGCGCTGATGATCGCCAAGCCCTACCTGCCGTTCGGGGAGTCCGAACAGTTCGCCGACCGGCTGTTCCGTGCGGTCTGCGCCGGACACATGGTGTGCGGCATAGTGGGCAAGGACGCGTCGCCTACCGACCTGGTGGGCTGGATGATGGAGCGCAAGGTGGAGCAGGAGCAGTCGTGACAGTCGATAATCCGTTCTTCGCCCGTCTGTGGATCGCGATGTCAGGCCATGAGACCGAGACGCTGCAGCGGTTACGGCGCGAGAACCTCGATGGGCTGACCGGCCGGGTATTGGAGCTCGGAGCGGGCACCGGAAGCAATTTCGGTTTCTATCCGCAAGGCGTCACCGAAGTGGTCGCGCTGGAACCCGAACCCCGGCTGGAGCCGCTGGCCGCCCGCGCTGCCGCGGCCGCGCCGGTGCCCATCACCGTCAGCGCATCGACCATCGAAGAGTTCACCGACGGCGACCCGTTCGATGCCGTGGTGTGCTCGCTCGTACTGTGCTCTATCGGTGACCCCGATGCCGTTGCCGCGCAACTGTTCACACTGTGCAGGCCAGGCGGCGAGCTCCGCTTCCTGGAACATGTGGCCAGCGTTGGCTGGCGCGGCACGATGCAGCGGATGGCCGATGCGACGGTGTGGCCGCGATTGATCGGCAACTGCCATACCCACCGCGACACCGTCGGAGCGATCCGCGCCGCCGGATTCAGCGTCGAGCGCGTGCGCCACGAGTGGGTACTACCCCGCTGGGCACCGCTGCCGGTGTCGGAACACGTGGTCGGGCGGGCGGTCCGGCTAGCCTAGGACCTCGTCGAGGCGGTCCAGCAGGCTAGGCAGTACGCGCGCCGAGCTATCGCGCAGGCTGACAGTCGCAGCCGACGTCAGCGGCGTCGACACCGGATTCACCTCGATCACCGGAATCCCGTTGCTCAATGCCCGCTCGGGTAGACCCGCCGCCGGGTAGACGATCCCCGACGTCCCCACCACCAGCAGCACATCGGCGCGCAGGACCGCCTCCACCGACAGCCGCCAGGCGTCCTCGGGAAGCGGTTCGCCGAACCAGACGACGTCGGGTCTTACCAACCCGCCGCAGACACAGCGCGGCGGGTCAACGGCAACGGCCGGTTCCGGCATCGACGGAATCTCACCGGTGTACGCCGATTGGCATCTTTGGCAACGGAACGTGAACAGACTGCCGTGCACGTGGTGCACGCGCTCACTGCCTGCCCGCTCGTGGAGGTTGTCGACGTTCTGGGTGACGACGGCGACGTCTGCGCGCTCCTGCCACTCCGCGACCGCGTGATGACCCGCGTTGGGTTCAGTCGCGCTGATCAGGTGGTGTCGCCATAAGTACCACGCCCATACCTTCTCTGGGTGACGACTCCAGCCGACGTTGCTGGACATCTCGTAGGGATCGACGTTTGCCCACAGCCCCGTCTCGACGTCGCGGAAGGTCGGGACACCGCTCTCGGCGGACATCCCCGCACCGGTGAGCACAGTGACATGCATGGTCGGCAACGCTATCGCTGCGGCCGCCGAGAAGGCCAAACGCGTTGGTATTGCGCGTGCCCGCTGCGCGGGGGCTCGCCGTCCCCGGCCGAATCGGTGGTGCTGCGCGATAATCGAGCCGTGTCCGAGGTGGGGGAATGGGTGCAGGTCGATCCCGCGGTAAGCCAGCCGCTGTTCGACCAGCTGCGCACCCAGATCATTGATGCTGTGCGCGCTGGAAGATTGCCTGCGGGCACCCGACTGCCCACGGTGCGCGAACTCGCGGCCGAGCTCGGTTTGGCCGTCAACACCGTCGCGCGTTCCTACCGGGAGATGGAGACGGCGGGAATCGTCGAAACCAGGGGACGTTTCGGCACCTTCATCGCCCGGGTGGATCCGGCTGACGTCACCATGGCCGCGGCCGCCCACACCTACGCCGAGGCGGCCCGCTCACTGGGGATCAGCCGCGCCGAGGCGATCAAGTATGTCGAACTCGCGCTGGGCTGACACTCGGCTCCTGCGCGTCAGCCGAACTGCAGCAGCGTCAGTGCTCCGCGCACCCGGTCGAACACCCGTACCCGGTGAGCGGTAGCGAGCAGGGCATTGAGTACGGCGCCGCGCCCCTTGGGCATCGGCACGTCCTGCACGGCCACGATGCCTGGCACTGTGTCAGCCAGCGCACCGAGGGTGGCGGGCGTGGCGTGGAACGGCATCGTCGGCACGCTGTAGCGCCGCGACGGCCGAAGCATGTTGAGGCGCGACAGCGCCGCGAACCAGTAGGGCGGCAGGTCGAACAGCATGTGGCCGCCCGGGAACCTCTTGGCGCACTCAGCGATCAGGCCGAGGGCTTCCTCGGGTTCGAGATACATCAACAGTCCCTCGGCGGTAATGAACACGCCACCGTCACCGTCGACCTGGTCCATCCAGCTGTAGTCCAACGCCGACTGGGCGCAGATGGAGACCCGCTCCGACGCCGGGAGCAGCTGCGAACGCAACTCGGCAACGGCCGGCAGATCGACTGTCAGCCAACGGAACCGCTGCTCGGCGGTCTGTGCGTCGAGGCGGTAGAAGCTGGTCTGGAACCCCTCAGCGAGCGCCACCACAGTCGCATCGGGATGGGTGTCGAGATAGCGCCGCGTGTGAATATCGAAAGCCTTGGCGCGCAACGCCATATCCTGCCGAGACGTGCCGAACTTGGTGAAGTCGTGCTCGATCGTGTCGAGCAGCGCGAGCGCCACCGGGTCGTCGATGATGCCATCGGGTCGGCGCGCCTCGGCGGCGCGCGACTTCAGCGTCAGCAGGGCGGTTTCGGATACGCCGGTCAGTCCCGACGGGGTGCTTGTAGTCATTGTCGGCAACGATACCTTCGGCACGCCGATCAGCTGATCAGGCCACGAGGCGGGCGGGATGCGGGACCTGGCCAGGTCCAGCACGGTGATGCTCGGCGAGCTGGGACGTGCGGGGCAGCGTCCGACTCCCGAACAGCTTCCACAGCCGCCGGCCCGGCGGCTTCGCGTTATCCGTGGCGGCGCGTCGCTTCCGGCGCTCGAGCGTCCGCGTGTCGAGGACGTACGCTCGTGGGATGATTCGGCAGGTGTTCGACGACAAGCTTTTGGCTGTGATCAGCGGCAACTCCTTGGGCGTGCTGGCCACCATCAAACGCGACGGGCGTCCGCAGCTGTCGAACGTGAGCTACTTCTTCGACCCGCGCGCCGTGGCGCTGCAGGTCTCGATCACCGAGCCCCGCGCCAAGACCCGCAACCTGCGCCGCGACTCCCGCGCGTCGATTCTGGTGAGCTCCGACGACGGATGGTCCTACGCGGTGGTCGAGGGCACCGCCGAGCTCAGCCCACCCGCCGTCGACCCCGGCGACGCCACCGTGGAGGGCCTGATCGCGCTTTACCGCAATATCGCCGGTGAGCACCCCGATTGGGACGAGTACCGCGCCGCCATGGTCACCGACCGACGCGTGGTGCTGACGCTGCCGGTGTCGCACCTGTACGGAATGCCGCCGGGCAGGCGCTGACCGTTTCCTTCACGGGGCGTTCTCCGGGGCTGGTACTGGGCTAGAACTGGTACTGGGCTAGAACTGCTACTGGGCTAGAACTGGTACTGGGCTAGAACTGTAGTGGGCTAGTACGTCGATGCGCGCTCGCGGTGTGCGCCGACCACGAGGGCACACATTGTTGCAGAAAACCCCGGCGCGCCGCGTGCAAAAGTGTTCTTTCGGGGGGATCTCGATGCGGCGCGGCTGCAATCTCGCAACGACAAGGAAGCCCTCCTAACTAACGATATCGCAAACCTCTTGCGCACCGGGGGCATCGCAAGTCACTTGTCGCACATAGGCGGGCAAGGAGGCATCCGCGTGCCGGTCAGATACGCACGTGACTGCTGTGACGGTCCCGTCGTCCACGTTAGGCTTCGGCCATGAGTAAACACTCCTCGGCCGAGGACGAGAACCAGAACGACGACACCAAGCGCACGTTCCGCGAAGCGCTCGAGCGCAAGAACGCGAAGTCGGCCGGCGGCGCGGACCATAAGGACGCAGGCGCCAAACAGCCCCGCGTGCACGGCCCGGTGGAGTCGCGCCGGGAATTTCGCCGCAAGAGCGGCTGACGCGAGCCCACCGGCCAGCTGGTCGGACCTACCCTCTCAGCGCGGGCGGCGTCAGCTCATTCGCGGGGAAGACGAGGACCCTGGGGGAGGCGGGGGATGCACAGGATGCGGGCGCTCACCAGCGTTGTGAGCATGAGCGCCCTCAGTTCCAGTGCGTCGCCCTTGAGGCCCCGTGTGACGGCGATCTTCTCGTAGATCGGCAGGGGCCGCAGCTGGCGCACGGCGTACATCGCCACCGCCCAGAACCCCAGTAGAACAACACCGGGCGGTAGAGCCGCATCAGCCAGCCCCCCAACTGGTGCCGGGTCGCCACGACCCGACGCTGGCCCCACGCCTGTGAAGAAGAACAGCGCCGTCGGTGGCATCGCCGTCGGCGACCAGTCGGTCGACTAAGTTAGTTGCGAGTGTTCGCAACTGTACATGCTAGAAAGTAGTGCGGGTGCGGATCGAGTAAGCAACTGCTTCGCGGGGACGAACAGCTGCGACAACGTTACGAGCTGTCTAAATGCTAATTTCATTAATTTATGGATTGCACTGTTCAAGAGCTTGTCGGGAGGTGCGTGGTGCCAGAATCGCTGGACACACGGAAGTCAGAGTTCTTCAGGTCGCTGCCGCAATCCTGCGTGGTCCGCATCCTTGAACTGCTGGCCGCCGGTGACCGGTCGGTAACGGAGTTGCTTCCAGCGGTCGGCTTGGAAGCCTCGAACCTGTCTCAGCAGCTCGGGGTGTTACGCCGGGCCGGAATCGTGAGTGCTCGCAGGCAGCGCGATTCGGTGACCTATTCGATCGCCTCCGTCCATATCGCGGAGTTGCTGGCGGTGGCCCGCACGGTGTTCTCGGGACTGTTGGACGAGCAGGTCGACGCACTCGAGCGTTCGGCGATCGAAGCGCTATGAGGAGTTGGATCGCCAAGATAGCCAATGTCGGCCGGATCACCGAACCGGCTGGTGATGCACCGCCGGCCGCCGCTGATGCCCCCACCGGGATAGCCGGGTCGCTGCAGGTGCGTCATGTCGACGCCGGTTCGTGCAACGGCTGCGAGGTAGAGATTTCGGGTGCGTTCGGCCCCGTGTACGACGCCGAACGATTCGGTGTTCGCCTGGTCGCGTCACCGCGGCACGCCGACGCTCTGCTGGTGACCGGCGTGGTGACCCGCAACATGGCCCAACCGTTGCGCAACACCCTCGAGGCGACGCCAGCGCCACGCGTGGTGATCGCGTGCGGCGATTGCGCGCTCAACCGGGGGATGCTCGCCGATGCCTACGGGGTTGTCGGCGCGGTTGGCGACGTGGTGCCGGTCGACGTCGGGATTCCGGGGTGCCCGCCGACTCCTACGCAGATTGTGACTGCACTGCGTTCGGTGACCGGGCGATGACCGCGACGGTTGACGCGATACCGCACATCGATCCGATCAGCGTGCACCACAGCCGTCTCGGACCGGCTACTGCCGGGCTGCTGACCTCTGCGCTGGGTGCGGTCGGGGTGGGTGTCGGATTGGCAGCAATGCTGGGTCCGCCACGTTCGATAGAGATCGGTTGGCTGGTCCCACTGATTGGCGTGGCGTTGCACCTGGATCCGCTGGCCGGATTCTTCATGGCGTTAACGGGTGCGGTCGCGGTCCCGGTCGGGGTTTACGCGATCGGGTATGCCCGCCGCGAGCACCTCGGTCGCGTCCCGCTGGCGGTGCTGCCGATGTTCGTGGCCGCGATGCTGCTGGTACCGGCCGCCGCTTCGGTGTCGACCTTCCTGCTTGCCTGGGAACTGATGGCCGCCGCGTCGCTAGTCCTGGTCGCCGCAGAGCACACCCGACCCGCGGTGCGTTCGGCGGCGGTGTTCTACGCGGTGATGACCCAGCTCGGGTTCGCCTCAATCCTCCTCGGCCTGGTGACGCTGTCCGCCGCTGGCGGCGCCGACCGATTCACAGACCTGTCCGCGGTTCCGGCCGGTGTCCGCACCGCGGTGTTCGTCCTGACGCTGGCCGGCTTCGGATCCAAGGCTGGCCTACTACCGCTACACGCGTGGTTGCCGCGCGCACACCCCGAGGCGCCCAGCCCTGTCTCGGCGTTGATGAGTGCCGCCATGGTCAATCTGGGGATCTACGGAATCATCCGCATCGACCTGCAGCTGCTCGGGCCCGCACCCCGTTGGTGGGGGGTGACACTGTTGGTGATCGGCGGTGTGTCGGCGGTCTACGGGGTCCTGCAGGCGTCAGTGGCCTCGGACCTCAAACGACTGCTGGCCTATTCGACCGTGGAGAACATGGGGCTGATCACCGTCGCGCTCGGCGCCGCCACGCTGCTGGCGGCCTCGGGCGCGGCTTTCGGTGCCACCGTAGCGATGGCCGCCGCGCTGTTGCACCTGGTGGCACACGCCACGTTCAAATGTCTCGGCTTCCTCGCCGCCGGGTCGGTATTGACCGCGACCGGGCTGCGCGATCTGGACAGGCTGGGTGGGTTGGCCCGACGCATGCCCGCCACAACCATCCTTTTCGGGGTGGCCGCCCTGGGTGCCTCCGGGCTCCCGTTAGGTGCGGGGTTCGTCAGCGAGTGGTTGCTCGTACAGTCCCTCATCCACGCCGCGCCTGAGCACGACACCCTGGTTGCGCTGGCCACCCCGCTCGCGGTCAGTGCGGTCGCGCTGACCACCGGCCTCGGCGTGGCGGCCATGGTCAAGGCGTTCGGCATCGGGTTTCTGGCCCGGCCCCGCACCGGCTCGGCTGCCGACGCCCAGGAGTCACCCCCGAGCATGCTCATCGGCATGGTCGCGGCGGCCTGCGCCTGCGCGGTGCTCGCGGTCGCGCCGTTCGTGCTCGCCGCGCCGCTGCGCCGGGTCCTGCCGACCCTGCCCCCCTCAGCGGGCGCCGACCTGTCCGGTCTGGGCACGGTTCTGCACTTGCCCGGGCTGGCTGGGTCGATCGCCCCAGGACTCATCGCCGTCTTCCTGGTCATCGCTGTGTTGGTCGCCGTCGGCGCGTCCCACTGGGGATCGCGCCGGCGTCCGCCACCGGCGTCGTTGCCGCTGTGGGCGTGCGGCGCTGACGATCTCACAGCGCGCATGCAATACACGGCGACGTCGTTTGGTGAACCGCTGCAGCGGGTGTTCGACGACGTGCTGCGCCCGGACACCGACATCGAGGTGACCCGGTTCGAGGAGTCCCAGTACTTGGTGGCGAAAGTCGCCTACCGCGCCCGGATCAGCGATGCGGTGCAAGACCTGGTCTACACCCCCGTGATCGACGCGGTTGCCTTGTGCGCGAGGGGAATTCGCCGCGCGCACACCGGCAGCGTGCATCTCTACATCACCTACGGCGCGCTGGGCGTCGTGATCGTCCTAGTGGTGGCGCGATGAATGCGATGTCCTATCTGGCTGGAGCGGCGCAGATCGGTGGTGTCGCTCTCGGCGCTCCGGTGGTGATCGGGGTGACACGCCAGGTCCGCGCCCGACTGGAGGGCCGCGTCGGTGGCGGGGTGCTGCAGCCGTGGCGCGATCTGCGCAAACAGCTCCGCAAGCAGCAGATCACCCCATACGGGACGACGGCGGTCTTTGCGTCGGCGCCGGCGATCCTGGCCGGAACGTCCTTGCTGATCGTCGCCATCGTGCCGTTGGTCGCCACCGGTTCACCGCTGGACCCGGTGGCCGATCTGTTCGCCGTCGTCGGTCTGCTGTTTCTTGGCACCGTCGCGTTGACCTTGGCCGGTATCGACACCGGGACCTCGTTCGGCGGAATGGGCGCCAGCCGCGAGATCACCATCGCCGCTCTGGTGGAGCCCACGATCTTGCTCGCGGTGTTTGCACTCTCCGTCCCTGCCGGCTCGGCCAACCTCGGGGCCATCGTGGCGCACACCATCGAAAGCCCTGCGCAGGTGGTATCCCTGCCCGGCGTGCTGGCCTTGGTGGCGCTGGTAGTGGTGATCATCGCCGAGACGGGCCGGCTGCCAGTCGACAACCCCGCCACGCACCTGGAGTTGACGATGGTTCACGAGGCGATGGTCCTCGAATACGCCGGTCCACGCCTTGCGGTTGTCGAATGGGCTTCCGGCATGCGCCTGACGGTGTTGCTCGCGCTGCTCGCGAATCTGTTCGTACCGTGGGGTATCGCAGATGCCGATCCCACCGCGTCGACCCTCGCCGTCGGAGTGCTTGCGATCGCGGCGAAAGTCGTGGTCTTGGCGGTCTTGCTGGCTGGCGCCGAGGTGTTCCTCGCGAAGCTGCGGTTGTTTCGGGTGCCGGAACTGCTGGCGGGATCGTTCCTGTTGGCGTTGCTCGCGGTGACCGCCGCCAACTTCTTCGTCACGCGATCATGAGAGCGACGCCATGACCAACGCATCCTTTGCGAGTGTGATCGATCTCGCCGCTGGCGCAATGGTTCTCGCCGCCGTGCTGATTGTGTGGCGCCGCGACTTGCGTTCCATCATCAGGCTCCTTGCGTGGCAGGGCGTCGCGCTGGCCGCGATCCCGATGATCCGGGGCTTACACGAGGGCGACGCGGCATTGGTCGGTGTGGGTGTCGGTATCGCCGTGCTGCGTGTGGCGCTGCTGCCGGGGCTACTGGCCCGCGCGTTGGGCGCCGAACAACGCGCGCAACGCGAGGCAACCCCATTGGTGAACACCACCGCTTCCCTGCTGATTGCGGCCCTGCTGACGGTGACCGCAATCGCCGTCACCCGCCCGGTAGTGAACCTGGAGCCCGGGGTGGCCACCACGGCAGTCCCTGCCGCATTCGCGGTGGTGTTGATCGCACTTTTCGTGATGGCGACCCGACGCCACGCCATCTCCCAGGCGGCTGGATTCCTGATGCTGGACAACGGAATTGCCTCCGCCGCGTTCCTACTCACCGCCGGGGTGCCGGCGATTGTCGAACTGGGGGCGTCGCTGGACGTGTTGTTTGCCGTCATCGTGATCGGCGTCCTCACCGGTCGGATGCGGCGCAAGTTCGGCGGCGCGGACCTCGATGCCCTGCAGGAGTTACACGACTGATGCTGCTGCTAATGCTCGCACCGATTCTGATGCCGTTGGCGGCCGCGGCGACCACCGCGGTCGCAGGTTGGCACCGCTGGACGGCCACGCTCACCCTGCTGAGCGGCGTGACGATTGTGGGCTGCGGCGCCGCGCTGGCGTCCCAGGTGGGATCGGTTCCGCATGTGTTGGCCGACGGACTGCTGCGGGCCGACGCTCTGTCGGTGGTGATGCTGATCGTCATCGGTGCGGTCGGCATGCTCAGCGCCGGTGCCGGCATCGGCTACATCAACGCCGAACTCGAGCACGGACACACCGATGGCGCGGGTGCCCGGCTCTACGGGACACTCACCCCGGCGTTTCTGGCTGCGATGGTTTTGGCGGTGTCGGCCAACAATATTGGAATCATCTGGGTCGCGATCGAGGCAACCACGGTGATCACCGCGTTTCTGGTCGGGCATCGCCGAACCCGCACCTCGTTGGAGGCCACGTGGAAGTACGTGATCATCTGCTCGGTCGGGATCGCAATGGCATTCTTGGGCACGATCCTGTTGTACTTCGCGGCGCTGCACGCGGGTGCTGACAGTGGCCACGCCCTGGACCTCGACGTCCTGATCGCCCATGCGGGTGGACTCGACCCCGGTGTGACCAGCCTGGCGGCGGGTCTGCTGCTGGTCGGCTATGGCGCGAAGGTCGGCCTGGTGCCGTTCCATACCTGGCTGGCCGATGCGCACAGCCAGGCGCCCGCACCGGTATCGGCGTTGATGAGTGGCGTGTTGCTCTCGGTTGCCTTCTCGGTGCTGCTGCGCCTCAAACCGATCATCGATACCGCGGTAGGGACGGGGTTCCTGCGCTGGGGTCTGCTCACCGTCGGGTTGGCCACGGTGGGCGTGGCGGCGATGTTGCTGACCGTGACCCCCGACCTCAAGCGGATGCTGGCGTACTCGTCGATGGAGAACATGGGGCTGATCGCGATCGCCGCGGCGGCTGGCACGCAACTGGCGATCACGGCGCTGCTGTTGCACGTCCTGGCGCACGGGATCGGTAAGACCGTGCTGTTCCTGGCCAGTGGGCAGTTGCAGGTCGCTCACGATTCCACCGCGATCGCCGACATCACCGGTGTGATGTCTCGGTCCCGCCTGGTCGGTGCGTCGTTGGCGGTTGGCATGCTGGTGCTGATCGGGTTGCCGCCTTTTGCGATGTTCGCCAGCGAACTGTCGATCGCCAGGGCGCTGGCCGATACCAGCCTGGCGTTGCCGCTGGGTGTCGCGCTGCTGCTGATGGTGGTGGCATTCGCTGCGCTGGTGCGCAATTCGGCGCGGATATTGCTCGGGTCACCGGCCGCCGGGGCGCCTGCGATCGCTGTGCCGGCGACCGTCGCCGGTGCATTGGTGGTCGGAGTGGCGGCCTGCTTCGCGCTCGGTGTCACCGCCGGTCCGCTGCCCGAACTGTTCCGCATTGCGGCCGATCAACTCGGGGCACCGAGATGACGGTGCAGCGGATCAGCCGCACGGTGAGTGCCGACGAACATCCTTATGCGACTGAGGAACTGCTCGCGGCTGGCTACCGGCTGGCGCTGGTTGCCGCCCACGATGACGGGGACGCGGTGCGGATTGTCTGGCTCTTCCTGGCCGGAAATCCTGATCGCCGCATCGAACTCGCTCTCATACTGCCCACCGATCGCCTTGCGCTGCGTTCCCTTGCCCAGCTGTCGTTCCCCGCCGGCCGCTTCGAGCGCGAGATGATGGACCTCTACGGGATCGAGTTGATCGCGCACCCACGCCCGCGCCGATTGGTGCGTCATGCGCACTGGTCGCGGGACTGGCATCCGATGCGCGCTGGCGCCGGGCCGGCGCCGGACTTCGCAGCCACCGGCAGCTTCCCGTTCCTCACAGTCGACGGCGACGGCGTCTACGAGATTCCCGTTGGACCCGTCCACGCCGGACTGATCGAACCAGGACACTTCCGATTCTCCGTCGTCGGAGAAACCGTGCTGCGCTTGAAGATCCGGCTGTGGTTCACCCACCGCGGAATCGAAAAGCTCTTTGAGGGCCGCGCCGCATTGGATGCCACCGCCATCGCCGAACGCATTAGCGGCGACACGTCCGCGGGCCACGCCCTGGCGCACAGCCTGGCCATCGAAGATGCGCTCGGAATCGCTGTTCCCGCCGAGGTGCACTGGTTGCGGGCGCTGCTGATTGAACTGGAGCGGCTCTACAACCACGCCGCAGACCTCGGCGCCCTGGCCAACGACGTCGGCTTTGCCCTCGCGAACGCCCATGCCCAACGCATCCGCGAACAGCTCCTGCGGATCAACCAGGCCGTCACCGGACACCGGCTGCTACGCGGCGCGATCCGCCCTGGCGGTGTTCGGCTGATCGCGCTGCCCGACACCGGCGAACTCGAAGCGATCGCCGCCGACCTGGCCGAGGTCGCCGACCTCACCTTGGCCAACTCGGGCATCTACGACCGGTTCGCAGGCACGTCCGTCCTCGGCACAGAGCAGGCCCGTGAACTTGGCTGCCTCGGCTACGTCGCACGTGCCAGCGGCGTGGCTACCGACGCTCGCCTCGATCATCCCACCGTCGCGTTGCCAGTCGTGGCGGTCAGTGCAACGGACGGGGACGTGCTGGCCCGCTACACCGTGCGCCGCGACGAGTTCGCGGCCTCGATCGCTTTGGCGCGTCATCTGATCGACACCGCCGACGTGCGGCTCGACTACATCGCCGCACCACCACTGCCCAATGCCGCGGTCAGCGGGGTCGGCATTGTGGAGGGGTGGCGTGGGACCATCGCGCACCGTGTCGAACTCGACGACGCCGGAGCAATCAGCCGATCCAAAATCGTCGACCCATCCTGGTTCAACTGGCCCGCTCTGCCGGTGGCGATGGAAAACACCATCGTCCCGGACTTCCCGCTGACCAACAAAAGCTTCAACCAGTCCTATGCGGGCAATGACCTCTAGCTAACCGTCTGCAAACGCGGGAGCGCTGCCACGGTTTTCCCGCTCAGCCAGGAGTTATGCTAGCTTGCTAAGCTGTGCAAGTACCTTCGACGGTACTGCGTCCATCTCGCCGATGTGCATACCGGCCCCAAGATACCCCAGGAGAGCCAATGGTAGAGGCATCGCGTCAGCCGCTCTATCGGATGAAGGCAGATTTCTTCAAGACGCTGGGCCACCCTGCCCGCATCCGCATCCTGGAGCTGCTCAGCGAGCGAGAACACGCCGTATCCGAGATGGTGTCCGAAATAGGGATCGAACCGGCGAACCTCTCCCAGCAACTGTCGATCCTGCGCCGGGCCGGTCTGGCCGTGGCTCGCCGGGACGGGCTGGCGGTCACTTACGCGTTGACTTCGCCGCGTGTCGCCGAGTTACTGACGACCGCGCGGGCGATCCTGACCGGAGTGGTCGCCGGTCAAGCCGAGACACTCGAGGGACGACCTGCGCCTGATCTGGTCAGCGGCACCACCGGCTGACTGGGTCGCTCGGTCCACAAGTCCTGGTGCTCAGTAGTTGCCGAAATTGGAAAGTGCGCATCCAAAGGAATTCGTGACCGCACCTCTACGTGGGGCGAGTTCCAAAGGCCCTGAAAATCAGGGCTATCGACTCTGGCGGGAGGCTTTGCGCAGCGACAGACTGTGGCCAGATCGGCAATGAGTCATCGAAGAGGAGGAACGGTCATGATGTGGTACGGGAACACTATGAGCGGCTGGGGATACGCCGGGATGGGCATCGGCATGGTGCTTTTCTGGGCGCTGATCGTCGTTGGCATTGTCGCGCTGGTGAGGTTCGGCTTCGGTTACCAACAAGGCCGGACGCGGATTGAGGACGCACCGTCACCCGAACAACTGCTCTCGACTCGATTCGCCGGCGGCGAGATTGACGAGACGCAGTACCGGGAGCGCTTGGCGGTGCTGCGCGAGGTCATCCGTCGGTAACCGACATCGTGACCAACTGGGTGACGGTCGATATTCTGGTCCACGAACGCCGTGCACACCCCGGTCGGCGCGGGTCACCGTGCGGAGTGGCCGCGTGGCGGTTTTCGTGAGTCGGAAGCTCAGTACATCGGCCATTGTGAATCTGCCTGTGTTGCGGAGCAACTCAGCAACCAGCAGCAAGGCGATCAGGAAGCCGATGGAGTACAGGAAGCCGTCGTCGCCGGGCACGGCGATGGCGCCTGCGATGCCGAGGAAGCTTGCCGCCGACAGGTTGTCGCCCGCGATCGCGATGCCGTTCTGGGGGCCGGAGAAGCAGGCCGATCGTGAGGAACTCGCCGGCGCTGCAGGCCTTGCATGTGCTCGTCGAAGTCAGGTGTGCCCTGGTCCGGCACACCGCTCCCGAACCGACCCGATCGGTCCACGCCCGATCAACCCGGCACCGCGGCGTCCTAGACTGGTACGGTGCCCACCTTGCAGCTAGTCCAGGATCAGGCAGCCGACGCGCTACTGGCGTCCAACCCACTGGCACTGCTGATCGGCATGCTCCTTGACCAGCAGGTAACGATGGAATCCGCGTTCGCCGGCCCCAAGAAGATCGCCGACCGCATCGGCGGCGTCGACGCCGTCCAGATCGCGCAGTACGACCCAGACAAGTTCGCCGCGATGTGTGCAGAAACGCCTGCGGTGCACCGCTTTCCCGGTTCGATGGGCAAACGGGTCCAAGCGCTCGCGCAGGTGGTCGTCGACGAATACGAGGGCGACGCGGCGGCCATCTGGTCCAACGGCGACCCCGACGGCCGCGAGGTGCTGGCGCGCCTCAAGCGTCTCCCCGGTTTCGGCGACCAGAAGGCCAGGATCTTCCTTGCGCTTCTGGGCAAGCAGTACGGGTTCACCGGTGGCGGGTGGCGCGAGGCGGCGGGCGATTACGGCAAGACGGGCACCTTCATGTCGGTGGCCGACGTGCGCGACGGCGCGTCGCTGGACAAAGTGCGCAGCTACAAGAAGCAGGCGAAGGCTGCGGCCAGGGAAGCCAACGCGGCGAAGGCCTAGCTAGCTCGATCGACCCGCTGTGAAATCCGGTGTCGAGATTGAATGCTAGTGGGATTTCGCCCGAGTTCCCGCACTGCCTCGTTCGACAGCCGGCCCGACTCACCACCGCACACATTTGTACGGTCCACCCCAGGTGAACGCGTACAAATGTGTGCCCTCGCGGCGAGCGCGCGGTGACGTACACGCGGCGCGGCATTTCGCCAGCATGTCGGTCAGCGGGAGTGTGCGCGGATGCGCGTTCGCGGTCAGGCGCACCCGTCCAGTGCCCGATCGATCAGGGCACGACCGTCGAGCCGACGGTCGGCATGAACGTGCATTGCCTCTCGACGGTGGTGACCTGCCCGAAGATCGTCGACATGATGCTGCCTGAGCCGGTGTCCGCCACTCCCACCAGCGTCGTCGGCCCAGCCGGGTTGATCTCGGGGTGCGGGACCAGCGCGACAGTGCCGGACTGCCCGGTGGTGAGGTTCACCCACGTCACGTTCAGCGGCAGTTTCTGCTCAGCGGCGGGCGCAGGCGTGCCCACCGCGGTGAACACGTAGGCCGTCTGGCCGGGGCCCGGGCCAGGCTTCGGGATGGACGCGGGTCCGGCCACCGACAGTGCGGTGGCGATGACATTGCCGCCGTCAGCAAGGCAGTTGTTGCTCATCGACGGGTACATGAACTCCTGCGTCGGCGGCGCGTCGGGGCCGAACGCGCCGGACGCCGGCCCAGGGGTGGGGGCGGCGGCTTCCGGCGCCGGGACTGCTCCGCCGGGTGCGGGCACCGCCGCTTCAGGGGCCGGCGCAACCACTTCGGCGGGTACCTCGGGAAGCGCCGCGGACGGCCCGACCACCTGAGCGGGGTCGACGCCTGCGGGCAAGTGCGCTTCGGCACCTGGGATCGCGCCGGGCGCCGGAATATGTTGCGGCGCAGGCCTATCAACCGAAGGGGGGGCCTCGGGCGGGTCCGCGACGCAGCTGGAC
>JBPPMS010000139.1:0-17179 GCA_051306175.1 Mycobacterium sp. | reverse complement strand
GGCGTGCTCCAGGTGACCGACGCCATCGAAGGATACGTCCGTGTGCGAATGCTCGTCAGCGCGCCCAACGCGCCCGCCCTTTTCGATCTGCGCTGTGACGTGCGTGAAGGCATGGTGGCGTGGTTGCAACGCACCCACCCAGGCGCCTTGCCGCGCCGGCGCATCGAGCATCAAACGGACGTTGATCGCAAGGTCCTGCGCCCCGATGCGCGGGCCTCCGACTCACCGAGTGGCCCTCAGCAGGCAGATTCAGGGCTGTTCTCGGGCAGCAAAGAGGCTGAGCAACGGGGTCGACAGTTCGACGAGGACGTCGAATATCGCGAATCCGACGACCGCCAATTTGCGCAGGCGCCCCACCGCGGTTAATAGTCGGTCAATTCCGATTGCTTCGCCTGTTGACGGGGTAAAGACCAGCTCATCAGTGGTTTCGTGCGACAAGAAAGAAATCGGAAATGGTGGGCTGGCTGGACAGACTGCAGCGGCGGCGCCGCGGAGTCGGCTTCGTCATCGCGGTGCTGTACAAATACCTCGACGACCAGGGCGGTTACCTCGCCGCGCTAATCACCTACTACGCGTTCGTCTCGCTGTTCCCGCTGTTGCTGCTGCTGACCACCACCGTGGGCGTGGTGCTCGCGGGCCATCCTGACCTGCAGCAATCGGTGCTCCGGTCGACGCTGAGCCAACTGCCGGTGATCGGCGGCCAGTTGCAGCAGCCCGAGCAGCTCAGCGGTGGCGCGGCAGCCGTCGTCATCGGTATCGCCGGTGCCCTCTACGGCGGACTTGGTGTCGGTCAAGCCGTGCAGAACGCCATGGACTCGGTGTGGGCCGTGCCCCGCAACGTCCGACCCGATCCGATCCGGTCACGAATCCGCAGCCTGCTCCTGCTTTTGGTTCTCGGAACGGCGGCGTTGACGGCCACGGCGTTGACGGCCGCGGGCCACGCCACCGAGACACTGGGCTGGTTCGGTAGGGCGGGGCTGACGGTGGCCGCGGTGGCCATCAATGCGGGTATCTGCCTCGTGGCGTTCCGGGTGACAACGGTCCGTCCGATCACCTACCGGCAGGTGCTTCCGGGAGCGCTCACCGCCGCCGTGCTGTGGCAGCTGCTGCAGTCCTTCGGCGCCAATTATGTGACGCATACCGTGACGCGGGCCAGCGCCACCAATAGTGTCTTCGCGCTGGTGCTCGGTTTGCTGGCGTTCCTGTATCTGATCTCGGTCACGCTGATAATCTGCGCCGAGATCAACGTGGTGCGGGTGGACCGCCTGTATCCGCGCGCGCTGCTCACCCCGTTCACCGACGACGTCGACCTCACCACCGCCGACCGCAGGACCTACACCAAGAAGGCTAAAGCCGAACGCGTCAAAGGGTTTCAGCGCGTCACCGTGCGCTTCGACATGACGAGACGCAAGGGCCGCTCCGCAACCGACCGCGAGGACGCAGGCTCCGTGCCGGAGTGACGCGGCCGCGCTCACCGGGCGATGCCGAAACGCCCACCATCCACTAACGCGGTTGGCACAGCCACGGCGGGCACCCTGATGCTGTGCGAAATCCGTTGGGCGATATTTCTTTTCTCGCCAACAGCGTGCGTCGCCCTGGTCGGACGGTCTGGTCAGCGGCTGGCTGTTCCTGAGCAGAGTCGCCGACCTTACGGCACCTCCGGTGGGTCAGTCGGCGACGTAATATAGCCGCTTGTTGACGAACTCGTCCATCCCCAGCGGGCCGAGTTCACGCCCGAAGCCGCTGCGCTTGACGCCGCCGAATGGCACCTCGGCGTTCTCGTTGGCGGGCGCGTTGACGTTGGACATCCCCGATTCCAGACGCTGCGCCACCTTGGCGGCACGTTCGCGATCGGTGCTGAACACCGCGCCCCCGAGTCCGTAGTCGGAGTCGTTGGCCAGTTTCAGCGCCGCCTCGTCGCTGTCGACGGAATACACCACGGCGACGGGGCCGAACAGTTCCTCGCGGTAGGCACGCATCTCGGTGGTGATTCCGGTCAGGACTGCCGGTGAGTAGTAGGCGTCCGGACCGTCACTGAGCACTCCACCCGCGTGTAGCGTCGCACCCTTGGATACCGCGTCCTGCACCTGCTCGTGCAGGATCTCGGCGGCCTTGCGTGACGACAGCGGCGAGAACGTGCCCTTGACCGCCTCGGCGGGATCACCCGGCTTGAGGTCCTTGGCCCGTTCCACCAGCCTGCTCACGAACCCGTCGAAGATGTCGTTGCTGACGATCATCCGCTTGTTGGAGTTGCAGGCCTGCCCGGTGTTCCCGATCCGGGTTTCCCACGCCAGATCGGCCGCCGCCTGCAGATCATCGGTGTCGAGCACCACGTATGCGTCGGACCCGCCCAGCTCGAGCACGCATTTCTTGAGGGCTTTGCCCGCCAGTGCCGCGACCACCGCACCGGCGCGCTCCGACCCCGTCAGCGATACTCCCGCGATGCGGCGGTCGGCGATGATCCGCTCGATCTGGTCATAGGACGCGAACAGGTTGGTGTAGACCCCGCTGGGGATACCTGCTTCGTCCATGATCTGCTGCACGGCCAGTGCCGATTTCGGCACCGACTCAGCGTGCTTGAGAATGATTGTGTTGCCCAGCACCAGGTTTGGTGCGGCGAACCGGGCGATCTGATAGAAGGGGTAGTTCCACGGCATGATGCCCAGCAGCGGCCCGATCGGAAGCTTCTGCACATAGGCCCTGCCGTGGGCGAGGGTCTTGATCTCCTGCTCGGACGCCAGCCCCGGGCCTTCTGTTGCGAAGTAGTCGAAGATGTCGTGGCAGAAATCGGCTTCGCCGACGGCCTCGGGCAGCGGCTTGCCCATCTCCTCTGTCGCAATCGCACCCAGGCGATCGGCATTGTCCTTGAACAGCTTTGCGACGCGCGCGACGATCTCGGCACGCTCGGTGATGGGGACGTTCTGCCACGACGTGTACGCGGCGGCTGAACTGGCCAGTGCGGCTTCGACCTCGTCATCGGTTGCGAGGTCGAATGTCTCGCCCGCGATTCCGGTCGCCGGATTCACGACCTGGTACGCGGGCTGGGTTGGAACGGTGGTGGTCATGCTGAGCTCCCTTGCTGACTGTGTATCCAATCTAACCGCGGGGCGCCGTGCAGGTGGCGTGTCCCCGCGAGACCGGAGAGGCGGGCCGTTTACCTAGCCTCACACTCGGCGGCGCGGCACGCAGGCCCCCCTCCCCCGGCGCCCTACGCGCCCGCCACGCGCTCCAGATCCTTGAGCCCATCCTCAAGGTGCCCGAGCAGACGCTGCAGATGCGGCACGGTGCGTCGGCAGCCGACGAGTCCGAAATCGAGGTTGTCGGCGTTGTTGGCGAGGGTGATGTTGAGAGCCTGCCCATCCAGCGCGATGGACAGCGGATAGTTGCCGTCGAGCCGAGCGCCCTTCCAGTACATCGACTTTCGCAGGCCCGGCACGTTGGAGATCACCAGGTTGAAGGGCGGACGGGCGGTGGCGACGTACCCGGGCAGCGCCCCCAGCCCCAACGGCGCGATCATCATCGCCGACAGCGCCAGCGCCTGCGTTTTCGGCAGCTGCGAGTACACCTCCTTGTTGCCCCGCATCGACTCGCTGATGACCGTGAGCCGCACGGCGGGATCCTCGACGTCGGTAGCAAGGTTGCACAGCACGGCGCCTACCATGTTGCCGCCCGAGTCGGCGTCAGCTTCCGAGCGCAGGCTCACCGGCACCATCGCGATCAGCGGCATATCCGGTAACGCATTCTGTTCGATCAGATAAGAGCGCAAAGCCCCTGCACACGTCGCGAGCACCACATCGTTGATGGTGACGCCGTCGTCTGCGGCTTCCTTGATCCTGCGGAAGCGCTCCAGCGGCCACGACTGCGCGGCCACTCGTCGGGCCCCGCCGATGTTGACGTTGAACATGGTCTTCGGCGCCCCGAACGGCATCGTGAGCTGCTGCTCGAACAAGGCCGCCCGCGCCAGCCCGAAGGCCGACGGCGCGATCCCCGCCAGTGCCCCGACCCCACCGGTGATGGTGCGCACCAGTGAGGTGGACTCACCTGGGCGTTCGCGTCGTTTGGCGGGCAGGTCCCACAGCACCCGCGTTTCGGGGTCCTCGGGATCCTCGCTGAGCGCGCGCTGCGTCAACTTGAGGGCCGAGACGCCGTCGATCAGCGAATGGTGCAGCTTGATGTAGACGGCGAAACGGCCGTCGTTGAGTCCTTCGATCAGATGGGCCTCCCACAGCGGCCGGTGCCGGTCGAGCAGGCTGCCGTGCATCCGCGACGTCAGCTCGAGCAACTCGCGCACCCGTCCCGGCGTCGGCAGCGCGGACAGCCGCAGGTGGTACTCCATGTCGACGTCGTTGTCGAAACTCCAACCCACGTTGGCGATCCCGCCGAGGATGCTTGCGGGGTGCTTGCGGAATGTCGGCTGGAGGTCAGTGTGGGTGAGCAACTCGTCGTACATGTCCCGGACGAAGTTCCGCTCGGCCCCTTCGGGTGGCTTGAAGAGTTGCAGTGCGCCGACGTGGAAGGGGTGTTCGCGGGATTCTCCGATGAGGAAGACCGCGTCCGTGGGCGACATGAATTGCATCAGTCCATTAGACGCGTCGGCTCCTGGTCGCACAGGCAAACGGCCTCATTACCGCCGGATGTTCGCGGCGCTAGCCTGATCGGATGGTTGCTGCCGGCAGGGTGGTGCTCGACGCACGGTCCATGGACAGTGGGAACGGTGGCGATCGCCAGACCCGCGCCTCAGCCAGCGCCGTCCGCGCCTGGGTCGGGCACTGCAAGTCGTATCGTGACGGCATGAGCGCGCGTCGTCCCACCGGCGGCGAGACCCGCGACGGCGTCGAGCTGACCAACCTCGACCAGCCACTGACACCCGACGCGGGAGCCACCAAGAGGGAGATGATCGACTATCTCGACGCTGTAGCCGATCGCATCCTGCCCGGGCTCGTCGGCCGCCCTCTGACCGTACTGAGGGTCCTACCCGGACGAGCCCCGTTCATGCAGAAGAACGTTCCGAAGTACACCCCGGACTGGGTGCGCACCGCGACGATTTGGGCCGAGGCCTCCAAACGCGACGTCCATTACGCGTTGTGCGACGACCGACGCACCCTGCTGTGGCTGGCCAACCAGCGCGCCGTTGAATACCACCCCACCTTGGGACTCGCGACGGACATCTACCGCCCGACACACCTCATCCTCGACCTCGACCCCCCAGCCGACGACAATTTTGCCGCAGTGGTGGCTGTCGAGCACCTGGTCCGTCAGGCGCTGGCGGATTGGGGCCTGGCGGGCGCGGTGAAAACCAGCGGCGCCCAAGGTCTCCATGTGTTCGTACCGATCGACCACCACGCATCGGTCGGCGACGTCGCTGGTGCCACAAGGGCTTTGGCGGCGCGGGCCGCGCAGCTCGATCCGGGGATCGCGACCACGGCCTTCATCGTGGACGACCGTGCCGGCAAGGTCTTCGTCGACGCCACCCGGGCAGGCGGCGCCACCATCGCCGCCGCATACAGCCCCAGACTGCGGCCCGGCACCCCGGTATCGTTCCCACTGGCGTGGTCCGATCTTGATCGAATCGCACCGGGTGATTTCACCGTGCTCACGGCTCTGGACGCACTGGCGGGCAAAGACCCGTGGGCCGAGGAGATGCCGGCACACCAACGACTTCCCGACGAGCTGATCGCCCAGGGCCGCACCATTCCGGTCGCGCGGGTGGTAGCGATGCACGAGGGCAAACGCCGGGCCCGCGCACGCCGCGCCGAGACGGAAGACGGCTCATGACCGACGTCGTCGTCTAGTCACCGCCGCGCGCGCTCGGAATCGGAGTTGCCACCTAGCCGCGAGGACGCCCTCCACGGGTCAGCGGCTTCGCCGCAACTGTGTTTGTGGTCATCGCCCTGGGCGGATGCTCGTCATATCCAGCGCTGCCAGCGTCCGGTCCCAGCCGCGTGGCGAACGACATCGACATTCTCACCGAGTCGATGTGATCGACGAGACGTCGGTCCCGTCGAACTCCGCGAACTCGGCCGCCTTCTTCTCAGCGCGTGGAGTGTCCTTGCCCGGAGTGCAGCCGATCGAGCTAGCTACGCTCGCCGGGCAGCGACTTCCGCGATCCCGGTGACCGCGTCAGTGTCCTGCTGGTCCAACGGGGTTTCGGAGCGCCCCGTGATCACGGCTGCACGCACGTCGCGAAGCGGTCGAACGACCTCCTGATGCCACACGTCGACACGTCCATGGCCAGTTCACGATTCTGTTCGGTGAACGTCTGGCCTGGAACCGCGCCTACGAAGGCTGCGAAAGCACCCAGTCGACGTCGAGGCCGAACCTGTTCTGCAGATACCGACGGGCGGGTCTGACATCGCCGCCCCCATAGACCGCGAGCGCGAACTGGAGCAAGACCTCCGCTGGGTCCGCCTCGACCATCACACCTCTATTCCGCCGTCAACGTCCAATGGCTGCTCTTCGCTGGCCGCCAGCTATCGTCGGCAACATGGACCGACCAGTGGCTTACCACGTCGCCGGTATCGGGAGCGGCCCGGCCGGCGCTCATATTGGCGCGTTCTTCGACCTGGACGGCACCCTCGTCGACGGGTTCACCGCCGCCGCCCACGCAGGCCATCGGGTGCGCAATCGCCAGTCCGGCATCGGCGAGGTTCTCGGCGTGGTCGAAGCCGCGGTGCGGTACCGCGTGGGCCGAATCGAGTTCGAGGGGCTGATGGTCCGGGCAGCGGGATACCTTCGTGGCGATTCACTGGCCGAGCTCACCCTACTCAACGAGGACATCTTCGTCCGGCGAATCGAAAGCCGGGTGTTTCCGGAGATGAGGCGGATCGTCCAGGCTCACCAGGAGCGAGGCCACACCGTCGTCTTGAGCTCGTCTGCATTGACCATCCACGCAGCGCCCGTCGCCACGGCGCTGAACATCCCCCATGTCATCTGCAATCGCTTCGTCGTCGACGACGCAGGTAGGCTCACCGGCCAAATCGTCACACCGGTGGTATGGGGCCCGGCCAAGGCCGCCGCGGCGGTGGATTTCGGGGCGTCCAATGGAATCAGATTGCAGGACAGCTACTTCTACGCCGACGGCGAGGAGGATCTGCCGCTGATGCGAGCGGTGGGCCATCCGCGACCGGTCAACCCGCGTCGCGCACTCTCCGTGGCCGCGGCAGCACAGGGGTGGCCGGTGCTGCGGCTGGCCCGTCCGCGTGCCACGTGATCCGGCTATTCATCTGTTCATCGGTTCGCGTCGAGAATCGTAAATGCAGCCGAACCAGCGTGCCGGTGGGCGACGGCCAGATGATGCCGGTGCCGAGCCCTCGGACCCCGGAGGCGACCAACCCGAGTCGGCATTCCAAGTTCGACACCAGGCGGACCGCTTCGCGAAATGCGGCCCTCCAGGTCGGAGCCTGCGACGAACGGGCGAACTGCTTGGCGATATGGATCTTCGTCGCGTCGCCCTCGATGTCGGGTCTCAGTCGGCGTCGCCGTACTCGTCGAACCAATAGGCCAATTTGCCGCGTCTACTGACGGCGCGGAGCCGTGATTCCGCGGCCGCCCTGGTCTTCGAGGTGGCGACGATCAGCAGCTCGTCACCGACTTCGATCCTGGTGTCGGGCAAGGGTACGAAGGTATGGCCGCGCCGGATGATCAGCGTGATCACCGCGGGGTCGGGTAGGCGCAACTCGACAATCGTGACGTTGTGCAGCCGCGACGACGGCTGGACCGTCATCGTGAGAAGTTCGGCGTCCAGCACGTCGAGCGGCGCGGCTTCGACCTGAATCTCGCGCGTGGATTCGCGCGTGATCAGCCCCAGCACCTGGGCGACCGCCCGCAGGCTGGGCCCCTGGATCAGGGTGAACACCACCACGAGGATGAATACGATGTTGAGCAGTCGGTAGCTGTCCCGCACTCCGGCGACGATCGGGAACGTCGCCAACACGATCGGGACAGCACCACGCAGGCCCGCCCACGACAGGAAGAGCTGCTCGCGGATCGGCACCCGGAATCCGATAAGTGCGACCAGCACCGACACCGGTCGGGCAAGCAGCAGCAGGACCAACCCGATCACGATGGCCGGGACGACGTCGTCGATCAACTCGCTCGGATCGACCAGCAGACCGAGGATCACGAACAGGCCGATCTGAGCCAGCCAGCCGAGCCCCTCGGCGAACGACCGGGTGGCCGCCCGGTGCGGCAGTCCCGAGTTTGCCAGCACGACGGCCGCGAGGTAGGCGGCGATGAATCCGCTCGCATGCACCGCGCCCGCCGCAGCAAACGCCACCATGCCCAATCCGAACATCGCGATCGGGTAAAGGCCAGAGGCGGGCAGTGCGATGCGACGCAGCGTCTCCGCGCCCAGGTACCCGACCGCCAACCCGATCGCGGAACCGGTCAGCAACTCGTACACGACGCTGATCGCCGCACCTTCGGGATCGAAGACGAAAGGGACGGCGCTGAACATCAGGACGAGGATGACCGCGGGCGCGTCGTTGAAGCCGGACTCGGCTTCGAGCAGACCCGCGAGGAGTCGCGGCAACGGCAGCACCCGCAGCACGGAGAACACCGCGGCGGCGTCGGTCGACGAGACGATGGCGCCGAGCAATAGTGCGAGCTGCCAATCCATTTCGAGCAGCAGGTGTGCGCCGGCCGCGGTGATCATCATGCTGACGGCCACGCCGACGGTAGCCAGCGCTCCCGCCGGTGCGAGAACCTTGCGGATATCGGAGAACTGGGTGGTTAAACCGCCTTCGATGAGGATGATGCCCAGGGACGCCGTCCCCACATTCCTGGCCAGTTCGACGTCGTCGAACTCGAGACCGAGGCCGTCCTCGCCGGACACCACGCCGACCAGTAGGAAGAACAACAGAGCGGGAAATCCGATGCGAGTCGCCACGCGCGTTCCGACGATACTGGCCAGCAGCACGGAGCCACCGATCAGCAACGCCAGATACAGCTCGTGCAAGCTCATTTCGTTCCTTCGACGTCGTCTCGGCGGACGCCCCGCCCGAAGACCGTCTCAGCACGAGACCCGAGGCTGCGGCGTGGTGCAAGTAAATCAGCCCGGCGCCTGCCACGTACTCCCTGCACAGCCGTGCGGGAAGTGCTCGCCGACGCCGCGAATGCGACAAAATGGGTGGATGGCCGAGCAGCGGATGCGGATCGGGATCGCCGGGGCGGGCAAGGTCGGTCGATCCGTGGCGCGGGAACTGCTGCAGTACGGCCACAAGATCCTGTTGATCGAACGGGAGCGAAGCAGCTTCGAGCCACACACCGTTCCAGAAGCAGACTGGCTCAACGCAGACGCCTGCGAGCTGACGGCGTTGGAGGAAGCGGGCGCCGAAACCTGCGACGTGCTGATCGCGGCCACGGGCGACGACAAGGCCAATCTGGTGGTGGGTCTGCTGGCGAAATCCGAGTTCGGAGTACCTCGGGTGGTGGGCCGAATCAACGACGTCCGCAACGAGTGGTTGTTCAGCCAAGCCTGGGGAATCGACATCGCTGTCTCGACTCCGGGAGCGATGGTGGCAGGCATCGAGGGAGCCATCGACATCGGGCACCTGGTTCGCCTGATGGGACTCCGCGAAGGCAGGGCGGATCTGACCAAACTGACCCTGCCCAGCGACAACCCCCTGGTCGGACAGCGCGTCGACCACCTCAAGCTGCCGCTCAACACGGCGTTGGTCACGGTGTTGCGGGGCGGCGACGTCATCCGTCCGCAGCCTCACGACATCCTAGAAGCGGGCGACGAGATGGTCTTCGTCGCCGAGAGCACCCTCGAGCGTTCGGTCCGCACTGCCATTCACAGCGCCGAGCCGCCGATCAGCGACAGCTAAGCAGGCGGCAGGTCGAACGCACCGTTGAGGTACGCGGCGCGGCAGGCGCGCCGAGCCAGCTTGCCGCTGGTGGTGCGGGGAATCGCCCCTGCCGGGACGAATCGGACGTCGGACGCAGTGATCCCGTGCCGCTGCGCCACCGCCGCCACGATCGCGTCGACTTCGGGTGCCGGATCGGCGCGGCGGGTACCGGACGCACGTTCACTGATGATCACCAGACGCTCATCGGCATCCTCGCTATCGGGAACTGTGAACGCAGTGGCGTGACCGGGTCGCACCATCGCCGATGAAGCCTCGGCGGCGGCTTCGATGTCCTGCGGGTAGTGCTGACGGCCGTCCATCACGATGACGTCGACCAGCCTGCCCATGACGAAGAGTTCGCCGCCGACGTAGCAGCCGAGGTCGCTGGAGCGCAGCCAGAATGCTTGCGGATCCATGCCTTCCGCGTGACTTCCGGTGGCAAGCCGGACACCCAACCTGGCGTGGAACGTCCGCTCGGTCTCCTGCGGCCTGCCCCAGTACCCGCGCCCGATGTTGTCGCCGTGCAACCAGATTTCGCCCACGGTGCCATCGGGCAGTTCGGCGCCAGCTTCATCGACGATGACCGCCCACAGGCTGTTGGCCACCAGGCCGCACGGTACCAGACCGATCGCGTCCGGATGGTCCGCGCCGACGGGAACCGCGCGCCCCATCCCCAGTTGTGCGCGGTCGAACTGCACGAGCTTCGCCTGCGTTCCAGCTGCGGTGATGGCGATCATAAGCGTTCCCTCCGCGATGCCGTAGGACGGCTTGAATGCAGTGGGCGGCAACCCATAGGGCGCGAACGCGGTGTTGAACTTCTCGATCGCATCGAAGCTCACGGGCTCGGCGCCGATGATGAGCACAGCGTGGCTGAGGTCGATCTCGTCCTCGGGAGCGGGAATACCACGCTGAGCGGTGTACTCGTAGGCGAAATTCGGTGCGGCCGTGATGGCACGGCCGTCCGACTCGCTGGCCAGGGCGCTGATCCAGCGTTGCGGGCGGCGGATGAACGCCGCCGGCGACATCAACGTCGAATGGCCGCCGTAGACCGCCGGAAACCCGATCATCGAAAGACCCATGTCGTGGAAGAGCGGTAACCAGCTGACGCCGAACGCCTTTCGATCCACCAGATCGATGGCCAGGATCATCTGGAGCAGGTTGGTTCCTACCGCACGGTGGGTCACCTCGACACCGACCGGCGGGCGGGTCGCCCCTGAGGTGTACTGCAGATGGGAGACGTCGTCGAGGTCGAGGTCGACGGGCACGAAATCGACTCCGGCGGAGTCCGGTACCTCGTCGATCACCACGATGCGCAAGGGATCGACGCCGTCCAGCCCGGCGAGGAATTTCTCGACCTGCTCCACGCCCGCCGAGGTCACCAGAACGGCCGACGGACGTGCGTCGCGCATGGCGGTTTCCAGGCGTTCGGCGTGCCCCTGTAGTTCCGGTGTGAAGAGCGGTACAGCGATGGCGCCTGCCTTGATCGCCCCGAAGAAGGCGGTGACATAGTCGAGGCCCTGCGGGGCGACGACGGCCACCCTGTCGCCCCGTGCGGTGAGGCTCTGCACCTGTGCCGCGATCGCGCGCAGCCGGACTTCGACCTGACTCCAGCTAAGTTCGGTTACGGACCCGTCGTCGGATCCGGTGTAGTCGATGTACCGGTAGGCGACCGAATCGCCGACGTTGGCGACGTTGCGCTCGATGAGGGAGATGAGGGTTACGTCGGGCGGTAGGACGATATTGCCGTTCCTGTCGAGGCAGTCCTCCACTCGAAGCAGGCCTTGGTGACTCACCGGTTCCAGACGCGTGCGGACAGCCATTGGTTCAGTCTAGGTAGCCGCGTCCGGACAGTGACCGCCCCGCGGTCGCTACGGGCGTTCCACTTCGAACGCCTCGACGCCGTCGATGTCATTGTCGAGGAGTTCGTTCTGGACCGATCCGGGTGCAAGGTAAATACCCGAATAATGCGAGCCGTGTATCTCGTTGCCGAACAAGATATTGCCCGATGATCCGACAAAATCCAGATCGGTGGCGGGAACGTCGGCGTGCGCGGCGCCCAGTTCTATCCCGAAGAAATGCACCCTTTCGCTCTGGCCAAGGTTGTTGTCGGTCAGGGTGTTCCGCACCACCAAGTTGTACATGCTGGTGCGCACCATCTTGATACCGCCGCCCCAATTGTCGCTGATCTCGTTGGCGTAGATCTGGTTGTAGATCGCGTTGTCGATGGAGATCCCGGGCAATTTGGCTATCGCGGTGCCGTCGCCGCCACGTCCCTCGTCCAGCACCGACTCGAAGGCCAGGACGTCATCGGGCTGGCCCCAGCGTTGCCCGTTTCCGGTGACGACGTTGCCCGCGAAGACGTTGGCCGTTGCGCCGTTGTCGAAGCAGACGCCCTCTTTGGCGTTGCCTTCGATCCGGTTGTCCACAAACAGGTTGGCAATCGCTCCGTCGTTGTAGATACCCGAGGACAGGCCGTCTCGGATATCGTTGTCCAGAATGATGTTTCGCTCCGGGTTGCGCATCCGCTCGAAGATCGGCTCCTCCACCACCCAATGACCGTCCGGCAGGAAGAACGCCTCGGGGTCGGCGGCGACGTCGCCTCGGCGGCCGGTGAGCAGGATGGCGGCGTTCCAGTTCGAATGCCCGAGCAGGTGGCTGAAGTCGTTCTTCTCGATCAGCACCGCCGAGACGGGACCGTGCAGCATGACGCCGGAGCGCTGCAACTGGTGCAGTCGGTTCGACTGGATACTCAGCGCGGTCGAGGCACCCGTCACGACGATGCCGTTCTGCGTGAGATCGTGAATGTCGTTGTTGTGCAGTGAAATGTTAGAACCTTGCTGCACCAGGATTCCATTCATCCCGCCGGCGATCTCGGCGTTCATGATCACCACGTTGCGCGCACCTCGCAACTCGATCAGCCAGACCGGAGGACGTGCGCCGGCCTCGATCACGGCACCGGCGAAATCGAGAACGACGTCCTTCTCGACGATCGTCAACGCGACGTCGGCCACCAATGTGCGACTGGAGACGGTGATGTGTGCGGGTCCCGCGGTGGCGACCAGTGCGCCCAGTTCCGATAGGAGGGTGCCGTCGAAGTGCAGCTTGCGCAGCGGACGCTCCAGCAGGGCCGGCAGGATGTCGCGATCAGCGGCCACCACGCCTTCGGCGGCATCCCATACCGCAGACGGGGTGTCGACATCGAGGCCGAGCAGTTGGGCCCGGCGATACACCTGCGTGTCCCGCGCGAAACGCGCCGTTACGTCCGCGGGGTCGTCGGGCCACGGCGGCAGGTCGTACTCCTGGGTGAGGGCGACAGCGGTCAACCTGGACTGCTCCCCCAGCGATCGGGGAGCGTCGCCGCTTGCATGACCCGCCCCCACCGAGGTTCCGGAAAGGGTCTGTGGCGAGCATCCGACGACCGCGAGCACGACCATCAGCAGAGTCAAACTCCGAACTCTCGTCCGCCTCAACGCCGCGTCCCGGCTGTCGACACCCGTGCCCATGATGGGCAGCACATTACCGCTGAGCAGTGCGGCCGTCAGGTCGTGTCGCAGCGTCGATTCAGTTCCACTTCAGCGGGTTGTCTTCGACGCTCAGAACGGGCTGCTGTTCGACTGCCACTTCGCTTCTTCGGGCCGCGGCCCGAATCTGCGGGCGTAGTCCTCGTGGATGTGTGCGTCCTTTTCACGCTTGAGATAGTCGACCAGAGTGGGGTCGATAGCGTGCTGCGCCAAACGATGTCGGCGCCACACCTTGTTGAGCGCCAACGACATGAGCAGGGCCCACGCATAGATCGGGACCGTCATCTCGACGTGCACATAGAGCGACGCAGGCAGCAGCCAAAGTGGGGCGAGGATGAGAATCGGCGGTATCGCCATCCTGATCACGTGCCGACGGACAGCGCCCGGGCCTGCCATGTCGTCGGCGACCCACTGCCGCATCGAGTCGGGTAGCCGCTTGCCGTAGCTGTAAGCAACGTACTGCAGCGGGCTTGGCCGGGTGTCGGCCATCTGCGGCTCCTCTGAGTCGGTGATCAGGCGGTCAGTGCGCCCGCTGCCAGCGCAGCGGAGTTGATGCGCCTCAGCACCTGACGCAGCGTGTCGAGTTCGGCGAGGTCGACGCCGAGGCACGCCACAACGGCGGGCGGAATCTTCAGCGCGCGGTCGCGCAGCGCGACCCCGTCGTCGGTCAGTTCCACCTGGGTGGTGCGTTCATCGGCGGTGCTGCGGGTGCGGCTGACGAGCCCGAGGGCAGTCAACCGCTTCAGCATGGGAGAAAGTGTGGCGGAATCCAACTGCAGTGCCGCCGCGATCTGCTTCACCGACATCGGAGCTGCCGTCGCAGACTCCTTCCGGTGGTCCCAGAGCGCGAGCATCACGAGATACTGCGGATGGGTGAGTCCGAGGGGTTCCAGCAGGGGTCGGTACACCGCCAACACCGCGCGATTGGTGAGCGCCAGCGCGAAGCACACCTGCTGTTCGAGGGCGAGCGGGTCGAGATCGGGTGCGGTCTTGATCGACACTTTTTCATCGTACCCTAATAGTTCGTGCCCTATTTGCAGGCCGACCCGTGAACGGCATCACCTTCGCCCCGGCGCGTGGCCGCCGGTATCTGAACGCCTCCTAGACCAGCACCCTCGAATCGGTGCTCGCACGTGCTGGTTGCGCGTCGGCAACGTGCCGGGTGTCTGTTCGACAGTGGAGTCGAAGACCTCGTCCGGCGTGACGCCCAGGCCGACCCCACATTGAGGACGACGCCGAATCGTGGACCGGTGTGGTGCGCTATCGCGTCCTGGGTCATCGAATGAGGCTACTTACTCGCGTACGATGGAGCGCCACATCGCCGTGGCCCTGTTCGAGCGTGACCGCCGAGGGGTGCGCCTCACCGAGGCCGGTCGGGCCTTCCTCGAACCCGCCCGCGCGGCAGTGAATTTCGGGCGCTACGCGGTCGACACCGCCCGTCGCGCCGACCGCGGCCACCAGGGCAGGCTACGGCTGGCTTCACGTCATCGCGTCCTATACGGCGCTGCCACGCGCCGTCCAGGCGTTCCGTGCTTCTTATCCGGACGTCGTCGTCGAACTCACGGAGGCGAATTCGCCGTCCGTGGAGGCCGCACTCGATGGCGGCAAACTGGACATCGGTGTGGTGCACCCACCCCTGGAGCGCACGCACACCCATCTCCGGTTGCCCGACGAGCAACTGGTGCCGGCCCTGCCCGTCGTTCACCCACTCGCAGGCCGCCCGGAGCTCCACTTCTCCGATCTGGCCGGCGAGCCCCTCCTGACGGCGCCGCGCAGTGTGGGGCCGGTGCTGTTCGACACGCTGATGAGCTGCTTCCGCGACGCGGGCGCCCCGCCGAACGTCGTCCAGGAGGCGACGCCGGTGACCACACTGGCCGGACTCGTCGCCGCGGGCGCGGGCGTGGGTTTCGTCACCCGCGGTGTCGCGGCGGCCGCCCGGCCGGGAGTCACCTTCCGCGACGTGATCGGAACACCTGCGGTACCGACCGCCGCGGCGTGGGCGGGGACGCTGGCAGCGGGTGCGCAACATTTCCTTGACACGCTGCTCCACGAGGTTGCTGCCCAGAACTGACGATCCAGCGGCTCAGGGCTTGGTCCAGATCCAGCGTCGAGATGGCGGTCGATCCGGTCCACCATGCCGCCGTAGGTCGGGTCGGTCATGTCTTCGACGGTGCCACCCGGCGCAACCACGGTCCAATAGCTGCGGTGATAACGGCCCTGGCATACCGCGCTGACGGCGGCAGGAACCAGCCGACGGCGACGACGGTGACGCCCAGCACCGCGAGGACGACTGGCCGCAGTCGCCGCAACCCACCGCGTGTCGGCGCCCTGCCGAGCGGCGCCAGCGATTCAACAGACCAAGCAGGACTCCCATGTCGACGAACGCGGCCCGCAGTGCAAGTGGTCGCAGACGGTCAGCATGCGTCATCGAGGAGCGACCGGATGACGTCGCCGGCGTCTTCGCGAACGGCCGGGCCGGTTCTCCCGCCGCGAATTACCGCTGGCTCCGTATCGGTACACGACCTAGGGTGTATCAGTGTCGAGGTTCGCGATCCGGCGCGTGCGGACGGGGCCTCCGGAACTGCGCGAGCAACTGCCAATCACTGGCCACGCTGTGGCGACCCGCACGGATCCCCGTGGCGTCAGGGACTTCATCTACGCGGTCCTCGACAGGCCGGTGATGTATCGCCTGCCCGCACAGTTCGACGGGAGGCGCCACCGTTCCGAGGACGTGGAAAGCGACGATCAGGGGCCATTCCTCTGGGTGTCGGCGGTGACGTTGCGCTCCTACGGCAGCCGCGAGAACCCCTACCCGGGGATGCGCGACTTCGCCGTCGACCTGGCCTACGTCATCGACCCGACGCTCGAGTACGACGAACACCTCGAACTCCGCAAAGTTGCCCCGGTCGCGGTGGTGGAGATCGATGATGCCGGCGACGCCCGACCACCTGTGATCTCGGCGCCTTCCGGCGGTTCCGCCTCGACAACACACCTGCTCACTGCCGAACCGTTCCGACAGGAGCTGGAAGTTGTGGCCGTCGCTTTGGCGGCCATCGCTGGCGAGCCGGTGGACGACGTCGTCACGCCGTCCCGACTGGAATCACCCGACGACCCTGCCGCAGGTCGCGCCGCCTACCTGTTTGGTGGCGAGCTCCTGCGCTACCACGGGTGGGACCCTATCGAAGGGTGGGTGTGGCGGGAGACAGACGATCCCGGTGAACTCCTGTACTGGATCGTCAACGACATCGCGGGCACACTCGCGTGGCAATGGGCACAGTTGCAGCCTGAGTTCGCGGTTCTCGATGGAGAAGCGGCCCTCGGCCAATTATGGTTGCCACGTTGGCAATTCCTCGTCAATTCGCTTCGGACCGACTGGGGTCGACGGACGGCCACCGCAATTGACGCGCTGTGGCACGGCGATCGGGAGTGGGACGACATTTTCGCCGACAGCCCCGTCGACCCGTCGGTGGCTGGAGCAACGCCCCTACGAGATCGCGCTCCAGCACCGACCGAGCGCACGCCCACAGAGGATGAGGACGGGCACCGCACCGTAGCCGCCGCTGCGAGCCCCGATCCCGCGCCTGAGCGGCACCGCACCTTCGCCGCCGACACCGTCCGGGTCGACCCGCGCCCGTGGCGGCGCAACATGTCGTTCCAGGTTGTCCTCGGCATAACCGCCGGTGCAGCGGTGCTGTTGACTATCGCATTGCTGCTGTTCCGCGGCTTCAGCCAAGCGCCCGCCAACTACCACGTTCCGACGGTCGCCACGACACCATCGTCCAACCAACAGGCCGCTACCGTGAGCGAAGC
>JBPPMS010000138.1:0-85003 GCA_051306175.1 Mycobacterium sp. | reverse complement strand
CCGCCCGAAGACGCTCCGCCAGCCGTGCCATCGAGCACCTTCGGCGCCGCGTTCGGTGGCCTCGTCGCAGGCTCGCGCGTTCCGGCCTTCTGGTTGCTGGCTGGCAGCTTCGCGATCTGCGGGATGACGACCAACGGACTGATCGGCACGCACTTCATCCCGGCCGCAAACGATCACGGCATGCCGACCACAGTTGCGGCGACGCTGCTGGCCACCATCGGGGTGCTCGACGTGATCGGAACGATCTTCTCCGGCTGGCTGACCGACCGCGTCGACCCACGTCTGCTGCTCGTCGCCTACTACTGCGGCCGCGGACTGTCACTGATGTTGCTGCCCGCGCTGCTCTCACCGAACGCCGAGCCCAGTACTTGGATCTTCGTCATCTTCTACGGACTGGACTGGGTCGCGACAGTTCCACCGACCATCGTCCTGTGCCGCGACTACTTCGGCGCCAAAGCCCCGATCGTGTTCGGCTGGGTGTTCGCAGCCCATCAGCTGGGCGCTGCCGTCGCTGCCGCGGGCGCGGGCTGGATCCGCGACCTCCAGGGCGGCTACGACCTGGCGTTCTATCTGGCCGCCGGGCTGTGCGCCGTGGCCGCCGGGCTGTGCGTGAGTGTGCGTCCGGTCAAGACCGCCACCGAGGCGCCCTGACCTGGTGAGTTTGAGCCCGACGCACGGCTGTGCTTACCATTCGCAAGGCTAGGTGCGTCACGAGGCGGGTCCCGGGGGACCGCGTCGGCGCCATAAGGTGTGCGATCCTCGGGGGCAGTAGGGCCCGGGGACATGTCGCAGCCGTATCTCGCCGACCCGCACTTTACGAGCCGATGACGGCTGCGCCGCCCGAGAACCTGACGGCCCAGACCGCTCGAAACGAGGAGCCGACGTGAGTAACCGCACCAAGACTCTTAGCGCTGCCGCGGCGTTCGCCGCGATTGCCCTGTCCATCCCCACCGCCGTCACCGCCTACGGCGAACCCGAGCCGACGCCTGCACCGATCGTCGTCGACATCCCCGATCCTCAGGGATCCGGCTGCGGCCCGATCATGGCGGAACTGCCCGCAGGCACCACGGATTTCGACGGCTTCGCCGGGTCGCCCGCCTCTCTCGTGATCGCCAGCATCCCTGAGCTGTCGACGTTCAGCACGGCGATCTCTGGTGGGCTCAATCCCGAGGTGAACATCGCAGGCGTCCTCGACAACGGCCCGTACGTGGTGTTCGCGCCGACCGACGCGGCGTTCGCCGCGCTGCCGCAGCTGGAGGCCCTCAAGGCCGATCCCGTCACGCTGACCAGCGTGCTCTACTACCACATGGCGCTGGGCTTCCTTGGCCCCGACGACGTGCACGGCAAGTTGACCAGCCAGCAGGGCGCACTGCTTACCGTCACCGGCACCGGCGGCGACATCAAGGTCGACGACGTCGCCAAGGTCGTGTGTGCTGGCATCACCAGCAAAAACGCGAAGATCTACATCATCGACACCGTGCTGGACCCGGCGAACTCGCTGGGAGCAACTTCGACCAGCGCAACGACGACCTTGTCGACCGAGACGTCGACCGAGACGTCGACCGAGACGTCGACCGAGACGGCCGTCACCACCGCGGAGACGTCCACCGGCCCTGTCGTCGAGGACGCCCCCAGCGAGGACGCTAGCGCCGATGCCACCGGCTAAACGCTGCTCTAGCTAGCTTTCCATACCGGTTGGCGCTTCTGGGCGAATGCCAACGGCCCCTCCTTGGCGTCCTCGGTACGCAGCACCGCCCCTATCTCGCGGGTGGTGCGGGTCCAACCGGTCTCGTCACCGACGATGACGCCGTCCTCGACACCGCTGGCGACGCGCTTGCTGGCCTGCACGGCCAACGGGGCGTTGACGGTGATCCGTTCGGCCAGCGCCAGTGCAGCGTCGAGAGCCTGACCGTCGGGCACCACCTGGTTGATCAGTCCCCATTTCAACGCCTCTTCGGCAGTGATGGGCTCGCCGGTGACCAGCAGTTGCATCGCGACCTTGCGGGGCAGTTGGTCGACGATGCGGAACATGCCGCCCGCCGCAGCAATCAGGCCACGCTTCACCTCGGGCAGACCGAACTTTGCGCTTTCCACCGCGACCACCAGATCGCTGGCCAGAACCAGCTCGGTGCCCCCGCCCAATGCGGTGGCATTGGCGGCCGCGATCGTCGGCTTGTCGACGAAATGGCGTACGTACCCGGCGAATCCCCACTCGGGGTGGTCAGGGTGGTCGATGTTCTCGCGACGCGAGATGGCCTTGAGATCAGCGCCCGCACAGAACGACTTGTCGCCGGCGCCCGTCAACACCACCACCCGGATGTCTTGGTCGTCCTGCGCGGCCTGCAGCGCATCGCCGAGCGCGGTGCTGACCGCGGCGTTGATGGCGTTGCGGGCCTGCGGGCGGTTGATGGTGATGACGAGAACGTTCCCGCGGCGCTCGGTGAGTGCCGCGGGCTCTACCTGTAGCTCCGTCACAGAAGTTCCAGAATCGTTGCGTTGGCTTGACCGCCGCCCTCGCACATCGTCTGCAGGCCGTACTGAATGCCCTTGTCCCGCATGTGATAAAGCATCGTGGTCATGATCCGCGCACCGGAGCCGCCCAGCGGGTGACCCAGGGCGATGGCGCCACCGTCAGGGTTGAGTTTCTTCTCGTCGGCACCGATGTCCTTGAGCCAGGCCAGTGGAACCGGCGCGAAGGCCTCGTTGACCTCGAATACGCCGATATCGTCCAGGCTCAGGCCGGAGCGCTTGAGCGCCTTCTGCGTGGCGGGAATCGGCGCGGTGAGCATGATCAACGGATCGGCGCCCGCGAGGATCGCGGTGTGCACCTTGGCAATCGGCTTGAGCCCCAACGACTTCGCCTTCTCTTCGGACATAAACAGCAACGCCGCCGACCCGTCGGAGATCTGCGACGCGTTGCCTGCGTGGATGACACCGTCCTCTTTGAACGCGGGTTTGATGGTGGCCATCTTCTCGATGGTGCCGCCGCGACGGATGCCCTCGTCCTTGAGGATGACGTTACCGTCCTGGTCTTTGATCGCCACGATCTGATCGTCGAAGGCACCGGAATCCTGTGCAGCGGCGGCCTTTTCGTGTGATCCCAGCGAGAACTGGTCCAGCGCGGTGCGATCGAAGCCCCACTGCTCGGCGATCATCTCGGCGCCCTTGCCCTGGTGGGGATGGGTGCCGTAACGCGTCATGAAGCGATCCGGGAACGGGTTGCCGCCGTTGGCCAGCGCCGCGCCCATCGGGGTACGCGACATCGACTCGACGCCGCCCGCGACGGCGACGTCGTAGTGGCCTGCGACCACGCCTGCCGCTGCGAAGTGCACCGACTGCTGGCTGGAACCGCACTGCCGGTCGACGGTGACACCGGGGACCGTCTCGGGCCAGCCCGCGGTGAGCAGCGCGGTGCGGGCGATGTCGAGCGCCTGTTCACCGGCCTGCATGACGCAACCCCAGATCACGTCGTCGACGATTCCGGGGTCGATGCCCGCGCGCTCGACGAGACCGTTGAGCACCTGGGCGGACAGCTCAGCGGGATGCACACCCGACAGGCCGCCGTTGCGCTTGCCGACCGGCGAACGGACCGCCTCGACGATGACCGCTTCAGCCATGGAAGTCTCCTTCTGGATTCGTTTTCACCCAACCATTTGGTTGGTTCTGCTCCCACGTTCTTAACACCCCACCCGCCGAAATGATCAAACGGGTGAGAAAAATCGAGAAGATCGCACCAGAACGTTGGTTTGGGCGGGGCGGCTGCGCCACCCCGCACCCCCAGCGCGCGGACGCCGAGCAGTCGCATCGTGCGGGCGACCTGACCGTCTGGGTGTGCGGCTCCCGCGACAACGGTGCTGTTGCGCCTACCCTCGACGGGTGCGCGGGTTACGGGTAGAAAGATGAGCACAGACACTGGGCGCACGCGGGCCGACAGGTGCCCGGGAGCGCTTCGGCCGTGGATCGCCGACGATGGACTGCTGGTGCGTCTTCGGCTGGTCGGCGGTCACCTCTCTGGAACGGCGTTGCAGCGGCTGCTGGACGTGAGCGATCGCTTCGCTGACGGTGACGTCCACCTGACCACCCGCGCCAACCTCCAGCTCCGCGGCCTGCCCGGCGTCGACGGCCAGTTAACGCCGTCTGCACTGGCAGCCATCGAGGCGACGGGACTAATTCCGTCGCGCACGCATGAACTTGTCCGCAACATCCTGGTGTCGCCGCAGACCGGGCTCGCCGGGGGGCGCGCGGACCTGCGTGACGTCGCGCTGCGGCTTGATGCGGGCCTTTGCGCCGACGCCAAACTGGCCCGGCTACCCGGACGTTTCCTGTTCACCCTCGATGACGGGCGCGGCGACCTGGTGGACCGGCTCACCGCTTCCGGTCGCCGAGGTGCCGACCTCGGCCTGGTCGCGCTGTCGGGCGATGAGATGCAGTTGCGCGTCGGCGACCAGTGGGGTGAGGTCGTCGGCCTGGATGACGTAGCAGCGCATGTCCTCGACCTGGCCGCCGCCTTCCTTCACGCACGCGGAATCCAATTAGACGCCCCGTGGCACCTGCGCGAACTCGCCGCGCCGTTACGTGCTCCGGTTCCGGTCGATCCGCGACTGCCGGTGTCGTCTCCGCCGCTTTCGTACGGCGCCGTACCCGGCGGCACCCATGTGCACGTGCCGGACGGGGTACTGACGGCCGAGCAGGCTACGGCGTTCACCGCGAACCCGTATGTCGTCGTGACCCCCTGGCACGGCATTCTTGTTCCATCTGCCCAGGAGGCCACCCGATGACCAGCCCAGAGCAGCTAGCCCGCCCGACGAAGCGCTATGACTACATCGACAACGGGCCAGCGATCTACGTCGACTCGTTCGCGGCGATCCGTCGTGAGGCCGATCTGTCCGCCGTCCCGCCGGAGGCAGAGAAGCTTGCCGTTCGGATGATCCACGGCACCGGGCAGCCGGATCTGATCAAGCACCTGGCGATCCACCCCACTCTGGTGAGAGCGGCCCGGTCGGCACTCCAGGCCGGCGCGCCCATCCTGTGCGACGCGCGGATGGTCGCCACCGGCATCACCGCAGGCAGACTGCCCGCAGGCAACGCTGTGCACTGTTTTCTGTACGACGAGCAGGTGCCCGCACTCGCCCGCGCCTGGAACACGACGCGCACGGCGGCTGCGGTGTCGCTCTGGGCGCCGCATCTCGACGGCGCCGTCGTCGCGGTCGGCAATGCGCCGACCGCGCTGTTCCACCTGCTGGAGATGATCCTGGACGGCGCGCCGCGGCCCGCAGCCATCATCGGGTGCCCCGTCGGATTCATCGGGGCCGCGGAATCGAAGGACGCGCTGATCGCGTTGTCCCGTGACCACGGCATCGACATCCCGTTCGTGACGATTCGCGGCAGGCTGGGCGGCTCGGCGATGACGTCGTCGGCTCTCAATGCGCTGGCGTCGGAGGCGGAATGACCGGTCGGTTCTACGGCGTCGGTCTCGGCCCGGGCGACCCCGAGCTAATCACGCTCAAGGCCGCGCGCCTCATCGGCCAGGCGGACGTCGTCGCCTATCACGCGGGCGTGAACAAGCTGTCCTACGCGCGGGGCATCGCCGCTGACCTAATCCGCGACGGCGTCCTCGAAGAGGAACTGCGCTATCCCGTCACTACCGGGAGCACCGACCACCCCGGCGGCTACGCAGGCGCCCTCGCCGACTTCTACGAGCAGTCCGCGGCACGGTTGGCCGCCCACCTCGACGTCGGGCGCACCGTCGTGCTGCTGGCCGAAGGCGATCCGCTGTTCTACGGCTCCTACATGTACATGCACGACCGTCTGAGCACGCGCTTTCGCACCGAGGTCGTTCCGGGCGTCCCCGCGTTCTTAGCCGCCACCGCCGCCACGGCGTCGCCGTTGGTGCGCCAGACCGACGTTCTCACGGTGCTGCCCGGAACACTGCCGGAATCCGAACTCGCGCGTCGCCTCGCCGACACCGACGGCGCCATCATCATGAAACTGGGCCGCACCTTTCCCGCCGTGCGTCGCGCACTGGCCGCTGCCGGACGGCTCGAGCACGCGTTATACATCGAACGCGCCAGCCACCGGCAGCAGCGGTGGATGCGGGTCGAGGACGTCGACGAGACGTCGGTGCCGTACCTGTCGTTGATCGTCGTCAACGGCGACTCGCTCAACGGCCGGCGCTCCCGCACTCCCGGTGAGCCGTTGGGGGACGCAATCACCACACCAGCAGTCGAAGCCGCCGAGCTGCTGGTCGTCGGCCTCGGGCCAGGTCCGGAGCACTGGCTGACGCCCGAAGTGGCTGCGGCACTGGCCGAGGTCGATCACGTCGTGGGATACGGGCCCTACGTCTCACGGGTCCCGCAGCGGGAAGGGTTGCAGCGGCACGCATCCGGCAACGCCGTCGAAGTCGACCGTGCCCGCTTCGCTCTCGACCTCGCCCTGCGCGGTGCGAAGGTAGCCGTGGTGTCGGGCGGTGACGCAGGCGTATTCGGCATGGCCGCAGCGGTTTTCGAAGCGTCCGAGGACGAACGCTACGCAAGTGTTTCGGTGCGCGTGCTGCCCGCAGTGTCCGCGGTACAGGCCGTCGCGGCACGTGCGGGTGCGCCGATCGGCGCCGACTTCGCCGTGGTGAGCCTGTCCGACCGGCTCAAGTCGTGGTCGGTGATCGAGACCCGGTTGCGGGCCATCGCCGAAGCCGATCTAGTGCTCGCCATCTACAACCCAGCTTCGCGCAGCCGCCCCGATC
Source organism: Mycobacterium sp. (assembly GCA_051306175.1). GTDB lineage: Bacteria > Actinomycetota > Actinomycetes > Mycobacteriales > Mycobacteriaceae > Mycobacterium. Next base: position 78,264 of record JBPPMS010000138.1, on the reverse strand, counting down.
AGATCGCGGTAGCTCGAAAAGTCTTGCTGGAACATCGTTGCGGCGACACCGTTGTCGTGGTCGGCCGCGATGTGGGGCGTGCCGAGGAGTCGCTCACCGTCACCACCCTCGGCGAGTTGGACACCGGCAGCATCGATCTGAAGTGCCTGCTTCTGGTCGGTGCGTCGGCCACCCGGCTGACGGCGTCGGGCCGGGTGTGGACGCCGCGGTGGGTGCAGTGAACGAGCCAGCGGTCAGGAGCGAAACGACCGGGGAAATCACCACAGTTCAGTTCGTCGGCGCGGGCCCAGGCGCAGCCGATCTGCTGACGCTACGGGCAGCGCGGTTGCTGGCAGAGGCCGACACCGTGCTCTACCCGGGCACCTACCTTGATCCCGACAGTCTCCAGAACTGTTCTCCTAATGCGGATCTCGTCGACACCCAGAGCATGGATCTCGACGCCATCATCGCCCGTATCGTCGAGTCCCATCAGGCCGGACGGCGTGTCGTCCGGCTCGTGTCCGGTGATCCCAGCATCTACAGCGCGGTGTTCGAGCAGACGCGACGGCTCGACGCGCTGCGGGTGCCGTGGTCGATCACCCCCGGGGTGCCCGCGTATGCTGCCGCCGCAGCGCGGGTCGGCCACGAATTCACCGTGCCCTTGGTCGCGCAGTCGGTGGTGCTGACCCGGCCCCAGCTGCGGTCCACGGCGATGCCGGAGTCCGAGTCGCTCGCCGCGTTCGCAGCGACCAGGGCCACGTTGGTGCTGCACCTGGCCATCACCCGCACCCGGGCACTGATGGCCGAACTCGCTCCGTCGTACGGACCGGACTGTCCCGTCGTCGTCGTCTACCGCGCCTCACAGCCGCAGGAGCTCGTACTCCGCGGCACGGTGTCCGACATCGCCGATCAGGTGGAGGCCGCCGAATTGCGACAGGCCGCAGTGATTCTCGTCGGACGCGCGCTGGCCGATCGGCCCGACCCGTGTGGCGGCGACAGTCACCTCTACGACCCGTCCCGCGACCGCTCGGCGGAACCGGGCCGATGAGTTCAGACGCGGCTGAACGCCCACTGCGTGACAGCGCGGGCGGGGGTCCAGCCGGTGAACGATCCCACCGGCGCGGCGCGCTCGACATGTATCCTGGTGAGCTCCCCGCCGTGCTGCCGGTAGGCATCGGCAAGCAGCACTTCGGTTTCCACGGTCACGCCGTGGACCACCAGCCGCCCGCCGGGTCGCAGTGCATGCAGGCAGGACTCCAGAACACCGGGCCGGGTGGCGCCACCGCCGAGGAAAACCGCATCGGGGGCGGCCAGACCGGCGAGGGCCGCCGGCGCGCTGCCGCGCACGACCTGGAGCGCAGGTACACCGAGATTCCTTGCGTTACAGACGATGCGATCGGCTCGCGCGGCGTCCGCCTCGACGGCGACGGTGCGGCACGTCGGGTGAGCGCGCATCCATTCGATGCCCACGGAGCCCGCGCCCGCACCCACATCCCACAGCAGCTGGCCCGGCGCGGGCATCAGGCGAGCCAGCGCAGCGGCCCGCAGGTCACGCTTGGTGAGCTGCCCGTCGTTGGAGAACACGTCGTCCGGCAGCCCGGTGGCCCAGCTGGTGATCAGCGGCCCGTCAAGTTCGACTGCCACGATACTCAACCGCGATACCGCACCGGCGAAGTCGGCTGCCGTCGTCTCCATCCGGGCCTCGGCATCGCTGCCGAGGTCGCCGAGCACCACCATCCGGCTCGCGCCGTAGCCGCAGCCGGCCAGCAGCGCAGCCACCTCCGCGGGCGTGCTCTGGTCCGAGGACAGCACCAGGACACGCCGTCCGGGCGCCAACTCGCGCAGCACCGCATGGACGTCACGTCCGACGACGCTGACCACGACCGTCGACTCGGCCGACCAGCCGAGCCGGGCGCGGGCCAACGCCGTCGACGACACGTGGGGCACCACCGTCACCCGGTCGGCACCCAGCAGGTCGATGAGTGTCGTGCCGATCCCGCTCACCAATGGATCACCCGATGCCAGCGCGACGATTCGCCGCTCGCCATGCGCTTCGAGCAGAGCGGGCAGGCCCGCCCGCAGCGGCGCCGGCCACGCCAGTCTTTCCTGGCCGGGAACGTCGGGAAGCAGGTCGAGCTGGCGCGGAGCCCCGAGCACCACCTCAGCGTGGCGGACCGCCGATCGTGCAGCCTCGGCAAGCCCGCCCCAACCGTCCGCCCCGACACCCACCACGGTGAGACGCACGTCGGTCTCCACGGCGGCGATGCTAGCGTGGCTGACGCGAGGTGCGCCGTGTGCCCCTGCGTCGGAAACGGCGAGGTCGCGGTGCCCGGGCAGAATCTGGGAAGTCCGGTGAGAGTCCGGCACAGGCCCGCTGCGGTGCAGGAATTCGGGACTCGGTCCGCCCGGAAGACCGGCCTCGCGGGTACCGATCCCGGTTCACGATCACGAGCGGAGCTCAGATGTTGCAGCTATACCCCTTTACCGCCGTGCTGGGCGCAGACCCCGACGCGCCCCACGGACTCGACGACATGGCACTGGCGCTCGTGCTCAGCGTCATTTCCCCCAGCATCGGCGGCGTGCTGGTGCGTGGCGAGAAAGGCACCGCGAAATCGACCCTCGTGCGTGCGCTCGCTGCGGTGCTACCGCATATCCAGGTAATTGCAGGCGACCGCTTCTCCTCGGATCCGGCTGAGCCGCACTCACTCTCACCGGACGGGCCGTTCGACGCCGATGCAGCCGTGGAGACCAGGCCGGTGCGGCTGGTCGAATTGCCCGTCGGCGCCACCGAGGACCGGGTGGCCGGTTCCATCCACCTCGAGCGCGCACTCAGCGAAGGCGCGGTGCACTTCGAGCCGGGACTGCTGGCCAAGGCGCACCGCGGCATTCTCTACGTCGACGAGGTGAACCTGCTGCACGACCACCTCGTCGATCTACTCCTCGATGCCGCCGCCATGGGCCACCTCACGGTCGAGCGTGACGGCATGTCCGTCACCCACGCGGCCAGGTTCGTCATCGTCGGGACGATGAACCCCGAGGAGGGCGAGTTGCGTCCGCAACTTCTCGACCGTTTCGGCCTCACCGTCGAGGTCGCAGCGCCAAGAGAACCGCAGTTGCGCGCCGAGGTGGTCCGGCGCCGGCTCGCCTACGACGCCGACCGGACTGCGTTCCGCGCGCAGCACGAAGACGCCGAACACCGGCTGCGCGTCCGCATCACCGAGGCGCAGGCGCGGGTGGGCCTGGTCCGGCTGACACCCGAGGTACTGCTCAAGATCGCCGAGGTCTGTTCGGCGTTCGGCGTCGACGGGATGCGCGCCGATATCGTCACCGCGCGGACTGCCGCCGCTCACGCGGCATGGCATGGCCGTGACGTCATCACCTCCGGGGACCTGAGGGTGGCTGCGCGCCTTGCGCTTCCGCACCGTCGCCGCCGCAACCCGTTCGACGCACCGGGTCTCGACGAGAGCGAGCTCGACGATTTGCTGCCTCCCGAGACTCCCGACAACGGCGACGAGCCCGAACCCGATCCTGGCGGTGGCGACGACGACGTCGCCCGTGGTGACGGCGAAGCTGCTGTGCCGCAGAGCTCTTCGGGCGACGCGAACGGCTCCTCGCGCAATCCGGCCCCGGTCCGCGCGGGCGAACCGTACCAGACCCGGCTCTTCACCGTCGACGGCCTCGGTGCGGGTGAGGCCGGTCGACGCAGCCGCGCCAGGACCACGATTGGACGCCGCACCGGCGCGACACCGCTGGCCACCGGTACCGGCGTGCACCTGGTGGAGACCGTCCGCTCGGCGGCGCCGCATCAGGGCGCGCGGGGGCGCGCAGGCGGTCGGATGATCCTCCAGGCAGGCGACCTACGGAGGGCTCTGCGCGAAGGACGCGAGGCCAATCTGGTGCTCTTTGTCGTCGACACGTCGGGCTCGATGGCGGCGCGGGAACGGATGCGCCAGGTGAAGACGGCGATCCTGTCGCTGCTGCTGGACGCCTACCGACGACGCGACCGGGTGGGCGTGGTGACCTTCCGCGAGCGCGGAGCCGAGGTTGCGTTACCGCCGACCCGCTCCGTCGAGATCGCCGCCAGTCGCCTCGACGATCTGCCCGCGGGTGGCCGTACCCCGCTGGCCGAGGGCCTGCTCGCGGCCGCCGACGTGATTCGTCGCGAGAAGCTCCGCGACCCGGGCCGCCGGGCGCTGCTCGTGGTGGTCACCGATGGCCGCGCCACCGCCGGACACGACGCGGTGAGGCGTTCACGGCAGGCAGCGGAATACGTTGCAGCACAGGGTATCAACTCAGTGGTCGTCGACTGCGAGCGCGGCAGGATGCGGATGGGGCTGGCGCAGACGCTCGCCGGGCACCTCGGCGCCGAACACGTGGCTCTCGCCGAGGTCAACGCGCAGGGGCTGACGGACATTGTCCGGGCTGCGACCCCGCAAGCCACAGGAGTCGCCTGATGCCCCAGGGCCAGCCCGTGACTATTCCCGACGACCACCTCACCACCCGGCAGCGCAGAAACCGTCCGCTGGTGATCGTCCACACCGGCGACGGTAAGGGAAAGTCCACCGCCGCTTTCGGTCTGGCGATGCGAGGGTGGAACCAGGGCTTCCGTATCGGGGTGTTCCAGTTCGTGAAATCCGCGAAATGGAAGGTCGGCGAGCAGACCGTGCTGGAACGCCTCGGCGCGCTGCACACCGAGACCGGCGAGGGCGGGCCGGTCGAGTGGCACAAGATGGGCTCGGGCTGGTCGTGGAGCCGAAAGCCGGGCAGCGACGACGACCACGCGACCGCGGCGGCCGACGGCTGGGCCGAGATCAAGCGCAGGCTCACCGCCCAGACGCACGACCTCTACGTGCTCGACGAGTTCACCTACCCCATCAACTGGGGCTGGGTGGACGTCGACGACGTCGTCGACACCCTCGCGACCCGCATCGGACGCCAGCACGTGGTCATCACGGGGCGGCGCGCCGATCCGAAGCTCACCGAGGTCGCCGACCTGGTCACCGAGATGGGCAACGTCAAGCACCCCATGGACGCCGGCCAGAAGGGTCAGCGAGGCATCGAGTGGTGAGCATGGTGGCCGGCCGCCTACCCCGCCTGGTCGTGGCGGCACCGGCGTCCGGGCACGGCAAGACCACGCTGGCCACCGGGCTGATGGCGGCGCTGCGCGCCCGCGGACTCCAGGTCAGTGGCCACAAGGTGGGACCCGACTACATCGACCCCGGCTACCACGCGATGGCCACCGGCAGGCCTGGCCGCAACCTCGACCCGTTCATGGTCGGCGCACACCGGATCGTCCCGCTGCTGCTGCACGGCGCCGCGGGAGCGCACGTCGCCGTCATCGAGGGCGTCATGGGACTGTTCGACGGGCGGCTGGGCGCCGACGGCGAATCGTCGACCGCCCACGTGGCGGCGCTGACGTCGTCGCCGGTGCTCCTGGTAGTCGACATCTCCCATGCCTCGCGCACCCATGCGGCGGTGGTCGCGGGGCTGGCCTCCTTCGATCCGGCCGTCAAGATCTCGGGTGTGGTACTCAACAAGTCACGCACCTCGCGCCACGCCGACGAGGTGCGGGACGCCCTGGCCCGCACGGGAATCCCCGTCCTCGGCATGCTTCCCCGCGACGCGGGCGTGGAGAGCCCGTCGCGGCATCTCGGCTTGGTTCCCGCCGCGGAGCGGGCCGAGTCCGCCGCGACCCTGAATCGCCTGGCGCAGGTGATCGGCGAGCATGTCGACCTGGACGCGATCCTCGACATCGCCAGTTGTGCAACCACTCTCGGCGGCTTGCCGTGGGATCCGACCGACCACGTGCGGGTGCCTTCGCCCGCCAGGCCGGTGGTGGCGATGGCCGGCGGCCGCGCGTTCACCTTCCGCTACGCCGAAACCGAGGAGCTGCTGCGTGCCGCAGGCTGCGATGTGGTCGACTTCGATCCCATGACCGACGCCGCGTTGCCCACCGGGACGGCAGGCATCTACCTCGGCGGCGGGTTTCCCGAGGTGTACGCCGCCGAACTCGCGGGTAATGCGGCGCTGGTGGCCGACCTGCGGGCCGCCATCGCGGCAGGGGTGCCCACCGTGGCCGAATGCGCGGGCCTGGCGTATCTGTGCCGCACCGTCGACGGCACCCCGATGATGGGCGCAATCGACGCCACGGCCGCGATGACCCCCCGGTTGACGCTGGGTTACCGGACCGCGACGTCGCCCGCCGACTCGCTGCTGGCCAGAGCGGGCGAACAGGTCACCGGGCACGAGTTTCACCGCACCCGCGTGACTCCGGCTGCGGGCGATTCCGCGGCGTGGGATCTGCCCACCGCCGAGGGGTTTGCCACCGCCACCCTGCACGCGTCCTACCTGCACACCCACTGGGCGGGCCACCCACAGCTCGCGCAGCGGTTCGCCGACGCGGCGCATCGGTTGGCGGCTGTGAGCGCCGCCGTCCCGGTATGAGCCTGACTCCCCGGGCCTCGCGGGCGGCCGGGCTGCTGCTCGGCTACACGGCCGACCGGGTGTTCGGCGATCCACACAGGTTCCACCCGGTCGCCGGTTTCGGCAGGACCGCCACCCTGCTCGAGCGGCACATCTACGCCGACAACCGCTTATGCGGCGCCGCGTACGTGCTGCTGCTGGTCGGGGGCAGCACCGCTGCGGCCATGGCAGCCGAGCGCCTCATCCGTAACCCTCTGGTGCGTACGGTCTTTACCGCTGCGGTCACCTGGGCAGTGCTCGGTGGGCGCTCGTTGGAACGTGAAGCTGAGTCCGTCCATCGACTGCTCGCAGCCGACGATCTCGACGGCGCGCGACAACGCCTGCGCAACCTCGTCGGACGCGATACCGTGACGCTGACGCCCGACGAGATCGCCCGCGCCGTCGTTGAATCCGTGGCCGAGAACACCAGCGACGCCGTCGTCACCTCATACTTCTGGGCTGCCGTTGCCGGCGCGCCCGGCCTGGTGATGCACCGCGCGTCGAACACACTGGACGCGATGGTGGGCCACCACAACGCGCGCTATGAGCGGTTCGGTTGGGCCGCAGCCCGTCTCGACGACGTGCTCGGCTATCCCGGCGCCCGGCTGGCCGGTGTGCTGGCCACGGTGCTCGGCCCCGAATCCGTTGCCGCACTGGACGCGTGGCGGCGCGACGCACGAGGACACCCGAGTCCCAACGCTGGCGTGATCGAGTCGACGTTCGCAGGCGCGCTGGGCCTGCAGCTGGGTGGCACTAACACCTACTACGGTAATCGGCGGGAGCACCGCGCGCTGATGGGCCAAGGCCGCCACCCCGTCCCTGCCGACATCCCCGCAACCAACCGCCTGGCCCGCCAGGTCGGACTGGCCGCGGCACTCACCGCCGCGCTCGTAGCCATGTCATGGCGCCGTCCACGCTGGAGACCAACGAAACTGCCGCGCTAGCCCTCGGTCGGCGCACAATCACCACTGGCACTCCCAATTCCTCGGCAGCCTCCATCTTGGGCCAGGTGTATTCGCCGCCGGAGTCCTTGGTCACCAACACATCTGCGCAGTGGCCGCGCAGTACGGCGAGCTCGCCTGCCAGTTCATAGGGTCCGCGGGCGTTGAGCACCCGCCAACTTGGCGGCAATTCGAGATCCGGCTCGTCCACCACGCGTACCAGCACGGCCAATTCCCCCAGCGCGTCGACGAATTCGGCGAGCTGCTGTCTGCCCACGGTGAGGAACGGCCGCGCGCCCAGCCGCGCGGCTTCGTCAGCGGCCAAGCCGTGGGAATCGACCCAGTGCCACGATGGCCGCGAGCGGTCAGCCCAGCCGGGACGTTGCAGCCGCACCAGAGGAGTGCCTTCGGCAGCGCAGGCCACGACCGCGTTGCGGGACATCGTCATCGCAAACGGGTGGGTGGCGTCGACGACGGCGTCGTACCCGGCGAGCGCCTGCCGCAACCCGTCCACCCCGCCGAAGCCGCCGATCCGCACCGATCCCACGGGAAGCCTCGGCCTGGCGACGCGGCCAGCCAGCGAACTGGTCACGTCGACCCCGTCCGAGACCAACGCGGCGGCAAGCGATCTGGCTTCTGCCGTACCCCCGAGCAGCAGAATGCGGAGCGCCATCAGGGGGCACCCGGGGGCAGGAAAGGCAGATCTGGCGGACTGCCGTGCGACACCAGCTCCAGTAGCGCGTCCACATCGAGGTGCTGCTCGACGAGGTCGCCCAGCAGGTCGAGCCGACGCTCGCGCGCGGCGGGAAAGCTCACGCCGGACGGGTACAGTCCGAGGGTCTCGCGCAGGAACGCCGTCCGCAGCGCATCCCCTTCCAAAGAGCCGTGCCACATGGTCCCGTACACCTGACCCGCTCGCGCGCCACCGAGGAACTCCTCGACTCCGGTCCCGCGGGTGATGCGTCCGTGGTGGATCTCGTAGCCCGACGCCGGCACACCCAGTCCGTGACCCTGCGGCAGCCGCAGCACCTTCGCTGCCGCGAACGTCGTCTCCACGTCCAGCAGGCCCAACCCGTCGACCTCGCGCACCGAACCCTCGACCGCAGCAGGATCGTGGATCACCCGGCCCAGCATCTGGAATCCGCCGCAGATACCGAGCAGCGGCTTGCCCGCGGCGGCGTGCGCTGCCACCGCCCGATCGAGACCGCGCGACCGCAGCCACGTCAGGTCGGCGATGGTGGCGCGGGTGCCGGGCAGCACCACCAGGTCGGCGTCCCCGAGCGCCCGGGGATCGGAGACGAAGACGACGTCGAGGTCGGGCTCGAGGCCCAACGCGTCGACGTCGGTGAAGTTGCTGACCCGCGGCAGTCGGATCACCGCCACCCGCCGAGCCCGTCCGTTCGTCACCCGTCGACCTTCCAGATCGAGCGCGTCCTCGGAGTCCAGCCAGAGATCCGGATGCCAGGGCAGCGTCCCGTAGACGCGACGCCCAGTGACGCGCTCCAGGTCCCGCAGGCCCGGTTCCAGCAGCGCGGGATCCCCGCGGAACTTGTTGACGACGAATCCCGCCACCAACGCCTGGTCCTCGGGCGACAGCAACGCGACGGTCCCCAGGAACGCGGCGAACACCCCACCGCGATCGATGTCGCCCACAACGACCGTCGGCAGACCGGCGTGCCGCGCCAGTCCAAGATTGACGTAATCGCTTGCCCGCAGGTTGATTTCCGCCGGGCTGCCTGCGCCCTCGGCCACTACGACATCGAACCGCGCCGCGAGATCGTCGAACGCATCGTAGGCGGCTGCCGCCAGAGCGCGCCGCCCCTGCAGCCAGTCCGACGACGACACCTCGCCCCACGGCCTGCCCATCAGCACCACGTGACTGCGACTGTCGCTGCCCGGTTTGAGCAGCACCGGATTCATCCCAGCTTCTGGGACGGCCCAGGCAGCCTGGGCCTGCACCCACTGCGCGCGGCCGATCTCGACGCCGCTGCCGTCCGAATTGCCGCACACCATCGAGTTGTTCGACATGTTCTGGGCTTTGAACGGCGCCACCTTGATGCCACGACGCGCCAAAGCCCGGCACAGACCCGTCGTGACCACACTCTTGCCGGCGTCACTTGTGGTGCCCGCGACCAGAATTCCGGCCATCAGGCCAACCTCACGAGGAACACCGTCTGAGCAGGAACAGGTCCATCACCCAGCCTGCGTCGGCCTTGGCCTCGTCCCGCGCCTCGATGACGGCCGGTAGGACGTCGCCGAGCCTGCCTGTCACCAGATGTTCGCCCGCCGCGCCGAGGTTGGCGCCCCACCAGATCGTCCAGTCGTCCAGCCCGGTGAGGTCGAGCCGGTCAGGGGATGGATTGAGCATCGCGACGATGTTGTCAAGACCCGCTCCGACGGCCTCCTGCAGCCTGCGACCGGTCGTCACGTGCACGGGACGCCCGACCTCGTGCAGCACGATGCGGTGGCGCGCCGCAAGTAGTTGCGGCGCACTGATTCCCGGCAGTACGTCGTAGGACAGGAGCACACCCAGCTGGCTGATCTTCTCGACGATGCGGATCGTGGAGTCGTACAACGACGGGTCCCCCCACACCAGGAATACAGCCGTCCCGCCACGCTGCCGCAGGACCTCGGCGTAGGCAGCCGCCCGGGCGTCGTGCCAATCACCAACGGCACCAACGTATCCTGCCGCACTCAGGCTCGCCGACCGGTCGCGTTGCGGGTCGCGGACAGACACGATCTCGACGGAGTCGCCGTGCGCGTGCACGACGGCGCGCCGAAGCGCGAGCAGTCCGTCGTCGTCACCCTTCTCGGCAGCGAGCACGTAGTCGGCAGTGCGCAGCGCGTCGGCGACCTCGGGCGTGACGTGCTGCGGGCCCATCCCGATGCCCAGAATCCGTACGCGCACTGCCCTGCTCGGGTCAGGGGGCACGGGACGGCTCGCCGGCTCGGTCCTCCAGGTCGCCTTCGACGTCAAGGTAGGCCTGATGCAGCGCGGCGAGCGTATCCGGCGACGGCTCCGCCCACAGGCCGCGGTCCGCCGCCTCCTGCAGCCGTTCGACGATGCCGTGCAGCGCCCAGGGATTGGACTTGTCCAGGAATTCGCGCGTCTCGGGATCGAGGACGTATTCCTGCGCGAGCTTCTCATACATCCAGTCGTGCACCACGCCTGCCGTCGCGTCGAATCCGAACAGATAATCGACGGTGGCGGCGAGTTCGAACGCGCCCTTGTAGCCGTGGCGCCGCATGGCCGAGATCCAGCGGGGATTGACCACGCGCGCCCGGAAGACGCGGGCAGTCTCCTCGGACAGCGTCCTGGTGCGTACCGCGTCGGGCGTGGTCGAGTCCCCCACGTAGGCTCTGGGATCCGATCCAGTGAGCGCCCGCACCGTGGCGATCATGCCGCCGTGGTATTGGAAATAGTCGTCACTGTCCGCGATGTCGTGCTCGCGGGTGTCGATGTTCTTGGCGGCCACCTTGATCCGCGCGTAGTTGGTACGCATGTCATCGGCGGCGGCCACGCCGTCAAGGCCGCGGCCGTAGGCAAAACCGCCCCAGGCCGTGTACACCTCGGCGAGGTCGCTGTCGTCACGCCAGGTGCCGGATTCGATCACCTGCAGAATGCCCGCGCCGTAGGAGCCCGGCTTGGAGCCGAAAACGCGGGTGGTGGCACGCCGCTGGTCGCCGTGCTGAGCCAGATCGGCACGGGCATGGGCCGCAACGAAATTGGCGTCATCCGGCTCATCCAACTGCGCCACCATCTGCACTGCGTCGTCAAGCATCGCCACCACGTGCGGGAAGGCGTCGCGGAAGAAACCCGAGATCCGCACCGTGACGTCGACGCGCGGTCTGCCGAGTTCCTCGGCGGTGATCAGCTCAAGCCGGGACACCCGCCGCGACGCTTCGTCCCATTCGGGCCGCACGCCGAGCAGGGCCAGCACCTCGGCGATGTCGTCGCCGGAGGTGCGCATCGCGCTGGTGCCCCACACCGAGAGGCCGACGGACTCCGGGTAGGTGCCGGTGTCGTCGAGATAGCGCTGGATCAGCGAATCGGCCATCGCCTGTCCCGTTTGCCAGGCCAACCGCGACGGCACCGCACGCGGGTCGACGGTGTAGAAGTTGCGACCGGTCGGTAGCACGTTCACCAGACCGCGCAGCGGCGAACCGGACGGTCCAGGCCGGATGAATCCGCCTGCCAGGGCACGCATCACGGCGTCGAGCTCACCAGCGGTACCTGCCAGCCGCGGGATTACCTCCGTCGCGGCGAACCGCAGCACCGCACGCACCTGGGGGTCGTCGTGCAACGTGTCGACCACGGCGGCGTCCCATCCCGAGGACTCCATGGCTTCGACCAGTCCCCGGGCCCGCTGCTCGATCTCGTCGACGGCCGTGGTCTCGGCGCCCTCCTTCAAGCCGAGCGCCGCCCGCAGCCCGGGCACCGCATGGTCCGCGCCGCCCCACACCTGCGCGGCGCGCAGGATCGCGAGCACCAGGTTCACCCGCGCTGGGCCCTGCGGCGCACCGCCGAGAATGTGCAGACCGTCGCGGATCTGGGCGTCCTTGATCTCACACAACCAGCCGTCGACGTGCAGCAGGAAGTCGTCGAACTCCTCGTCGTCCGGGCGGTCCTCGAGACCAAGGTCGCGGTGCATCTCCGCTGCGCGCATCAGGCTCCAGATCTCGCCTCGAATCGCGGGCAGCTTGGCCGGATCCATAGCCGAGATGTTGCCGTACTCGTCGAGCAGCTGTTCCAGCCGCGCGATGTCGCCGTAACTCTCCGCCCGCGCCATCGGCGGGATCAGGTGGTCGACGATCGTGGCGTGCGCTCGCCGCTTGGCCTGCGCGCCTTCGCCAGGATCGTTGACCAGAAACGGATAGATCAGCGGCAGGTTCCCGATCGTCGCGTCGGTGGCGCACTGCGCCGACAGGGCGGCGTTCTTGCCGGGCAACCATTCCATCGAGCCGTGCTTGCCCAGATGCACCACGGCGTGGGCTCCGAAGCCGTGCTCGAGCCAGCGGTAGGCCGCCAGATAGTGGTGGCTCGGTGGCAGGTCCGGGTCGTGGTAGATCGCCACCGGATTCTCCCCGAACCCGCGCGGCGGTTGGATCATCAGCACCACGTTGCCCGATCGCTGTGCGGCGAGCACGATTTCGCCCGCGTCGTTGACGAACAGCCTCCCCGGCGCGGCGCCCCAGGCCTCGGTCATCGAATCACGCAGGGCCGCAGGAAGATCAGCGGTCCACGCCGCGTACTGCTCCGTGGTCACCGTGACGTGGGCGTCGGTGAGCTGGGCGCTGGTGAGCCACTGCTCGTCCTGGCCGCCCGCTTTGATGAGGGTGTGGATCAGCCGGTCGCCCGCGTCGGTCTCGTTCGGGATGTCGAGGACACCAAACCCGTCGCCGATGTCGTAGCCCTCGGCCCGGAGACGTCGCAGCATCCGCACCGCGGACACCGGGGTATCCAGCCCGACGGCGTTTCCGACCCGCGAGTGTTTGGTCGGATACGCCGAAAGGACCAGTGCGAGTTTCTTGTCGGCATTCCGAACATGGCGCAGCACAGCATGTTTGACTGCGATGCCCGCGACGCGCGCGCAACGCTCACGGTCGGCGACGTAGTGCGGCAGCCCGTCCGCATCGATCTCCTTGAAGGAGAAGGGCGCGGTGATGATGCGACCGTCGAACTCGGGAATGGCGATCTGCGTCGCGGAGTCCAGTGGCGTCACACCGTCGTCGCTGGCCAACCATTCGTCGCGCGACGAGGTGAGGCACAGGCCCTGGAAGGTGGGGATGTCGAGCGCGGCGATGCGTTCGATGTCCCAGGACCCGTCGTCGCCGCCCGCGCTGACTCCGGCAGGCTTGGAACCGCCCGCGGCCAGCACGCTGACCACCAGTGCGTCGAGCGAGCCCAAGGCGTCGAACAACTCCTGCGGCGCGCTGCGCAGCGATGACGCGAACAGCGGCACGCCCACCGCGTCGCCCGTCGCGTTGATGGCGTCGACCAGGGCGTGCGCGAACCCCGAGTTGCCACTGATCTCATGGGCGCGGTAGTAGAGGACGCCGACGCGCGCCTTCTTCCGGTCCACCGATTCGGGTCGCGCGGCGGATCCGGCGCGCTGCCCGTACCCCCAGTCTGGGATCACCACCGGCTCGTCGAATCCCTCCCCGGTGAGCAGCACGGTGTCGCAGAGGAACGCATGCAGTTGGCCGAGGTTCGCGGGCCCGCCCTCCGCGAGGTAGGCGTGCACCTGGGCGGCGATGCCGATCGGGACATTCGAGCACTCCATCAGCTCGGCGCTGGGTTGACGCTCACCCCCGACGACGACCAGCGGCAGGCCGGTGGCGCGTAGCGCGGCGAGCTCGGAGGCGATCTCCGCCGACGATCCGAGCATCCGCAACACCACCAGGTCGGTGCCGCCGACCATGTCGTCCAGATCCTGGCGAACCGGGTTACCCAAGTGATAGGCCGCTGCGCTGGCCCTCGCTGACAGCAGATCGGTGTCGGACGTGGACAGCAGCGCGATACGGCGCGGCGGGGAACCATCGGTTGACATCAGTTCGGCCTCCTCAGGGTCCTCGCCCCTCGCCGTGGATATACCTCGTGGCCAGTATCTGGCTGCGGCCCGCAGCGGCCTTCACAGTGGCGGAACCGCCCCGGAATGGCACCGGGTTCCTGCACCACGAGATGTGCCCCCACACCGTAGTGCACGCGCATCCTCACCCGATGTCATCAACTGTTGCATGGCCGAGGTGACTTCTCCTCGCCCGACTTCGGGGAGACGGCCGTCGACGTCATCCGCGAGGTCGCCGTTGCACGCCGTACGAGTAGCGGAGTCGTCATGTCGCTCGGCCGTCGCCCAGGCGCCGTGGGAGAACAACAGCACCAGCGGCAGTCTAAGCCTCGGTGGCAGCGGGCGGACGGAAGAAGATCGCCAGCTGTCCTATCCCCCCTGCCAGACCGAGCACCACGGCGATCGCGAGGCCCCACCAACCCTGCAGGTACTGGTAGAACGAACCGCTCCCGAACAGCGCGTAGTCCAGGCTCAACTTGCCTGCGCCGGTGCCGGCCAGGCCGACCGCGACCACCGCAACTATCAGGTTGTACTCCCAGCCCTCCTTGACGATGAAGAAGCCGTTCTGGCGGTGCACCGTCCACGCGGCGACCAACATCAACGCCACGAATCCCGCCGCGGGCACTGGTGTCAGCAGTCCCACCGCAAGGCCGATCCCCGCCGCCACCTCGGTTGTCGCGGCGACGCGAGCGTGGAACAGACCTGGCTTCATCCCGATGCTGTCGAACCACCCGGCAGTGCCGGGGATCCGCCCGCCGCCGAAGAACTTGTTGTAGCCGTGCGCGGCCATCGTCAGGCCGAGCACGACGCGCACCAGAAGAATCGCGAAGTCATAGGCAGCAGTCATGCAACAGAACCTAGCTCGCCGTGCCGCGCAAACCGGTGATCGAACCGATGTTGACGACGGCGCCACAGCCCCTGCCCGTCATTCCCGGCGCGATCGCAGGGTCTCTTCGGAGACCTCGGCAGTGGGTGGGCATGAGCAGTGTGGCTGCGTTGTTGACCAGGACACCGGGATCAGGAACCTACAATTTCCGCATCCCGAGACATGAGTTCTGCACGTATCGGCCGAGTAACTCCGTCAACAATTCATATCTCGGCCCACGAATTACGTCGAAACGCCTTCAGATGTCGGCGAATTTGTCATTATCCTGATAACGCTGAATGGGGATTTGTCGTGGGCTCTCATGGAATACAGCAGATTGGGCGCTCTGGCCGTCGCCCTCGGTATCCGATCAGAGGCTGTCGTCGAGGGCTCGGCCGAGCAGCGAGACGTAGGCGTCGACGTCGCCCACCGCCGACTCAGCGGCGTGCACGCTGATCGCGACGTTCTTGCCGATCCCGTGCACACCGTGCACCAATCCCATCATCGGCGACAACGCAGGATAGCCGGCCGTCAAAACCACCGGCGCTGAACCGAACCGGAGGTCCGAGCGGCCCCGGTTGACGCTGGACACCACCGTGTTGCCGCCCACCGTGGGCCACCGGACGTCGGGATCGAATTTGGAGACGCCCCACCGCAGCAGGCCTGCGGGCACCGATGCGTTGGCCTCGTCCGCCGCCACCGCGGCCGGGTGCTCGCCCCGAAGACGACGTGCCGTGAGATCGTCGGCGATGGCCTGGGTGCGCTCGGCCCAGGAGAGCGCCGGACGCAGTCCCACGCCGACACTACGGAAGTGGTTGCGCGCCGATGGCTGTCCCGACTTGGCCATCGGCACTTCGGCGCCGATGTCCACCCCGTCGACGCCCAGCTGCCGGCGCAGCGCCACACCCGTGGCGGCGAGCACCGCGACTGTGACGCTCGGGCCGCGAAGTTCGTCGCGTCGACGCACGAGCGTTCGCACCGAGCGCACGCCTTCGGGCCGGTTATTGGTCTGCAGATGTGCCCACGACCGACCCGCGGGAGGTAGCCGCCCCGCCTCGGTGTCTGCGGTGAGCCGCTTCTGGGTTCGCGCTGCGGTCCACGCGCGACCGACCCAGCGACCACGGACCGTCAGCGGTGGCGAGGGTGGCGCACCCGGCCTGCCGAACAACCAGGCCGCCAGCGCCGCCGCCCTGGTGCCGTCGGCCAGGGCGTGCGCCACCTGCAGCACCGCCACCGTCGACGGACCGGCGCATGCGGGAGCGCCGTTCACCGGCGCGAAGACGTGCATCCGCCACGGTCGAATACCGCAGTCCAACTGCCGGTCGGCCAGCGCTGCGATGGCGTTCAGACAGCCCTGCCACGACGAGTCGTGCAGCTGGTGCCGTTGCATCGACGAATTCACCCCGGCGCTAACCCATCTCGGGTACCGAAAGCGGGAGCTGTCCTGCACACGGATCGTGAAGTCGTGGCACAAAGCCGCGCGGGCACGCAGCTCGGCAAGCACCGCGTCGACGTCATCAGAGATGCCGTCGAACGCGTACAGCAGAAACTGGTCGCTTGGAACCGCGGCCGACATCCAGTAAAACTTCGCGTCGACCGCGCTCATCGGCTGCCCTGGCACAGTGTGGCGAGGTCGAATCAACCTCTCGTGCCGAAGAATTCGACTATCCGACGAGCGACGTCATCCGGCTGCTCTAGCTGCAGGAAGTGCCCGGCGTGCGGCACCACCTCCACGGCACTGCCCGGCGGCAGTACGCCGCCGATCCAACGGGTGTACACCGGCGGCATGCAGCCGTCGTCGGCGCCGTGCAAATACATAGTCGGCACCACCGGCGGGTTCATGAACGATTTGTTGAGCTCGGCGTAGGCACTCGGCGGCTTGGAGTTTCGCCACAACGCACGATACGGGCCAATTGCGGCTTGCCATGCTTGGGGAGCTCCGATCGCCGCCTCGACGTAACGGATGTCTGCCGCCGCGTCGTAGCCAGGGGACCACCGGCGCCACAGCCGCGGCACTGCCCATGCCGCGGAACGCTCCGGCAGCCAGGGCAGTTGGAAGTACATCTGATACCAGAACCGCGCCAGCTGGCCCGGCAGCCTGCCTATCAGGCTGAACCGCTCGCCGATGGCGAGCGGCTGACGGAACGTCGCGATCGGCGGCACCGACATGATGACGGCCCTGCGAAACGGATTGTCGGCCAACGCGGCCAACCCGGTGCCTGCGATCGCGCCCCAGTCATGGCCGATCAGCACGTCGTCATCGGTCGGTCCGGCGGCATCGCGCACCCGCAGCGCGTCGTCCATCACCGCGCCCATGTGGTAGCTGCCATCAGTCGGGATCGAGGATGGCGCGTAGCCACGCATGAACGGCGCGACCACCCGGTAACCCGCAGCGGTCAGTGCAGGCACGATCTTGCGGAAGCCGTGCGGCGTGTCAGGGAAACCGTGTAGACACAGCGCGATTGGGCCGGCGTCCGGCCCCCACACGAGCGCGTGTAAACGAACAGTGGGCGCGTCGACCTCGATCGAGCGCGGCTCGGACACGTCTGCACCTGGGTCCACGTCTGTCATTTCAACACAGGAATGCCGGATCCAGTACTCACACGCTGTCGGCTGCTGCCTCCAACTCGGCGATGACCAGCCGCCGCATTCCGAGCATGACCTTGGTGGTGGCGTCGGCGCGGCGCGGATCCGGATCAGCGAGGAGTTGCAGCAAGCGATCGGGAACCACTTGCCAACTCAACCCGAAGCGATCCTTGAGCCAACCGCACTGGGATTCCTGGCCGCCGTCGACGAGGTGGTTCCAGTAGTGATCGACGTCGTCCTGGTCCGCACAGTGCACCTGAAACGAGACTGCTTCGGTGAACGGGAACCGAGGACCGCCGTTGATGCCGATGAATCGGGCGCCGTCCAGCACGAATTCCACCGAGAGCGCCCGCCCCGGCGTTCCCATCCCCGACTCGGTGTACCGAGCGACGGGGTGATCGAGGGCAACTGTCTCTCCTTTGACTCTTCGCCTTCACGAGCGGATGTCCTATGGACCGACAAAGGTGCCTTAACTCATCGCAATTCGGCGGAGTGCACGGTCACGGCGCCGAGGGCGCGCAGCGTGAAGTCCAGGACGCGCAGCTTCTCGTCTCTGCCGTGGGTGGGATCATCGCTGCGCAGCGTCGTCAGTATCCGGCTTACGAGGGCGTTGATCGCCAGCGCGTCGGAGGTAGGGATCGTTTGGGGAAACGTGCCATCGCGACGACCCCTCTCGAGGATGTCGATCAGCGACCGCTCGCGAGCGCCGCGTTCCTGCTCACGCAGGCGCCGATAGCCGGCTGCCGCCCGCACTTCATCGGAGTCCAGGACCGCTAGGTGAGCATGCAACACGGGTTCGAAGGCGACTGCGAACAGATGATCGATCCAGGTGGCCAGCGAAGCGGCGGGATCGTCGGGAGTCAGCTCGTGGATTTGGTCGAGTCGGAGCGCGAGGTTGTGACTCTCCTCGCGGAGCATCGCCAGGAACATCTCGTCCTTCGAGGCGAAATGTCGGTAGAAAGCTCTGCTTGACACCCCCGCGGTGCGCAGGATGGCAGCCACCGGCACCGCGGCCGTGTGGGGTCGCGACAGACATTCATAGGCGGCGGCGATGATTCTCGCGCGCTCTTCCGGCGATCCGGCGGGCGGCGAAGGCACGGTCGCCGAGTATAGGACACTGAATTCCGGCGGGGGTGCCGCGCTTACGGTCAGGCCTCCAACGGGTCACTCCCGAGCTAACTGACATCCGGTGGCGGTCACCGATTCGCGCCCTGGGTAACGTGAGCTTCCACCCGGTGGAGAGGAAGATCGTGAGCGTTGGATCAGGCAGCGTGGCATGTACCACAGTGGAGTTTGTCGGCGCGGATGGCGTCACGTTGATCGCGGACGAGTGGAACCGTGGCGCCGACGCGGCCGCGCCCAATCCAACGGTGCTGATGTTGCACGGCGGCGGGCAGAACCGGCACTCGTGGAAGAAGACCGGCCAGATCCTGGCTGATGCGGGATTCCACGTCGTGGCACTCGACAGCCGCGGGCACGGCGACAGCGACCGCTCCCCCGATGCCGATTACGCCCTGGAGACGATGACGGCCGACGTGCTGCGGGTGATCGACAAGATCGGCCGCCCCATCATGTTGATCGGAGCCAGCATGGGTGGGCTGACAGGCATCCTCGTGGCAGGTGAAGCCGGACCGGCGAAGGTCACCCGACTGGTTCTCGTCGACGTGGTCCCGCGGTTCGAGAAGGACGGCAGCGCCCGGATCCGGGACTTTATGTTCAATCACATCCACGGGTTCGACTCGCTGGACGACGCCGCCGAGGCCGTCGCGGCGTACCTACCACACCGGGCCAAGCCGCGCAGCAACGAAGGCTTGAAGAAGAATCTGCGACTGCGCGACGGACGCTGGTACTGGCACTGGGATCCCGCGTTCTTGACCAAACCCGGCGACAACCCATTCGTCCGCACCGACAAACTGGAACGGGCCGCGATCGAGCTGACCATTCCGATTCTGCTGATCCGGGGCGAGCTCTCGGACGTCGTCAGCGCCGAAGGTGTCCGCGACTTCCTCGCGAAAGTGCCACAGGCCGAACTCGTGGAACTGTCGGACGCTGGCCATACCGCCGCTGGCGACGACAACGACGCGTTCACCGAGGCTGTCGTGCGGTTCGTCAACCGCTGATCCGGGTGGCCAGAGCTCGGCGGTGGCTGGCTGCGCAAGTGCACGCCGCGTCGCGGTGAGCGGCGGCACCGGTGAACGCTTTCTGCTGTCTGCGCACGTCGTGGCCGCAATCTGGCGGTGGGCCCGATCGGCGTGGCCGCCAGCATGTTTCCGAGGTATGTGGCGGTGTTGGCCGGCGACGCCAGCGAATCCGACGGCGTCGCGCTGCCGATAGCTCGCGTTCTGCACCGGATCTGCCGCACGTACGCGGTGCCGCAGTGCCGATGCTCGGCGTCGCGACAGCGGCCAGCCTCGGCGGGCGCTCAGTGGCGCTGCGGTGACTCGACTGTCGCTGACCACGGGGATCTTCAATCTGCTCTGGGTGATCGTTACTGTGCTGATGATCGAGCGGCCTGGCTCGACCACCAGCGCCTGAGGGTCACCCGTCCAACGTGTCGGCTTCGGCGAGGCGTTGATGCAGCCGCGCCCGGATGTCCTCGGAGGTATAGGAGTTTCTGCGCCGCTGATCACGCGCCACGAGGACCCCACCGGCCGTTACCCCGACCACCCCGGCCAAACCGATCCACTTCCACGCGTTGTGCATGGTCTCATCCTTCCGCATGGTCTGTCGGCCCGTGACGAATATCCGTAGAACGGCCCCGCCCCTTACGCTGCGGTGGTGAACTCCCGCTCGGTGACACTCGAGAAGGCATTGGATTCCACCCGTACCGGCGACATTTGGCTGTTCCGCGGACGTTCGGGGCCCGATCGTGCGATCCAGACATTGACCAACAGTCCCGTCAACCATGTCGGAATGACGGTGGCGATTGATGACCTTCCGCCCCTGATCTGGCATGCCGAGTTGGGTAACAAGCTGACCGACATGTGGACGGGCACCAACCATCGCGGTGTGCAACTAAACGACTTGAGGGAGGCGATCGAGCAGTGGCGCAACGTCTACGGGCAGCGATGCTGGCTGCGTCAGCTGTCGCCGTATGCCTCCCGCGAGCAGGAAGACCGGATGCTGCGCGTCATCGCCAGAATGGACGGGACCGCTTTTCCGACCAGTGCGCGCCTGACGGGAAGGTGGATACGAGGTCGCCTTCCGACCGCTTATGACATGGTCGCGGGAATCCCTTTCTTGGACAAGCGGATTCGACGCCGCACCCAGGACAGGAAGAAGAACACGCGCGCGGTGGGACTGGAGACGGCGTACTGCGCGGAGACGGTCGCCATCACCTATGAGGAGATGGGGCTGCTCTCCAGCGAGAAGTACGAGAATTACTTCGACCCCGGCTCGTTCTGGAGTGGAGATCGGTTACCGCTGGCGCAGGGATTCGCCTTGAGCGACGAGATATCGGTGGGTTGATCGGTCCGCGGCACCGAAGATCCGGGGTCCTCGCGACGTCGGCGCCCGAAGACGAACTGGAGATTCTTCGGAAGGTGATCGAGCGTGACGACATCGTTTCCGCCATGACGTCATCGGACGATGTCGAGACCGCCAAGCCCCGACCCGACATCGTGAAGGTGGCGCTCGAGCGCGTTGCGGTGCCTGCCGAACGGGCAGTCTTTCTCGGCGACACGGTCTGGGATGTTCGGGCCGCAGGCCGCGCCGGTGTTCAGACCATCGCCTTCCTGAGCGGTGGTGTTTCGCGCCAGGAGCTCGAAAGCGAAGGCGCCATCGAAGTTTTCGTCAACCCCGACGATCTTGCCGAACATCTGGACGGGACAACGATCGGCAAGCTCGCCTCGGACTCCACCTAGGCAGTACACGTCGTACGTAAGCGCGTCCAGGCGTCCGCCCTAGGGCATGCCCTGTGTCACAACATCATTGAGCAAGGCGAGCGCCCCCGGTTCGCCATCGGTGCGCACCGAGCCACCACGGGTCCACGCCCAGAGGGCCAGATCTACTACAGAAGCGCGGACGGTCGCGGCCGGTCCTCCTGTCCCGCGTAATGCCCGGGGACCGTTGGCGTCTGAATCACGCGCTACCAGCGAGATCCCATTTGCAACTTCGGCGACCCGCAGCATTCCCGGCTTACGCTGCCGTCACCGTCGTGACCGATGAAAGTTCCAGACATTCAACCTGATTCATCTCGACGTTGGTCCGGGACTAGACGTTGAAGCGGAACTCCACCACATCCCCGTCGGCCATCACGTAGTCCTTGCCCTCGATCCGCACCTTGCCCGCGGCCTTGGCAGCAGCCATCGAGCCCGCCGCCACGAGGTCGCCGTAGGACACGATCTCGGCTTTGATGAAGCCCTTCTCGAAATCGGTGTGGATCACCCCGGCCGCCTTCGGCGCGGTATCGCCCTGGTGAATGGTCCAGGCGCGCGACTCTTTCGGCCCGGCCGTCAGATAGGTCTGCAGCCGCAGCGTGTGAAAACCTGCGCGCGCCAACGCATCCAGTCCGCGTTCGGCCTGACCGATGGATTCCAGCAACTCTGCAGCCGACTCTTCGTCGAGCTCGATCAGCTCCGATTCGATCTTGGCGTCCAGGAGCACCGCGTCGGCCGGGGCGACAAGCTCACGCAGCGACGCCACCCGCGCGTCATCGGTGAGCACCGTCTCGTCGGCGTTGAAGACGTAGAGGAACGGTTTGACGGTCAGCAGGCTCAGCTCACGCAGCAGGGCCGAGTCCACGGCCTTGCCTGCCGCGAACAGGGTAGTGCCGCCGTTGAGGATCTCCTGGGCCGCCAGCGCGGCTTCGTGCACCGGCTTGCGGTCTTTGTTGGTGCGAGCCTCTTTCTCCAGCCGCGGCACCGCCTTCTCCAGGGTCTGCATGTCGGCGAGGATCAGCTCGGTCTCGATGACCTCGATATCGCTCTTGGGGTCCACCCGACCATCGACGTGGACGACGTCGTCGTCGGAGAACACCCGAACCACCTGACAAATGGCGTCGCATTCGCGGATGTTGGCCAGGAACTTGTTCCCGAGCCCTGCCCCCTCCGAGGCGCCCTTGACGATGCCCGCGATGTCCACGAACGTCACCGGCGCGGCCACCACTCGCTCAGAATGGAAGATCTTCGCGAGTTCGGAGAGCCTCGGATCCGGCAGTGGCACCACGCCCTCGTTGGGCTCGATGGTGGCGAAAGGATAGTTGGCGGCCAGCACATTGTTGCGTGTCAATGCGTTGAACAGCGTTGACTTGCCGACGTTGGGTAGCCCCACGATCCCGAGGTTCAGACTCACGGGGTCACAAGTCTAGAGAATCGCCCGACCGAGGCTGCGCGCTGGCGGTCCTCTTTCGTGCGCAACCGGTACGGTCTTAGCTGTGTCAGCACAGCGGGCCCGTTCGGTGATCGGCGCCGATCATCGCTCTGCGCTCCCCAACGTCACAGGTGTGCCCTGGTGGGGCGCCATCGTGATCGCCGTGACCGCGTCCACGATCGGTTTTGCGTTCGACGCCGGTTCCGGCAACAAAGAACTCACCTTCGTCTTCTCGACTCTGTATGTCGTAGGTTGCCTCGTCGCGGTCCTGGCGGTTCGACAGGTGTCCGTGTTCACCGCAGTGGTGCAGCCGCCCCTCATTCTTTTCGTCGTAGTGCCCGGCGCGTACTGGCTGTTCAACGGCGCCAGCTTCCCGGGCCTCAAGGAAATCGCGATCAACTGCGGCTATCCGCTCATCGAGCGCTTTCCCCTGATGCTGCTCAGTTCGGCGCTGGTGCTGGTGGTCGGCATCGTGCGCTGGTACGCCGGTCGGGTTCGACACGCGACGGCAGACAGGTCGGCGAATACCGAAGACGATGCCTTCGAGGATGAGGATATCCCGGGACGGCTCAAGGGTCTGGCCGCCAGATTCCGACGTTCCGACAAGGCTGAGTACGACGAACACGACGCCGAACGGCCGCGCGGTCAAAACGTCGACCGCCCCAGGCCGTCGACCACCCGTTCATCCCATGCAGACCGTAACGACCGCTCAGGCCACCCCGAACAACGTGCCAGGCGTCCCGCCGCGACGCGGTCGCGCTACGCCCGTCCGCCGCTCGTCAGCGATATGCCCGAGTCGGTACCGGAGCGTCCCCGCCGCACACGCCGCACCGAACCGACCGCAGCCGAGTACGTCGACCCTGACCTTCGCGACGCCCGCCGCCGTACCCGCGCCCCGTCGGGCCGCGAACCACGGGACGGCCGGGAACCGCGGCCCGTGCGCGAGCCGCACGAGGCAGGCGAATCGAGGGACGTTCGCGTTCATCGCGAGCCTGGCGAGCGACGCACCGAAACCACCGGAGCGACGGACAAGAGAGAGCCGCGCCGACGGGACCACCTGCCTTCGCTCGAGCGCGAGGCGGGCAGAGGAGAGCGTCATGAGGCCGGAGATTACGAAACCCGGCCGCGGCGCTGGCGTCCGCGCCCAGAAGGTTACGAACCGTACGAACCGCCGATCGTCGAACCACCCTCATTCGACGCGTCGTCGCCACCGCGCAAACGACCGAGCTCCAACGGCAGCAGTCGGACCCACCATCCATTCTCGAACGTCCGCTACCGCGGCGCCGACGACGGTGAGAATCACGTCGAGCACAGAAGCAGGCACAGCCGCGACGGCGACCGTTGGCGGGATGACGCCTGACGCTGCTGGACGGTCAGGCGCGAGCGGGACGGATCTCGCGGGGGAGCGCGAACACCAGCGTCTCATTGGCAGTGGTGACGGGCTGGACGGTGCCGTAGCCGTACTCCGCCAGCCGGTCGAGCACACCACGCACCAAGATCTCGGGTACCGACGCACCGGAGGTGACGCCAATCGTGGTGACACCGTCGAACCACGCCGGTTCGATGTCCTCGGCGTAGTCCACCAGATAACTGGCGTCCGAGCCCGCTCCGAGCGCGACTTCCACGAGGCGCACCGAGTTCGACGAGTTACGTGAGCCGACGACGATCACGAGCTGGCATTCCGGGGCCATGGCCTTAACCGCCATCTGACGGTTCGACGTGGCGTAGCAGATATCGTCGCTCGGGGGATCCTGCAGCGTGGGGAAGCGTTGCC
Source organism: Mycobacterium sp. (assembly GCA_051306175.1). Classification (GTDB taxonomy): domain Bacteria; phylum Actinomycetota; class Actinomycetes; order Mycobacteriales; family Mycobacteriaceae; genus Mycobacterium. The sequence goes on along the minus strand of JBPPMS010000138.1, from coordinate 53,778 downwards.
GGAGTCGTCGAACCGTCTCCATCGTCTCGTCGACGCTCAGTGTGGTCTGCGACAGCCAGACCACTTTGGAGTCGTCGCGAACCGTCACCGAGTTCACCGATTCCGGTCCGTCGACCAACTGCACGTGGTCGGGGGCTTCGCCCGCCGTGCCGACCACCTCTTCGTGACCTTCGTGGCCGATGAGCAGGATGTCGTAGTCGTCGCGGGCAAAACGTTTGACCTCGTTGTGCACCTTGGTCACCAGGGGGCACGTCGCATCGATCACCTTGAGGTCGCGCTCGGCGGCCGTCGTGTGCACCGTGGGTGCTACACCATGTGCAGACAGCACCACGATGGCCCCCTCCGGCACCTCGTGCGTCTCCTCGACGAACACCGCCCCGGCCTTCGCGAGCGTCTCGACGACGTGGCGGTTGTGGACGATCTCGTGCCGGACATAGATCGGCGCGCCGTGCTTCTCGAGCGCGCGCTCCACTGTCTCGACGGCGCGGTCGACGCCGGCGCAGTATCCGCGCGGCTCGGCCAATAGGACACGCTTGGCCACCACCGGCTCTCCCAGGGATGCCAGAACAGACGAGCTGGCACCGGGAATTCCCATGTTGATGGTCGACGACATGGCTACCAGGGTACGTTCTGCCCACACAGCGAGCGAATGAAGAAGCAACGACGCTTTGACAACACCGCGTGTTAAGGCAGGCTAGAAGTCATGTCGAGTGCGCCGTACGGGGTCCGTCTGCTGGTGGGTGCGGCGGCAACGGCCGTCGAAGAGACCCGCAAGCTGCCGCAAACCATCCTGATGTACCCGATGACGCTGGTCAGTCAGGCTGCCCAACTGGTGATGCGGATGCAGCAGAACGTCGCGGAATTGGCGATCAAGGGCGACGAGACGCTCGAGTCGATCTTCCCACCCAGGGACGAACAACCGATGTGGGCGACGTTCGACGAGGACTACGCCGACGACGCCGCCGGGGCCGCTGACGTCAGGCCGTCCGGCGAGGGCCGGTTCGCGCTCTACACACCGCCGGATGAGACCGACGCCGACGTGCCGGAGCCCATCAAGAAAGCTGCCAAGAAGGCCGCGGCGGCCCAGAACGCCGCCCAGACGCCGGAGAAGGAGGCGGCCCCCAAGCAGGATGAGCCGCCCGAGATCGTCGACGACCTGGACTACGACGGGCTGACGCTGGCACAGCTGCGGGCGCGCCTGCAGTCGTTGAGCGTTTCTGAACTGGAGGCCCTGCTGGCGTACGAGCATGCCCATGGCTCTCGTGCCCCGTTCCAGACTCTGTTGGCCAACAGGATTACCCGCGCTTCGGCGAAGTGACAGCCGAGGCTCCGCCAAACTCCGCGGAGAACCCCTGGCCCGTCCGCGCGGTGGCCACCCGGGTAGCCAAATGGATCGACCGACTCGGCACGGTGTGGGTCGAAGGTCAGTTGACACAGATCAGCGCCCGCCCGGACTCGAAGACGGTGTTCATGGTCCTGCGCGACCCCGCCGCCGACATGTCGCTGACGGTGACCTGCCCGCGCGATCTGGTGCGAGGCGCTCCGATCAAGCTGACGGAAGGCACCCAGGTGATCGTCAGCGGCAAACCCACCTTCTACACCGGCAGGGGATCGTTCTCGTTGCGTGTCAACGAGATTCGCGCTGTCGGTATCGGCGAACTGCTGGCGCGGATCGAGCGGCTGCGCCGACTGCTCGACGCCGAAGGCCTGTTCGACCCACGGCTGAAACGCAAAGTTCCCTTCCTGCCCGCCACGGTCGGGTTGATCACTGGGCGCGCCAGCGCGGCCGAGCATGACGTGACGACGGTGGCGGCCAGCCGATGGCCTGCGGTACGGTTCGAGGTGCGCAACACCGCGGTTCAAGGCCCCAACGCCGTCGCCGGGATCGTCGAGGCGTTGCGTGGCCTGGACGCCGATCCGAGCGTCGACGTGATCGTCATCGCCCGCGGAGGGGGCAGCGTCGAGGACCTGTTGCCGTTCTCCGACGAGACCCTGTGCCGTGCCATCGCCGCGTGCACCACAGCGGTGGTCAGCGCGATCGGCCACGAACCCGACACACCCCTGTGCGATCTGGTGGCCGATCTGCGCGCAGCCACCCCAACCGACGCCGCCAAACGCCTGGTGCCGGACGCGGCTGCGGAACTGGCCCTGGTGACCGACCTGCGCCGCCGCTCCGCCCAGGCACTGCGCAACTGGGTGCGCCGCGAACAGCACGCCATCACAGCGCTGCGCGGCAGGCCGGTGCTGGCGGATCCGCTGCGGATGCTCAGTGCCCGCGTCGACGAGATCGAACGCGCCCGCGCCACCGCGCGCCTCGACGTCACCCGGCTGATCGCGGCGGAATCGGAGCGCGTGGGCCACCTGGGGGCGCGCCTGGCGACACTGGGTCCGGCGGCGACGCTGGCGCGTGGCTACGCCGTGGTGCAGGCGGTCGGTGCAGCCGGTCCGGACGGTGTGGTGCGCACTGTCGACGGGGCGCCTGCAGGCACCAAACTGCGTATCCGGGTGGCCGACGGCGCCATCTCGGCAGCCAGTCTCGGACCCGATCGGGAGGCAGGATATGAAGCCCATTAGTCAACTGGGGTACGAAGAAGCCCGCGATGAGCTGATCGAAGTTGTCCGCAACCTCGAGCAGGGCGGCCTCGATCTCGATGCGTCGCTCGAACTCTGGGAAAGGGGCGAAGAACTGGCCAAACGTTGCGAGTCACACCTTGCTGGAGCACGGAACAAGGTGGCGGAGACGCTGGCACAGCGAGAGGAGTCCGACACCTGACCCAGGCAGGTGCTTGGATTCGCCCTCCCGAACTGGAACACGTTTCAGTTATGCTCGGCGCGGGTGATGCAGGGCGGACAACTGACCTCGGCCGTGTGCTGGTGGCCGATGGCGCCGGTTTCGTGGGCACGTGGCACGAATTCTCACCAAAGTCCGTGTGGTGTTGGTGCTCTGGACCTAGCGTCGAACGCACTAGCGCACCACACGGCAGCTTTGGGGAGAGGTAGATCCATGCCAGACGGCAAACCGAACATCCTGGTCATCTGGGGCGATGACATCGGGATCAGCAATCTGAGCTGTTACAGCGACGGTCTCATGGGCTATCGCACGCCGAATATCGACCGAATCGCCAAGGAAGGTATGCGATTCACCGATTCCTACGGTGAGCAAAGCTGCACGGCAGGCCGCGCGGCGTTCATCAGTGGGCAAAGCGTGTATCGCACCGGCATGAGCAAGGTCGGCGTACCTGGCGTCGACATCGGTTGGGCCGCAGAGGATCCGACCATCGCCGAGCTGCTCAAGCCGCTCGGATACGCCACCGGACAGTTCGGAAAGAACCACTTCGGCGATCTCAACAAATTCCTGCCGACGGTGCACGGCTTCGATGAGTTCTTCGGCAACCTGTATCACCTCAACGCCGAGGAAGAACCCGAGAACTTCGATTACCCGCACAAAGACCAGTTCCCCAAGCTCTACGAGCTGGCGCTCCCGCGCGGCGTGATGAAGTGCAGCGCCCTGGACTATGTCTCCACCGAACCGGACGATCCGAAGTTCGGGCCGGTCGGTAAGCAGGTCATCGAGGACACTGGGCCGCTCAACGTCGAACGGATGACGGGCATCGACGACGAGATCGTCGACGCCACCATCGATTTCATCGGACGTAAGCACTCCGAAGACACGCCGTTCTTCGCCTGGATGAACACCACCCACATGCACCTTTACACCCACGGCAAGCCCGAGAACGCGGGCCAGGCCGGACTGTGGCAATCGCCGTACCACGACACGATGATCGACCATGATCGCAACGTCGGGCAGGTGCTGGATTATCTGGACGAGCTCGGCATCGCCGACGACACCATCGTCGTCTACTCCACCGACAACGGGCCGCACCGCAACAGCTGGCCCGATGCAGGCACCACGCCGGCGTGACTTCTTCGTGTTCTATGCGACCGCGATGGCAACGGCGTTCCTGGACACCTTCAAGGAGTTCCCCCCGCGGCACGCGCCGGCCAGCTTCAGCGTGGACCAGGCCGTCGCGAAGCTCGAAAAGTTCCTGGCCCACGATTAGTGCATGGAGAACTGGGTTCACATGCTGGAGAGCTGGCGCAGCGGGCCCACGAAGTCGGCCATCGTCGACTTCGTGGGGCGCGTCACTGCCGAAGGACCTGACTTCGTCGCGCCCCATGAGCGCGTCGCCGTCTTCGATAACGACGGCACCCTGTGGTGCGAGAAGCCGATGTACATCCAGCTCGACTTCATCGTGCGACGACTTGCTGAAAGGGCGAAAGCCGAGCCGTCATTGGCGTCCCAGCAGCCGTATTCGGCGTCCGTCGCCGGTGATCTGCAGTGGTTCGGCGGCGCGATCACCAAGCACTACCAGGGTGACGACTCCGACCTCGGCGTGCTGGCGGCGGCGGTGATGTCATTGCACGAGTCGATGACCGTCGACGAGCACGCCGCTCTGATCGGCGCGTTCTTCGCCGAGGCGAAGCATCCCACGCTGGGCCGGCCGTACCTGTCGTGCACGTATGCGCCGATGGTGGAGTTGCTGCGTTACCTCGAGGCGCACGAGTTCGCCTGCTACATCGTCTCCGGCGGCGGTCGCGACTTCATGCGACCCATCACCAGCGACATCTACGGCATCCCGCCAGAGCGGGTGGTGGGCAGCGCGCAGGGCCTGAAGTTCAGTGGCACGGACGGCCACGGCGATCTCCTGATCCAGCCGGCGCTCGACGTCTTCGACGACGGACCCGAGAAGCCGGTGCGGCTGTGGAACCGCATCGGCAGGCGCCCGATCCTGTCGGCGGGCAACTCCAACGGCGACGACGAGATGCTCATGTTCTCGGGCAAACCGGGCAGGCCAGCTCTGCGACTGTTGGTGCTGCACGACGATGCCGAGCGCGAGTTCGATTACACCGCGGGGGCCGAACGCGCCCTGCAGCACGCCAGTCAGTGGGGCTGGACCGTCGTGAGCATGCGCAACGATTGGAACACCGTCTTCCGTGACTGACCCCCTTGCGCCGAAACGCACACACGGGCGCGAAAGTGTGAGTGAAATCCGCCATTTCGTTGATTTCGGCGCGGGCACGTGACAGCGCCTGACCTGATCGAGATACCGGCGCAGACTGCGGTGCTGGGTTCCGACGACCGCTACCCGGAGGAAGCGCCCGCGCACGAGGTGAGCGTGGACGCGTTCTCGATCCAGCGCCATCAGGTGACCAACGCCCAATTCGCAGAGTTCGTCGCCGAGACCGGCTATCTCACTGTCGCCGAACGGCCGCTGGATCCAGCGCAGTATCCCGACGCGCCACCGGACAATCTGCAACCCGGATCAATGGTCTTCCACCGCACGCCGGGCCCGGTCGACCTTCGTCACCTCCATCAGTGGTGGACGTGGCTGCCCGGTGCCTGCTGGAACCACCCGCGCGGTCCACGGTCAGGGCTGCGCGGCCGGGACGACGATCCCGTCGTCCACATCGCCTTCCAGGACGCCGAGGCCTACGCGCGATGGGCGGGCCTAGCGCTGCCCACCGAGGCTGAGTGGGAGGTTGCGGCGCGGGGCGGGCTCGACGGCCAGACCTACACCTGGGGCGACGAACCCGAGCGGCCTGGGGAACGACTCGCGAACTACTGGCACGGCGAATTCCCCTACCTCCCCGACACCGGTTACGGCAGCACCCGCCCGGTCGGCAGTTTCGCTCCGAACGGCTACGGACTGTTCGACATGGCAGGCAACGTCTGGGAATGGACCACCGATTTCTACACCGGGGAGCGCTCGTCCGGGTCCTGCTGTGAAGCCGACAGTTACGACCCCAACCAGCCTCAGTTCCGGATTCCGCGACGGGTGGTCAAGGGCGGGTCGTTCCTGTGCGCCGACAGCTACTGCCTGCGCTACCGGCCCGCCGCCCGCCGCCCGCAGATGGTCGAGACGGGCATGAGCCACATCGGGTTCCGCTGCATCATGAGATGACCGCCGAACCGTTACACCACAGGTAACTCGATCGCCGGTTCGTTGCGGATGTCCGTGACGTACGCACCCAGGCGAGAGCCCGCAACCGGCGTTCTGCACCTCGTCTATCTACGGCCCCGCGCAGAGCAGGCGGCCTCCAGCTACGAAGATGCCAAACAGCACCTGACGAGCGGCGAAATTTGCCGACGATGTTGCCCAGCTCGCTAGTTAACGACCAGACTTTCGGCGTCGACGAAGATCAATTCGCCGGAATCGAGGCTGACGGCATAACGGCGGGCGGGATCAGCGAAATGTTCGTCGCCGATGTCAACGCTGTAGCCTGCCATGTCACCGAAGTCCTCGACGATGGTTCCACGCTGCTCGCGGTCGGTTCCCGGATACACCAGCACAAGTGCGTCCACCCCAACCTCACGGGATTCCACGGCCACACCCTCGGCGTGCGAATCATCACTCATACCAACCCCCTAAACAGTTTGAACAAACGCATAATAGGCGAGTGCTAGGCGATTTGCAGTTCTTTGGCATTTCGTTAGCTGTGCAACCGGTTTGCACATCAAGCTGTGGTTTTGCGGCTCGGCCTCACAGCAACGACGGTTCGCTGTGCAACCAAGTTCCGCCGAAGTCCCCACTGAGCGCAGAGAATATGCATCCGGTGACCGATCAATTCCGGCGAACCACCTGGACAGCGGCTGAAAAGCCGAAACACCGCCCGGGCAGGCACCCTCGGGGCGTCGACCGCACCAACCGGGACCGGACAACCGCACGAAACGGCTGCCACCACATCATCGCCGGTTTGCGAAACAACCTCAGAGCGCCTGAGTGGAGTCTCACCGCGCTACGTTCATTCCGTTCCGTCCGATGCCCTCGAGGTGCGCTGCTGCGACCAACCCCCGCACTGGCCGCATAGTCAACATCGACGCGCCAGGCGGTTCGGCACTGACTGGGTCGACAACACACGCCCGCACGAAGTCCGCCAGTCCCAACACCATCGTGGCCCGCGTTGCTCGTGGCGGCCGCTGGTGAACCGGGCCAACGAGTAGGCTCCTCACGGCGCCGTGAACGTCGCGTCTCTTGTTCTCTCGAATGCGGCGGTCAATTCACCCAACTCGCAGTGGCAGCGGTGGAGTATGTAAAGCGTCCACATGACGGAAGGTCGGGAGAAGCGAATGGCGTTGACCGAATACACACCAGGAAGTGCCTTTCCGGGACGGATGGGCCGCACGGTCGGCGAGTCGGACCCTGCGTGGCCGGCGCCGGTGCGCGCGACTCCGGGAGCGCCGAACGTGCTCTACATCGTGCTGGACGACACAGGTTACGGGCAGATGGGTTGCTACGGCGCCCCTATCGACACTCCCAACCTGGACCGACTGGCCAACACCGGTTTGCGCTACACGAACATGCACACTACCGCGCTGTGCTCGCCGTCGCGATCGTGCATGCTCACCGGCCGCAATCACCACTCGAACGGGATGTCCTGCATCACCGAGGGTTCCACGGGCTTTCCCGGTGGCAACGGCTCGATCCCGTTCGAGAACGGCTTCCTGTCCGAGATTCTGCTGGCCCGCGGCTACGCGACGTACTGCGTCGGCAAGTGGCACCTCACCCCGGCCGAGCAGATCAGCGCTGCGGGTCCCTATGACCGCTGGCCGCTGGGCCGCGGCTTCGAGCGCTACTACGGCTTCCTCGGCGGCGACACGCATCAGTACTACCCGGACCTTGTGTCCGACAATCACCAGGTCGAGCCGCCGGGCACACCCGAGGAGGGCTACCACCTCACCGTCGACCTGACCGACAAGGCGATCGAGTTCATCGCCGACCTCAAGCAGGTGGCACCCGACAAGCCCTTCTTCCTGTATTACGCGACAGGAGCCAATCACGCCCCACACCAAGCGCCCAAGGAATGGATCGACAAGTACGCCGGTAAGTTCGACGACGGCTGGGATGCCTACCGCGACAAGGTCTTTGCTCGGCAGAAGGAACTCGGCATCATCGCCGAGGACGCTGTCCTGTCGCGGCACGACCCCGATGTGCAGCAGTGGAACGAACTGTCCGACGACGAGCGCAGGCTCTACAGCCGGATGATGGAGTGTTTTGCCGGCTTCTTCGAGCACACCGATCACCAGATCGGCCGGCTGCTCGATTTCCTGGATGGCATCGGCCAACTCGACAACACGCTGATCATGCTCATCTCGGACAACGGCGCCAGCGCCGAAGGCGGACCGCACGGTTCGGTGAACGAGAACAAGTTCTTCAACAACGTGCCGGACTCCCTGGAGGACAACCTCGCCGCGATGGACGAACTCGGCGGTCCGAAGTACTTCAACCACTATCCGTGGGGTTGGACGTTCGCCGGCAACACCCCCTTCCGGCGCTGGAAGCGCGAGACCTACCGTGGTGGCGTCTCGGACGGTTTCATCGTCAGCTGGCCAGCAGGCATCGACGCCAAGGGCGAGATCCGGCATCAGTATGCGCATGCCGTCGACATGGTGCCCACGGTGCTGGAAGCCCTCGACGTCGAGGCGCCCGCCGCCCTGCGCGGGGTCACCCAATCACCGATCGAGGGGGTCAGCCTCGCCCACACGTTCAACGACGCGAACGCCCCGACCAGGCACCACACACAGTACTTCGAGATGTTCGCGCACCGCTCGCTTTATCACGACGGGTGGCGCGCCGTATGCCCTTTCCCTGGGCCATCTTTCGAAGAGGCAGGCGTGCCGTTCGGCATGTTGGAGCTTACCGAGGACAAGCTGCGTGAGTTGGACGCCAACAACTGGGAGCTGTATCACGTAGACGTGGACCCTGCCGAGACCAACGACCTAGCCAAGGACGATCCGCAGAAGCTGATCGAGATGATCGCGATCTGGTATTCCGAAGCGGGCAAGTACAACGTCTTCCCGCTGGACAGCCGGGGAACCATGCGGTTCGCCGACCCTCGGCCCCAGATCGCCGAGGAGAGAAACACCTACGTCTATTACCCCGGCACTCAGGGGGTGCCCGAGAACGTCGCCGCCAAGGTGCTCAACCGTGGGCACACGCTGACCGTCGACGTGGAGCTGACCGACGGCGACCAGGGCGTGCTGCTCTGCCACGGCAGCAATATCGGCGGGTACGGCATGTACGTGCAGGGAGGAAAGCTGCACTACGTGCACAATTACGTCGGGGCCGACGAGTTCACGATCGTCTCCGACAATGCGGTGCCTGCAGGCCGACACACCGTGAGCTATGAGTTCGAGGTCACGGGGCCACCGGATCTCAAGAGCGGCAAGGGCACCCCGGGCGTCGGACGGCTGTACTTCGATGGCGAGCTCGCGGGCCAAGGTGAGCTGCCGGTCACCGTGCCGCTGGCCCTCGGACTCGGCTCGGGATTCACCGTCGGGCGCAACCCGGGCTCGGCTGTGACGCCTGCCTATTCGCCGCCGTTCCCGTTCACCGGGACGATTTTCACTGTGACGGTCGATGTTTCGTCGCGATCACACCACGACGCCGACGAGCAGAAGAAAGCCGAGGCTCGACTCATCATGGCGCGGCAGTAGCGCCGGGCGGGCTCTGGGGCCTATCCGCTCGCCCGGCGGATCGGTCATTCACACGCACTCTCGAGGTGAACGGCTCGGCGATAATTCGTTTCAGCAGTTCGACCCCCTCAAATCCGCCGGTGGGCCCGTCATCGTTGACGTCCAGGTGTGCGCGCCGGTCAACCGCAGGCGCGGACCGCTGGCGTCCGGAGTCCTTCGGACGTGAGTGTCATCCGACCAGCCGCTCGGTCAGGAACGCGACGACGCGGTTGCGCGCTTCGTAGGCGGGATGGCCGTCGCGTTCGCGCACCTCGAGCGTCAGTACGGAGTGTGCCGTGAGACCGAAACCCTCGGGATTGCCCTTGCCCGAATTGATCTCGATCACCTCGAACGCGTCACCGAGTCTGGCCTTGAGCGTGGTGAACCGCTCCCCCGGCGCCAGGCGATCCCCGCTGAACCGCAGGCCCATCGCGCACAATCCCTCGTCGCGCGCGCGTCGCTCGATCACCGCCATCTCGGCCTCGGAGACGCCCGGATCCCTGCGGTGCTTGAGCGTCAGCGGCACCGGCAGTGACGGCTGACTCAGGACCGGAGCCAACACACTGTCGTCGACGGCGGCCGCCAAGGCGAAACCGCCGGACCAGCACTCGCCGATCACGCCGACGCCTTTGCCCGGCGTCTTCGCGTTGAGATCACGGGCCAGCGCCCGAAGGTAATGCGCGACGGGACGGTCTTTGTTCGTCGCGAACGCCGCGAATTCCTTGGCCACACAGCCTTTGATCAGCACCGGGACCATTGCCGGCGACATCGCTGGCTTACCCGGGGTGCCGTACAAGGACGGTGAAGCAACCCGGAACCCGTTGGCCACCAAATGGTTCCCCAGTGCGAGCACGCCGGGGTGGATCCCGGGCATCTCGGGAATAAGGACGACGCCGGGGCCCTCACCTTTGTAATAGACGTCATGGGTGTAGCCCGCTGCCGTGAACGGCTCGGCGGTCCAGCCGGTGAGATCGGCAACTGGTGTGGTCATGCGGGTCCCCTTACGTGAGCGTGGCGGGCAACGGCTGCTGTCGCTGCGTGGCGGCTGCCAGAATACGGAACTCCGCTTCGTCGCCCGCGCCGCTGATAGCGATCTGGGCGGGGCCAGCAGGGCTGGTCAATCGAGTGGTCCAGACCGGTTCGACCCCCTCACCGGCGCGGTAGATCACCCACGACGTGCCGTCGACGTCGGTGGTCTCCCTGGGGACCAGCGTTGGATCCATCGAGGCCATCAGGGGCTGCTCGTCGGCGTTGCTCTGGGTGAGCGAGATATACATCCCGCTCGGCGCCAGGTAGCCCACCCGGGATAGGACCGCCCTGACCCGCTGGCCGGTCTCGCGATCGGTGCGACCTTGGTCGATACCAGCTCGCCCGCCTGAGTTCGCCGCCCAGCCCTCGGGCAACCGTGGCAGACGGACGGGAAAGTCCAGCGCCTCGGCATCGGCGTGCAGGGCGGAGCTGTCGTCGAACGTCGGCGCCGGTCCCGCAGTGGGCCCCGCAGGCTGAAACGAACACATGCCAAGCAGGCCCGCGAACACAAGACAGACGAGCACCAGCGGGCCGATCGACCAGAACATGTCGCGGCCGTCCTGCAAGACACGTGGCTTAGCCGGCTTCGGAGCCGGCCCTGGCTGGTACGACACCTCCTCGGCGTCCGGGTTTCCCCCCTGCGGCTCAGTGGTCACCACACCAGTATCCCAGCTCCCAATGTCATACCGGCTTCTGGGACAATCACCCCCATGACGCCTTCCCGCCGTGAAGCCCCCGATCGCAACCTGGCCATGGAGTTGGTCCGGGTCACCGAGGCGGGCGCCATGGCCGCGGGGCGTTGGGTCGGCCGAGGCGACAAGGAAGGCGGTGACGGCGCGGCCGTCGACGCCATGCGCCAGCTGGTCAACTCGGTGTCCATGCGCGGCGTGGTCGTCATCGGCGAGGGCGAAAAGGACAACGCCCCGATGCTGTACAACGGCGAAGAGGTGGGCAACGGCGACGGCCCCGACTGCGATTTCGCGGTCGATCCGGTCGACGGCACTACGCTGATGAGCAAAGGCATGCCCAACGCTATTTCGGTGCTCGCGGTCGCCGAGCGCGGCGCCATGTTCGACCCGTCGGCGGTGTTCTACATGAACAAGATCGCCGTCGGCCCTGAGGCGGTGGACGCCATCGACATCACGGCACCGATCGGCGACAACATCCGCGCTGTCGCGAAGGTGAAGAATCTCTCGGTGCCCGACATCACGGTCTGCATCCTGGACCGTCCCCGGCACGACGAGTTGATCGCCGAAGTCCGCGCCGCGGGAGCCCGCATCCGGCTGATCTCCGACGGCGACGTCGCAGGTGCCATCTCGGCCTGCCGCCCCGAGTCCGGCACCGACATGCTGGCAGGCATCGGTGGCACCCCCGAGGGCATCATCGCCGCGGCCGCCATCCGGTGCATGGGCGGCGCCATCCAGGCCGTGCTCGCGCCCACCGACGACGCCGAGCGCCGGAAAGCCATCGACGCCGGCTATGACCTCGACCAGGTGCTGCACACCGACGATCTAGTGTCCGGTGAGAACGTCTTCTTCTCCGCCACCGGCGTCACCGACGGCGACCTGCTCAAGGGCGTGCGCTATTCCGGCGGCGGCTGCACCACCCAGTCGATCGTGATGCGCTCCAAGTCCGGCACCGTTCGCATGATCGAGGCATACCACCGACTTTCGAAGCTGAACGAATACTCGTCAGTCGATTTCATCGGCGACAGCACCGCCGCCTACCCCCTGCCGTAACTCTCCCACCCAACCAACGAGCCAAGGGACGCAACGCAATATGGCCGACAACGCCGTCGACAACAGTGAGGTCGAGTACCGCATCGAGCACGACACCATGGGCGAGGTCAAAGTACCGAAGGACGCCTTGTGGCGCGCCCAGACCCAGCGTGCGGTCGAGAACTTCCCGATCTCGTTCCGCCCGCTGGAGCGCACCCAGATCCGGGCCCTGGGACTGCTCAAAGGCGCCTGCGCGCAGGTGAATAAGGACCTGGGATTGCTGGACGCCGTGAAGGCTGACGCGATCGTCACCGCTGCCGCCGAGATCGCCGACGGGCTGCACGACGACCAGTTCCCGATCGACGTGTTCCAGACCGGGTCGGGCACCAGCTCGAACATGAACGCCAACGAGGTGATCGCCAGCATCGCGCTGGCCAACGGCGTGACGGTGCACCCGAACGACGACGTCAACAAGTCGCAGAGCTCCAACGACACCTTCCCCACCGCCACGCATATCGCTGCTACGGAAGCCGCTGTCCGACACCTGATTCCGTCCCTAGAGGTGTTGCACGAAGCACTCGAATCGAAGTCGCAGCAGTGGCGCCAGGTGGTCAAGTCAGGCCGCACCCATCTGATGGACGCAGTACCGGTGACGCTGGGTCAGGAATTCGGCGGGTACGCACGGCAGATCGAGGCGGGCATCGAGCGGGTGCGCGCGACACTTCCACGCCTCGGCGAGCTGGCCATCGGCGGCACCGCCGTCGGCACCGGTCTCAACGCGCCGGACGGATTCGGCGCCAAGGTCGTCGAGGTACTCATCGCGCAGACCGGCCTGCCCGAATTGCAGACCGCGAAAGACTCGTTCGAGGCGCAGGCGGCCCGCGACGGGCTGGTCGAGGCGTCGGGTGCGCTCAAGACCATCGCCGTCTCCCTCACCAAGATCGCCAACGACGTCCGCTGGATGGGCTCTGGTCCGCTGACCGGCCTCGGCGAGCTCCAGCTGCCCGACCTGCAGCCGGGCAGTTCGATCATGCCGGGCAAGGTCAATCCCGTTCTGCCCGAAGCAGTTACGCAGGTGGCAGCACAAGTGATCGGCAACGACGCGGCAGTCACCGTCGGTGGCCTGTCCGGTGCGTTCGAGCTCAATGTGTACATCCCGATGATGGCGCGCAACGTGCTGGAGTCGTTCGCATTGCTGGGCAACGTCTCGAAGCTGTTCGCCGACCGCTGCATCGTCGGGTTGGTGGCCAACGAGACGCATCTTCGCGAGCTGGCGGAATCGTCCCCCTCGATCGTGACGCCGCTGAACTCGGCGATCGGCTACGAAGAAGCCGCCAAGGTGGCCAAGCAGGCCCTCAAGGAGCGCAAGACCATCCGCCAGACGGTGATCGACCGCGGCCTCATCGGCGACAAGCTGTCCGAGGACGAACTGGACAAGCGGCTCGACGTGCTGGCGATGGCAAAGGTGAAACCGACAGATCGGTAGTCCCGCACACACGCTTCCCACAGCCGCTGGTCCGGGGGCGAGTAGGTGACGCCCACCGACCGCTGACGTCTCAGGCGCCGTTGTTCGGACCGCCGGAGTTCTGATCGGGAATGTCGGTGATCGGAAAATTCGGCATCGGCGGGGGTGACGGAGTCGCGGGCAGCGGCGGGATCTGCACGCCGGGGATGTCGACGATGTCGTTGGCGGGTGCGCCGTTGTCGCGCCCGCCGTACGTACTGCCGGGTGCACGCTGGCCGAGCAGGTGAGTGACCGTCACCAGGTGATAGCCGTTCGCTTTGAGGATCGGCAGGAACTGGTAGACGACGTCGACGGTTGACGAGTAGGTGTCGTGAAACAGCACGACCGATCCCGGGCGTATCTGAGATTTCAGCAGCTCTGTGGTCGCCGCGGTGTTGGAGTCGTTGGCCCAGTCGAAAGGTATGACATCCCAGAGGATTTCAGCCAGCCCATATTGCGCGGCGATCTGTCGGACGGCGTCGTCGGAGAGCCCACCCGCCGGTCGGTACAGCGACGGCGTCACCCCGGTGGCATCGGCGATAGCGGCGTTGGCCCTGGTGAACTGTCCTGCTATCTCGTCGACGGGGATCGTCGTCATGTTGGGGTGTTCCCAGGTGTGGCTGGCCACCTCCATGCCTGCGGCGACGATGCGGCGAGCGCCGTCCGGGTTGGCAGCGACCTTGTTGCCGATCAGGAAGAACGTCGCCTCGGCGGCGTTGTCGTTGAGGATCTGCAACAGTCGATCGGTATAGGGGCCTGGCCCGTCGTCGAAGGTGAGCGCCACGCATTTGACCTGTGCGCAGTCGACGTTATCGGCGCCAGCGACCTCGACGTGGCCGGTGAAGCTAACGACCACCACCACGGCGACTGCCACCACGGCTCCGCAGACGGTGCGCCAGTACGGCAACGACGGGCCGTCCACTCTGCGCGGCACTGAATCCCCTCCGCTTCCGAAACGATCTTCGGGAGCCTACCCGGTTGCATTCTCCGGGGGTCTCGGCGCGCGCTCGCGGTGTGCGCCGACCACGAGGGCACATATTGGGACAGAAAACCCCGGCGCGCCGCGTACAAAAGTGTCCTTTCGCGGGGATCAGGGTAGAGCGCCCGGGCTGATCTCCTCCAGCATCTCGGTGACCAGCGCGGCGATCGGCGACCGCTCACTACGCAACAGCGTGATGTGGGCGAACAGCGGATGCCCCTTGAGCTTCTCGATGACAGCGGCGACGCCGTCGTGCCTGCCGACGCGCAGATTGTCGCGCTGCGCCACATCGTGAGTCATCACGACGCGCGAACCCGCACCCAACCGCGAAAGCACCGTCAGCAGCACATTGCGCTCCAGCGACTGTGCTTCGTCGACGATCACGAACGAGTCGTGCAGAGACCGACCGCGGATGTGCGTCAACGGCAGCACTTCGAGCATCCCGCGCGACAGCACCTCTTCCAGCACCGCCGGACTGGCGAGGCCTTCCAGGGTGTCGAAGACGGCCTGTGCCCATGGCCCCATCTTCTCGCTCTCGCTGCCGGGCAGATAGCCGAGTTCCTGGCCGCCGACGGCGTAGAGGGGGCGGAATACCACGACCTTGCGCTGGGTGCGTCGCTCCAGCACCGCTTCCAGACCGGCGCACAGCGCCAGGGCCGACTTTCCGGTCCCGGCCTTGCCGCCGAGCGAGACAATGCCCACCGACTCGTCGAGCAGCAGATCCAGGGCCACGCGTTGTTCGGCCGACCTTCCCCGGAGGCCGAACACTTCGCGGTCACCGCGAACCAGCTGCACCCGCTTCTCCGCGGTGACCCTGCCCAAAGCGTGCGAGTTGCCACCCAGTAGGCGGATACCAGTGTGGCAGGGGAGGTTTCGAGCGGCCTCGAGGTCGATCTCGCCGTCGGCGAACAGGGCGTCGACGTCGTCGCCGGTGACGTCGACCTCGGCCATTCCGGCCCAGCCGGACGTGATGACGTCCTGGGCGTGGTACTCGTCGGCGGGCAAGCCGACAGCACCCGCCTTGACGCGCAGCGGAATGTCCTTGGTGACCAGCGTGACCTTCTTGCCCTCTGCGGCCAGATTGGCTGCGCAGGTCAGGATGCGCGAGTCGTTGCTGTCGGTGCGAAAGCCTGCGGGCAACACCGTCGGGTCGCTGTGGTTGAGCTCGATATGCAGCGTACCGCCTTGTGTCCCAACGGGAATCGGCAGATCCAGACGTCCGTGTTCGAGGCGGAGATCGTCGAACATCCGCAGCGCCTGACGGGCGAACCAGCCGAGTTCGTGATGGTGGCGTTTGGCTTCGAGTTCGCTGATGACGATAAGGGGGACCACCACTTCGTGCTCGGCGAACCGAGTGCACGCCCATGGGTCGGAGAGCAGAACCGAGGTGTCGAGCACATAGGTGCGGACAGCTGGGGAATCAGTCACGAGGCGCTCCTGATTTCGCGCGGCCCCGCGCGAACATGTCGGCGGACACTGCGGTATCAGGACCGGGGCCGGTCCTGTCGTCGTAACGATGGGTACCGCCCGGATAGCAGAGCAATTCGCTAGCCATCACCAGGGACGCTACTCCCGCAGCAGCGATCCCGCCTGGCAGGCGCGCCGGTGGGGGGATGCGCCGTGAAGCTAGTTCAGGATCAAGTCGGCCAGCTGGGGCTCATCGGCCAGACCCCATGCCGTGATGCGGTCGGAGATCACCTGGGCGCGTGCGGCATCGTCGTAGATACCCGCCAGAGCCACCACGTCGATCTTGTCTTGATAGGCGTCGATATCAGCACCCACCAGCGGCAGGTCGGCGGCCCGCCTTGCGATGGCCATGACGGTCTCCGCGCGCGTGAACGTCAGGCAGTGCGCCACCAGATTCGACCAGAACTGCTCGTGGCGTTCCTCGTCGCTTGCGATGACCTCGACCAGGGAGTGCAGCACCGACTCCTCGATCTGGGCGGCCAGATTGCGGCAGAACACCGCGTGCGAACGCTCGTAGAGCGCCATGAAGACAAGCGTCTCGACCTGGCTGTAGTGGTCGGCGCGATAGCCCTTCATGACGTGTTCGACGCGCACGTCTTCGTTGGCGGCGGGGTCGACCTCACGGGTGACCACCAGATACTCCCGCAGTGCGATGGCGTGCAGGTTCTCCTCCGCGGTCCACCGGCCGATCCATCGGCCCCACTTCTCCTCGAGGATGAAGTGGAAGACGACCTCGCGGTGGTAGCCGGCAAGATTGTCCTTGGTGATGAGCAGGATCTCGAGCGCGTCGGTGACGTGCTTGGGCAGCGTCACCTGAGACGGATCCCAATCGCGGCCGCCGAGGAACGCGTAGTTCTCGCCCTGTTCCCACGGCACGAAATTGTGGGCAAACCACTCGTCGGCTGTGGCCATGTGACGATCCATATTCGCTGCCACCACGGGCTCGAGCTCAAGGATCAGGGCATTAGGAACAGTTTTCTGTGCCACGCAGTAACTGTAACTCCAATTAACGGGTTTCGTAAAATCGCCACGCCGGCCTCAGAGCGTCAGGCCCGGGTAGAGCGGGTTGGCAGTGAGCATCTCGGCAGCTGCGGCATGCACTCGGTCGGCGATGCCGTCGGCGATCGCGTACTTCGCTTTGGAGGGACCGGACGAGGCCTGCGTCGGCGTGGTGTTGGCGAGCACTTCCACCACCAGTTCGGCGACGCGGTCGAATTCGGCGGGACCGAATCCGCGCGTCGTCAGCGCGGGGGTCCCGAACCGGATACCACTGGAATACCAGGCGCCGTTCGGGTCATTTGGGATCGAGTTGCGGTTAGTGACGATGCCCGCGTCCAGCAGTGCCGATTCGGCCTGCCGACCCGTGACCCCGAAGGACTGCACGTCCAACAGCACGATGTGGTTGTCGGTGCCGCCGGTCACCAACCGTGCGCCGCGCTTAAGGAAGCCCTCGGCGAGCGCCTTGGCATTGTCGGCGATGTTCTGCGCGTACGTCTGGAAGTCCGGCCGCCGGGCCTCGGCCAGCGCCACAGCCTTGGCGGCCATCACGTGGGACAGCGGCCCGCCGAGCACCATCGGGCAGCCCTTGTCGACGGCAGGTGCGTACTCCTCGGTGGCCAGCACCAGTCCACCGCGGGGCCCACGTAGCGACTTGTGGGTGGTGGTGGTGGTGACATGCGCGTGCGGTACCGGGTCCTCATCGCCAGTGAACACCTTGCCCGCCACGAGCCCGGCGAAGTGCGCCATGTCGACCATCAACGTGGCGCCGACCTCATCGGCGATCTCACGCATCGTGGCGAAGTTCACCCGCCGCGGGTAGGCGGAATAGCCGGCCACCAGGATCAGCGGCTTGAACTCGCGTGCTGCCGCGGCGACGGCGGCGTAGTCGATCAGCCCCGTCTCTGGATCGGTGCCGTAGCTGCGCTGATGAAACATCTTGCCCGAGATGTTGGGACGGAACCCGTGGGTCAGGTGGCCTCCGGTGTCCAGTGACATGCCCAGCAGTCGCTGATTGCCCAGCTTGGCGCGCAGCGATTCCCAGTCCGCCTCGGACAGGTCGTTGACGTGTTTGGCGCCCAGCTCGGCGAGACCCGGCGCTTCGATACGGGTGGCGAGGATGGCCCAGAAGGCAACCAGGTTGGCGTCGATGCCCGAGTGGGGCTGGGCGTACGCATACGGCGCGCCGAACAGCTCCCGTGCATGTTCGGCGGCCAGAGTTTCGACGGTGTCCACGTTCTGGCAGGCGGCGTAGAAGCGGTGCCCGATGGTGCCCTCGGCGTACTTGTCGGAGAACCAGGTCCCCATGGTCAGCAGGACAGCGGGGGAGGCGTAATTCTCACTGGCAATGAGCTTGAGCGAATCCCGTTGATCGGCAAGCTCTTTGCGCGTCGCGTCCGCGATCCGTGGTTCGACGGATTCGATGACGCGCAGCGCGGCGCGGTAGGCCTCGCTGGCGGTCTCGGCGTAGTCCGCACCGGGGGCGGCCGCGGAGCTGGTCACGGAGTCGGCAGTCATGGCATTGAGGGTAATCCGCGCGCGACGGCGGCCACGTCCGGGCCTGCCCGCCAATCCGCAATTTCGTTTCGATGGTTTATCCGGCTGAATTTTGGGCATACCGCGAAGATCACGGGTGGTCGGCCTTGGCAGACCGGTGGCAGTAGGGATCGAGATGAGCGAACAAGACGTCGTTGTCATCGAATGGCGCCAGGTCGAAAGGCGGCGCCGCTCCATAGTGTCGATGCGGGCGTACGCACTGCATGCGCTGTGCGCCGACTACAGCCGCACAGCAGACAAGCCCGGATTCGTACCGGACAGTCTGCTGTCCGGCATACCCAGCGACATCACCATGGATGTCCTTGAGCTGTGTCTGGAAGGGCTGTGGGTTCGCGCCGACAACGGCTATTTCCTGCTGGATGTCGTGGGCCAACGCGTCTGAGCGTTCCCGCGCTGAGCGACCGGCGGCACCACATCTCGCGGTGACTGCCTGAACGTTGGTTTCCCAGCGGTCGGCTTCGGGTATCACCGGTGGGCAGGATTCCCCCAGCAGCGCGGGAACTGTCGTCCGAGACCGGTTCCGCGCCCCTCATGCGCGTCCGATCTCGGTATCCCACCTGAGTGCCGTTCGCGAAGGAGCTTGATGTTGCGCGTCGCCTCCGTGCCAGCCAGCCACGTCTACGTCCGCCACCTCGCTGATCTGTCGGGTGTCGATCACGTTGTGCGACTGGATGATCCGATCCCATCCGACGGGAAAACCGTGCCGGGCGGCTGGTGGCCGCCGTTGATGCTGGAGCCCGGGTGGGTAGCGGCCAACCACGTACGGTTCGACGTGTTCCACATCCACTTCGGGTTCGACGCGATCGGCCCCGACGTCCTGAAACAGCTGGTCGAAGACCTCCGTGCCCGCGACAAGGCGCTGGTCTACACGGTGCACGACCTGCGCAACCCCCACCACCCCGAACCTCAGGCACACGAAGAACAGCAGCAGGTGTTGGCTGCGGCGGCTGATGCGCTGATCACCCTGACTCCCGGCGCGGCGGCTGTGATCCGGCAGCGCTGGGACCGCGATGCTCTCGTGCTGCCTCATCCCCATGTCCTGGACCGCGACCTCATCGAACGGCCCCGCGCGCAGGACGGCCGCTTCGTCGTCGGCGTCCACGCAAAGAGCCTGCGGGCCAACATGGATCCGCTACCGGTGGTCGACGCGTTGTGCGCCTCGATGGCTGAGCTTCCCGACGCGACGTTGCAGATCAATGTCCACGACGAGATCTTCGATCCCGATAACCACTGGTACGCGCCGCACGTGGGTCGGGCACTTCTGGCCTACGACACGTACGACCACGTGGACGTCCGCGTGCATCCCTACTTCTCCGACGACGAATTCTGGCAGTATCTCGCCTCGCTGACCGTCTCGGTCCTGCCGTACCGGTTCGGCACGCACTCGGGGTGGTTGGAGGCGTGTTTCGATCTGGGCACCGCCGTGATCGCCCCCAATTGCGGGTTCTATCACCAGCAACGAAGCTGCGGCAGTTTCGAGTTCACCGAGAGCGGCTTCGACGACGCGTCGCTGCAGTATGCGGTCGACGAGCAGTATGTGCGCTGGAAGGACGGCGGATCGGCGCCTCGCGCTACGTGGCTGCAGCGACGCGTCGAACGCGCCCGGTTGGCCGATGCCCACTATCGGACCTACGACAGTCTACTGCCGTGACGAGCGGTCTTCGGATCGCGTTGATCGCCTCGAGTCGCTTCCCGATCCGCGAGCCGTTCGCCGGCGGACTCGAAGCGCACATCTGCCACCTCGCACGGGCTCTCGCCGACCGCGGACACGAAGTATCGCTGTTCGCCTCCCCTGGCTCTGACCACCAAATCAGTTGTGCCACATTGCAATTACGCCCACTACCGTTTCCGGACCGTGCCCGGTACGACGGCTCGATGCCTACGGACTTCATGATCGACCACCACGCTTACCTGACGTTGATGCTCCAACTCGCCCGCCAGCAGGCAGGCCGGTTCGACGTCATCCACAATCAGAGCCTGCACCACCTGCCGATCGCTATGGCGCCGATGCTGACGACACCCATGCTCACCACGGTGCACACTCCGCCGATCGCCTGGGTGGAGTCTGCGCTGGACGCCACAGGTGGCGAAGGCAATCGGTTCGTCGCGGTCAGCAGACACACCGCTGCGACCTGGCGCGACGCGGCAGGCGACATGGACGTGCTACCCAACGGAATCGATATCGACAGTTGGCCGATGGGTCCGGGCGGACAGCATCTGGTGTGGTTCGGCCGGATCACCCCGGAGAAGGGCGCGCATGTCGCGATCGGCGCAGCGCGGCTCGCGGCAATGCCGCTGGTGCTGGCAGGCCCCATCTCCGATCCGGCCTACTTCGCAGCCGAGGTTGCCCCACACCTCGGCCACGACGTGCATTACGCGGGGCATCTCAGGCACGACCAACTGGCTACCCTGGTGGGCAGCTCCGCCGCCGCACTGGTGACGCCGATGTGGGACGAGCCTTACGGGCTGGTGGTGGCCGAAGCGATGTCCTGCGGCACTCCCGTCGTCGCGTTCGCCCGCGGCGGTATCCCTGAAGTGGTTGCGCCCCAAGCCGGTCGGCTCGTCGCACCCGGCGATGTGGCGGCCATGGCCGACGCTATACCCGTCGCGATCACGTTGTCCCGCTATGCCGTTCACCAGCACGCCGAACAGCGCTGTTCCGCGGCGGCGATGGTGGACCGTTACGTGCACATCTACCGGACCATGATCGGCGCTACGGACGGACCTCATGATCGGCTACTACGTACATCACCACGGCTACGGTCATTTGGCGCGGGCGATCAGCATCACCGCGCAGATGCGCCGACCCGTGACCGTGCTGACGTCTCGGAATGTGCCTGAGCCACACCCGTTTGCGGCGGTGCTGCAGCTGCCGCGTGACGACGAGGCGGACAGCTTCTGCGTGCCCGATGCGCACGGCGCGCTGCACTGGGCGCCGCACCGCGACCGCGGCTTCTCTTCTCGCATGGACGCCATCGCACGGTGGGTCTCCGATGCGGAACCACAGGCTTTCGTGGTGGACGTGTCGGTCGAAGTCGCGACGTTCGTCCGTCTTCTCGGTGTACCGGTCATCGTGGTGGCGCTGCCCGGCAAGCGCCTGGACGAGCCCCATCTTCTGGTGCACCGGCTGGCAGACCACATCGTGGCGGCGTGGCCACGCGAGCAGAACGTACCCGCTTGGCTCACCCGTCACGACAGCAAGACCAGTTACGTTGGCGGGATCAGCAGGTTCGATGGCCGAGAACGTCCAGGCTCACCAGATGCACTGTCGCTCAACAGCGCCAAGGTGCTCGTCCTGGGCGGAGCAGGCGGCATGGAGGTGCCGGTGCTGAACTCAGGCTGGACGGTGCTCGGTACCGCAGGCTCGGGGTGGACATCCGATCCGTGGCCGCAGATCTGCGCGGCCGACGTCGTCGTCACCCATGCCGGACAGAACAGCATCGCCGACGTCGCCGCCGCGCAGCGTCCCGCCGTCGTCATCCCGCAGGTCCGACCGTTCGACGAGCAGCGCACCACCGCACGCGTCCTTCATCGGGCAGGGCTGGCAGTGGTGGCGCCGCATTGGCCTGACCCGCAGCAGTGGCCCGCACTGCTGCGCCGGGCGGTGGCAGGCGACCCGCGCCGGTGGCAGCTGTGGCGCGTACCCGGCGCAGCCGCCCGCGCCGCCGACGCCATCGAAACTACCGCGCGTTGCTGTTGGACGCAGGCGGCCCGATGAAGACGGCCGTCATCACCGCTGTGCACGGCAGGGGGACACACCTGCGCCGCCAGCTCGCGGGGCTCGAATGCTCAAGCAGGCCAACGGATCTACACATCGTCGTGGCCATCGATGACCCGGAGGTCCGAAATATCGTCACCGCCACCGGATCTGCGGCGCTGGTCATCGGCTGTAACAGCGCCGACGGACCCCTGCCCGTGGCGCGGGCGCGCAATCTCGGAGCCGAAGCGGCGCTACAGGCCGGCGCCGAACTACTGGTGTTTCTCGACGTCGACTGCATACCGGCCGTCGCGCTCATCGAGCGTTACCACCGGGCAGCGGGGCTGCCGGGACACGCTTGGGCGCTGCTGTGCGGACCCGTCACCTACCTGGAACCGTCGGGGCCACCCGGCTATGTTCTCGATACCCTGGAGAGACAGGTCAATCCGCATCCGGCGCGCCCCGCACCCGCGGCGGACGAGATCGTCGTCAGCACGGATTACGCGCTGTTCTGGTCGCTGTCGTTCGCCGTCACCCCCGCGACATGGCACCGGATCGGCGGGTTCTGCGAACGGTATCGGGGTTACGGCGGCGAGGACACCGACTTCGCCCAGTGCGCGGCCGCGGCCGGAGTCGGAATGCGCTGGGTGGGCGGCGCACATGCGTTCCATCAGCATCACCCGGTGTCGGACCCGCCCGTCGAACACGTCGACGACATCGTCCGCAACGGCGCGATCTTCCACGAGCGGTGGGGCTGGTGGCCCATGACGGGCTGGTTGAACGCATTCGAGGACCTGGGATTGATTGAGCGCGACCCCTGCGGCCGGCCTCGTCGGGTCTCGCGGGCGATACGTGGGTGACGGGTCGGTAGCCGCGGTGTCTGCCCGTCGCGCCCGCAGCAGGCCGCGTGCCAGTCACCTACCCGCGACTTCGACCGGTGAACCCCGCAGCGACGAGGGAATCAGCGGTTCGTCGAGTAACCGGCCGAACCGCTGCGTCAGGCCGACGCCGGGTGGACGCGCGTCGAGCCACCCCCGGAGCAATCGATAGCCCTCGACGTAGGTGCTGGTGTAAGCGCGCCACAGCGGTGACGACAGGAACCGCAGCATGTGGCGCGCGCGCGTGTCGTTGACCAGCAGCCAGCGCTGCAGAAATGCGACGACATCGTCGACGTCGCGGTGCTCGTCGTGCAGCATCAGTGCCGCGTCCTGGCGCACGTCGGCCAGCGCTGTGGTGGCCGCCGAAACCACCTGTGCGCGTTGCCCGTCGAATCGAAGTCCGAGATCGGCGTAGATCTCGGTGGCCCAGGCGCCCCAGTCGGCTCCGATCACGGCGTGCAGGGCGAGGTCGGCCAACCCCTCCGCCATCAGGCACTGCGGGGTGTTGACCAGAAAGATCGTCTGTTCCAACTGCCCGCGGCGCTCCACCAGGCCTGCTTCCTTGCGGCAGTGCTCGGTGTGGTGACCCGGATACGACTCGTGCGCCACCAACCGGGGCAGGTTCGACATCTGCTGCTTGAGGTCGGCGTTGACGGCGACGGTCGACTGGTAGTCACCGCGGTAGTAGTTGAACCCCGACCACGGCTTGTCGGTGACCACCTCGTAGGTGATGGCCTCGGTGTCCGGCAGCGGGTACTCGGCCCGCACGTGGTCACGCAGTGCGCTGGAGAACGCGTCGATACACTCGGCGAGCCGTTCGCGAGGTATCTCCTCACCTGACCGGTACGCCTGCATCCGATCAGCGAGCGGCCCGTCGCCGCCAAGCGCATCGGACAACGCCACGTGCGCCTGCGCGTAGCGCTCCGGATCACCCTTGACGATGTCGACGTCGAAGTAGTCGTGCACCTCCTCGACGAAACCGACGCCGTGGCCCGCGAACTTGCGGCCCGCGCACGACAGTGCGCGCAGATGGGCGCCGAGGTAATTCGCACGCTGGTCGGTGAACGCCGAATCGCGCGGCACCTGCGGCAGCGCAGCCAGCAGTCGGTCAGCCTGACGGGCCAGGTCGGCAGGGTCGGGTCTGGGTTCCGACTCGACCGCCCGGCGCAGCGCGGCGTCGCCGGTGAACGAGTCGACATAGCCCTCTTCGACCCGGTCGAACCGCAGGCCGAGCAGCAGATACTCACGGATCGCAGCAGCAGAGTCCATACTGGCCACCGTAATCGCTGGCCCCGACGCTCACCTGGATGCGGCTACTGCAACACTGAACCCCATGTCACGGCTGAGCGAGCCGAGCCCTTACGTGGAGTTCGACCGGGCGCAATGGCGATCGCTGCGCATGTCCACCCCGCTGAAGCTCACCGAGGACGAGCTCATCGGCTTGCGCGGTTTGGGCGAGCAGATCGACCTACTGGAGGTCGAAGAGGTCTACCTGCCGCTGGCGCGGCTCATCCATCTCCAGGTGGCCGCAAGCCAGCGGCTGTTCACCGCCACCGCGGAGTTTCTCGGTGAGCCACAGCAGAACCCTAACCGGCCGGTGCCGTTCGTCATCGGCGTCGCGGGCAGCGTCGCCGTCGGGAAGTCGACCACCGCCCGCGTCCTGCAGGCGCTGCTGGCTCGGTGGGAGCACCACCCGCGGGTAGATCTGGTGACGACCGATGGCTTTCTCTACCCTAACGGCGAACTGAAGCGGCGAAACATCATGCATCGCAAGGGATTTCCAGAAAGCTACGACCGACGCGGGCTGATGCGCTTCGTCACGGCGGTCAAGGCGGGCGCCGACCAGGTAGGCGCACCGGTGTACTCACATCTGCTCTACGACATAGTGCCAAGCGAGAAGATCGCCATTCGCCATCCCGACATCCTGATTCTCGAAGGCCTCAACGTGCTGCAGACCGGCCCCACGCTGATGGTGTCCGACCTGTTCGACTTCTCGGTGTACGTCGACGCCCGCATCGAGGACATCGAACAGTGGTACGTCAACCGCTTCCTGTCGATGCGCGCGGGCGCGTTCGCCGATCCGGCATCGCATTTCCACCACTACGCCAGCCTCACCGACGAGCAAGCCAAGATGGCCGCGGGCGACATATGGCGGTCGATCAACCTGCCCAACCTGATCGAGAACATTCTGCCGACGCGCCCCCGTGCCACCCTGGTGCTGCGCAAGGATGCCGACCATGCGATCAACAGACTGCGGCTGCGTAAACTCTGAGGTCCGGATTCCGGGCACCGCGGTGTAGCTCAACCGTGGCGGCCGTACTGCCCAGCTGGCGATGCGGCAGACCGTCGAGCACATGCGTGTCCTTCACGAATACGTCGTGATCGTCGCCATCGACGACGATCCTGCGCCCCGCGTTTCCAACGACAGCCAGATCTCCGTCGACCAACTCGACGTCGCTGATGACGCGATCGTTCAGATGACGCTGCACTGCGGTTACATCGAGCGTCCCGATGTCACTGTGGCGCTTCGGCTGCTGCCCCATTCGTCCGCCGAGCAACCGCTCGACGTGGACAACGCGTCGTAGCGCAGCCATTGGCATTCAGACTATTTCCCGTACCGGCGATGCCGAGCGGAATAGTCACGTAACGCGCGCAGGAAGTCGACGCGACGAAACGCAGGCCAGTGCGCTTCGGCGAACCACATCTCGGAATATGCGCTCTGCCACAGCAAAAAACCTGAAAGCCGCTGCTCGCCCGAGGTGCGGATCACGAGGTCGGGATCGGGCTGGCCGGAGGTGTACAAGTTCTCTGAGATCGCGTCGGCCGTCACTGCGTCCACCAACCGCTCGGGACTGGCGCCGTTGGCCAACTCCTTGCCCAACAACGCGCGCACGGCATCGACGATCTCCTGCCGCCCGCCGTACCCCACGGCGACGTTGACCTGGAACGGCTTCGGAGCCGCTGTTCCCACCGTGCCCTCGACGGCGTCGCGCAGTCGACGCGCCGGCTCCTCCCCCAGCAGTTCGAGATCGCCGACGGTGCGCACGCTCCAGCGGTTCGACGGCGCGCAGATCTCCTCGACGACGTCGGTGATGATCTCGATCAGCGCGGCGAGTTCGTCGGGATCGCGCTGCAGATTCTCGGTCGACAGCAGGTAGACGGTGGCCAATTCGATGCCTGCGTCTGAACACCAGCGCAACATTTCGGCGATCTTGGCCGCACCCATCCGGTAGCCGACGCTGACATCGTCGTAACCGGCATCACGGGCCCACCGCCGGTTTCCGTCGCACAGCACCGCAATATGACGAGGGAGCTCGGCTCTCGACCTCGCGAGATCCTGTCGCAGCCGCAACTCGTACAGCCGATATACCGGCTCTTTGAGGCGCGCGGGAATGATCTCCACAAGAATCCAGACTACTGTTATAGCGAGGCTCTGATGCCGGGCATGGAGGTGACATGGCTACCGAACTCGACGCCGAGAAGGCGTTCCAGGCGCGACGTCGCGCGAAGGACCCAGAGGATCTGCCAGAAGCGTTCGCCGATGGCGTAGCCCACTTCTTCGGGAAGCCCCGTGCCCGTGGGTGGATCCACGTCTACTCCGCCGCCATCGCCGTCTTTGCCGGCGCTGCGTTGGTGTCGGTGTCCTGGGCGGTGGAGTCGACGATGGCAGGCCTGGCCACTCTGGTCTACACGTTCACGATCATCGCGATGTTCGCCGTGAGCGCCACCTACCACCGGGTGAACTGGAAGTCCGCCACGGCGTACAAATGGATGACGCGTGCTGACCACTCGATGATCTTCATCTTCATCGCAGGCAGCTACACGCCGTTCGCGGTGCTGGCGCTGCCGTCCTCGGACGGCATGGTGCTGCTGACGATCGTCTGGTCCGGCTCCATCGCAGGCGTGTTGCTCAAAATGTTTTGGCCGACGGCTCCCCGCTGGCTCGGTGTGCCGCTCTACATTCTGCTCGGCTGGGTCGCGGCCTGGTTCCTTGTCCCGATCATGCACGGCGCGGGGGTCGCGGCACTGGTGCTGCTGATCGTAGGCGGCGCGCTATACAGCATCGGCGGCGTCCTCTACGCCCTCAAGTGGCCCAACCCGTGGCCCACCACGTTCGGCCACCACGAGTTCTTCCACGCCTGCACCGCGGTGGCAGCCATCTGCCACTACATCGCGATGTGGTTCGCCGTCTTCTGGAATTGATCTCTAACGTTCTCCGGGCCCCAGTAGGCCTTCGTCGACGCGAGCGTCGTGATCTCAGCCTGAGCCTTGACTTCTCGACACTGCCGTAGAACCGGCGGATGGCTGGCCATTGCCGACAAATCGAGGTATCGACCGATCGTACCGGCGTTCTGCTCGGCATTCGACAACAGCGGCACGCTACCCGGGAACCGCAAGCGCAGCAGCAAGTTCAGCCCCGGTGGTGATGGGTAGGTCGCACGTCCGCCCGCGGCACACGTAGGCGGCATCGGCTCCGTTGACGCGGTCACGGCCCGCCAACAACTCCGAAGAGTCGACCGGGCCACCGACCACTACGGCGCCCCCCGGCGCCAGAGCGCGGGCCGTGGCCAGCAGGTCCGAGTGGTCAGGATCGCAGGCGACGGCGATCTGGATCGGCCCCCGCACCACCGCCTCGGCGACTGCCAGCCAGTGGCCCGCGGACCGCGCCGCACGCGATAACAGGATTGTGTGCTCAGCCAGCGACTGGGTCCCCGCCTGGTGATAGCGCTCGGCACGTCCGGCGTCGGCGAGATGGGCGGCCAGAAACAGCGCCTCGGTGATAGACGACGCGCCCGACGGCGTGGCGCCGTCGAGAGGATCCGACGGCCGCAGCACCAGGGCCTCTGCGTCATCCGCGCTGTCGAACCAGCGCCCCGGCCGGTCCGGGTCGGCGAAGTGCTCCAGCGCCGTGTCGAGCAACCCCGTGGCCGAGGCCAGCCACCCCTCGTCGGCGTCAAGCTGGAACAGCGTGAGCAGGCCGGTCGCTAGCGTCGCATAATCGTCGAGCCCGCCGACGCTGTCACCGACCACTCCACCCAGGCTGGCCCTCCGCAGCCTGCCGTCGACGAGATGCACGTCAAGCAGCCCCCGCGCGCACCGTTGCGCCGCCTGCAGCAGGTCGGCTCGGCCGAGGGCCGCACTCGCTTCGGCCAACGCGGTGATCGCCATGCCGTTCCAAGCCGTGACCACCTTGTCGTCGCGCGCGGGCTGCACCCGAGTAGCGCGCGCGGCCAGCAGCAGGGTGCGCACCCTGCGGTGGCGATCGACGTCGTCCGGGTCGGTGAGCAGTTGCAGGACCGAGCTGCCGTGCTCGAACGTACCCGCATCCGTTACCGCGAAAAGCGTCGCGGCCCAATTGTCGTCGCCGGCCCCCAGTGCTTCGCGAAGCTGGGCCTGCGTCCACACGTAGGTGGAACCTTCGACGCCGTCAGCGTCGGCGTCCAGCGACGAGATGAACATGTCCGCGACATTTCCAGGGTCGCTTCGCTCGTGGCCTACGGAAGCGGCGAGCTCTTCGAGGATGAAGCCCGCGGTCTCGGCAGCGATCCTGGCCGCTAACGGGTTTCGGGTGCGCCGGGCCCAGTGCGCATAGACGCGGAGCAACTGCGCGTTGTCGTAGAGCATCTTCTCGAAGTGCGGCACCACCCAGCCCGCATCAACGCTGTAGCGGGCGAAACCCCCGGCGAGCTGGTCGTAGATGCCGCCGCGAGCCATGGCCGTGCAGGCACGTTCGACCGCGCCCAGCGCCGCTGCCGCTCCCGTTCGTTCGTACGTGCGCAGCAGCGCCTCCAACTGCGCCGACGGTGGAAACTTCGGCGCGTCGGCCCCATTGTTGGAGAACCCTCCGCGCCTGAGGTCCTCGTCAGACAGCACCGAGTTAGCGGCGTGGGTGCACAGCTCCTCGGCCAGCGCAGGCCCGCCGCTGGGCACTCCCGCTGACATGTTCCGTAGTTCCTCGGCGATCTGGTCAGAGGCGTGCTCCACTTCGTCGCGACGGGTGGTCCACGCGTCCGCGACCGCGGCGAGCAGTTGCAGGAAGCCGTCTTTCGGGAAGTACGTGCCACAGAAGAACGGCCTCCCGTCGGGCGTGAGGAAGCACGTCATCGGCCAGCCGCCCTGCCCCGTCATCGCGACCGTGGCGTTCATGTAGACCGCGTCGATGTCGGGTCTTTCCTCGCGGTCCACCTTGATGCAGACGAAGCCGTCGTTCATGGCCAGCGCGACGGTCTCGTCCTCGAAGGACTCGTGAGCCATCACGTGACACCAGTGACAGGCCGCGTATCCGACCGACAGCAGGATCGGAACGTCACGTTCGGCTGCCTCGTCGAGAGCCCGCTGCGACCACTGCACCCAGTGCACCGGGTTGTCGGCGTGCTGGCGCAGATACGGGCTGGCAGCCGCGCTCAGCGCGTTACGGGTCACGTGATCGGTCGTCGCCGTCAGCGGGCGCAGCGCCCACGTCAAGGCCCACCGTCCCGTCATCGACGGCCTGGTCGGGTTCGGGATGTTCGGGGTCGAACGATTCCGGTAGACGCTTAAGATGGCGGTTCATCGACCACACCAGGGCGAAGACGCAGACGAGCAGCAGCAGCACGATCAGCAGGCCGAACGGGCTGGCCTTACCGAAGTCCGGGCCGGTGTTGGCGGGACCATCCTCGTCGGCGAGGAAGACGGTGAGCGCCAACGCGGCAGGTGTCACGGCTGCAGCCCCGCGAACAGGTCGTCTTCAGGGAGCATCACCGGCACCCGCGACCGCGCGAGCTCGAATTCCTCGGTGGGCCACAGTCGCTGCTGCCACTCCATGGGCGTGGTGAAGAAGAAGCTGTTGGGATCGATCTGTGTGGCGTGCGCCAGCAGCGCCTCGTCGCGCTGCGCGAAATATTTCGCGCACTCGATCCGGGTGGTGACCCGCATGGACAGCAGATCGTCGTCGTGATCCCACTTCTCCAGCCACTTGGCGAACGGCCCCTGCTGGCCGTTCTTGGCGAACTCGTCCTGCAGGACCTGCATCCGCTGCCGGAGAAAGCCGTGGTTGTAGTAGAGCTTACTGACCTGCCACGGCTCGCCCGCTTCGGGGTAGAGGCGGTAGTCGGCCGCGGCCTCGTAGGCGGCCATCGACACCTGATGGCACCGGATGTGGTCAGGATGGGGGTAGCCGCCGTTCTCGTCGTACGTCGTCATCACGTGCGGCTTGAAGTCGCGGATCACCCGCGTCAACGCCTCGGTCGACACCTCCAGCGGCACCAGCGCGAAACACCCCTCCGGCAGCGGTGGCGGCGGGTCGCCCTCGGGCAGCCCCGAGTCGACGAAACCCAGCCACGTCTGCTCGACGCCGAGGACCTGCGCGGCCTTAGCCATCTCGTCGCGCCGGATCTCGGCCATGCGTCCGTGCACTTCAGGCAGATCCATCGCCGGGTTGAGGATGTCGCCGCGCTCGCCACCGGTGAGGGTGACCACCAGCACCTGGTGCCCCTCGTCGGCGTAGCGCGCCATCGTGGCCGCACCCTTGCTCGACTCGTCGTCAGGGTGCGCATGTACCGCCATCAGGCGCAGTTCGGTCACGTGTACGTACCTGGTCCTCTAACTGAGCTGCCGTTGTTGCTTGCGCGGGTCGCTCCGCTCCTGCCCAGCGGGAGTGCGGCCCTATAGTTTCAGTTCTCATAGTTCCATCCGACCGACGGACATTCCCAATCAGATGATCGAACGCCCCATTGAGCGGTACGGACGCCCAGGACCGTCCCGCACCGCACGCCGTTGGATCCTGGTCGGCCTGTCGATTCTGCTCCTGTTGGCAGGTGTTGGCATCGCCGTCGTCGGCTATCAGCGGCTTGGTACCGCCGATGCCGAAGGCACCCTCGCCGGATATGAGATCGTCGACGACGAGACCGTGTCGGTGACCGTCAGCGTCACCCGCGAGGATCCCAGTCAGCCCGCGGTGTGCATCGTGCGGGCCCGATCAATCGACGGTAGCGAGACGGGTCGCCGCGAAGTGTTGATCGAGCCGTCGGATCGGACAACGGTGCAGGTCACCACCATCGTCAAGGCCAGCAGGGCACCCGTGGTGGGCGACGTCTATGGCTGCGGCGTCGACGTGCCGCCCTACCTGGTCGCCGAATAGTCGGCGGGCTCGTCCGTCACAAATCGGCCAACGCTGGGATGCCGTGATGTGAAATTGCGCTGTCCTTGCGGTGTATCATGGTTCAATACACGGTTCCTGCTGGAGCCGTGTATTGCTGCATTAGCGCCCAGGCGAGCTAAGCAAACGGCTGCGAATCGGCAGTACACGGCATCGCTGATGCCTTCGGCTTTCCGGCAGCCAGAGATGACTTACCCACCCGAACATCGCGGGACCAATGACAGACGAGGAGCGCGACGAGATGACCGACACCCAGGTGACCTGGTTGACCCAGGAATCCCACGACCGGCTCAAGGCCGAACTGGACCAACTCATCGCCAACCGTCCCGTGATCGCCGCCGAGATCAACGACCGCCGCGAAGAGGGCGACCTGCGCGAGAACGGTGGCTACCACGCCGCCCGCGAAGAGCAGGGCCAGCAGGAGGCGCGCATCCGCCAGCTGCAGGAACTGCTCAACAACGCCAAGGTCGGCGAGGCGCCGAAGCAGTCCGGTGTCGCGCTGCCCGGCTCGGTGGTCAAGGTCTACTACGACGGCGACGAATCCGACACCGAGACCTTCCTGATCGGTACGCGTGAGCAGGCGATCAACGGCGGCAAGCTCGAGGTGTACTCGCCCAACTCACCCCTGGGCGGCGCCCTCATCGATGCCAAGGTCGGCGAGACCCGCGAATACACCGTGCCCAATGGCAACGTCGTCAAGGTCACGCTGGTGAGCGCGGAGCCCTACCACCCCTGAGCCGTCGCCTGCAGCGCCGTGGGGCGGCTGTCGTTTCGCCCGTCCCTGCGTCGGCGGTTACAGTCCGCTCATGGCGCAGATCGCCGAGGAACTGCTACTGCTGCTGCTGGACAACGCGTCAGCGCGGCCCGGGCTGGAACGTGCCCGTCGCGACCGGGTGTTGACGGCGGCTGTGCTACTCGACCTGGCGCACGCCTGCCGGATCCGGCCCGCTCTGAGCGGCGAACCGGTGCCTGCCGGTCGACTACTGGTGCTCGCGGGCCCCGATCCCCGCGATCCGGTGCTGTACCCCGCGCTGCAGTTGCTCAGCGAGCGGCCGCTGACGCCGGAAGCCGCATTGACCCGGCTGCGTCGTCACACCGAGCCGGCGCTGCTCGCCCATTTGGAGCACACCGGCCAGGTGCGGCGAATTCGCTTGCGCACCAAGCGAATCAACCGACCCTACGCATGGCCACTGACAGACCGCGTCAAGGTCACTGAGGTGCGGGCGGCGATGATGGCCGCGTTGTTCGACCGGCAGTGTCCACAAGCGAACACCGCCGCGGTAATCACGTTGTTGCATGCAGTCGACGGGCTGGGATCTCTGTTAAGCCTCAACGACCGTGGCTGGCGCTGGGTGCACACCAGAGCAAGCGAGATCGCCAGTGGCAGTTGGGTCGGCGAGTGCGACGCGCAGCTCCCCGCGCTGAACCTGGCCGTGACGACGTCGGCCGTGCGGCCCGCGCTGAACTGACCCGAGCTACTTCAGCGCCTGCTCCAGATCGCCCAGTAGATCGCTCACATCCTCGATTCCCACCGATAGCCGAACGAGATCGTCGGGCACCTCGAGCTGCGATCCCGCCGTCGAGGCATGCGTCATCGCACTGGGATGTTCGATCAACGACTCCACGCCACCGAGAGATTCGGCGAGGATGAAGACGTCTGTCCGCGAGCACAGATCGTGCGCGGCTTGACGGCCACCCTTCATCCGCACCGACACCATACCGCCGAAGCCACTCATCTGCCGCGCCGCCACCTCGTGGTTGGGATGGCTCGGCAGCCCGGGATACAGCACGCTTGCCGCGGCGGGATGGTCCGCCAGGAACTCAGCGACCTGCCCCGCGTTCTCGCAGTGCCGCTGCATCCGTAACACCAGGGTCTTGAGCCCGCGCATGGTGAGATAGGAGTCAAACGGCCCCGGCACCCCGCCGGATCCGTTCTGCAGGAACGCGAAGGCGACGTCGAGTTCCTCGTCGTTGGTCAGCAGGGCCCCACCCACCACGTCGGAGTGACCGCCGATGTACTTGGTGGTGGAGTGCAACACGATGTCGGCACCGAGGGTGAGTGGCCGCTGAAGAGCGGGGGACGCAAATGTGTTGTCCACCAGCAGTTTGATTCCCCGGTCGCCGCGCTCCTGCCCGCCGGAACTCGCCGAACTGTCGCGTGCCAGCTGGGCCAGCGCCGCGATGTCGGCGATGGACAGCAGTGGATTGGTCGGCGTTTCGACCCAAATTAACCGGGTGGTGGGCGTGATCGCCGCACGCACCGCGTCGACGTCGGACAGGGCCGCCGCGGTGTAATCGATGCCCCACTGCGTGAAGACCTTGTCGATGAGCCGGAACGTGCCGCCGTAGGCGTCGTCGGGAATCACGACATGCGCGCCGGGCCGCAGCAGCGCACGCAGGGCGCAGTCGGTCGCGGCCATCCCCGAGGCGAACGCGCGGCCGTAGTGCGCTTCCTCCACTGCCGCCAGCGACGCCTCCAGCGCCGCCCTGGTCGGGTTACCGGTCCTGGCGTACTCGAAGCCACCGCGGAGCCCGCCGACGCCGTCCTGGGCGAAGGTGGAGCTCGCATAAATCGGCGGGTTGACGGCGCCGGTCGCGGGATCCGGCCGGTACCCGGCGTGAATGGCTCTGGTCGCCAGGCCCTGCCACCGGTGCGCGTCGGCGGCGCTGCGTTGCTCGCTCATGCTGCTGGTGAGCTCAGGGGCGGTCGGTCGGCACGCAGACGGTCTTCATGATCTTGTCGGCGATCGTCTGACGCTTGGCATCCCACAGCGGGAAGAGGTACCCGAGGTTGCAGATGAGTCCGTCGACGATGTGAGCCAGCTGCCTCAAGATCGACGCGCCGAAACCTATGGGCTGGCCGGTGGATTCGCTGACCACCTTGAACTTCATCACGCCTTTGCCGATGGAGGACCCCGTCTTGCCCTGCTTATAGCAGAAGTTCCAGATGCCATAGACCATGGTCGCCACCCATGCGACGAACATCAGAAGCATTCCGAAGGCGCTGACCGCCAGGAAGCCGCTGGCGTCGCAGTTGCCGTATTGATCGCAGGTGGCGGATGAAGCCCCAGCCATCATCGAACCGAACGCGACCACGTAGACGATGCCCAGCACAATCATCACCGGAACGATGTCGATCACGTACGCGAGCACCCGGGTGATCCACGGCGTGTAGGCGTCGGGGCCGCTGCCCACGAGCGGCGGAGGCGGCGCGTAGCCGCCCTGTGAGGACGGGGGTGGTGGGTAGCCGCCCTGCGGCGCCGGGTGGTAAGTGCCTTGCGGCGGATAATTGCCTTGCGGCGGCTTGAACCCGCCCTGCGGGGGCTGGTAGCCGCCCGGCTGGGGGTAACCGCCCTGCGGAGGCGGATAGCCGCCTGGTGGCTGATTAGTCATTACGTTTGCCCTCCCGTGCCGGTCACCGCAACCATCACGATGGCTCACGTTACGCGAGACATGACTGCTGGGCGTGCTGATCGGGCCGTGCTTTCACGACGTGTCATCCGCGCGCCCGTTACGGATGAAACGTTGCTACCGGGGCGGCGCGCCGTCGGAGAGGAATCCGAGCAGATCGTGACGGGTGATGACACCCACGGGTTTGCCTTCTTCGACCACCATCACCGCGTCACTGTCGCGCAGTGCCTTGGCCGCAGTGCTCACCAACTCGCCCGCTCCGATGAGGGGAAGCGCCGGACTCATGTGCAGCGCAACGGCGTCGGCGAGTTTGGCTCTGCCCTCGAAGACGGCGGACAGCAGTTCGCGCTCGGACACACTGCCAGCCACCTCTCCGGCCATGACCGGCGGTTCGGCGCCCACCACCGGCATCTGCGACACCCCGTACTCCCGGAGAATGCCGATGGCGTCGCGCACCGTCTCGGACGGATGGGTGTGCACCAGATCGGGCAACTCACCCGACTTGCCCCGCAACACGTCTCCCACCGTCGGCTGGGCCACTGACCCGTCGAGTCGGCTGCGCAGGAACCCGTAGGACGACATCCAGGCGTCGTTGAAGATCTTCGAGAGATAGCCGCGCCCGCCGTCGGGCAGCAGTACCACTACCAGGGAGTCGGGGCCCGCCTTGGCGGCCACCTCGATCGCGGCGACCACGGCCATCCCGCACGATCCGCCGACCAGCAGCGCTTCCTCGCGGGCCAGCCTGCGGGTCATGTCGAAGGAATCGGCGTCGGACACCGCGATGATCTCGTCGGCGATGTCGGGGTCGTAGGCCGACGGCCAGAAGTCCTCGCCGACGCCCTCCACCAGATAGGGCCTGCCGGTGCCGCCGGAATAGACAGATCCTTCGGGGTCCGCACCGATGACGCGGACTGCCCCGTTGGACACCTCTTTGAGGTATCTGCCCGCGCCCGTGATGGTGCCTCCGGTGCCGACGCCCGCCACGAAGTGGGTGACTGTGCCGTCGGTGTCGGCCCAGATCTCAGGTCCGGTGGTCTCGTAGTGACTGGCTGGCCCCATGGGGTTGGAGTACTGGTCGGGCTTCCACGCGCCCTCGATCTCGCCGACGAGTCGGTTGGAGACGCTGTAGTAAGAGTCGGGGTGATCCGGCGGAACTGCGGTGGGACTCACGACCACCTCGGCGCCGTAGGCGCGCAGGACGTTTCGCTTGTCTTCGCTCACCTTGTCCGGGCACACGAAAACACACCGGTAGCCACGCTGCTGGGCGACCAACGCCAGCCCGACGCCGGTGTTACCCGAGGTGGGTTCGACGATGGTGCCGCCGGGCTTGAGCTCGCCACTCTCCTCCGCGGCGTCGATCATCTTGACCGCGATCCGGTCCTTGGCGCTGCCGCCAGGATTGAGGTATTCGATCTTGGCGGCGACCACCCCTGCACCGTCGGGCACAACTGAGCTCAACTCGACGAGAGGCGTGTTGCCGATGAGTTCACTGATGTGCCGCGCGATCCGCATACGCCCATGCTCTCAAGCGGCGCAGACGACCGCATAGGCGGACCGGTGAAACTTGCCAGTGGCCTCTCGGAACTAGCCAGTGGCCTCTCGGAACTAGCCAGTGGCCTCTCGGATGTAGTCCCCCATCTGCCTCAGCGATCTCTTCGCTTCGGGTACGTAGGGCGCGGCGATCTGGAACACGTGCACCTGGCCCGGCCATATGCGCAGCTCGACGTCGACACCCGCGGCGGCGAGCCGACGGGCGGCCAGGCGTGCGTCATGCAGCAGGACCTCGGATCCCGAGACGCTGATCATCGTGCGCGGCAGCCCCGGCTCGATATGGTCCAGCGGTTCGTAGACCTCCTCGGGGACCCCGTCGACGATCCGACGGGAGGCCGCCCTGGCCACGAGATCGGCCAACGCGTCGAACGCCCTCGCGGGGAACATCACGTCGCTCTTGATGTTCGGGTGGGACATCTTGGGTTGTGCCGCGAGCTCGAACAGCGGCGACATGGTCACGATCGCGGCGGGCGTCTCGCCGTCGCGGAGCAGCCGCTCGGCAAGAGCCAGTGACAGGTAACCGCCCGCGGAGTCACCTGCCAGCACGATCTGCTCGGGGTCATAACCCTTGCGCCGCAGCCAGTGGTAAGCGTCGTGGCAGTCATCGACGGCTTCTCCGACCGAATTCTTGGGGATCATCCGGTAGTTCACCAACAGAACCGGCGAATCAGCGCTATTGGACAGCTCAGTCACCATCCGGCCGTGCGAGTTGGCGCCGCAGGTCAAAAACGCACCACCGTGCAGATACAGGATGACGCGACGATTTCCGTCGGCAGGCAATACGCCGGGAGCACGCACCAGCTGAGCCGTGCAGTTCGGCAGCGCGATGGTGGCGCGGATGGTCCCGGTCGGCGGCCTCAACACGCGCGACGCGAAGTCGACCAGGCTCCACGGCCACGGTGCATGAGGAGCGTAGCTGCCGACCGCCAGAGTTGGCTTGATCGTCATCAGCGCGCACAGTCCGAGGAGTCGTCCGGCGAGACTGGGACCGTCTTCCACAACCTCCAGCGGCGCGCCCTCACTGACGCGGTACTTTCGCGGTTTTGCGGCCTGAACTGCGCTTTTTGCAAAACGCATCGACTCGGGAACTTTACTGGGTGCAGTCATCGCCAACCCTCCTACGCCGTTGTAGTACCCAGGTTCCAACTGCTGATCCAGCCAACCCGGGTAACTTAGCTTGACAGCCTCATTAGGTTCAACAGCTCGTGAGTCTTATTTGATACCGCATCTGATACCGCCTTGTGATCGGATCCCGGTTGTGGCGGCGTGTCGGCAGCCAGATCGCCGCTAAAATGACTCGGGTGGGCATCCGCGTGACGCGTTGGTCGACGGTGGCTCTCGCAGCGGCAGCCGCCGTCGCATCAAGTGGCACGGTCATCGGTGCCAAAAACCTGCTCTCGGTTCAAGCAAATCAGGTACGCCAGGTGATCCCGCAGGCCTGGGACGTACCGCCGCGCGCCGACGGCGTCTACACCTCAGGCGGCGGCCCGGTCGAACGATGGAGTCGCGGAGTTCCCTTCGACCTGCACCTGATGGTTTTCGGCGACTCGACGGCCACCGGATACGGGTGCCACAGCGCCGACGAAGTCCCCGGCGTGCTGATCGCACGTGGCCTGGCCGAACAATCCGGCAAGCGAATCCGCCTCAGCACCAAGGCAATCGTCGGCGCCTCATCCCGCGGTCTGTCAGGACAGGTGGACGCTATGTTCGTTGCGGGACCACCACCGGATGCCGCCGTCATCATGATCGGCGCCAACGATGTCACCGCGCTCAACGGAGTACGCCCGTCAGCCCGACGGCTGTGGGCGGCGGTCAAACGACTCAGCGTGAGCGGCGCCGTCGTTGTCGTGGGCACGTGCCCGGATTTCGGCGTGATCACCACCATCCCGCAGCCGTTGCGCTACGCGGCGCGGACGCGGGGCCTACGCCTGGCGCGCGCCCAGGCAGCGGCCGTCCGCTCTGCGGGCGGAATCCCGGTTCCGCTGGCCGACCTGCTGTCGCCGGATTTCCGGCAGGCTCCCGAAGTGTTGTTCTCGGACGACATGTACCACCCGTCGGCTGCCGGCTACGCTCTGGCCGCCAACCAGTTGCTTCCTGCCCTCGTCAATGCCCTCGGCGAAGAGTCGGCAACGGCAGAACTCAAGCCTGCGTTGGCATCTCGCGCCCAAGAGCTCAAACGGCTGCCGCTTCGGCTCGGCTCGCTGTCACGGCTGTGGCGGCGTTCGACCGGCGTCCCCGCCCCGGTAGTGGTGCCCACCGGTTGACCGATCGGACCACGGCGCTAGATTCGGAGAAATCCCGGGCGAGCGAAGCGACGGGAGAACTAACACCGTAGACAGGAGCTGTCATGCCCGAAGCCGTCATCGTCGCGACCGCCCGCTCACCGATCGGCCGAGCGGTCAAGGGATCGCTGGCGACCATGCGCCCCGACGACCTGGCCGCCCAGATGGTGCGCGCGGCCCTGGCCAAGGTGCCCGCGCTCGATCCCGGCGATATCGACGACCTCATGATGGGCTGCGCCCAGCCTGCTGGCGAGGCCGGATACAACATCGCCCGCGCGGTGGCCGTCGAACTGGGCTACGACTTCCTGCCGGGCACGACCGTCAACCGGTACTGCTCGTCGTCGCTGCAGACCACCCGCATGGCCTTCCACGCCATCAAGGCCGGCGAAGGTGACGTGTTCATCTCGGCTGGCGTGGAGACGGTGTCGCGGTTCGGCGTCGGCGCCGCAGATGGCGCACCCAACAGCACGAACGCGTTGTTCGCCGAAGCACAGGAGCGCACCGTGGCACAGTCCGCGGGCGCCGACGAGTGGCACGACCCGCGCACCGACGGCCACCTCCCCGACATCTACATCGCGATGGGTCAGACGGCCGAGAACGTGGCGTTGTTCACCGGGATCAGCCGTGAGGACCAGGACCACTGGGGTGTGCGTAGCCAGAACCGTGCCGAGGAAGCCATCAACAGCGGCTTCTTCGAGCGCGAGATCGTGCCTGTCACACTGCCTGACGGCACCGTCGTCTCCAAGGATGACGGCCCACGCGCAGGTACCACCTACGAGAAGATCAGCCAGCTCAAGCCGGTTTTCCGACCCAACGGCACCATCACCGCTGGTAACGCCTGCCCCCTGAACGACGGCGCTGCCGCCGTGGTGATCATGTCCGACACCAAAGCCAAGGAGCTGGGGCTGACGCCGCTGGCCCGCATCATCTCCACGGGGGTATCGGGGCTGTCGCCAGAGATCATGGGCCTCGGCCCGATCGAGGCGATCAAGAAGGCATTGGCCAAGGCAGGCAAGCAGATCTCCGATGTCGACCTGGTCGAGATCAACGAGGCGTTCGCCGTGCAGGTCCTCGGCTCCGCGCGCGAACTCGGCATCGACGAGGACAAGCTGAACGTCTCCGGCGGCGCAATCGCGCTTGGCCACCCGTTCGGCATGACCGGCGCCCGCATCACGGCGACGCTGCTGAACAACCTGGCCACCCAGGACAAGACCTTCGGCATCGAGTCGATGTGCGTCGGCGGCGGCCAGGGGATGGCGATGGTGGTCGAGCGACTCAGCTAGATACCTGCAGAGTCAGACCCTCCAGACAGGCGAAAGGCCGGCACGTGATGTGCCGGCCTTTCGGGTGTTGCGAGTTTCTAGGCTGCGAGCCTAGTCGTCGAACTAGTTGTTGTTGAAGTAGCTGAGCAGGCGCAGGATCTCCAGGTACAGCCACACCAGGGTGACGGTCAGGCCCAGCGCGACGCCCCAGGCGGCCTTCTCCGGCGCACCGGCGCGGATCATCTGGTCGGCGGCGTCGAAGTCCAGCAGGAAGCTGAACGCCGCAAGCGCGATGCAGACCAGCGAGAAGATGATGGCGATGGGGCCGCCGTTGGTCAGCGGCGCGCTGCCGGTGAAGATCGCGAGCAGGAAGTTCACCAGCCCCAGGGCGACGACACCGAAGATGCCGGCGACGATCATGCGGGTGAACTTGGGTGTGACGCGGATCGCACCGGTCTTGTAGACGACGAGCATGCCGAAGAACACACCGAAGGTGGCCACGACGGCCTGGAAGATCATCGGGGCCCCGCCGTCGGAGACGAGGTTGGCGAACAGATACGTCGCCGCACCGAGGAACAGGCCCTCGAACGCCGCGTAGGTCAGCACGATCGCGGGGTTGTCCTGCTTACGCCCGAACATCGCGACCAGCAGCACGCCCAGACCGCCGAGCATGCCGACGATGAAGAGCGGGAACATCAGCGCCTCGTTGGCGCCGATCATGAAGTAGGACACCGCCGCGACCAAAGTCACGATGAACAGCGTGATGCCGGTCCTGGTGACGACGTCGTCGATGGTCAGGGGGCGCGAAACGCCCGTCTGCGGACGGTCCAGGTAGGGCTCGGCTCCGTAGCCCTGCTGAACGGCAGCACCTGCGCCGGCCGCACCGGTGCCGAACTGCGCATATCCGCCTTGCTCGCGCGGCAGCGAACGAAATACCGGGTTACTTGACTCCCGCACCGTCGGATCCCTTCTCAAAGCTGTGCATGGATAACAAACGTCTAACGACGATCGGCCTCGTCGAGTTCCCGGAATCGTCCACAGGGAACTGACAGGTCGCTCGGAGCTAGACATTACCCGCGCGCGACGCCCGTGTGGCAACGATTAGATTGCACTTGATTACTTGGAGTTCCAAGCTTTGATGAGATGCGAATCCGAAGAGGGGAATGACGCGCGTGACGGGTGAAACCGACGAGATCCTGACCCGAGTCGACGGCGGTGTCGGCTTTGTCACACTCAACCGGCCAAAGGCGATCAACTCGCTGACCCACACCATGGTGTCCGCGCTGCACACAGTGCTGCTCAAGTGGGCCGACGATCCCGCCGTGACGGCAGTGGTGCTCGACGGCGCAGGTGAGCGGGGACTGTGCGCAGGCGGCGACATCGTGGCGATCTACCACAGCGTCCGCGCCGACGGCGGCTCGGAAACGCGCCGCTTCTGGTACGACGAGTACCAGCTCAACGCCTACATCGCGAGCTACCCCAAACCGTATGTGTCCCTGATGGACGGCATCGTGATGGGAGGCGGCGTCGGCGTCGGCGCACACGCAGGCGTCCGCGTGGTCACCGACAAGTCGAAGATCGCGATGCCCGAGGTCGGCATCGGTTTCATTCCCGACGTCGGCGGCACCTACCTGCTCTCGCGGGCACCTGGACATCTCGGCCTGCACGCCGGACTGACGGGCGCACCCTTCTCCGGCGCCGACGCCATCGCGATGGGATTCGCCGATCACTACGTACCACAGGACACACTGGCCGCGTTCAGCGCGGCCATCGCCACCGACGGGGTCGACGCGGCGTTGCGCGCGCACGCGATCGAACCGCCCGCGAGCACACTCGCGCAACAACACTGGATCGACGAGTGCTACGCCGGTGAGACGATCGCCGACATCATCGCCCGTCTGCGCGGCCACGAGGCGGGCCGGGCCGGCGAAGCGGCGGACCTGATCGCCGGTCGGTCACCCATCGCACTGGCGGTGACCCGCGAAGCCGTGCGCCGCGCCGGCACGCTGGCCACCCTGGAAGAAGTGCTGGTGCAGGAGTATCGAACCTCTTGCGCGGCACTGCAATCGCATGATCTTCCGGAAGGTATCCGGGCCATGGTCATCGACAAAGACCGCAACCCGAAGTGGTCGCCCGCGTCGCCGGCGGCCGTCGCAGAAGCCGACGTCGAGGCCTACTTCGACGCCGTCGATCCCGAATTGTCGTTCTAGGAGGGCACTGGCATGACTGGCACTGAGATGACTTACGAGACCATCATCGTCGAGCGCGACGACCGCGTCGGCCTCATCACCCTGAACCGACCCAAGGCGCTCAACGCGCTGAACGGCCAGGTGATGGCCGAAGTCACCACCGCAGCAGCGGAATTCGACGGTGACGAGGGTATCGGCGCCATCCTGCTGACGGGTTCGGCGAAAGCCTTTGCCGCCGGGGCGGATATCAAAGAGATGGCCAATCTGTCCTTTGCCGACGTGTTCGCTTCAGACTACTTCGCGGCCTGGGACAAGTTTGCGCAGGTGCGTACCCCCACCATCGCCGCGGTCGCGGGCTACGCGCTGGGCGGGGGCTGCGAACTGGCGATGATGTGCGACGTGCTGATCGCCGCCGACTCCGCGAAATTCGGCCAGCCCGAGATCAAACTGGGCGTTCTACCTGGTATGGGCGGCAGTCAGCGCCTGACCCGCGCGATCGGCAAGGCCAAGGCGATGGATCTGATCCTGACCGGTCGCAACATGGCTGCCGACGAAGCCGAACGCAGCGGCCTGGTTTCGCGCGTCGTGCCCGCCGACGATCTGCTGACAGAGGCACAGGCAGTGGCTGCCACCATATCCGAGATGTCGCGTTCGGCATCCCGGATGGCGAAAGAGGCCGTCAACCGCGCATTCGAATCCACGCTTGCCGAGGGCTTGCTCTTCGAGCGCAGGATCTTCCACTCGGCGTTCGCCACCGCCGATCAAAAGGAAGGGATGGCGGCGTTCAGCGAGAAACGCTCACCACAGTTCACGCACCGTTAAAGTGCTTGCGTGAGTGATGCGGGTTCTTGGACAGGCCGAGGTACTGACAGCGGCGGATTCGTCGGTATGTCCGTAGGAGATGCCATCCGTCGCGATTCGGACGACCACGCCGAGTCACCCGATCGTGATTCGTCTCACCACTACGACAGCGACGACGATTTCGACGACACCGACCACGATGATGACGAACACCGGGACGGCTACGACGGCTACGACAGCCCAGCCGTCGCCGTCCCTCGGAGCAGACCCGTCGACGCGCGGACCGGGGACACCGACGCGACCGGGACAACGAAAGCGTGGTGGGTGCGCCACTACACCTTCACCGGGACCGTCGTCGCGCTGATCTTCGTCTGGTTGTCGATGACGCCGTCGCTACTCCCCCGGGGCCCGCTGTTCCAGGGGTTGGTCAGCGCCGGATCCGGCGCCGTGGGTTACGCATTGGGTACGTTCGCCGCCTGGCTGGTCCGGTTCATGCTGTCCAAAGATTTCAAGCCTGCACCGCTGCGG
Source organism: Mycobacterium sp. (assembly GCA_051306175.1). GTDB lineage: Bacteria > Actinomycetota > Actinomycetes > Mycobacteriales > Mycobacteriaceae > Mycobacterium. Next base: position 10,278 of record JBPPMS010000138.1, on the reverse strand, counting down.
GCATGGGTGACGCTGCTGGCCGCGGCGATCTTCGGCACCGGCGTCATGGTGGTCGGCTGGGGCATCTGGCAGAACGACGTCCGCGATCTGATGAACGTCCCGCGGCTGGGCTGGTCGGCATATCCGATCTCTGCGGCGATCTCGCTGATCGTGATGTGGCTGTTCGTGGAAATCGGCCAGCTGATCGGGAAATTCGTACGCTTCCTCGTTTGCCAGCTCAATCGTGTTGCGCCCCCAAGGGTTTCGGCTGTCGTTGCCGTGCTGCTCGTGGTGGCGCTGATCATCGCGCTGCTGAACGGCGTCGTCGTCCGAATCGGCATGGAGCGGCTGAATGCCACCTTCAAGGCCGTCAACAACGAGGAGAGCCCTGACACACCGGCGCCCACCACCCCGATGCGTTCCGGCGGGCCTGATTCGCTGGTGTCGTGGTCGTCGCTGGGCCACCAGGGCCGCATCTTCGTCAGCGGCGGACCATCCACCGAGGAGCTCGCGGAGTTCAACGGCGCTCCCGCCACCGACCCCATCCGCGCGTACGCGGGACTGGGGTCGGCGGACGGCATCAAGGAAACCGCGGCGCTCGCCGCCCGTGAACTGGAACGCACCGGGGGCTTGGACCGTGCGGTGGTGGCGGTGGCCACCACCACCGGCACCGGGTGGATCAATGAAGCCGAGGCGACGTCGTTGGAGTACATGTACAACGGCGACACCGCGATCGTCAGCATGCAGTACTCGTTCCTGCCCAGCTGGCTGTCATTCCTGGTGGACAAGGAGAACGCACGGCAGTCCGGCCAGGCGCTGTTCGAAGCCGTCGACGCACTGATACGGGAGAGGCCGGAGGCCGATCGGCCCAAGCTCGTCGTGTTCGGCGAGAGCCTCGGCTCGTTCGGCGGCGAGGCGCCGTTCCTGAGCCTGAACAACATGCTCGCCCGCACCGACGGGGCGTTGTTCTCCGGGCCGACGTTCAACAACACGGTGTGGACCGCATTGAAGGACAACCGCGATCCGGGGTCACCGGAGTGGTTGCCGATCTACAACGGTGGCGCCAACGTCCGCTTCGCGGCGACACCACAGAATCTGGACCGCCCCGAGGGCGTGTGGGAAACACCGCGAGTGGTGTATCTCCAGCACGCCTCCGACCCGATCTCGTGGTGGGATCCCGACCTGCTGTTCAGCAAGCCGGATTGGCTGCGCGAGGCGCGCGGCTACGACGTGCTGCCGACCATGGAGTGGATTCCCGTGGTGACGTTCCTGCAGGTGTCCGCGGACATGGCAGTCGCCATCGACGTGCCGCCCGGACACGGCCACGTCTACGTTCCCGACGTCGCCAACGCCTGGGCGGCGATCCTCGAGCCACCTGGTTGGACGCCGGAGCAGACCGACCGGCTTCGCCCGGCGCTGCACGCCGACGGCTGACACTGCAGCGACGGCGCTACAGGCGCTCGAGCACTCCGGTGCTGCGCAGCGCCTGGTAGCCGCCGACCACGTCGGTGGAACGGTGCAGGCCCAGGTCCTGCAGGGCCGCGGCCGCCAGGCTGGAGGTGTAACCCTCCGAACACAGAATCAGCCATTCGACGTCGTCGCCGGTTGCCTGGGGCAGCCTCGCGTCGCTGGTGGGATCGCAACGCCACTCCAGCACATTTCGTTCGATGACGAGCGCAACGGGCACTTCGCCCTCTGCCGCGCGCTGCGCCTGCGGCCGGATGTCGACGAGGATCCCGCCGCGCCCCAACGCCGCGGGTACTTCGCGGGCCTCGAGGCGGTGCAGCCGTGCCCTGGCCGCGTTGAGGACGTCGTCGATCCGGCTCATCGGCTAGTCGCCCTCCGGCTTGTCGGTGAGCTCCGTGCGCTGGCGCCGCAACGTGTTGCGCTCGGTGACCTCGTAGTAGGACATGGCTGTGAGCGGCGGCGAGTACGCGTGCACGCTCAACGTCGGGGTGGCCACCTCCACCGGTGCCGCCGCAGGTGCCCAGCAGACGTCGTGCACCCAACCGAGCGGGAACGCGGCCTGATCGCCTGCGACCAGCCGGCGGCGGCGCATCTGCACGCCGTCCCATCGTATTTCGTTGAGCGCACCGGTCAGCACCGTCAACGCACCCAGCGATCCAGCATGGTCGTGCAGCTCCGTGGACCGATCCGGCACCCAGCTGATCAGCCAGACATCCAGTTCGTCGTCGCCGTGCAATCTGGTGAACCAGCGTTCGTCGGCCGGCAGCCCACCGGCGGGGAACAGATGGTCGTAACTCCCGGACAGCACGTCGTCGGCGCCGCGGTCGGTGGCGTGCAACAGGTCTGGGGGCCGCAACCGGGTGGGGGCCGAGACGGTGGGCATCGGCACGGTCGCCGTCAGGGCGGCGGACGGCAGTGCGGAGCGGGCAGAACTCAGGGAGGGCATCTTCGAGGGACTCCAGAACGAAGTTGGGAGCGGATGTGGGCGCCTAGGCGCGACAACACTCCTGGTATTCGGTCCCCTCCAGCACGGACACAAGTGTGGCACAGCAGGTCGCCGCCCCACCAGCGTCGCGATTAAACGTCACACTGAGTCTGAGAACCCGCAGTTCAACGGACCTCACCAACTATGCTCGCCACGTGCAATCACAGCGCCCCCTCGGCCTTTTCGTGGTCGCGTCGCCCCAAGGTCCGACCTGCGGGACAGACCTGACGCACAACGGGAGTCGTTCGACGCGGTGCTGATCGAAGGAGCGAGCCAATTCGGCGGCGAGTTTGTCGACCTGCGCGCCCGGTACGCGCAGCAGGCCGACGCGGACCACCGGGTCGAAGACGGCCTCCATCCCACGCCGGAGGCGTACGCGGCCTGGGCCGACGAGCTGGCCGCCGCGGTGCCCGCGCCGTGCTGAGCCGCGGTCGGGTGGCGGCTACCATCGCCACGCTCTGCATGACATTGCCGTTGTCGAGTTGCTCATCGGACGACGGACCCGAGACGCAAGGCTCTAACGCGTCGGCGTCGTCGGCGTCGGCGTCGGCGTCGGCGTCGGATCAGGGTCAGCCGTCGTCCTCGACGTCTCCGGCGCCTTCAGGCAACATCGGCGTGTCTCCAGGCGGGGTGACGACGGCGGTCGACGCGGGCGCGGAATCCCTGGAAGAGGAGTACTTCCAGGCCTGCCACGCCGCCAAGATCTGGATGGCCGCCCAGGGCAGCGATCCGCAGACGCTGGTGGAACCATATCTGGCAAGCATCCAGTCCACCGACTCCGCAGGCCCCGGCACGTTCGGCACCCCGTGGTCCCAGCTCACCCCGGGGCGTCAGGCAGCGGTCATCGTCGCGGTCGAAGCAGCGGCCGACGGTCTGTGCGCTTAGCCGTTGCGGGAAGCATTCCCCGGGTCGCTCAGATCACCCTCGATGTAGCGCTGCAGGTTCGGGGCGATCGCGTCGATCGCCGCGGCGTCGTCCATGGTTGCGACGGGTTCGATCTTCCAGACGAAGCGCATCAGCGCGAATCCCATGAGCTGTGACGAGATCAACCCGCTACGAATCATGCGGTCGTGCGCGTCGGCCCCGAGTTGGGACACACCCATCAGGCTGCGCTCGACGACGAGGCGCAACTTCTCCCGCGTCCGCGGCTCATGGGCGGCCGTCTGCAGCACCGCGCGCAGCGTCGGCCCGATCTCGTCGTCGGCCCAACTGGCCAGCATGAGTTCGACGAGCGCCCGGCCCAGTTCGGGTTGGGGCACCGTCCAGGTCTTTGCCACCCCCTCCAGCCATTTCTGCGGCGGGTTGGTCGCCGCGTCCAACAGGTCTTCCTTGGAGCCGAAGTAGTGATAGACCAGCGCCGGGTCGACGTCGGCGGCCCGCGCCACCGCGCGCATGGTGGTGCCCGCCCAGCCCGTCTCCGCGAACGCTTCGCGCGCCGCCGACAGAATGCGCGCCGCCAGTACCCCCCGCTCGTCCCGCGGACCAGGGGTTATCGACTTCTTGGCCATCGTGTTTCACCCACCCGTGAGATTCTCGATTTTCATCGTAGCGTGAGACTAGTTTCAACACCACCTGAAAATCAACTACGCCGAAACGTGAGTTTCGGCGGATATGTGCGAGTGGTCGGCAACATTTCGTCAGTTTCGGCGATGGCAAGGAGGATGACGGACATGACCGGATACCCCTCCCCCGAAGCCGATCGTCAACTCCGCGACGACCCCGACCACCAGCGGGCGATGACCGCCAACCGGTTCTGGTATCCGACAGTCTCGGCTGAGAGCATCTGCGAGGGCAACCGTGGTGCGGGAATCGCTGACAACACGGCGATCGGTATCACGGCGTGCGGACCCCGGCAGGTCGGCTTCACGTTGAACTCCGATACCCCGTACAGATGGTGATCGAGCTGCCCGCGGCCTCGGCCTTCGCCTCCGCGCGACCGGACCGCGTGGCCGGGACCGACCGTCAGTGGGATTGGGCGGGCCTGATCTCGGACAACGCGGGCTTCGAAACAGAATCGGGCATCGACCTCGAAGCGCGCGACTCTGAAGGCACATACCTGTACGGCGCAAGGACATGGGCATTGACGATCCCGTTGCCGGTGCCGGAGAAATTGTTCTGGTCGGTGACGATCTTTGACGCGCAGACCCGTTTTTAAGTGCAAGCCGACCAGGACAACGCCGCGCTGCGCTCGTTATTCGAGCTCGCCGACCCGCCTGCCGACCAGAGCGAGATCGCGCTGCACTTCGGGCCAACCGTTCCCGACGACACCTCGGGCCGCTGGCTCCAGCCGGTGCCCGGCCGCGGCTGGTTCGCCTACCTGCGGTGTACGGCCCCGACGAGCCCGCGTTCGACGGGCGTTGGCGACCCGGCGATGTCGTGGCAGGCTAGGGTCGCCGACATCAACGAAATGGTGAGTTCTTCTCGCAGTTTTCCACCCGTTCTCACGTTTGGGCGAGAATGAGTGGCATGCGGGTGGGATTGGTGCTCGGCAGTGGCGGGGCTCGCGGCTATGCGCATATCGGTGTCATCGAGGAGCTTCGCGCCCGCGGTCACGACATCGTCGGTATCTCAGGCTCGTCCATGGGCGCGTTGGTCGGCGGTCTGGAGGCCGCGGGCAAGCTGGACGAATACGCCGAGTGGGCGCGGTCGCTGACGCAGCGCGCGATCCTTCGCCTGCTGGATCCGTCGATCACCGCGCTGGGTGTCCTCCGGGCCGAGAAGATCCACGACGCGGTGCGAGACATCCTGGGCGAGGCGCTTATCGAGGACCTGCCGATCCCGTTCACGGCCGTCAGCACCGACCTGATCTCGGGCAAGTCGGTGTGGCTGCAACGCGGCCCCGTCGACGCCGCGATTCGCGCGTCGATCGCGATTCCCGGCGTCATCGCACCCTATGTACTCGACGGTCGACTGCTTGCCGACGGCGGAATCCTCGATCCGCTGCCCATCGCGCCGATCACCGCTGTCAACGCCGACATCACGATCGTGGTGAGCCTCAGCGGCGACGATCCCGACGCATACGCAAGCACCCTGCCGAGCGACCCGAGGCCGCAGTCGGAGTGGCTGAACAAGCTGTTGCGCAGGTCGTCGGCCCTATTGGAGACGACGACCGCGAAATCGATGCTGGGACGGTTCAGTGTCACGTCCGAGGCTGACGACGACGGAGCCGTGGACGGCGCCGACGGCGAGTTCGTCGACACGGGCGATTCCAAGGCCGTGCCCAAGCTCAACAGCTTCGACGTGATGTACCGGACCATCGACATCGCCCAAGCGGCACTGGCCCGCCATCAACTGGCGGCCTACCCGCCGGACATCGTGATCGAGATCCCGCGCACTGCGGCGCGCAGCCTCGACTTTCATCGCGCGGCGGAGGTCATCGAACTCGGCCGGGAAGCCGCAGGCCGAGCTTTGGACGGACACGAGAAGGCCCTCCGATCGTCGGTGCTCGGCCTGTGAACTCCGCAAGTGACGCCTCGTCGGCGAACGCCACCAAGGCGCCGCCATCGAAGGACGCTCCTACGCGCGGGGATTGAACCAGCAGGGCTAGACCGTCATCGCGAACATCGGCAATCGGCCGTCAGATCTGGCGGACGGACACTCCCCGGCAGACCTATCTGTTACCCAATCCGTTCTACCGAATCCGCAGATTAGGAGAGCATTTGGCGGGACAGCTCTTCCAGCCCCAGCCGTGCGTACCCCCGCCACATCCGGGCGAACACGGGCGCTGCGCGGCCGGTGAGGTCCGACGTCGGATGCACGAGCCAGCGCCACGTGACCTCGGTACCGGTACCGACCGGGGTGAACAGCCATTCCCCTTCGACCTTCGCCACCAGCGGCGCCAGGGGGCCGGTGATGTCAGTCAGGGTGTAGGCGAACGCCTTGGGCGGGTCCACCAGCGTCAGTTCCTCGAGCATCGTTCCCCCGCCGACCTGGGCGACGGTGCGCGTCTGCCCGACGGTGCCCCACTGGGCAGCAGGATGCACCGACTTCACCGGACCGATGGGCCCGAACCAGCGCCGGAAGATCAGCGGCAGTGGAATCGCCAGGGTCTGGGCGAAGGCGTCCTCGGGTGACACAGGGATCGCGCGCGACTGTTCCATCAGGGTCGGCGAAGGCATGCGCCGATAGTAGTAGCGCCGTGGAGTCAGCGGAGAATTTCCAGGTGCTCCCGTCGTCACCGCCTACCAGCGCGCCGAGCGCTGACAGGCCCTACCTGAACGCGCTCAGACTCCGGCGACCTGCGGCTGACGACGGATCGTCGGCGGCGCGGTCGCCACGTGCGGGACTGTGGCAGCCGAGATGGCGAACACGGTGATGCTGCCTTCGTAATCGGCCACGTAAAGGTGTGCGCCGTCGGCACTTTCGACGACGCAGGACGGCTCGGCGCCGGCGGTGATCGCGTCGACCACCTGCGCTGTAGCCGTGCACAGCACAGTCACCTGCTCGATGTCGGCGACATACAGCCTGCCGCCGTCTCTGCTGATGGTCAGTGCGGTCGGCAGGCCACCGGTTGGGGCGGCCGAGATGATTCCTCCGGTGCGGGCGTCGACGACGTGCACCGTTCCACCGGCGGCGGGATCGCTGCCCAGGATGTAGACCTGCCTGCCGCTGGGGTGCACGGCGACGCCGCGGATCGGCGCGTCGATCGTGACGGTGTTGACGATCTGTGCGGTGGCGGTGTCCACGACGACGAGGTTGCTGGCGAAGTTGAGCGCGACCCCCACGTAGAGCCTGCTGCCGTCGGGGCTCACGGCGACGGCGTCGGCGATGGCGCCGGGACCACCGACGGGGATGCTCGCGAGTGCGGCTGTCGCCGTTTCGAAGACGGCGACATCGGCACCGGCGTCATCGGTGCGCGTGATGTAGACCCGACTGCCATCCCTGCTCGCGACGAGGTCGCGCACACTGCCCATCAGGGGATGCACACTCAGGAGTCGGCCGCTGTCGGGCTCGACCTCGGCGAGTTCGTCGGAGGACACGGTGACACTGCTGACGTAGGCGCGTCCGTTGGCTGCTGCACCGGCAAACGGCTCGTATACGTCTCCCGCGACGGCGACGATTGCCAGCCGCGCCGGATCGAGCACCGCCAAGCCGTCGTATCCGGGGTTCGTCACGAGCAGACGTCCGCGCCCGCTTTCGACGATGCGGGAAACCGGTCCCCTTCCGACGTCAACACTGCCGACGCGGTCGAAGCCGAACAGCGGCACCGCCAACGGCTGAGACTGCTCACGCGCCACGGGGTGGTGCATGCCCGGCCGCGGACGCGACATCCTGCCAGCACTCCGATGCGGACGCAGCGGTGCAGCAACGCCCCCGGTTGCCTCGTGGTGTTCGCGGACGGCAGTGTTTGCCATGATGGCGTCATCCTCCCCTGGGCGCGGTGATACACCAGCGCTAGTTGATCCATTGGTATGCGCCAGGACGGGCGCGGTCGCAGTCGAGTGTAGTTGCGGTTTCCCAGGCTCAATCGAGCCGACTCTTAGGAATATCAGCATCCACGTCGGATGCCTCAGACCAGGCTTATGTAACGATTTCTCACAATGGCAATCGGGGTAGATCAGCTACCTCAGCGGACTCTCCTAGAATGATCTACTCCGCGAGCAGCAACCTACGAAATTCGTTGTAACGGGCGTTGTTCGACTAAGAAAGTCTTACTATTCGCGCTGGAATTGAGGGCTAGATCACAGGGTGTGACGCGTTTGGTCGGCACAAACGTCAAGAATCGTTTGCGCTGCTCGACACATCGCTGCTCGGTAGCTCAGGGCGCAGGCGCAGGCAAGTACGTCGATTCGCTGGGGAGGTCGGCCAGCGTATCCGGACGGGTATCACTGCCCGGCCGACGGTCGACGGGGCGTCAGTCCGTCGTCACCAAGCAGACACGCCCCGATCACTGCGGCTTTTGCGCGAAATAGTTTACTTCGCAAACAGGTGAGTGCTAGAACCGAAATCCGGTAGGTAACGGCGTCACCTACCGGACGTTGACCAGGTAGCGTTCCCGCCGTATGGGTTTCGAGAACGGGCTGACGAGGGTCACGTGGCAAGGCATCGCAAACAAAAGAAGAACCGCTGGCGACCGCAAGCGTTGCTGGTGGGCACGACGGCGGTGGCGATGTCGTCGGCCGTGGCGGCGGGCCACCTCTGTGAGCGCCTGCCGCGCGATACTGCGGCTGAGTTGCTCGCCTACGTCTACGGCGTGGGCGGCAGCAGCGACAGTGCGGGCGTCAACATCCCGGTGAAGCTGAGCGGCGAACTGATCGGCGCGGGCGATTCCTATCATCCGATCGTCTATCCGGCGGGAATCCCGGTCGACCCCAGCGTCGAGGACGCCATTCCGACCTTGTACTGCGCGCTCACCGAGAGCAGTTGCGAAGCCGCTGACGGGCTGCCCGATGGCGAGTCGGCCGTGGTGGTGGGCTATTCCGAAGGCGCTATCGTCGTTGAGTACATGCGTCGGATGTTGGAGAAGGACCCCACGGCGCCCGACCCCGAAGATCTGCAGTTCATCCAGATCGCCGGACCGTCGGTGCCCAACGGGGGCATCTATGCGCGGTTCACGATTGGCATCATCCCCGGGTTCACGACCACCGGCCCGACGCAGCCGAGTAAGTACAACACCACTTACGTCACCGTCGAATACGACACCGTCGCCGACTTCCCGGCGTACTTCAATCCCCTCGCGATCGCCAATTCGTTGGTCGCGTTCTTTTCAACGCATGCGGACCCGTCGTACAACGCCGCCGACATCTACCCGTCGCCGCGGCTGACGACGACCATCGAGAACTCTGCGGAGGGCATCGACACCTACGTGTTCATCCCCGTCGAGCAGCTGCAGATCCTGTGGCCCATCCGGCTGATCGCCGAGCGCGTCGGAGCGACGCCGTTCACCGAACCGGTTCTCGGCTTGATCGAGCCGACCCTGCGGGTGCTCATCGACATGGGTTACACCGACCGCGAGAACCTGCATCCCGAACAGCACGTTCCGTTTTCGCTGTTCACGCCGCCCGAAAATGTTGCGGAGGCGCTGGCTGCGATGCCGGGAGCCTTTGAGGAGGGACTGACCAATTTCGAAGACGGCATCAGCGAGTTGATCGAGCCCCAGGACGACGCCGAGACCGCCCGCGTCGATCAGGACGGGGACAACGTCGTCGTCGCGACAGCCGAAACCGAAGGCGATGAGGAGCCGCGCGATCCCCGACCCGGCATCCGCCCGATCCGGTTGCTCGCTGATCGGGTTGGCGCCGCTGTCCCGCCTGGCGCCCGATCGGCTGCCGCGCAATCGGACGCCGAGGAATCAGAACTTGGGATCACCGGCCAGGACGAGATCGCCGAGGACGACAATCCTGACCAGCCCGGGACCGACCCCGACGACGGTGACGACCAGACCCAGGCAGCCTCACAGCCGAGTTCCGACGAGGCTCCAGCCGCCTGACGGCAAAGTTTGGCACCGGGTGCGCGAGGGTATCAGCGCGCGATGTCTTTCGATCTGACTCCGACGACGGCGCAGCTCGATCTGGCGCCACCGACGCGATGGTCCGCCGGCACTGCGAACAGCACCTGGCCGCGGTGGCCAGTTGCTGGTCGACGACCGCGTTGACGACGTGGACATCGGCGATGCCGCCGTTGCCGATCCACATCTGGTGCCCGTCGATCACCCAGTTGACACCGCCGCGGCGGGCCGTGGTGCGCAGGTTGCGCACGTCGCCGCGACCCTCTGGTTCCGAGATTGGCCAGCGCTGCAGCTTGAGGTCTCCCGGGGTGCCGAAGTATTCCGGTGCCCACTGCAGCATCTGCTCGGGTGAAGCTGCCAGACCGATCGCCGACAACGCCATCGCGGGCATCACCATCGC